>JBBQTD010000024.1:0-41675 GCA_038234715.1 Lysobacterales bacterium | reverse complement strand
GTCTTTTTACCGAACGCCAGCTTCCAACGAAGCTGGCGTTTTTTATTGCTTGCATGGCTCCCGCAACAGGTCATCGCCAGGGTCTTTTGTTTGCACGGTTCCGCCAACAGGGCATCGTCCGGTTGCGATCAAGCTGGTGTTTCGTGTTGCACGCATGGCTTCAGAAGCCAGTGCTAACCCTCAGACCCGCCTCACCCCATCGACAATCACGATATCCGCCGGGCGCTGCGCAAACAGCCCCACCGTGACCACGCCTGGGATCTGGTTCAGCGTGCGCTCCATCCCCACGGGATCGGCGATACGCATACCGTGCACGTCAAGGATCCAGTTGCCGTTGTCGGTAGTAGTTCCGTCGCGCCATACCGGCTGGCCGCCCAACACGCTGATTTCACGCGCAACCAGGCTGCGCGCCATTGGAATTACCTCGATCGGCAACGGAAATCCGCCGAGAACATCAACCTGCTTGGCAGCGTCGATGATGCACACGAAACACTGACTGGCCTGCGCAATGATTTTTTCACGAGTCAGCGCGCCGCCGCCGCCCTTGATCAGGCAGCGATGCGCGTCGCATTCATCAGCGCCATCCACATACAACGGCAATGGTCCTACCGCGTTGAGATCGAACACGGCGATGCCATGCGCGCGCAGCCGCTCTGTACTTTGCTCTGAACTCGACACCGCCCCCTCGATGCGATCGCGAATCCCGGCGAGGCCATCGATGAAGTACGCGACGGTCGAGCCTGTGCCGACGCCGACAATGGTTCCATCGTGGACGAAGCGCAGGGCTGCTTCGGCCGACTGTCGTTTCTGCTCGTCTTTGCTCATGATCGATTCTGGTTGGTCATTCGAGGGCAAGGATTGTTTTCCACTGCGCGGCAGTTACCGGCAGGACCGACAGCCGGTTGCCGCGTCGAAGCAAGGCGAAATCACCGAGCGAATCGGCAAGACCCTGCAACTCCCGGAGCGGGATGATGCGCCTGAGCTTGCGCACGAACGCGATGTCAACTGCAAACCAGCGTGGCTCCTCAGGTTTGCTCTTCGGGTCGTGATAGTCGCTTGATATATCGAACTGGGTTGGGTCGGGAAATGCCGCGACCGCGACCTCCGCCACTCCGGCCACGCCCGGCAGGGAGCAACTGGAGTGATACAGCAATACGCCATCGCCGAGTTTCATCTGGCGCAGGAAGTTGCGTGCCTGGTAGTTGCGAACTCCGCTCCATGGCTCGACCCTGACGCGTGCCAGCGCATCGATCGAAAACTCGTCGGGTTCAGACTTGACCAACCAGTATTTCACGCTGGCTACTCCTCTTGGCGCGCGATGCGTGCGCGAATATTCGATGACAGCCTAGCGCGGACACAGCATGAGTTCACGTTCGGTAACGATCACATCGAGCGGAACATCCCACTCCTGCGCGTCGTACGCATCGATCTGCTGGCAAGAAAATCCGATCCCGATCAGCAATGGCGGCGCCGGACCCTGACGCCGAAACGCGAAGCTGCGGTCGTACCAGCCGCCGCCTGTGCCAATCCGGTGCCCTTTTCGTGTGAATCCGAGCAATGGCAGCAAGACAACATCCAGCATGTTTGCACTGAGTGAGTCTGCGCCATGTTCGGGCTCCGGGATGCCATACCTGTTGAGAACAATCGCATCGCCAGCACTCCAAGGCGCGAAGCGCAGCGTGCGATCGGGTTGCAGCATTGGCAGGCAATAGCGTGCGTGTTGGCCTAACCGGGACATCAGGATGTTGAGCGGCAGCTCGCCGGCGATCGCCCAGTACCCCGCGATTCGGCATCCCGTTCCTACGGCCGGCAGCTGCAGCAATCGATCGGCGATGCTTGCGGCGGCGGCGATGCGCGTTGCTGGGGGAATTGCTGCACGACGGCCACGCAAGTCATGCCGCAGCTCGCGGCGCACGTCATCCATGTTGATGCGCTGAATGAAAGCGACCTCCGCCATGACGATGCCAGCGCAACGACCTTGATCCCAAGGGATCAGGTGGAGGCCGACTTTGAAGCATCAGGCTTTCCGCTCGTGGCGGACTTGCGCACCGCTTCATTGCCAGCTTCCGGGGTCGCATTATGGGTCAAGGCAAATGTAGACGCGGCTGTCGTACACGGCAGAGGACGCACACGCAGTATATCCGCGTGCGGTGACGACAAGGTTAAGCGCGCTCGCGGCCTCGCGTTGGCGCATCGGCAAGCAGGCTGTCGAGCTTGCGATTGAGTTCGGTCAAGGTACGCGCGATTTGCTGGTCACGATGTTCCGATGCATGCTTGCTTTGTAGTAATTCGTGCGCGAGGTTGAGTGCCGCCATTACCGCGATCCGATCGATCGCCGCCATCCGGTTGCCGCCGCGGATGTCGCGCATCCGTCCATCGAGCAGGTGCGCAGCCGAAACCAGTCCCTCACGCTCGCCCGGTTCGCATGCGATCAGGTAATCGCGATCAAGGATGCGGACACTGACCGGTTCGCTCACGCGTTGTGCTCCATGGATTTGAGTCGGTGGATCATCGCCTCGACACGAGACCGCGCCTGCTCGTTCTTGGTCAGCAACTGCGCACGCTCACCGGCCAACTGGTCATGATTTTGCCTCAGAATGCGGTTTTCTTCCGACAATTGCCGGCAAAGATCCGCCAATTGTTCGGCTTTGGCGGCAAGATCGTGCAGTTGCTGGATGGGGTCGGTCGCGCTCATGCGTGGTCCACGATAGGCGCGCGCTGCGGGCCGGTCAATACGCGCGCGCGATCGGTGCGTCGGCGGGGCTGCGCGTGGTCTGGTGCCAGCTCGTTATGAAACTGCGGCAGTGCGGTTCGCTCAGCGGCTGCGACAACCAGTATCCCTGGATTTCGTCGCAACCGTGCTCGCGTAGAAAATCGAGTTGCTCCTTGGACTCGACGCCTTCCGCGATCACGGTCAGGCCGAGCGAATGCGCCATCGTGATGATCGTGGTGGTGATCGCCTCGTCGTCCGGGTCCTCGGTAAGGTCGGCAATGAACGCCTTGTCGATCTTGAGCATGTCGATTGGCAGCTGTTTCAGGTAAACCAGCGACGAATAGCCGGTGCCGAAATCGTCGATCGCCAGTGACAAGCCGAGTTCGCGCAGCTGATTGAGGATGCTGCGGGTCTCCGCAGCATTCGCCATGACCATCGTCTCGGTCAATTCGAGTTCCAGGCGCGTCGGTGGTGCACCCGTTTCCGCGAGGATGCTGGTGATGAGTTCGGGCAGATTCCCGCGCAGCAGCTGCAGCACCGAGACGTTGACCGCGATCGCAACGTCGGCCAGGCCTTCGTGTTGCCATTGCGCCAGGGTGCGACAAGCCTCGCGCATCGCCCATTCGCCGATGCGCAGGATCATCCCCGTTTCCTCGGCGATCGGGATGAAATCGCTCGGCATCATCTCGCCGAGCTCTTCGCTGTGCCAGCGCAGCAATGCCTCCACGCCGTTGATGCGGCCGCGGGCCAGCGACAGGCGCGGTTGGTAGAGCAGCTGGAATTCGTTGCGATCCACGGCGCGGCGCAACGCCGCCGTGACGTTCGCGCGCTGCCGGGTCTGGGTTTCCATCGCCTCGGTATAGGCCAGAAAGGTGTTGCGGCCGATCGCCTTGGCCTGGTACATCGCGGTGTCGGCGTGCTTCAACAGGTCGGTGGGCGCCAGCCCATGCGCTGGATAGATGCTGATGCCGATCGATGGCGTGATGCTGATCTCGCTGCGTTCGTCCACCACCAGCGGGCGCACGAATGCCGCAAGTATGTTGCGCGCGACCTCGAACGCCGCTTCATCCGACGCGATGTCCTCGACCACTACGGTGAACTCGTCACCACCCAGTCGCGATACGGTATCAGTCGGATTTGTGGTCGCCTGCAGGCGGGCGGCCACCGCCTTGAGGATGCGATCGCCGACAGCATGGCCGAGCGAATCGTTGATTTCCTTGAAGCGATCCAGATCCAGGAACAGCACGGCGACCATGGTGTCGTGGCGGCGTGCCCGGACGATCGCGCGCGCAAGACGTTCAGACAACAACGCGCGGTTGGGCAGCCCGGTCAGGGTGTCGAAGTTGGCCAGGTAGCGCAATTCCTGCTCGGCCCTCTTCTTCTCGGTGATGTCGTTGAGCACCACAACGAAATGTCCACGCGAGCCGTTGGGCTCAAGCACTTCCACGGCTTCGATTGCGCACAGGAATTCTTCACCATCCTTGCGTCGCTGCCACATCTCGCCAGACCAGCGGCCCGTCAATTCCATCGTCTCGCGCATGTCGCGATAGAACTCCGGCGCGTGCTGCGAACTGTCCAGCAGGGTGGACGCCTGCCCGATGACTTCTTCTTCGGCATAGCCGGTGGTCAGCGTGAAAGCGCGATTGACCGACACGAACCGATAGTCGATGTCGATCACGCTCACTGCCTCGGTCATGCTGCGCAACACTTCGCTCGCAATCAGTCGTTCGCGTTCGTTGTGCTGGGTTTGCGAGACATCGCGGGCCGTGCCCGCAACGCGAAGCGGATTGCCTTCGCCATCGCGTTCGACGACCTTGCCGCGCGCCAGCACGGTCAACCATGCGCCAGTGCGTGGATGCCGGATACGATGCTCGCTCTCGAAGTGATCCGCCTCACCGAGTAGATGGTGGTCAAGCCTTTCCTGGACAGCGTCCAGATCGGCCGGGTGCACAACTTCGGCGCGCCATTTCGCCACGCTGACTGTTTGGTCGGGGCGTTGCGGACCTACGGCGGATGCGCTTGAACGCAACAAGGTCTGGGTGCGCAGGTCGAGATCCCAGAAATCGTCGCCCGAGCCCCACAAGGCCATCTTCAGTTGCTGCTCGCGCCGTTCGATGGCCTGCGCAAAAGCTGCATCGCGGCGGTGGCGCAACTGCAGGATACGCCAGCCGAACACGCATGCCGCAACAACAAGCAACGCATAGACGATGTGCGCCCAGAGACTGTCCCACCAGGGCGGAACCACGGTAACCGGAAACCGCAACTCGTTCCGACTCCAGATGCCGTCGCGGTTGGTCGCCTGCGCACGGAATAGATAGTCGCCAGCGTCAAGGTTGGTATAGGTCGCATCAGGGCGGTGATCGGCGTCGATCCAGTCCTTGTCGAAACCTGCGAGCTGATAGCGATACTTCACGCCTGCCGGATCTGCAAAGTCGAGCGCGCTGAAACGCAGTCGCAGCACGCTGTCACGCGCGTCGAAGTGCAATTGCGCGGGTGCGGTAAGCCCGACGCGATCGAGGGGATCCGAACCTACGCGTGCGCTGGTCAGGACGACTGGCGGCGCGAACATGCTGTTGACAATCGCTGTCGGGTCGAAGAGGTTGAGACCGCGGATGCCTCCAAATGCGAACCTGCCATCAGCGAGTTGCAACGCGGCGCCCCCATTGAACTCCAGGTTCTGCAGCCCATCGCTGAGCCCGAAGCGACGCAATGATCCGCTGCCTGGGTCCAGTCGCCACAAGCCGTCATTGCTGCTCAACCACAACCGACCGCGCGCATCCTCGAGGATGCCGTAGACGGTGCTCGGACGGTCGGCATCGACGCTCACCGGGTAGCGGCGGATGCGCATTTTTCCGCCTGCAACCGATTGCAGGTGATTGAGTCCCGAATGTGTTCCAACCCACAGGCTGCCATCGCGCGCCGGAAGGATCGCGCGAATGCGATTGCCCGACAGGGTCTTGGGATCGTGAGGATCGTTGAGGTAGTGATCGAGCTTGCCGCTTGCGATCTGCAGGCGGTCCAGGCCATCCATCGTGCCGATCCAGAGCACCCCATTGCGGGCGTCCTCGTACAGGCAGTTTACCGTCGCGTTGCTCAAACCACGGCCGCCCGCATCAATCTGCAAGGCCCGATGCCCCGCCGCATCGAGCTTGATGAGGCCCTGGCTGCGGGTGCCGATCCACAAACCGCCATCCGCCGCATTGGCTAGCGATCGCACACTCAGCAGTTGCGATTGCGCGTCTGCGCTACCGCCGGACAACGGTTGCAAGCGTGCACGGCCATGCATGGGATCGAGCCAGTACAGCCCAAGATTGGTCGCGAGCCACAGCGCCCCGTCAGGCGCCGGCCTGACGGCCAGCACCTGGATGTCCTGGGTCCCCAGCTCGGGCGACATCGCGGCGCGTAATTGCGGGGTAAAACTGGTGAAGCGATCGGTCGCAACGTCGTAGCGCTTCAAACTGTCGCCGTCGGTGCCTATCCACAACATTCCATCTGGCGACTGGTACAGCGACCGCACGCTGTTCGTGTATCGGTGGACATGCGACGGATCGGCATCGGAAACGAACGCGAAGCGCGCTCCACGTGGGTCGGTTGCGACGACGCCGGCAGTACGCGTACCAACCCACAGCATTCCGGAGCGATCCGCCAACAGCGCGGTTACCTCGTCCTCGGGCAAGGTGTCGACTTGCGACGCGTTCGCCCGGACCGTAACCGTGGCGTCGCTGGAGGGATCGTAGCGCAGCAATCCGCTATGCGAAGTCGCTATCCATAAGCGGTTTTGATCGTCCGCGGCCAATCCCTGAGGCCAATCGGCATCCTGGCCGCCCTGTGCAGACAGGCTGCTGCGCTGCAGTTGGGCGGTTGCAGGATCGAGGCGGTACAGTCCATCGGCCGAAACCCACAGGCGGCCAAGGTGATCGCGCAGGATGTCGGCGATACCGGGTAACGTCGAAACGCGTCGCGTGGCCAGGGTCACCGGGTCGATCCGGTAGAGTCCACTGGGTAACGTGGCCCACAGGATCCCGGCCGAATCGCTCGCGAAGCCATAGGTGGTTCGCGGTGGAGCGACTGCAGGCTGCCGCAGCACGCTGCGACGCTGGCCCGATGCGGGTTCGAGCAGATCGATCCCGCCCTCGGTCGCAACCCAGAGCCCGTGGCCCGATTCGTAGTAAAGCGCGAGCACACGCTTGCCAGGTTCACCAGGGTGGTCCAGGACGGTGGGCAGCAGCCGTCGAAAGTGGCCGCTGGCCAAATCGAGTTCCGCGACATAGGCGCTGCTGGTGCCGACCCACAAGGTGCCGGGGTCGCCCTCGGCCAGGGCAGTGACGAAATTGTCCGGAAGACTTTCCGGATCGTCGGACACCTGCGCGAACAGTTTGTAGTCCAGTCCGTCGTAGCGGTGCAGCCCGCCCTGCGTGGCGACCCAGATGTAGCCGTCGCGATCCTGCAGCAATGCGCTAACGGTGTTCTGCGCCAGGCCGTGCTCGCCGTTGATCCGCTGGAAGCGGAAATCGCGCACGTCGGCAACGGCCGCATGCGCGAACAGCAATGCAAGGCCGCACGCGACCGCGCGCCAGAACGATCGGCTGATGGAGCCGCGCGGACACCGCGCTGCTCCTGGCTGCTGCAATCGCACTGGTCCCAAAGCCCCCTGCGTTGAAGGCCGAGTGTAGGCGGCGCACCATCCAGACTCAACCGCCACGCAGGTGGCGTCCAGCACTGCACTGCTACAATCGGGTCTGGAAACGATTCCGGCGCGCCGCATGACTCATTCCGATTCGCCAGTCAGCCAGCCATCACGCGATGACGCGGCGCGCACCGAGCTGCCGACCAGCGATACGCTCGCGCGCGCGCTTGCGGTCGCCGGCCTTCCGATCGATCCCTCAGAACTGCATGGTTCACTGTGCGGGTATGTCGCGGGAGGCGGATGCGCAGATGCCGCCGACTGGTTGCATAGGCTCGCGATCGATAGCAATGGCCCGCGCATTTCCGATGACATGCCGGGCGGTCCAGCGTCTGGCGACGCACCGACCGGGGATGCAATCGCCAGGTTGCGCGCGGCGACGCTCAACCAGTTCGCCGCACAAGACTTTTCATTCCAGCTGCTGCTGCCTCCCGACGACGCACCGTTGCCTGCGCGCGCGGACGCGCTGCTCGGCTGGTGCCAAGGCTTCCTTGGCGGCTTCGGGCTCGCCGCCCCGGCGTCCGATGGGCTCTCCGAAGATGCCACCGAGGCGCTCGAAGACATCGGCCGGATCGCAGCTTCGGATCCTGCCTACGAAGAGTCCGAGGCCGACGAAGCCGCTCTCGCCGAGATCGTGGAATTCGTCCGCGTGGCCGCGTTGCTACTGCACGGTGAGTGTGTGCAGGGCGCACAGCTCCGGCAACGCGTGCACTGACATGGACGACGACGCAGGTATCCGCGATGGCGGTTGGAAGCGACGCCGCCTGCCTCGTCCAAGCCATGCGCCGCCCACATCCAGTGTCCAGCCACGCAGCATGAACCAGCTCGCCGCAAGTCCAAATTCCGAATACGCGCGCCGTCGCAAGCAACTCATGCGCATGGCCGGCGACGACGCCATCCTGATCCTGCCCACCGCGCCAACACGCATCCGCAGCAACGACACCCACTACGGCTATCGGCAGGACAGCGACTTCTGGTACCTCACCGGGTTCGGCGAACCCGACGCCGTGCTCGTGCTGGTGCCCGGACGCGTGCACGGCGAGGCCCTGCTGTTTTGTCGGGAACGCAATCCCGAGCGTGAAGCGTGGGATGGTCCGCGTGCCGGCACCGAAGGCGCCGTCGCCGCGTACGGGTTCGACGATGCGTATCCGATTGCCGATCTCGACGACATCCTGCCCGGCCTGCTCGAAGGCCGGAGCCGCGTCTACTACCACTTCGGGCGCGACACTGAGTTCGACCTGAAACTGATCGGTTGGGTCAACCGAGTGCGTGCGCAGGTCAAGCAGGGCGCGCAACCGCCGCACGAGTTCCTTGAACTGGGCCACTACCTGCATGAGCAGCGCCTGTTCAAGAGCCGCGACGAAATCCGCCTGATGAAACGCGCGGCCCAGATCGCCGCCGATGCGCATGTCGTCGCGATGCGCACCGCACGCGCGGGCATGCACGAGTACGAAGTCGAAGCGGCGATCCTGCACCACGTGCGCCGGCATGATGCGCAGCTCGCCTACGAATCGATCGTCGGCGGCGGCGCAAATGCCGTTGTGCTGCATTACATCGCCAACAAGTCGCCACTGCGCGACGGCGACCTGCTGTTGATCGACGCCGGCGCGGAATACCGCAACTACGCATCTGACATCACCCGCACGTTTCCGGTGAATGGCCGCTACTCGAAGGAGCAGCGTGCGATCTACCAGCTTGTGCTCGACGCGCAGCACGCAGCACTGGCACAGGCGCGCGCCGGGCGTCCCTACGATGCGGGCCACAATGCCGCAGTCGCAACGCTGACCGAAGGCCTGCTCCGCCTTGGTTTGCTGAAGGGCACGCTGGAGAAAAACCTGGCGTCGGCGGAGTACAAGCGCTTCTACATGCACAAGACCGGACACTGGATCGGGCTGGATGTGCACGATGTCGGCGAGTACCGGATCGACGGCACCTTCCGCGAGCTCGAGCCCGGCATGGTCTTCACCATCGAGCCTGGCCTGTACATCGCACCCGGCGCGAAGGGCGTGGCCGCGAAATGGCAGGGGATCGGCGTGCGCATCGAGGACGACGTGCTGATCACGAAAGACGGTTGTGAAGTGATCACCGGAGGCGTGCCCAAGGAAATCGATGACGTCGAGGCGCTGCTGGCTCACCGATGATCCCAACCTTGCAGCAGCCACGCGCACCACGGGATTCGCAATGACCACGAAGCAACCACTGACCCGCGCCGAGAGCAGCGGTTACACCGAAACCTCGCGTCATGCCGACGTGATGGCGTTCATCGCGGCACTCGCCGCGCGCAACGATCCGCGCCTGCACGTCACCGATTTCGGCGCGACTCCGGAAGGGCGCGGCTTGCCGCTGCTGGTGCTCTCGCAGCACGGCCATTTCACCCCGGAAGCCGCGCGCGACGCGCAGCTGCCGGTCGTGCTGGTCATCTGCGGCATCCACGCAGGCGAGGTCGAGGGCAAGGAAGCCGGCCTGATGCTGGTACGCGACATCCTCGACGGTGCGCACGGGGAAATCCTGGCGCGCATGACGCTGCTGGTCGCGCCGTTGTTCAACGCCGACGGCAACGACCGCATCGACCCGCAGAACCGAAAGCTCGAGATCGAACACCTGCGCGGGCAGCTCGGTCCGGACAGCGGTGTAGGAACGCGCGTCAACGCGGCCGGAGTAAACCTCAATCGCGACTACATGCGCCAGGACGCGAGCGAGATGCGCCAGTTGCAGACGCACGTCTGCCAGCCATGGAATGCACACCTGACCATCGACTGCCACGCGACGAACGGATCCATCCATCGCTTCGCGATGACCTACGACATCCCGCATACCGTCGCGAGCGGCCGCCGCGAACCGATCGACTACATGCGCGCGCACTTCATGCCCAGCGTCGCTGCGGCGGTCAGGAGCAACGACGGGCTCGACAGTTTCTGGTACGGCAACTTCATGCGCGACGAAGGTGGCCAGGGCAAGGGCTGGCTCACCTACACCCACCATCCGCGCTTCGGCGGCAACTACCGCGGTCTCACCAATCGGCTTGACCTGTTGCTCGAGGCGTATTCGTACATCAGCTACGCCGAGCGCGTGCGCACGACGTACGGCTTCCTGCGGGAATCCCTCAAATACGTTTCAGCGCATGGCGAAGAGATTGTTGCATTGCTTGCTGCCTGCGAGATGCCGCCCGATGCGATCGCGGTGCGCTATCGGCTCGAAGCGTTTCCCGATGCCGAGGTCGAAGTGCTCACGCGCGAACCGTATGCGCTCGACGGCGCTCCTGTCAGCGCGTTTGTTCCTCATTTTGGAAACTTCGTCGGCGAGCATGTCGTGCGCAGGCCATGGGCATATGCGGTCCCGGAATCCACCGCTGCGCACCTGCAATTGCATGGACTGCGCGTTGAACGACCCGCGCAGCCCTGCATGCTCGATGCCGAGGTTGCGACCGTGAAAGGGCTGGTGTCCTCGGCTGGTCGCGAGATCCTCGAAGCGAATGCGTCGTCGTACCTGGATGCCGACTACCAGTCCTCGCAACGGCTGTTGCCGGACGGCTGGGCGCTGGTGCAGACCGGACAGCAGCGCGGAGCAATCGCGGTGTATCTGTGCGAGGCGGGCAGCGATGACGGATTGCTGGCGTGCGGATGGATCGAGGAGCCTGCGGCAGGAAGTGAGTTTCCGGCGTGGCGGGTGCATCGCGTTGTGACTTGAAGGTTGTTGCCTGCTTCCGCCAGGCCGAAAGCGGGTGCCGAACCCGGATGAGGGTGGGATGCGCGGTGTAGTTACCGCCAATGACCGTCGGGCCAACGCAATCCGATGTGGAAAAATTTGGCGCCCGTGACCATTGTTGCCCAGCGAGAAAGAAAGCAACTGCGCATCGCCGCTGCGATGACATCCCGGGCGCTTTGATGGATCACATGACCGCTGCGATGAACATCCAGGCCGCTGCGGGGTACAACAAAGCCGCTGCGATGTACAACAAAGTCGCTCAGATGGATCGCAGGGCCGCTGCGATATACAACAACGTCGCTGCGATGGATCACAAAGCCGCTGCGATGTACACCAAAGCCGCTGAGATGGATCGCAGGGCCCCTGCCATGTACATCAAAGTCGCTGCGATGGATCACAAAGCCGCTGCGATGTACATCAAAGTCGCTGCGATGGATCACGAAGCCGCTGCGATGTACATCAAGACCGCCGTGGTGTTCATCAACCGCGCTGTTCTGAACATCAGCGTTGCTGGCATGGATCACATCGCAGTTGCGATGAACAGTACGACCGTCGGATTGGGCGTCTTGACGCGGGCCCCTCTGACTGATTGCAAGCCATGCATGCCTTTCCTGCGTCCCCTTCGTCAGACTCGCTCGCGCCCGCGCAGCTCGCTGTCTGATCGGGCAAACCCGGGCCGGGCAGGCAGTGGGTCGAAAATCAGGCCACCACGCGCGTCGCCTCCATCCACTCGGCCACGACTGGCTCTGCCGGCTTGGGCTTGCCGAAGAAGTAACCCTGCGCGTAGTCGCAATTGATCGAGCGCAGGTAGGCCAGCGCGTGCTCGTCCTCCACCCCTTCGGCCACCACGACCAGCTGCAGTTCGTGCGCGAGGCGCACGATTGAATTGACGATCTTCTGGCTGTGCGGGCTGGTCGCCACGTCGGTGACGAAGCTGCGATCGATCTTCATCTCGTCGACGGGGAGCATCTTGAGATGGCTCATCGAGGAGAACCCGGTACCGAAGTCGTCGATCGAGATGTCGACGCCGAGCTTCTTGATCTCGCGCAGTTGCTCGGCCGTGTCGCCGACGTTTTCCATCATCGAGCTTTCGGTGATCTCCAGCTTCAGGCAGTGGGCCGGTACGCCGTTGCGCTTCAAGGCGTCCTGGATCGTCGCGATCAGCGTGCCGCTGCGCAACTGGCGCATGGAGACATTCACGGCAACGTGGATGTCGCGGCGCTGCCAAGCGCCAAGTTGCCGGCACACTTCGCGGATCATGAAGTCGCCCATCTCGACGATCAGCCCGGATTCCTCGGCGATCGGGATGAACTGGTCGGGGAAGATCATCCGTTGCCCGGGTGGCTGCCAGCGGATCAACGCTTCGAATCCGGCGACGCGGTTGCGGCGCAGGTCGATGAGCGGCTGGTACCACGGCACGAATTCCCCCGCGTCGAGCGCGTTGCGGATGCGGCCCTCGATGCTCAGGCGCTCGCGCGCCGATTCGATCATGCCGGGCACGTAGCGGTTCTGCCGCTTGCCGCCTTCGCGTTTGGCCGCGTGCATGGCGAGGTTGGCATAACCGAGCAGGTCGCTCGGCGTGTCGGAGCTGTCGTGATGGAATGCCAAGCCAATGCTCGCGGTCATGCTCAGCGGCGGATCATGGTGGATGTGCGGTTCGCCGATCGCCGTGGCGATGCTCGCGCCAAGTGCCTCGAGCCATGCGTTCTCTTCGATGCCTGCCGGTTGCACGGCGATCAGCGCGAACTCGTCACCGCCAGCGCGCGCAAGATAGTCGTCGTCCGCCTTGGCCTGTTGCAGCCTTTCGGCTGTGACCTTGAGCACCAGGTCGCCGAGGTTGTAACCAATGGTGTCATTGATGCGCTGAAAGCGATCGAGGTTGATCAGCAGCAACGCCATCTGCCGTTGTTGCGCACGCGCGAAGCGCATGTAGCGGCCCAAGGCGTCGAGCAGCGACGCGCGGTTCGGCAATTGCGTGAGGTTGTCGAATTGCGCGTAACGCAATGCCATCTGGTGGTTGGCTTCGGCAAGCGAATGCGCGCTCGCAAGGCTCTCGCTGAAGTCGCGTTCGCGCCGCAACCTGCGCCGTTGGACACCTTCGTAAAGCATCACCATGCCAGCCAGGGACAGCACGTAAAGTGCGTACGCAAGCGGACTGCGCCACCACGGCGGTCGCACCACGATGTCGAGTTGCGCAGGGGCCGTGCTCCAGACGCCGTCGTTGTTGCTGCCAATCACCTCGAAGCGGTAGTTGCCATCGGCGAGCTTGGCCAGGCTCACGGAATTGTTGCTGGTTTCGGTCCACTGGTCCGATTCTCCGATCAGCCGGTAACGGAAGCGGTTTTTCGCGGGCTGGTGGAAATCCATCGCGGCGAATCCCAGCGAAATCGTGTTCTCGTTGTACGCGACGTCGACTTTTTCGCCGGGTGCGACCAGGAACCCGGCCACCGGTTTGCCGCCCACTTCGACGTCGGTGATGCGTACCGGCGGCACAGAGCTGTTGCGTGGGATCGCGGCGGGGCGAAACCAGTTCACGCCGCTGACTCCGCCGAAATACAAGGTGCCGTCGGCTGCCATGCGCTCGGCGCCACCGTTCATTTCATTGGCTACCAGGCCATCGCGGGAGTCGAAGTTCTGTACCTTGCCGCTGGCCAGGTCAAGCTGGCTCAAGCCACGGTTCGAGCTCAGCCAGAGGTGTCCGGCGCGATCGGGCAGGATTCCGTAAACGGTGTTGTCGGCCAGTCCCTCGGCCTTGGTATACAGCTTGAACCGGTTGCGCCCTGCGCGTCGATCGGCGGCGCTCATGCGGTTCAACCCGTTCTGGGTGCCGACCCAGAGGTCTCCGTCGGCCGACTCGTACAGGCTGCGCACGCCGATGTCGCTGAGCGAGTGCGGATCGCCTGGAACATGAGTCAATACGGCAGTCACGCCCTTGCCCCGTTCATAGCGAATCAGGCCCGCCCCGGCGCCGCCCAGCCAGAACCTTCCATCGGAATCCACCAGCGACGTCCGCACCGGGGCAGCAGCCAGGGGAATCTTGTTGTCCGATGGAATCCTTTCCACGACGCGTGCCGACTGTGGGTCGAGCGCGAGCAGTTCGGTTGTGGTCGAAAGCCAGATCCGTCCATCCGGGTCCTCCGCGAAGTGCCAGATGCGATCCGTCGAAAAGCGGCCGTCCGTGCGCTTGGGGTCAAGGATGGAAGTGAAGGCACCGGACACCGGATCAAAGCGGTACAGGCGCCCATCGACCGAACCGACCCAGAAGTGTCCAGCGCGGTCGATGTGCACGGATTGCATCTGGTTGCCCGCCACAATCCCTGGCAGCGGGGTGAACAACTTGAATTGGCCTGAGCGTGGCTCGTAGCTTTCGAGACCCGCCAGGGTGGCCATCCAGATCAGGTGGTCCGGCGACTCGTCGATGCCCCATACAAAACCACTGCCCAAGCTGTTGCTGTTGAACGGAATCGAACGCAGGGTATGGAATCGATGCGTGCTGGGGTTGAGCTGGTTCAGGCCAGCTCCGGCGAGGCCGATCCAGATCAGGCCCGAGCGATCCTCGAGCAGTGCCCAGACATCGTTCAAGGCGATCGAATCCGGGTCGTTCCTGTCGTTTAGGAACACCTGGAATGCACCATCGCGATACAGGTTCAGGCCGCCGCCGAGCTGGCAGGAGACCCACAGGCGGCCTGCTCTGTCGCGCAGGATGTCCACGACCCAGTTGCCGCCGATGGATTGCGGATTCGCCGGGTCATGCACGAACCGCGTGAAGCCGCGACCTTCACCATCCCAGCGCGCCAGGCCCGTTGTCGTGCCGATCCACAGCGTCCCGTCGGGATCCAGGTGCAGTCGCGTGACCTGATCGCCTGGCAGCGAACGGGGATCCTTTGGATCGTTGCGGAAGACTTCACGCGCGCGGGTTGCCGGATCGAACCGCACAAGCCCGGTCGCACTGGACAGCCACAACCTGCCGTTCGCGGCAGGCGCTATATCGCGCAGGGCAATGAGCGCCTGCCCGCGGGCCGCGTCCACATGCGTGTCAAGCTTGTCGGTTGCCGGATCGTAGCGATGCAGCCCCTGGCTGGTGCCGATCCACAAGATGCCATTCGGTGCCTGGTAAAAGCCGGTATTGACGAACGAGCCAGGCCCATCCGCCACTCCATAGAGCGTTCGCGGGAAATGGCGAATCCTGCCGGTGCGCGGATCGAGCCGGTCCAGCCAGCCCAGGAAGCCGGCGATCCAGATCTGGCCGTCGCGATCCTCGAACAACTTGGACACCAGCACGCCTGACAGCGCATTCGGATCGCGCGGATCTGCGGAGAGGACCCGGAACGCATAGCCGTCATACACATTGACGCTGTTCTGGGTGGCGAACCACATCAATCCGGAGCGGTCCTGGATCATGCTGGTCACCGAATTCTGGCTCAGCGCCCCATCCAGCGGCAGTCGATGTATGGGCAGCGGCAACCGGTCCTGGACAGCTGCCATCGCGGCCGCCGCAAACGCCAGCGGCAGCAGCGACAGCAGCATTGTGCGGAGCACGCGCGACAGCATCACGACTCCCGGAAGAACTTCAGTTCATGTATAGCATCCTCCATCGCATCGATTTGGTGAGCCAGCCCACCTTTCGGGGCTTGCGCAACGCCAACATGCAATCTAGCTTGCAGAGTTGGCTGGCGCGGCAGGCACTTCGACATTCCCGGGTCTCGACGACACTGGGTGTCGGTCGCTTTCGCCGCGTGAGTCAAGTCACGTTGCAGTTGCAAACGCTTCCCGCGTCAGATTCTCCGGCGCACCTTCGGTGCAATGCACTTCATCCTCGATGCGCACGCCGCCGAATTTTTGCAGGTGTTCGACCGCATTCCAGTCGATTGCGCCCGCATGTGGACCCTGCTTGAGCTTCGCCAGCAGCAGGTCGATGAAGTAGATACCAGGTTCGATGGTGACGACCATGCCGGGCTCGAGCGTGCGCGTCATGCGCAGGAATGGGTGGCCCTCGGGCTTCGGGATGGTTCCGCCCGCATCGGTCGCCATGAAGCCCGCGACGTCGTGGACCTGCAATCCGATCGGATGGCCGAGCCCATGCGGGAAGAAGGTCGAAGTCACCCCGGTCTCGAGCATCGTGCCCGGATCCATGTTCACGATGTGAAGGTCGTGCAGAACGCCGCCGAGGCGCAAATGCGCTTCCAGGTGCAGTTCGCGATAGTCCTGGCCCGGCTTCACCTTCGCTGCGAGTTCCTGTTGCTCGCGCTCCACGCCGTCGACAAGCGCGGCGAAGTGCGCGTCGCCGTTGTGCCAGGTTCGGGTGATGTCGGAAGCGTAACCGGCGTGGTCGGCGCCAGCGTCGATGAGCAGCGAACGCGATTCGACTGGCGGCCTGGCCTGCTGGTACTGGTAGTGCAGGGTAGCGCCGTGTTCGTTGAGGCCGACGATGTTTCCGTAGGGCAGGTCGCTATCGTTGTGCCCGGTTGCGGCGAGGTAGGCGCGATGGATGTCGAGCTCCGAACCACCATCGAGGAAGCGTTGGTGCGCGGCGAGGTGTCCATGCACGGCGGTGCGCTGCGCGACGCGCATCATCGCGAGTTCGTACGCGGTCTTGTGGGCGCGGTGGAAGTGCAGGTAGTCGAGCAACGGTTGCGGATTGTCGGGTACGCAGCCCGGCAACGCGGCATCCGCTTCGCCGACGATCGCCACCCGTCCGGATTTCGGAAAATGCCGGATCGCTTCGTCGGGCGTTCGCACCACGCGCACGTCGAACGCATGCGTCCAGTATCCCGATGGCGCCGCGGGCGGCAGGTGCCAATAGTCGTCGGGCTGCACGTACACGAGCACGGGTACCCTGCCTGGCGTGTACACGATCCAGCAGTCCGGATGATGCAGCAAGGGCACCCATGCCTTGAACTGTGGATTGACGCGGAAGGCGTACGGCATGTCGTCGAGGAAGCGCATCTTCTCCACGCCCGCCGCGATCAGGACGTGGTCGCGACCAGCACGCTCGAGTGCGCGATCCATGCGACCGCCGAGTATCGCAATGTGGTCCTGGTAAGCGGTCGTGTGCATGGCCTGGCCCGGTTGACTCTGCCGCGATTCGGCGTTGCGATTGTGCCGCATCGACTCGCTGGGCGCCCGCGACGATCGGGACAGGATCCGGGAATGGGGATTGGGAGTTCGGCAAGCGGGGCTGGAAAAGTGGAGAAGCGGCTGCTCCTGCCACCACGATTCCCCATTCCCGGCTCAGGGGAACTAACGCGCTTCGTCTCCTCAGCGAGCGTTCGCGTCGGCCCGCACCCACTCGTCCAGTCGATGCGCGTCGTCGGGCGAAATGTCGATGAAACGAAAGCCGATCCAGGACTGGTCGGGGATAGCGGCGGGTTCCGACCACAGGTGATGCGCACCAACCTCGTACGAGTGGCGCGTTCCGTCGCGATCGTGCAGTGCGAAGCGGAACTGGTACAGGGCATCATCCACGAGCGGCTGGTCGGCCTGGATCAGCATTCCGGTTTCGGACAGATTGCCGATTCGACCGACCAGTGATTCGGTCATCACGTCCTGTATCTCAACCAGTCGGTCGGGATTGCGGCGAGGCTTGCGACGGTGATCGTTCATGCGCTTGCACCGGTTTCATGCGAGCGCGCAGCGTCCCCGCGCAACAGATGCATCACTTTTTGCAAGGCGCGGTCGAGCAGCGATTCCCGCTTGGGCTCGACCAGCCGCACCTGGTCTCGCGCCATCGCGCGCGCAAGCGTGTCGAGCGTGAAGTCTCCGACGCGCTGGCCCCGATGATTGATGAACAAGCAGTGCCCACTGATCGGACTGAACCACGACAAGCGTCGACGCACGCAATCGCCCTGCTGGTTGGTCACGAACTCAAGCCAGCTGCCAAACGGCAACGATTGGATGCGATCGAGACACTCTTTTTCGTGTACGTTAAGCGGCGGCAACTCGATGCCCTTGGGCTTTGTGGCGGAGTTCTCGCCTAGCCGAGCGCGTGCCTTGAGCTTGATCGCGATCTCGGTGCGGCTTGCAGGGTCGTCGTTGTCCTCGCTGCCGGTGCTCAGGCGCTGTCCGATCGCTGCGGCTTCGTCGGCGTGATAGCCGACCTGCATCAACGATTGCTCGACATGCTGGCCCAGCTCGGCCACTTGCTCGGGATTGGCGGATGGCGCGCGCATACCGGTCGCCGCAGCTGACGCGGTCGTTGCGATCTCGGTGGCGACTTCCACTTGCCGGCGCCACTCGTCCGAGTCCTCGCCGTGTCGCAATGCGGTCAGTGCAAGCACATCGGTCCAAGCCTGGTTCAGCAATGCGCGGGTGAATTTCGGCACCGGATGCGCGTTGGTGATCTCGGTCATGATCCGGCTCGCATGGGCCTGCGCGATCGCGAGCTTTTCCTTGCCACGCGCCGCCTCCACGTGCCGACGCTCGGCCAGTTCGGCGCGGCGCATCACCGCCTGCGTCTGGTTCGCCAGATCGGCAAGCAACGAGTTGAAAAGGCTGATATCGCCGTCGAATTCCTGGCTGATGCGTTCGACCAGCTTCTCCACGCTGCCAATCAGCTCCCGATCGGCGGCGTCCTCTCCAGCCCAGTAGGCGCCGGTTTCCGCAACGGCGTCTAGCATCTGCCGCGCCGGATGTTCCTGCTGGCTGAAAAACCCCTTGTCGTGCAGGGCAACCCGCAGCAATGGAACCTGCAGCTTGCTCAACAGGTTCGCAGCTGTACTGTTCGGGCGCACGTCGCGCATGATCTCGTCGAACAGCATGCCAACCAGATCGATGGTGTCGGTATCCTCGCTTGCCAGCATGGTCGGCGTGCCGCTGCTGGTGAGTTGTCGCAACTGCGCGAGCAGGTCCTGCTTGACGTGGTTGATCGACGGAGCCCGCGGTTGTCCGTTCACCATGACGGTCGCCTGCGGTCGCCGTTGCAGGAGTCCTAGGACGGACTGCACGTCAGTCGGCGAGGCCACGCCGTATTGGGTCGATTGACCATAGCCACGTGCCGCCATCGCGCCGGCAACGGCCGTGGGTCGTGCTCCCTGCAGCAACTCGCGCAGGTTGGTGTAGGTGTCGTCGCTCGCACTGGCTGGCGCCGGGCTTGGTTGCAAGTGCATTGCCGCGGCGATCGATTCGCCGGGCCAACCCGTGAATGCAGCAAGTTGCGGGGCCAGGACTGTGGCGCTGGCGACATAGGCGGGCGTACCGGGGTGCCCATACGGCCCGGTTGCCGGCGACCGTACGGGCACAGACGGTTGCGCAGGTGCCGCCGCCGGCTTGGCATCTTCCGCGCGTCGTGGATTGGGCTTCAGCCGGGCGGGCAGGTAGGCCAGATTCGGAAGCACGCCCTGGTTGACCAGATAGGCGTTCACGACCTCGATCAACCGTACGTAGTCGGTCATCAGGTGTCGATCGAACTGGCGAAACAGGAGTTGGCGATGTTCCGGGCTCAGCTCGAAGCAGTGGCTGGCGCGACGAAGATGGCGGCAAAGCGTGGCCGGACCGATCGGCAAAGCGTCCGAATCCAGCGCCGGCTTGCCCGCCAACACGCCGAAGCGCTGGCTGAGCAGGAACAGCGGAAGGCTCGCGCGCATCTCGGCGCGCGACGAGATCTCGTGGAGCAGGGTGGTCTCGTCCATGTCGGCTTCGGCGACCAGGCTCAAATCGCTGAACGACAATCCGTCGGCGGAGCGCGCGTTCGCATGCGTCTGGTCTCTGACGTTTGCCAGGCTCGATTCGAGCGTCGCAATATAGCGCGGCATCAGGTCGAAGCGTCCGCGCTTGACTGTACCGAGGGCCTCCAGGCAATGCAGTTGCACGTCGTTGCTACGGGCTTGTTCGGCGAGCTTGAACAGCTGTTGCTCAAGCCCGTCAAGCGTGGCGATCAGGCCGCGATCCATCTCGCCCGTGACGATTTCAAAGATGCCTTCCAGAAGCGTGCGCACGCGGCGCGGGAACGTGCGCGTCGATAACGTCGCATGGGTCTTATCGGACGACGAGGAAGCCGAACCTGTGACAGGCATCACGTTTTTCCCCGGACGGACGCGGCCGATTCTATGCCAGCCTACGCCCCTCGCCTAGCGAATCCATAACAATTCGTGGCTGGACGGGATCGGTGCTCCCCTGGCGCCGGCGTGGAGAGCACGCCCGACTATCCGTGGCCCTCGTTGGCTTGGCGTGCGAATGGCAGATCTGCTGACCGGGGAAGGACTTATTCGGACCAGGACAAGCTGACCTCCCCGTTGCGGCCGGGCGTGTTGTACCCCTGCGCGAGTGCGTAGTGCTCGTCGAACAGGTTGCCCAGCCGCGCTTCAAGGCGCCAACGCGGAGCGAATTTCCATCCCGCCGCGAGGTTCACAAGGGCGTAGGAATGCAGCACCCCATTGAAGTTGTCGTTCGGAAAGTCCTGGCGCGCGGATACAGCCAGGCCGTCGACGGCCAGATCAAGACCGTTCCCAAAGTCGTAGCGCAAGTCGGCGGCAAGCTTGCGTTTGGGCCGGCGCAGCAGTTGCGCGCCGGTATCGGCATCGCGCGGATCCTGCACCGTGATGGAACTTCCGCCGCTCCAGGGGCCACGACTGTAGTGCCAGGAGAGTTCCACGCCATCGAGGGCGGCGCGCGCGATGTTGAGTGCGTCGAAGTTCGGGCCGTCGAAAGCGATCAGGTTGCTGACCCGGGTTCGCCAGGCGGAGAGCTTGAACGTGTTCGCGGCGGAAGGTTTGAAATCCAGGCCTGCCTCGAAACTCTGCGAGCGTTCCGGTTGCAGCCCGGGATTGCCCGCGAACTCGCCGAAGAAACCGGGCGAATACAACTCGTCGAAGCTGGGTGCCCGAAAACCCTGGCCCCAGGAAAGCCGCAGCTTCGTCGTCTGGGTGATCTGCCAACCCCAGGCTGCCGAACCGGTCGTCGCGCCGCCGAATTGACTGTTGTGGTCATGACGCAGGGCGAGTTCGACCAACTGCGGTCCAAAGGTCGCGCCGTAACCGACAAAACCAGCCGCGTTCGACTGCGTCCTGGCATATTCGACGCCGTCGGGACTGGCGGCAAATTCGCTCAGCGAGGTACCGCTTTCATGCTGCCAGTTGCCTCCGAAGGTAACCGTGCCACCCACCACCGCAGCCAGCGTGTTGACCCAGTCCAGCGACGTGCGCCGACTCCTGGTCTGGCTTCCGAATACCGGCGTGTCGAGGTCCTCGGTCGCGCTCCCCAGGACCAGGGACTGCGACCAACGTGGTGTCAGCGGGCCGGACAGGGTAACCCCGCCTGATGTGTTGATCGCGTTCGAGCGACTCGGGTCCTTGCCTACGACTGGACCGCTGTCGAACATTGCATCACCGACGGTGCGGATGGCCGAAATGCCGAGCGACTGCGAGCCCAGTGGAATGCTGCCGCGCAGGCTCGCGCTCCGATTGTGGAATCCATCGTCGTCGGGATTGAAGCTGAAGGGGTTGTCCGGACCGGTGGCAGAGAATCCACGCAGGCTGTCGTTATGCACGGTGAAGCCCAAATGGCTGTCGTTGTCCGTCGGCGTAGCAACGGATAGTTCGCCCCCGCGCTCGCCATAACTTCCGACTTCGGCGCGAATTTCCACGGGTCGGGGGTTGCGCGTGAAAATCTGGATGACGCCGCCGATCGCATCCGAGCCCCAGAATGCCGCGCGCGGACCGCGCACGATTTCAATGCGATCGATCTGGTCCAGCGGGATGTTCGCGAAATCAAACGTGCTGTTGCTGGCGGAGGCTACCCGAATGCCGTCGATCAGCACCAGGGTCTGGTTGGAATTGGCGCCGCGCAGGAACACGGTGCTCGACTGGCCGCGTCCGCCGGTACGCGAGATGTCAACGCCCGCCTGCTGCGCGAGCAGGCCGATCACGTCCACTGCGGGACTTTTCTCGATCTCGGCGCGATCGATGACCGTAACCGAGGCCAGTGAATCATCCACGGTTTGCGCATGACGAACTGCAGTGACGTCGACTCTGGGCAGGTTGATAGCCGGATCGGCGTGTACAGCCACGAATGGAAAGATGGAAGCAATCGAAGTCGCCAGGACGCGGCGACGCAAAACGGGTGAGGCAAGTTGCAGGAAAGTCATGTGGGCACTCCGGATACGCATCCCCGTGGGTGGCGCGAACGGAGGGCACGACAGCACGAAGCGCACGGCAAGCCGTGAACCTCGAGCGTCGCCCACCGCAACGCGCCGGTCTTGCCTTGAGCCGGTCTCCGGGCTCGGCCAGTGGCACCGCATGCGATGTCGTTCGCATTGCGACGCCGGCCCCTCCGCCTTCCCGCTTGCGCAGTGGCATCATGGAGGGGTTGACTGGCTTACCGTTGCGGGGGCAGCGCCGGATTCGAACCGGCTTCCCGAGCACTCGTGGCGGACACAGTTTACGCGATGCACGCCGCTCACGCGAAATCAGTCGTCGCGCGTCGCGTCCAGTACCAGACCATCGCCATTCTCGCCAGTCGATAGCCGCACGGTGATTGGTCGGCAGCAGACCTGGCAGTCTTCAATGTATTCGGCATCACCAGCAGACGCGTCCACCAACGCCTCGAAGCGCTCGCCGCAATAGGGGCAGATGATAAAGGCGGAATCGACCATGCCAACAGTATGGGCACGATCATCGCCCGCGCAACCCTGGCGAACGTATTGCTGCATCAATGCAGGAACAAGCCAATCACATCGTTGCCGAAACGCTGGCCGAGCTCGGTGGGCCGCAGTTCATCGCCATCAATCACTATCCAGCCAGCATCGATCGCCTTGCGAAATTCATTGGCGACTGCCGAACGTGGCAACCCGGTGCGTGCTTCGAACAACGACAGGGAGAACCCATCGGTCAGCCGCAGCGCATTGAGCATGAAGTCGAAGGGACGCCGCGATGCATCCAGCCATTCGTCGCCGCCGATGCGCGCAACGCTTGCCGCATGCGCCATGTAAGCAGTCGGATGCTTGAGCTTCCAGCGCCGCAGGATGCCGTCCTGTCCCGGCAGCGTGAGCTTGCCATGTGCGCCAGCGCCAATACCGAGGTAGTCGCCGAACAACCAATAGTTGCGATTGTGCGCACACTGGGCGTCGGGTCTTGCGTACGCCGACACTTCGTAGTGATGGAAACCGGCATCTGCGATGAGGCGCTGGCAATGCTCCTGGATGTCCCACGCGCCATCCTCGTCGGGGATTCCAGCGGGTGGCCTTGCGGCGAAAACCGTATTCGGTTCAAGGGTGAGCTGGTAGTGCGACAGATGTGTGGGCTGCAGTGCAAGCGCACGCGCGAGGTCGTGTTCGGCCATCGCGAGCGTCTGCCCAGGTAGCGCGTACATCAGGTCGATGTTGAAATTGGAATAGCCTGCGTTCTGCCCGAGTTTGACAGCAAGTTCGGCCTGCGCGCCGTCGTGGATGCGTCCAAGCCGCTGCAGGCAACCGTCGTCGAAGCTCTGTACTCCGAACGACAACCTGTTCACGCCGGCTGCGAGGTAGTGTTCGAAGCGACCGTGCTCTGCGGTGCCTGGATTGGTTTCCAGCGTGATTTCCAGGCCCGGTGCGAAGCGCAGTCGCGCGCTGGCGGCCTGCAGGAAACCATCGATCGCCTCGGGCGGGAACAGGCTCGGCGTGCCGCCGCCGAAGAAGACGCTGGTGATCGTCCGGCCCCAGACCAGTGGCAAATCCTGGTCGAGATCGGCGATCAGTGCATCGACGTAACCATCGAAAGGCAGCGCGCCGCGCCCTTCATGCGAATTGAAATCGCAGTACGGGCATTTGCGCACGCACCAGGGCAGGTGCACATACAGGGCAAGCGGCGGGAGACTCAGCACGCGACGAACCGGCCGATCCGACGCTCATCGGTTGTAAGCACGTCGCCGCGTGCATCGATCTGCGCATAGCGCGCGCTCGCGGTTGCGAGGAACGCGTCGTAGGCGGATTCCGATTCCCAGCGGTCGATGCTCAGGTAGCAATGTGGCCTACCGGCGCGCAGCAGTTCGGTGGAAATGAATCCTGCATGTTCGCGAAATAGCGTAGCCCATTCGCCATGGGTCCCGTAGAACTGCTCGAACGCACTATCCAGGCCCGGATGCACGTCGTATTCCCACAGGATGATCAACATCGTGTCCACGCTGCGAGCCGTTCGCGCAGGGTTGTCAGCGCCTGCCCGCGATGACTGATGCGGTTCTTCAGCGCCGGATCGATCTCGGCAGCGCTCAACGTCTGGCCATCGGGCAGGAACAGCGGATCGTAGCCGAAGCCTTGCGCGCCGCGTTGGGCTTCAAGGATGCTGCCGCGCCAGACGCCTTCAGCAATCACCGGCTGCGGATCATCAGCGCTGCGAAGCAACACGAGCACGCAGTAGAAGTGTGCGCCGCGCTCCTTCGCCCCGACGCCCGCAAGACGTTCGAGCAGGAGTGCGTTGTTGGCAGGCGCGTTGCCATGCCCGCCTGCAAGACGCGCCGAAAGCAGCCCGGGTGCTCCTTCGAGAGCGTCCACCAGCAGTCCGGAATCATCGGCCAATGCAGGTAGCCCGGTCATCCGTGCGGCATGCCGCGCCTTTAGAAGCGCGTTCTCGACGAATGTCGAACCGGTTTCATCGGCCTCGCCCACGCCCAAAGTCGATTGAGCGATCAGCTCATAGCCTGATGGTGCGAGCAGTTCGCGCAATTCGTCGAGCTTGCCGCGATTGGAGCTGGCGAGGACGAGGCGCGACATGCGTACTACTGAGCCAGGGCTGCCTGCTGCATGGCCAGCAGTTCGCGTACGCCTTTCTCGCCGAGCGCGAGCAGCACGTCGAGTTCGTCGCGGCGAAACGCATGACCTTCCGCTGTGCCCTGCAGTTCGATGAAGCCGCCCCCATCGTTCATCACGATGTTCATGTCGGTGTCGCAGGCGGAGTCTTCCGTATAGTCGAGATCCAGCACCGGCGTACCCTGCCAGATGCCAACCGATACTGCTGCCACGGCCCCGTGCAGGGGATCCTTGCCGATCTCGCCGCGCTGTTTCAGCAAGCGCATTGCATCCACGAGCGCGACATAGGCACCAGTGATCGCCGCGGTGCGGGTTCCACCATCGGCTTGCAGCACATCGCAGTCGATGGTGATCGTACGTTCGCCCAATGCGCGGCGATCCACGCAGGCGCGCAATGCCCGACCAATCAGACGCTGGATTTCAAGCGTTCGACCGCCCTGTTTGCCTTGGGCAGCTTCGCGGTTCATGCGCGAATGGGTGGAGCGAGGCAGCATGCCGTATTCGGCCGTCACCCAGCCTTCGTTCTTGCCGCGCAGGAAGCCGGGCACGCGATTCTCGACGCTCGCATTGCACAATACGCGGGTGTCGCCGAAGCTCACCAACACCGAGCCTTCGGCGTGACGGGTGAAGTGGCGCTCAATCGTCACCGCGCGCAATGCATCGGCGTCGCGACCGCTCGGTCGTGGATTGGTGGTCATTTGGATTTCATTCGGTGAGGAAGCCCTGAGGAAGTTTCCTCTATGGCGGTCGAGGAGTTTACCATCGTCGCCTTCGCATCGATGGAAGGCCGCGGCCCAAAGAAGCTTCGGCCGCAGCCCATTGGTGTTTGATTTCGCAGGTCCAGGCTTGCCGAGGGCGTACAGGACCCCGGCCACGATGACCAGCGTCACCCAGCTTCAGGAGGAACGATGGCCATTCGCAGCATGACCGCATTTGCCAGTGGTGAACGTGCAACACCCTGGGGCACGCTCGCCTGCGACGTGCGTGCGGTGAACCATCGGTTCTTCGAACTGGGGCTGCGGCTGCCTGAGGAGTTGCGTCCCCAGGAAGCGATATTGCGCGAGCGAGTCGGGCTCAAGGTCAGTCGCGGCAAGATCGATGTGACGCTGCGCTGCCGTGCGCCAGAAGGCATGCCGGCAGCCTTGCATGCGAATGCATCGTTGCTTGCGCGACTTTCGGAGCTCGCGCTGGACCTGGACGCACGCTTTCCGCGCATGCACACCAATTTCGTCGAATTGTTGCAGTTTCCAGGCGTGCTTGAGGAAGCCGAACGCGATCAGGCAGGCTTGCAGGCGGAAGCCCTTCTGTTGCTCGATGAGACCCTTGGCGAATTCGTGGCGGCGCGCGAACGCGAAGGCGGAAAACTGGTGATGGGCATGCGGGAGCGACTTGACGCAATCACCGAGCTTGTGCGCCAGGTTCGCGCGTGGATGCCGGAAATCCGTTCTGGCCTGCGCCAGAAATTCGAGGCGCGTGTCGCTGATCTTCGCCAACCGCTCGAACCAGGTCGCCTCGAGCTGGAAATGGTCCTGTGGTTGCAGAAGCTCGATGTCGAGGAGGAACTAGATCGACTCGACAGCCATCTCACCGAAGCGCGCCGCGTACTCGATTTGCCCGAGGCAGTCGGTCGCCGCCTGGATTTCCTGATGCAGGAATTCAACCGCGAAGCAAACACACTGGGCTCCAAGTCGGTCGATGCGCGCACCAGCCAGGCATCTGTGGATCTCAAGGTCCTGATCGAACAACTGCGGGAACAGGTACAAAACCTCGAGTGAATATCCGATCATCACGGACGGGCCATAGCCATGCGCGGAACCCTGTTCATCGTCGCGGCACCATCTGGCGCAGGCAAGTCCAGTATCGTCAACGCGGTCCTCGCGCGCGATCCGGGCATCTCCCTGTCGATCTCGTTCACGTCGCGCGCGCCGCGACCTGGCGAGCGCCATGCCCAGCACTATCACTTCGTCAGCGCCGATGAATTCCAGCGGATGATTGCAGCTGGCGATTTCTATGAGAACGCCTTGGTGCATGGCGACTGGAAGGGTACCGCACGCCAATCGGTCGAACCGCAACTGGCGCAGGGCAGGGACGTCCTGCTGGAGATCGACTGGCAAGGTGCGCGTCAGGTAAGGCAGAAGATGCATGACGCGGTCGGAGTGTTCATCCTGCCGCCGTCGATCGACGAACTCGAGCGCAGGCTGCGCGCACGCGCGCAGGACAGTGAGGATGCGATCGCGCGCAGGCTCGCCGCAGCCCGCGAGGAAATCTCGCACTATGGAGAGTTTGATTTCGTGATCGTCAACGAAGTATTCGAGCGGGCAGTCGATGAGATGTGTGCGATCTTCACAGCTAGCCGCTTGCGTCGAGACGCCCAGGTTGCGCGGCATTCGCGGCTCATAGGCGGCCTGCTCACCGGGGAGGAATGAGGCGGCCAGCATGTGATCAGGTCTGCCGGGGTTGCCGCTTGCTCACTCGCCGTCGGGCTCTCGCGGCCCGAGTTTGCGTCTGATCGGCTGGAGAGCTAGACTGCGCAGTTGAATTCTGACGTCCGGCAATCGGCCGACGCATCCCCGGAGCAAGCATGGCCCGCGTAACCGTAGAAGACTGTCTGGAAGTGGTTGGCAACCGCTTTGAACTGGTGGTGATGGCGTCCAAGCGCGCGCGCCAACTGGCCAAGGGCGTGCCGTCGGTGCTCGAGAGCGTGGAAAGCTCCGACAAGCCGACGGTGCTTGCGTTGCGCGAGATCGCTGCGCGCAAGATCGACCAGGCCACGATCGACCACGTCGACAAGACTGAGCGCGAGCGCGCCGAGCGCGAAGCCCTCGAGTGGGCCGCTGCCGAGGTCGTCGATGACGATCTTTCCAAGGGCGGCGACGACTGATTCTCTGCTGACGGCGACCCTTTGGTTGTCGTTTCGCTACATCGCGCGTGTCCAATGGATCCGGAGCGTTGCTGCTCCGCGCGACGCCGCGTAGTCTGGCTGCATGAATACGCAGGTCAGTGCGCCCGTTCCTGCTGGCCCCGAGTCGGTGCCGGACGATGTATTCGCGCTTGAGGTCAAACTCCGCGATTATCTTCCGGTAGAGCAGATCGCGACCGTCCGACGCGCCTACATGCTTGGCGCATCCGCCCACGCCGGCCAGACTCGAGCGAGTGGCGAGCCCTACATTACCCATCCGGTCGCAGTCGCTTCGATCCTTGCCGACCTGCGCATGGACGCCGAAACCCTTTGCGCGGCGATCCTTCATGATGCGCTCGAAGACACCCCGCTCGAACACCGCGTACTCGCAGATGCTTTTGGCGATACCGTGGCCGATCTCGTCGAGGGCGTCACCAAGCTCGACCGACTGAAGTTCCGCGATCGCCAGGAAGCCGCTGCGGAGAGCTTCCGCAAGATGCTGCTCGCCATGTCGCGCGACCTGAGGGTGATCCTCATCAAACTCGCCGATCGCCTGCACAACATGCGCACGCTCGATGCCGTCAACATGGCAAGCCAGAAGCGTACGGCACGCGAGACGCTGGATATTTACGGACCGATCGCCCAGCGGCTTGGGATGAACCGGATCAAGAGCGAATTGCAGGATCTGGGCTTTCGCGTCCTGTATCCGAACCGGCACATGGCAATCCTGCGTCGCATCCGCAGCCAGCCGGTGGTCCGCCGCGAGGCGATGACGATCATCGAGAAGCGGCTTGCCGACCGTTTGGCCGAGGAAGGATTGCAGTACCGGCTGGTCGGTCGGGTCAAGACGCCGTACAGCATCTACAACAAGATGCGCACCGAGCATAAGTCATTCGCCCAGGTCATGGACGTATTCGGCTTCCGCGTCGTGGTGCAGACAGTAACCCAGTGCTACCAGGCGCTCGGCGTGGTGCATGGGGTGTACAAGCCACTGGATGCGCGCTTCCGCGATTTCATTGCAATCCCCAAGGCGAATGGCTACCAGTCCTTGCACACGGTGTTGTTCGGACCGTACGGCTCACCGCTCGAGGTGCAGATCCGCACCGAAGACATGGATGTGATCGCCGAGCGGGGCATCGCTGCGCATTGGGTCTACAAGCACGGCGGTAGCACACCGAACAGCGCGCAGGCGCGAGCGCACGACTGGTTGCGGAGCTTGCTCGAATCACAACAGTACGCCGGTTCATCCCTGGAATTCCTTGAGCACGTCAAGGTCGACCTGTTCCCCGACGAGGTGTACTTGTTCACGCCCAAGGGCGCGATTCTTGCGTTGCCTAGAAACGCGACCGCCCTGGATTTCGCGTACGCGGTGCACACTGATGTCGGAAACCACGCGGTCGCCGCGCGCGTCGACAAGAAACTCGTGCCTTTGCGCACCAAGCTCAACAGCGGTCAGCGCGTGGAGATCATCACCGCCAAATCGGCGGCGCCGAGCACGCAATGGCTGGATTACGTGGTGTCGAGCAAGGCGCGAACGGCGATTCGCCACCACCTCAAGCATCTGGAACACGAGGATGCCGTGGACCTTGGCCATCGAATCCTCGAACGCGCGCTGGAGTCCCGCGACAGCTCGCTCGACAGTGTCCCCCCTGCCGTACTCGAAAAGTACCTCGCCGAGCACCGCTATAAGCGGCTCGAGGAACTGCTGTCCGACATCGCTCTGGGCAACCGGATGCCCGCGCAGGTCGCGCAGGCGCTGGCGCGCGCCGACGCACATGGTCATGGTCGCGCGGCCAGCGAGGACAACATCCACATCACCGGAGCCGAGCGCGGCATCATCACGTATGCAGCATGCTGCAAGCCGATTCCCGGCGATCCGATCATGGGCCATTTGAGCGCGGGCAAGGGCGTGGTCGTTCATCGGCTCGAATGCAAGAATGTACCCGAATTCCGCAAATCGCCGGAGCGCTGGGTCGGCATCGACTGGGACCGCAACGTCGAGGGCGACTACCGCGTGGAACTGCGAATCGAGGTCGTCAACAAGCCCGGCGTGCTCGCGCAGGTCGCCGCTGCGGTCGCCGAGGCGAAGTCGAACATCGACAGCGTCGAATACCAGGAACGCGACATCAGCGCATCAGTGATGCACTTCGTGGTCGAGGTGAAGTCGGTGCGCCATCTGGCTGACGTGCTCAGTCGCATCAAGCGGCTCGTGGTCGTACAGGACGCACAGCGCGTCTAGGCATCGACGGCAGGGTGAGCGCGAGCTGGTTGGCTCGCGCGATCAGAGGCAGCGCCGCCAGGTCGCGGCGCGTTAGAATTCCCAATCGCCAACGCCGCAGGAATTCCATGCCACGCCACCCTGTTGCCACCGATCAAGCGCCGGCTGCCATCGGCCCATACAGTCAGGCCACCATCGCGGGCCGCCAGGTCTACACGTCTGGCCAGATCCCCCTGGATCCGGTTACCGGCCAAATGATCGACGGGGATATCGCCATGCAGGCGCGTCGCGTGTTCGAGAACCTGCGTGCTGTGTGCGAGGCAGCGGGCGGCCACTTTGCAGATGTAGTGCGGGTCGGCATCTACCTTGTGGATCTCGGTGATTTTGCAGCAGTGAATAAGGTGATGGCGGAATACTTCCAGGCGCCATATCCGGCCCGATCGACGATCGGCGTTGCTTCCTTGCCGAAAGGCGCACGGGTCGAGATAGACCTGGTACTTGCGCTCGACTGATTTGCGCGTGAGCAAAACACGGCGTCACAGACCTCCCACACCGACGCTGGCTGCCGGTGGTGACGCGCTACTGTCCACCCTGCCGGGCGTCGGCCCGCGGGTTGCCGAACGGCTCGCCGCCCAAGGCCTGATGCGTATCCAGGACCTCTGGTTGCACTTGCCGCTGCGCTACGAGGATCGCACGCGGCTGAGCACGATTCGCGCAATGCAGCCAGGCAGTCCCAGCCAGGTCGATGGAAGTGTCGAAGCCGTGGAACGCAGTTTCCGATTCCGACCGATGCTGCAGGTCGCGATCGGCGACGGTTCGGGTGCGACACTGGTGCTGCGCTTCTTCCATTTCAACGCTTCCCAGGTGGCGCAGTTTGCGATCGGCAGGCGGGTGCGCGCATACGGGACGCCGCGCGCGGGGCGCAGCTCGCTGGAGATAGCGCACCCGTCGTACACCTTCCTTTCCGACGATGTCGCGACCGATCTGCGCGACCGACTGGACCCGGTTTATCCCGCAGTTGACGGGGTCGGTGCGGGCGCATTGCGGCGACTGATCGGCCTCGCATTGCAGCAACTGCCATCCGACGAGGCGCTTGAACTGCTGCCGCCCGCGGCGCTGCGCGCGCATGATCTTCCGCTGCTGCGCGAGGCGCTGCTGACGGTGCACATGCCGACTGCTCAGGTCGATTTGCAAAAGCTTGCCGCCGGCATCCATCCAGCCCAGCAACGGCTGGCGCTTGAGGAATTGCTGGCCTATCAACTCAGCCTGCGCCGACAGCGCATGGCGATACGTCGACTCGGCGCGCAACCGATCGTCGCCGAGAATCGGCTGGCCGATGCGTTGCGCGCGCGTCTGGGTTTCGTTCCGACCGTCGCCCAGGAACGCGTGCTTGCGGAGATTCACGCCGACATTGCCCGCGATGAGCCGATGCTGCGACTGCTGCAGGGCGATGTTGGTAGTGGCAAGACAGTCGTCGCCGCGCTCGCCGCGTTGCGAGCGGTTGCAGCGGGGCGCCAAGTCGCATTGATGGCACCAACAGAGCTTCTCGCCGAACAGCACCTGGCGATGTTTTGCGAGTGGCTGGAGCCGTTGGGCATCACCGTCACCTGGCTTGCCGGCAAGCTTGCAGCGAATGCGCGGCGCACGGCGCTCGCCGCGATTGCGGATGGGAGCGCCCAGGTGGTCGTGGGCACCCACGCGCTGATGCAGGAAGGGGTGAATTTTGCGGATCTCGGCCTCGCCATCGTTGACGAACAGCATCGCTTCGGCGTGCACCAGCGACTTGCATTGCGCGACAAGGGTCGCGATGGAGAGCGGGTTCCGCACCAGCTCGTCATGACCGCCACCCCGATTCCGCGCACGCTCGCGATGACTGCGTACGCAGACCTGGACGTCTCGGTGATCGATGAACTTCCCCCAGGACGCACGCCTGTGCAGACCGTCGCCGCGAGCGCCGAACGCCGCTCGGAATTGATCGAGCGCATTCGTGCAGCCTGCGCGGAGGGCAGGCAGGCTTACTGGGTGTGCACGCTGATCGATGAGGAAGCCAACAAGTCGCCGCAGGGCTCCACTCCAGTGCGCATGCCGACCGAGGCACAGTCTGCGGTCGCACTGTACGAGCAACTCGCGGAACAGCTTCCAGAGCTGCGTGTCGGTCTCGTTCACGGGCGCATGAAGGCCGCCGAGAAGCAGGCGACTATGCGCGCCTTCAAGGACGCCAAGCTCGACCTGCTGGTAGCGACGACGGTTATCGAGGTCGGAGTCGATATTCCCCGCGCCAGCCTGATGCTGATCGAGAACGCCGAGCGCCTGGGTCTCGCGCAACTGCACCAGCTACGCGGTCGTGTCGGGCGCGGCGCCGATGCATCGACTTGCGTGCTGCTGTACCAGCCGCCTTTGTCCGCAATGGCGCGCCAGCGCATCGACACCATGCGTCGCACCACCGATGGGTTTGTGATCGCGCAGAAGGACCTTGAATTGCGTGGGCCCGGAGAATTGCTTGGCACGCGCCAGACTGGCCTCGCGCAGTTCAGGGTGGCCGACTTGATCCGCGACGCGGCCTTGCTGCCGCAAGTGCAAAGACTCGCGGATGAGCTGCTTGCCGAGGATCCGGCATGCGCCGAGCGCCTGGTCGTGCGTTGGGTTGGGGGTGCCGAGCGCTTCGCCGGCGTTTGACGCTCTCCGAGCCGTCGGAAGGCGTCCGGTTAGCCAAAACTTGCGACAGGGCTGCCGGAACGGCTAGAATGATCGTCTTTTCCCGCCACTTCTCAAGGCGCTTTCCATGAAAGCCGACATCCATCCGAAATACCGTCCTGTCGTGTTCCAGGACGTGACTTCCGATTTCTCGTTCCTGACGCGTTCGACGCTGGCCAGCAAGGACACCGTCAAGTGGGAAGACGGTCAGGATTACCCGCTGATCAAGATAGAAGTCTCCTCACATTCGCATCCGTTCTACACGGGCAAGCAGAAAATGATGGACACCAGCGGCCGCGTCGATCGCTTCCGCAAGCGTTACCAGAAGTAAGCACGACCACGGTGGCCGCACCCGTCGCACCGGCTGCGAGGCAAGGCTTGGTTTGCTGGTGCGGCAGCACTGACCATCGCACAGCAGCTGTGTGATAATTCCTGCTTGAATACATGGCGCCCGCGCGAGCCTTGGCGGTCGCGCGCATGCCGATTCCGGCCGCGCTGGTCGCGCGTGCGCTCGATTCCAGCAAGGAGATCCTCGTGTCCGATAGCAAAACCGTGATGCTGAGCGACGTCGCGTCCGGCAGTTCGGTGGAATTGCCACTGGTTCCGGGCACGCTTGGACCGTCCTGTATCGACATCAGCAAGCTGCCAGGCGCGACCGGGCATTTCACCTTCGATTCGGGTTACACGGCGACCGCGAGCTGCAAGTCCGCGATCACCTACATCGACGGCGATGCTGGCGTGCTGATGTATCGCGGCTATCCCATCGAGCAGTTGGCGAAGCAGTCCAACTTCCTCGAGGTCAGTTATCTGCTCATGAATGGCGAACTGCCCAACCAGCAGCAGTTCGCGAAGTTCGAGCACGAGGTCACGCATCACACGATGATGCATGAGGCGTTCCGCACGTTCCTCTACGGGTTTCGCCACGACGCGCATCCAATGGCGATGATGACCGGCATGATTGGTTCACTGGCCGCTTTTTATCACGGCGACCTGGACCTTGAAGACCCCGAGCAGCGACGCCTCGCCGCGATCCGCCTGCTCGCCAAGGTGCCGACGATCGCCGCCGCCTGCCATCGGTATTCGATTGGTTGGCCGATACGCTATCCGCGAAACAACATCGAATACGTCGATCGCTTCTTGCACATGATGTTCGAAGTACCCAGCGAGCCGCTTCAGCTCAAGCCAATCGTGGCGCAGGCGCTGGATCTTCTGTTCATCCTGCATGCCGACCACGAACAGAATGCCTCGACATCGACCGTGCGTCTGGTCGGTTCGACGGGAGCGAATCCGTACGCCTGCGTCGCGGCCGGAGTGGCCGCGTTGTGGGGTCCTGCGCATGGCGGCGCAAACGAGGCCGTACTGAGGATGCTCGCGGAAATCGGTCGTCCGGAGGATGTAGGCAAAGCGGTTGTGAAGGCCAAGGACAAATCCTCGGGTTTTCGCCTGATGGGCTTCGGGCACCGTGTCTACAAGAACTTCGATCCGCGCGCGACGATCATCCGCGAAATGACCCACAAGGTACTTGAGGAGTTGGGCGTCAACGATCCAATGCTGGAGATCGCGCTCAATCTTGAAGAGGCGGCGCTGAAGGACGATTACTTCGTTTCGCGCAAACTGTATCCGAATGTGGATTTCTACTCGGGCATCATCTACAAGGCGCTCGGAATTCCGACCGAAATGTTCACCGTCATGTTCGCCATCGCGCGCACCGCCGGCTGGGTTTCGCATTGGCTGGAACAGCAGAACGAGCCTGATGGCAAGATCGGTCGGCCGCGCCAGGTTTATGTGGGTGCCACGCACCGCGATTTCACCCCGATGGCGTCGCGCTAAGCGGCCAGCCATTCGCCTGAAAATGCTCTGCATGGCGGGGCGTTTTCATTCGGGTCGATGGGTCCGTCAAGGCGGGTCGTTTTCCGCCAGCAAGATCTGCAATCCGGCCAACGAGACCCGCCGCATCGGCTTTTCATCGATGCGGTTGAGCGGTGCCTGGCGCAATGCATCGCGTGGCAAAACCGCGAGGTCGAATGGCAGGTCGTCGGCGCTGAACAGCCATACTGCTACGTCGATACTGCGGTTGCGGTCGATGCGGATGTGCCGGCTCGACTCATCGGCAGGAATTCCGTGGTCGGCGAGGAAGCGGGGAACGCTCTCCGCCTCGTCGGTGTGCAGGTGCAGGCAGACTGCCGAATGCGCGTCGGCTGTGCCTTCCAGCACCGCACCGACCAATCGCGGTTCAAACCCGGCGAAAAACGTCATGGCACGCCCTGCAGCCTCGCGGCGCGCGCGCAGCAGTTGCGGCTGCGATTGCGCGAGAAACAGCCGCTGGTAGTCGCGCAGGGCGTCCTGGATCTCGCTGTTGCGGGGGAGTGAGGCGTCATCGTGAATGTCCAACCGATCGGCTGCCTTGCGCTTGGCGAGGTGGAAATCGCTAATGCCGCCTTCGCTGATCAGGCGCGCGGCTTCGATGGCCAGCCGGTCGCGGCGTTCCCGGGTGCGGGTTTGGATGTGAATGGCGGCATGATCTCGAATCTGGCGCATCGTCCGTCTCCAATTTGATCGGCCGGAGCCACATCGATGGCGCAGCGCCAAGTCGACCTCGCGCGATCCGTCGCACGGGACCAGAAGAAAGAAGAACGCCCGACGTTAGCGGCGGCGGGCTTGGCGGAATTCGCTGGAGGCATGGATCTCGCCGGAAATACGGGACCCATTCATCCATGGTCAGAAGATATCAAAAGCGGCGTCGTTGCTGGTAGATGCCGCGTCGGCTGTGCCGGGTGCTTCATTCTGGAAACGTTCGAGGTACTCGCTCTTGAAGAACTCGATCAACCCGCCCGGAGTGCCCGCTGGCAACACCCGTCCGCTGCCGCGATCAACCAGCGTAGTGACCACGCCTGCTGGCGGGTCGATCGGACGTTCGGGGACGCCAGCCAGGCTTGAACGCATGTAATCCATCCAGATCGGCAGCGCCGCGCGTGCGCCAAATTCGGCGTGGCCCAGCGTCGAAAAATCGTCCATGCCGACCCAAACGGTAGTGACCAGATGGCCGCCGAAACCGGAGAACCAAGCATCGCGCATATCGTTGGTTGTACCGGTTTTACCGCCAATATCGCTGCGGTTAAGCACTTTTGCGGCAAAACCGGTGCCGCGATCGATCACCGATTGCATCATCGATTCGATCAGGAAAGCGGTGCGCTCGTCGATTGCACGATGTGCCGGAAACGTGGAAGGAGGACCCACGAAATCCGGATCGAGCGACGGTATCGGTGGCGCGGCCACGACGGCAGGCAGCGGTGTCGTTGCCGGTTGGTCGCTTGCCCCGCTCGCGGTTGTGATGGGCTTGGCTGGCGCATCGAGGTCAAAGCCGTCGCTAGCACTCGAGGCGCTCGCGGCAGCGGATAGCGCAGGGGATGGCGTTGCTACCGGCCCCAGATCGAACCCATCGACCACGCTCGACTCCGCTTGATCCTGCTGGGCCCGCTCGACACAGCCTTGGCAGGCACGCGCAGGATGCGCAAAGGCGATGGTAACTCCATCACGATTGACCACGCGCTGGATGAAGTACGGCTCAACCAGAAACCCGCCGTTTACGAACACGGTGTAGCCGCGCGCCATCCACATCGGAGGCACCGAAGCGGTACCCAGCGACATCGACAGGTTGTTGGGCAGGCTGGCTTCGGTAAAGCCGAAGTTCTGGATGTATTTACGCGCGAAATCCAGCCCGATAGCGTCGAGCAGGCGAACTGAGACCAAGTTACGCGATTGCACCAACGCCTCGCGCAAACGGATGGGTCCGGCGAACGTTCCATTGTCGTTCTGCGGTCGCCAGGACTTGCCGGTCGAGCGGTCGGTGAATACCACCGGCGCGTCCAGTACGATCGACGCGGGCGAGAAGCCACGCTCGAACGCAGCGGCGTAGATGAAGGGTTTGAAGCTCGATCCGGGCTGGCGCAGTTCCTGGGTGACGTGATTGAACTTGCTCTCGTTGAAGCTGAAACCGCCGACGAGGGCGCGCAGTGCGCCATCCTCGGGCTCCAGCGACACCAGCGCGGTTTGCGCTTTCGGAACCTGGTTGATTTGGTAGGAGACGATGATGGCGTCGTCGGCTTTGTCGATTGCTGGCTGTGCAACGGGGAGGCGGGCTGCCACCGGCACTGCCCCGGGTTTGGCGGCTGCTGGCTTGGGTTTGCTGCGGAACGCTTTGTCCGCCGCGGCGATTTGCGCAGTTCGTTCGAGATCACCCTTGCTGATGGGCAGGAGCCGGATCACGTCGCCCGGAGAAAGCAGCGCGTTGACGCGCGACTTGCCGGCCAACGCCCAGCGGACATCGTCGAGACCGATGGTGACTTCGGAATCAGTTGCGAGCAAAACACGTGCCTGCTTGACATCAGCGCTCAAGACCACGCCAGGTATGAGACCGCCGATGATTCGGCGCGCCATCAACTTCTTGAGCAACACTGCGCGATCGGTTTCTGCGGAGAGGTCGAGTTTGGCCTCGGGGCCGCGATAGCCATGGCGGCGGTCGTACACCAGCAATTCGTCGCGAACCGCCAGATTGGCCGCCGCCTGTTTGGCCGCATCGATCGTGGTGTACACCTGAAACCCATGGTTCAGCGCGTCGCTACCGTAGCGGTCAAGCATCGCCTGGCGCACCATTTCGGCGACGTAAGGCGCATCAACTTCCACTGGCGGTTCATGCGGTGACGCGTGGGATGGTTCGGTCTTTGCCGTATTGCGTGCGGCGTCGCTGATGAAGTGCAATTCGGCCATGCGGTCGAGGATGTAGTCGCGGCGCTCTTTCGCGCGGTCGGGGTTCGACAGCGGATTGCCGCTCGACGGAAACTTCGGGATGGCTGCCAGCGATGCGCATTCGGCGAGCGTGAGTTGATCGAGCTTCTTGCCGTAGTAAAACTCTGCGGCGGCGGCAATGCCGTACGCGCGATTGCCGAAGAAGCTCTTGTTGAGGTAAAGCTCGAAGATCTGATCCTTGCTCAACTCGCGCTCAATCTTCAGCGCCAACGCCATTTCTGACAGCTTGCGGGTGTAGCTGTATTCGTTGCTGAGAAAAAATTGGCGCGCAACTTGCTGCGTGATCGTACTGCCGCCGGGGACGCGATGATCGTGGGTAGTCGCCAGCAGCCAGACTGCACGAGTGACGCCGCGCCAGTCGACGCCAGGGTGCTCGTAGAAATGCGCATCCTCGACCGCTAGGAATGCCTTCTTGAGCTTGTCTGGCACCTTGGCGATGTTGATCGGGTACCTGCGGGTCTCTCCAAACTGCGCAATCAGCCGGCCTTCCCGCGAATACACGTTCATTGGCATCTGCAATTCGACATGCCGCAGACTGTCGACATCAGGCAGGCGCGGAACGATCAACCAGTACAGGATCCCCAGCGCTGATGCGCCAAGGACGAGCAAAACAAGGCCGGCGTAGAACGCGCGGCGCAGCCAACGAAAAAGTCGAGCCATCCCGGGAAGCATCCAAAGGTTTACAGAGGGTGGGGCGAGGGAGTATAGAACGTGGGCGGTCTGCTCAGGGGATCGGGCAGGGGTGCTGCGCCTTCAGGGGGAGGTCAGCGAACGTTTTGAATGGGTGTTGATAACTTTTTTTACTCTGCCTGTTGCTATTTCGTGAGTAAATCGTTATTAATTTAATGCAGCGGCGCACATTTCGTCGCTAAATGCCCGCAGGAAGGGGAGAAACCGTGGGTCTCTTTGGAAATACTCAGGCGCCGCTCGTCGGCGTCGACATCAGCTCCACCGCGATCAAGCTCCTTCAATTGAGCCAGAGCGGCGGGCGTTATCGCGTAGAGCATTACGCGGTAGAGCCCTTGCCGTCGAACGCCGTGGTCGAAAAATCCATTGTCGAGGTCGAAGCGATTGGCGACGCGATCAAACGCGCTGTCAGCCGCTCGGGCACGAGGGCCAAGCATGCCGCCGCAGCGGTTGCTGGGTCGGCAGTGATCACGAAATTGATCACCATGCCTGCCAACCTCGACGACGACGCGCTGGAAGATCAGATCCAGTACGACGCCGCGCAATACATTCCATATCCGATCGACGAGGTCAGCATGGATTTCGAGGTACTTGGCCCAATGCCAGGCAACCCCGATGTGATCCAGGTGCTGCTCGTGGCATCGAGATCCGAGAACGTCGAATTGCGACAATCGGCGCTGGAGATGGGCGGGCTGACCGCAGCCAAGATGGATGTCGAAGCCTTCGCGATGGAAAACGCCTTTCGCCTGATCTCCGATCAGTTGTCGGTTCCAAAGGACGGCTTGGTCGCGTTAGTCGACGTCGGCGCCACAGTCACGACGCTCAATGTCTTGCGCGATCAGCGCAGCATCTACACACGTGAACAGGCTTTTGGCGGCAAGCAACTCACCGATGAGGTGATGCGCCGCTATGGTCTCAATTACGAAGAAGCCGGCTTGGCAAAACGCCAGGGCGGGTTGCCTGAAAGTTATGAGGTTGAAGTGCTGGAGCCGTTCAAGGAAGCCATGGTCCAGCAAATCAGTCGCTTGCTTCAGTTCTTTTACGCCGGCAGCGAGTTCAATCGTGTCGATCAAATCGTACTTGCCGGTGGTTGCGCTTCAATCGCGGGCATGGCCGGAATGATCGAAGAGCAACTCGGTGTGCCGACCCTGATCGCCAACCCGCTTGCCAACATGACGCTCGGTCCTCGCGTTCAAGCCAAAGCGCTTGAGCAGGATGCGCCCGCGTTGATGATTGCCTGCGGCCTAGCCTTGAGGAGTTTCGACTGATGGCCAAGGTCAACCTCCTACCATGGCGCGCTGAGCGCCGCAGAGCTCGCCAACAGGAGTTCTATTACCTGTTGGGTGGTGCCGGTGTATTGGCACTGGTCATCGGTATCGCTGGATGGTTGTTCTACAGCGGTCAGATCGAAGGGCAAAATAAGCGTAATGCCTACCTGACTGATCAGATCACTCAGTTGGATGCGAAACTCAAGGAAATCGACGCACTCGACAAGAAGAAGGACACCTTGCTGCGACGCAAGGAGGTCATCGAGCAGCTTCAGGCCAATCGTTCGCAAATGGTGCATCTGTTTGACGAACTGGTGCGCACGATTCCCGATGGTGTTCGTCTGACGCAAATTAAACAAAACGACGATCAGTTGACTTTGGAAGGGCAGTCGCAGTCCAACGCGCGCGTAAGTGCTTACATGCGCAACATCGAGTCTTCCGGTTGGATGACCAATCCTGATCTGTCGATTATTGAAGAACAGGGTGACGACAAAACGCTGCCGTATCATTTCTCGCTCTCATTAAAGCTCATCAAGCCCGGTCAGCAGATTGGTCCAGATGGGAATCCGATACTTGGACCTGACGGCAAGCCGGTAATCGTTCCCATGCCATCAGCGTCGACTGCAACAGGTTCGGCAGCTGCTGCGGGGAATGCCGCATCACCATCCGCGAGTGCGACCTCGTCAGCAGCGACCTCTAGCACCAAGGGAGGGGCGACCCCGTGAGCAACAAAAAGAAATTCGACCTGCGAAACATTGACTTCAATAATGCAGGAGCGTGGCCAGAAGGTCTGAAATATGTCGCTTGCGCGTTGTTGATGGCCTTGATCCTTGCGTTGTTCTACTACTTTCTCGTGAAAAACCAGCGTGAAGAGCTAGGGGGTCTCGAGCAGACCGAGACATCGCTAAAGGCCACATTTGTTGAAAAACAGGGGCGCGCAGCAAACCTCGAACAACTGAAAATCCAGTTGGCGCAAATGGAAGAAATGCTCCAGCAGATGCTCCGTCAACTGCCGGGCAAGACCGAAATGCCGGATTTAATTGTCGACGTTTCGCAGACAGCTCTCGCTACAGGGATCGTCAATCAGCTCTTCAAACCTGGCGACGAAACCAAGAAAGAGTTCTACGCGGAAAAGCCGATTTCACTCCGGATGGTGGGCACATATCACCAGTTCGGCTCCTTCATGAGCGGCGTGGCATCGCTACCGCGCGTGGTGATCTTGACCATGCACGACATATCTCTCAAGCCAGCAGAGATCAACGGCAAGATCAGTACGGACGGTGCCCTCACGCTTGAGGGTACGGTAAAGACGTATCGCTATCTCGACGAGGACGATGGCACTAATGCGCAGCCAACTGCCGCGCCCACGCAAAACGCGTCGGGAGGTAACTGATCATGGCGATCATTCGTAGGTTCGCATTACGATGCGCGACTGTTCTAGTGGCTGTATCGGTCTTGGGTGGCTGTGGTCGCGGTTCGTCAGATCTTGAGCAATGGGTTGCTGAAGTGAAGGCAAAGCCGGGCCCACCGCTGGATGCAGTTCCCGTCATGCAGAGGTTTGAGACGTTCGTATACAACGATCAGGGCTTGCGCGATCCATTTGCGGCCCCAGTCGACGCAAACCGAACAGCTTCCGGGCCGCGTCCCGATCCTGATCGTCGCAAACAGGTGCTCGAAGCGTATCCCTTGGACGGGCTCGTCATGGTTGGCACACTTGGCTCAGGCGACCACATAATCGGACTCGTCATGTCGCCAGACAAGGTGACTCATCGGGTAACGGCGGAGCCGAAAACGTATTTGGGTCAGAACGATGGTCGCGTGATAGCCATTTCGCGGACCAAGATCGACCTAACAGAACTGGTGCCGGATGGGGCGGGCGGATGGATAGAACGACCGGCCACCATCGCATTACCAAATCAATGATCGGGGAGTAGCAAGATGAGCGCAATCAATGTCATTCGCCGGACCAACCGGTCGCGCGATACGGCGCTGGGCTTGGGTGTCTGGCTGCTCTGCGGCACATTCCCCGCCTTAGCGTCGAACGTGCTTCAACAAGTCAGTCATGCTCCAGGCGCAAAGGGTGGGGTTGATATTACCCTGCAGTTCGCTAGCCCTATTGCCGACGCACAGGTATTCACCACCGACAATCCACCACGGATCGCGATCGACCTACCGGACACCCACGATGGAATGGCACAACGTCGGGTTGCCATCGGAAGCGGCTCGGCAAGTGCAGTGTCTGCAGCCGAAGCCAATGGACGCACACGCGTGGTGGTGGACCTGT
>JBBQTD010000023.1:0-47938 GCA_038234715.1 Lysobacterales bacterium | reverse complement strand
ACCAGGGCGCTGCCAGGTTGCCGTTGTTGTGACCGGTGAAGCGCGCCCCCATGTCGAGCAGCAAAGCTTTCGCTTTGGTGGATAGCGCGCAGAAGTTCGGGCTGTTCAGCACAACCGTCGGCACCTGCATGAATGTGCCCGACTCTTTGCGGCCCTTGATCTTGGACCGACTAGGAGTCTTTGCCATGACCGTCCCTGCGCGCTCGCACGTCTTGTGCTGTGTGGTCGCACGGGAGGGCCAGGACCGCGGCAAGATCAGAGCAATGCACATCGAGCAGGTCAGCAAGCTCTGCTGCTACAGCGACCGTATCGGCAGGCAAGGGTGTACGCCCTATGCCGTCCACGAGCAGAGATAGCCCATCTAGCGCGTGCCGTGCGGTTTGCAAATGGGCGGCGACGATCACCAGTAGATCGCGCGGCGTGAATCTGAAGCTGCCCGCATGGATCGCGGTATGATCGCACCTGCTACTCGCCGTCCAAGCGTTGGCATTCTCTGAAGCGCGTCGCCTGCCAGCGGCGCGTTTCTCTTTGAGGCTGCTCACGCAGCACGCTCCTTTGCATCCCGATCGGCGATTCGATCGGCGATCCACTCCGAGATTTCATGATCGGCCCAAGCCGATGCGTGCTGGCCAATCTTAATTGGCGCCGGAAACGTCCCGAGTCCGACGCGCCTGTAGATTTCGGATCGACTCAATGCACAGCGCCTCTTGACTTCAGGCAGGCGGATCAGCGCATGGACGGCGGCGATCATCGTCGCCGGGATAGTGTTAGTGCTCATCGGGACCCCACTAGACGCCCTGCGATGTGCCGGGCTTGGTAGGGTCAGCTAATCATCGCAGCAGCAGACTCCGCCAACAGGGTAAATAGAGATTTTCCCTGTTTGACAAGGTGCTGCTCCATGTGTTGACCACCCGCTTCCTTGATGTAAGCGATACGTTCGTCCATTTCTTTGCTGCCGATTTTCCAGAGCACATCCTGGTAGCTGCCGCGAACGCGTTCGGAGTCTTCGTTTTCGCCCAGAATTCGAGCGACCTCGGCGATTGCGGCATCCCGTCGCATTCCATCGTTCATCCCTTGCCGCACAGCCAGAGCAGTCTGATACCTGCCAGTGCTCATGTGGACGGATTTTTTTTCTCCCTTCCCGCGCGTGGGTGGAAATGGCAGCCTGCGCGCGTCTTCACCAAACGCGGCTGGCTGCAGCAGCCACAAGCAAAGAGCCATTGCGCGCAAGTCTGGCGTGCTCCCTGAGGCTATCGCGTACTGAAAGGCGGCGACCATCTGCGCTGCGTGGGCGCGATCTTTCGCCAAGTGTTGGCCGGCTTCCATTGCGATCAAGATGCGGCTTGCAGGATCAGCTCCGACCGGCGTGTCTAACCATGATGCAAGCTGCGCATCATCGAAATAGATATGCGCAGGCATGTGGGCCTTCGGTTTTCCCTTCGCCTTTCTCTCGGCCATTGCGCACCCCTACGCCCCTGAATCCGAATCACCCAGCCTTGCGCTTGATCGGCGTCACGTTGCTGCCGGTTTTGAGCGCATCGAGATAGTCGGCCCATGCCTGCATCATCGCGCGGCGCTCAGGCAGGTGCTGGGCACGGTTGTAGGCGTCCTTCACGGCGTTTGCCTCCTTGTGCGCGAGCTGGCGCTCGATGATGTCGGTCGGATAACCCAGCTCATGGAGAAGGGTGCTCGCGATCGTGCGGAAGCCGTGCGCGGTCTGTACGTCGCTGGCGTAGCCCATCGTTCGAAGTGAGGCGTTCACTGTGTTCTCGCTCAGGGGCCGGCGCGGGCTGCGCGCGCTCGGGAAGACGTACATGCCACGGCCCGTCAGCGGGTGCAACTCGCGCAGGATCGCGACGGCCTGAGTAGAGAGGGGAACAATGTGCTCGATGCGCATCTTCATTTTCGCCGCTGGGACCCGCCATTCGCACTTGTCCATGTCGACTTCCGACCATTCCGCGGTGCGGAGTTCGCCAGGTCGCACGAAGAGCAGGGGAGCCAGCCGGAGAGCCCGGGACGCCACGAATCCGCCACCATACTGGTCGATCGCGCGCAACAGTTCGCCGACGCGCCGAGGATCAGTGATGGCCGCGTGGTGCTTGACCTTCGGTGCCTTGATCGCGTCGCGTTCGAGGTCGGCAGTAGGGTCGAATTTCAGGCGTCGGGTTGCCTTGCCATATCGGAAGACGGTCGAGACCTTCGCGCGCAGCCGTCGCGCGGTCTCAAGCTTCGCCTCGGCCTCCAAGGTCTGCAGCAGGGCGAGCACGTCAAGGCTTGTGACTTCGCAGGCCGGAACCTTGCCGAAGCGGTCGATCGCGAAGTCGAGCAGCCACGCGTCCTTCGATGCAGTCGCTTCTGCCACGTCGCGACGCGCGAGCCATTCGCGGGCCAGCGTTTCGAAGGTGAGGGCAGCGGCGTCCTTCTCCGCCGCGCGTTGCTGGCTTGGGTCCTGGCCGGCGGCAACAAGTGCGCGTGCGGCATCGCGGCGGCGGCGCGCATCGGCGAGCGATATTTCCGGCCATGCACCCAATCCGATCATCTTCGCCGTGCCGTTGTAGCGATACCGGAAGCGCCACAAGCGCGCACCAGTGGTCGGAACCTCTACGCACAGGCCCTTATCATCGGCGAGCCTGTAAAGCGATTGGCGAGGCTTGAGCGCGCGTAGTTTGGCGTCGGTGAGCATGGCGAATCACTGTGAGTAGGGAGCTTGCGAAACGGGCACCGAAGTGCCAGCTACTCACAAGCCTACTCACACACTGATCCGGATGCAATGGGACGGGTCGGGATCGCCTGAAACGAAAAACCCGTCAGTTAGGCGGGTCTCGTGGGTTTCTTGGGATTGCTTGGGACCGCCTGAAACCGCTTCATGGTGCCGGTGGAGGGAATCGAACCCACACACCCTTTCGGATAATTGATTTTGAGTCAATCGCGTCTACCGTTCCGCCACACCGGCACATGTTGCTCGCCAATTATAACGGGATTGCCGGCCGGAGTCGCTTGCGCTGCGCGACACGGGCGCTTCGCGTCGGCTCAGGCCGCGGCGTCGGTCGCCATTGCGCTGCCGCAGCGCACGTACCATTCGCCGCCCTGCGGATAGAACTTCGAGCAGTAGTCCATCGGCGCCTTGTAGATGTGCAGGGTCACCGCGACCGCATCGGGATTCGGATTGCCGATGGTGTGGTACTCGTGCGGCGGGATCAGGCTGCCAGCGCTCCCAGGCCCCGCCTGCATGCCACCGGCAGCGCGAAAGCGATAGCGTTCCCCATCGCGTTCGAGCAATTCGTATTGGGTGATCTCGAGTTGGCCATCCCACACGCCTTCCACGCACCACATGCCGGAATGGTCGTGAACGGGTGTGCCCTGGCCCGGCCCCCAGGTCATCGCGACGACGCTGTAGCCGTAGCGCTCGCTGCGATAGAGCTCGCGGCGCGCATAGTGATCGAAGATCGCCTCGTGGACGCAGTCCGGCAGGCGCACGTCCGGATCGCGGATCAATGCGCACAAGGCATTTCGCAGCGCGGCGGTGACGGCCTGCTGGTCGCCGAGCGCGACTGCTGCATCGATCAGCGCGACGAGCTTGTCGCGGCCAGTGAAATCGACCGGGACGCACGGCGGGCAACAGGGTCTGGCGTCATCCATGGCGGCGATTCTACCGCTCATTGGAGCTTGCCGAGAAAATCGCCGACCACTGGCCCGAATCGCGCGATATCCACGAGGAACGCATCGTGGCCCTGTGGCGAGGGCAACGGGGCAAAGGTGACGTCGGCGCCTCCAGCGCGCAGACCGCTGGCGATCTGTTCCTGCTGCTGCAGGGGAAACAGGATGTCGGTTTCCACTCCGATCACCAGCGCACGTTGCAACGCGCTGCCGGCTTGCGCTATGTCGCGCAATGCATTCGCCGGGTCGCCCCCGCCGTGATCGGCAAGGTCGAACCAGTCCATCGAGCGGCTCAGGTACAGGTAGCTGTTCGGGTCGAACTGACGGACGAAGCGGCGTGCGTGGCCCTCAAGGTAGCTTTCGACCTGGAATTCCCGGCCGAATGGATCGTCGCCTTCACGGTGGTCGCCATCCAGGCGCACGCGACCGAAGCGGCCACTCCATTCCAGCGACGAGCGGTAGGTGATCACCCCGAGCTTGCGCGCCATGCGCATGCCGTTCTCGGGGTAGGACGCATCGGTGTATGCGCCTTCGTTCCACTTCGGATCAAGCCGGATCGCTTCGCGTTGCAGGGAACGGATCGCAATCGAGAATGGCAGCGACTGGGCCGCGCCGGAAATGTTGATCTGGGCGCGCGCGCTGCGCGGATGCAGGCGTGCGTACGCCAGTGCGGTCATGCCGCCCATGGAGCAGCCGATCGTGCATGCGAGCTGCCCGATACCAAGCCCCTGCATGAGCGCGTGCGCGGCATTGGCGATGTCCTCGATCGCGAGTTCTGGAAACGCGAGGCGATAGGGCTCGCCAGTCGCCGGTCGGGCGGATGCCGGGCCAGTCGAGCCCTTGCAGCTTCCGAGCGAGTTGGCGCAGACGACGAACCAGCGATCGGTATCGATCGGCTTGCCGGAACCGATCATTGCTTCCCACCAGCCTGCTTCGGGATTGTCCGCATGCGATGCCGCGTGTGCGCTCGGCGACAGCCCGGTCAGGATCAGGATCGCATTGTCGCGTGCGGCATTGAGGGTGCCCCATGTTTCATAAGCCAGGCGTGCACCCGGCAACGCGCCGCCGCGCTTGAATGCGAACGGCGAGGGCAGATCGTGGAACAGGCTTGCTGGTGGAATGTATTCGGTCATGGATGGATGCGGTCGATGGTAAGTGTGAGCAGGTCTTTCGCGCCGACTTTCGCACTCAGGGTGGCGGCCTCGAAATCGCCCGATTGTGGAATTGCGTCACCGGAGTGCGAAATGCGCGCCAGCACGTCCACGTTCGTTTGCTGCGACAGGCGCATGGTCGGCATCGGACCGTCGGCATCGGCGAGCGCGACGGTAACCGGGAAATCCTTCGCCTGCATACGTTTCACCGCGAGCGGCATCGGGGGGCCGTTCGGCATGCGCGCATACACGAACAGGACGTCGGTCGGCACGAGTTTCGCGCGCAGCGCAGGCGCGATGTCGACCCGCGCGGTCAGCAACGGCGGGCCGGCAATCGTCGCGGTTTCCGGTGGAAGCGCTGGTATCCCCGCAAGCGTACGGGCCTGGTCGATCTGCTTGCGCAGGGCAGGTCGCGTCGATTCGGGTGCGAGCGTCAGCAGCGGTTGCCACGTCACCGCCGCTTCCGCGTAGTGGTGTTGCTGGAACGCCGCGATTCCGAGGAACCACAGCGCGCGCTGGTTGCGCGGATCGATCCGTTGCGCCTGCTGCAACAGCGCCAATGCCGGGCCCTGGATGCGGTGCGCGGGATCGTCGAGTGTCATCGTCTCGGCGGCCTCGACCATCAGGTTGGGATCGTTGGGCGCAAGTCGCAGCGCGCGCGCATACGCATCGCGCGCTTCGGGATAACGCTGCTGCGCCTTGCGGCTGCGACCTAGCAAGACCCATCCTTCCAGCACTTCGGGATGCATCCGCATGCTTTGTGCAAGCGCATCCACGGTCTGGTCGAGTGTCGGCTCGGCTGCGAGGCGCGCCGGATCGAGCGAGGACAGATTGCCGACAAGCGCATACAACACCACTGCAGCGAGGGGCATGAACAACGCAACCGCGAATGCCGTGCGCCTTGCGCCGCGCCACAACACGGGCAGCAACGCGGCGCCTGCAATGGCGACCAGCAGGAATGTGGCGATGAGGAAGTCGTAGCGCATCACCATTCCTCGCTCGACTCGCCTTCTGGCGGCACGCCTCCAGACAATCCTCCGGCAGGCGATTCGCCAGCAACTGCATCCGCGACAGCGCGTGCGCGGATCGCACGTCGGCGCACGATCCAGGCGACCGTTGCGCCGCCGGATGCAAGCAACACCAACGGCCCGAACCACAGCAACCAGGTGGCAGGTTCGATGCGTGGCTGGTACAGCACGAATTCGCCATAACGCGCGACCAGGAAATCGCGGATCTGCGCATCGGTCTTGCCATCGCGCATCAGCTCAAGGATTTCCCGGCGCAGATCGTGCGCGATCGGCGCGTCCGAGTCGGCAAGCGATTCGTTCTGGCACATCACGCAGCGCAGCGAACTGGTGAGCACGTGGAAGCGCGCTTCCTCGGCAGCGTCGCGATAGGCGTTGGGCGCGTTCGATCGCAGCTGCATTGCGAAGGCCGTCGATGCCAGGCACAGCAGCAGGAACGCGAACGCGATGCGCTTCATGGTCCAGCCCGCCGGCCGTGCAATAGCGGCAGCAATTGGCTGGCGACGACATCCTCGTTGAGAGGGCCGATATATTTCCATCGAACGATTCCGCCCGCATCGACCAGGAATGTTTCGGGGGCAGCGTAAATTCCCCAATCGATGGCCTTTCGACCATCGGTGTCGGCGATGACCAGCGCATACGGGTTTCCGAACTGATCGAGCCAACGTTGCGCATCACCTGGATCGTTCTTGAGGTTGTAGCCGACCACCTTGACGACATGGCGCGCCGCAAGGGCGGCAATAACCGGATGTTCGTCGCGACAGTTCACGCACCAGCTTGCCCAGACGTTGAGCACGTACGGCGCACCGGCGAGATCGGCATTGCGCACGATCCGGGTAGGCGTGGCGAGGTCAGGCAACGCGAAATCCGGTGCTGCCTTGCCGATCAGCGGCGAAGGCAGCGCTTCGCGGTTCTCGTGCTTGCTGAGCTCGATTCCGGCGAACAGCAATCCGCCAAGCGCGAGGAAGACCAACAGCGGCAGCAGGCGACGCAACATCTCAATCCACCTCGGCATTGCGGCGGAAACGCCGGTCGAACACCACCGTGAAACCTCCGAGCGCCATCAGCAGCGCGCCCAGCCAGATGCAGCGGACCCAGGGTTTGACGTACACCCGCAGCGCCCAGCCTCCGCGCGTGTCGATCGGCTCACCGAGCGCGACGTACAGGTCGCGGGTCAGCCCGGGATCAATTGCGGTCTCGGTCATGACCTGGCCACCGGCCGCGTACTGGCGCTTTTCCGGATGCAGGTTGGCGATGTCTTTATTGCCCAGGAACACGCTCACGCTGCCGCGATCCGAAAGATAGTTCGGCCCTGTCGCGCGCCGCACGCCATCGAAACGGAATGTGTAGCCGCCGGCTTCAACCTGCTGCCCGCGTGCTACCGCCACATCCTTCTGCACGCTGGTCGCCTCGGTCAGCAGCACGCCGAAGAAAAACACCGCGACACCCAGGTGCGCGAAGCTCATGCCGAGCATTTCGGCGGTGAGCCGCTGACCGGTCATCGCGAGCCTGCGGCGCACGAAGCGCACCACGCCAAATGCCAGCCACAGGCCAACCACGATGCCTGCATCGAGTTTCCATGGCGCGTTCGGCAACATCACGAACGCGACTGCGCCCCCGACCAAGGCGAGCAACAGCCACGGCGCGAGCAGCTTGATCGGCAACGATGCCTGTTCGCGCTGCCACCGCGTCAGCGGGCCGAACGGCATCAGCAGGATCAACGGCGCCATCAGCAGCATGAACATCGATCCGAAGTAGGGTGGTCCGACCGAATAGCGGCCAAGCTGCATTGCGTCGGCGAACAGCGGGAACAGCGTGCCGATCAGCACCATCGCGCAAGCCGTCGTGAGCAGCAGGTTGTTCGCGAGGATCAGGGTTTCGCGCGAGGCAAACACGAACGGCGCGCCATCGTCATCGCGCGGCGCACGCAGGGCGTACAGCAGCAGCGAGCCACCGATCACGATCCCGAGGAACACCAGGATGAAGAGGCCGCGGGCAGGATCGGCCGCGAACGAATGCACCGACGTGATCACGCCCGAACGCACCAGGAACGTGCCCAGCAGCGACAGCGAGAACGCTGCGATGGCGAGCAACAGGGTCCAGCCGCGAAAGCTGCCGCGCTTCTCGGTAACCGCCTGCGAATGCAGGAGCGCGGTGCCGGCGAGCCACGGCATGAACGAGGCGTTCTCGACCGGATCCCAGAACCACCAGCCGCCCCAGCCCAGTTCGTAGTACGCCCACCACGATCCGAGCGCGATGCCGATCGTCAGCAGGCCCCATGCGACGTTCGTCCACGGCCGCGACCAGCGCACCCAGCGTGCATCGACTTTTCCATCCAGTAATGCCGCAATCGCGAACGCAAACGCGACAGTGAAGCCGACGTACCCGCTGTACAGGATCGGCGGATGCATGATCAGACCCGGGTCCTGCAGCAACGGATTGAGGTCGCGGCCTTCGGGCGGCATCGGCAACAGCCGCTCGAATGGATTCGACGTCAGCAGGGTGAACAACAGGAAGCCGACGCTGACGATGCCCATGACGCCAAGCACGCGCGCGATCACCGGCAGCGGCAACGCTCGCGAGAAGCGCGCGACCGCGCCGGTCCACAAGGCGAGGATCAGGATCCACAGCAGCAATGAACCTTCGTGCGCGCCCCACACCGCGGCCATGCAGTAGCCGATCGGCAACAACGAATTGGAATTGCGCGCGACGTAGGCGACCGAGAAATCGTGAGTGACGAAAGCCCACATCAGGATCACGAATGCGAGCGCCACGAACAGCAGCTGCGCATAGGCGGCGGGCCGCGCGACGCGCATCCACGCGTCGATGCGGCGGTGTGCGCCAAGCAGCGGCAATACCGCTTGCAGCGACGCCAGCACCAGCGCAAGGATCAGCGCGAGCTGGCCAACCTCGGGCAGGGTTGCGGAAACCGCTCGCAGGAGATGCTGGCTGGCTTCGGACAACATCTACGGCGGTGCTGCGCAGGGCGTATGCGGAAGCATCTTGCCGCGCGCGATTGCTTCGGCGACTTCCTTCGGCATGTAGGTCTCGTCGTGCTTGGCGAGCACCTCGTCAGCCCGGAAGCCATTGTCGGCCAAGTGACCGGTCGCGATGATACTCCGGCCTTCGTGGAACAAGTCGGGAAGGATGCCGGTGTAGTGCACGGAAAGCTGGTGCACGCGGTCGGTCACGACGAAGCGCACGTCGAGCGTACCGATCGTATGCCGCACGCTTCCTTCGCAAACCACCCCGCCGAGCCGGAACAATTGTTTCCCCTGCGCCTGGCCGGCAGCGACTTCCGTCGGCGTCAGCAGGTAGCGGATGTTGTGCTGCAATGCCATCGCGACCAGCGTGCCCGCAATCATGATCGCCGCCAGCACGAGCAGCAGGAATCCGAGCCGGCGCTTGCGGGTCGGGTTCATTTACCGGCCCTTTGCGCTTTCTGGCGTATCGCCCGCAGGAGACGGCGATGCTTCAACCACGGTGTCAGCCCATCCCACGCGAGCACCGCGCCGAACACCGCGTACGCAGCAACGATGTAGGGCAGGTAAGTCACGCGCTGTCTGCGGTCAAGCTGGAATCGGCGACATCGCGCGCCCACGCCTTGCCGGCCTCGCGCTCGACCAGCAGCGTGCGTGCACGCGATAACAAGGACGCAGCGAACCACACCTGCATTGCCGCGATCGTCGCGACCAGCGGCAGGAGCATGCTCGCATCCATTTTCGATGGACCGAGCAACCGGATCGTCTGGCCCTGGTGCAGCGAGTTCCACCACTGCACCGAGTAGTGGATGATCGGCAGGTTCACCAGGCCGATCATCGCGAGGAATCCGGCCACGCGTGCGCCGCGCCGGCGATCCTCGATCGACGCATCCAGCGCGATCACGCCGATGTACAGGAACAGCAGCACGAGTTCGGAAGTCAGGCGCGGATCCCAGTCCCACCAGGTTCCCCACATCGGCCGGCCCCAGATCGAGCCGGTCGCGAGGGTGATCGCGGTGAATGCCGCGCCAATCGGGGCGCATGCCATCGCAAGGATCTCGCAGAGCTTGATCCGCCACACCAGTGCGATCGCCGCCTGCACCGCCATCGTGGCGTAGACGAACAGGCTCATGTACGCGCACGGCACGTGGATGAACAAGATGCGATAGCTGTCGCCTTGCTGGTAGTCCGCCGGGACGCGAAACAACGCCCCCCAGACGCCGATCGCGAGCAACAGCAGCGATGCGCCGAACAGCCTCGGAATCCAGCGGCTTGCGAAGCGATGGAACCGCGGCGGCGAGCCGAGTTGATTGAACCAGAGGACGATTGGCTTCATTGATGCCGTGGCTTCATTGCTGCTGTGGCTTCATTGCGTCGGGGATTCGTTGCAGCGAAGGCACTCATGGCAACGCGATCCGGATCGCCGCCGCGGCAGCAAGTGGGGCAAGCACGACTGCGATCGCAAGTCCGGCGGCGAGCAACAGCACCGCGCCGAGCCAGTCCTGGCCCTGCGCTGCGGCCATCACGCTGCCCGCGCCGAACACCAGGACCGGCACGTACAGCGGCAGTGCGAGCAAGGGCAGCAGCATACCAGAGCGGCGCATCCCGACCGTCAGCGCGGCGACGGTGGAACCCAGCAGAACCAGCAGCGGCGTGCCGATCAGCAGCGACAGCAACAGTGGCGCGAGAAGGTGGTCGGGCAGGAACAGCAGTTGCGCCAGCAATGGGACGACCAGGATCAACGGCAGTGACCCGGTCAACCAGTGCGCGAGCATCCGGCACGCCAGCAACAGCGACAGCGGAACCGGTGCGAGCAACTGCTGTTCAAGGCTGCCATCCTCCGCATCGCTGCGGAACAAGGCATCGAGTCCCTGCACGGAAGCGAGCAATGCCGCGACCCAGATCGCGCCGGGCGCAAGCATCGCGAGGCGCGCGCGTTCGCTGCCTAGCGCGAGCGGAAACAGGGCGACCACGAGTACCGCGAACAGCAACGGCTGCAACGTATCGCCGCGGCGTCGCCACGCCAGGCGCAAGTCCCGCATGAACATCGCGGCGGCGGCACGGGTCAGGGTCGGGGTGCTCATGCGGACGCTGTGCCGGCTGTGTCGACCAACCGGGATTGGGGCGCCGGCGCATCGAGCAGCAAGGTCCGCACGCGCACTGGCGGCGCCGCGTACGCTCCATGGGTCGTGATCAGCGCTGCGCCGCCTGCGTCCTGATGCTCGCCGAGCAGGCGGTCGACCAGGGTCATGCCGTCGCGGTCGAGGTTCGCGTACGGCTCGTCGAGCAGCCAGAGGGGCGCGGGCGAAAGCAGCAGTCGCGCCAATGCGAGCCGCTTGCGCTGGCCCGCGGACAATCTCCCCGCGGGGACATCCTCAAACCCGGCGAGCCCGACGCTGGCGAGCGCGGTCCTCGCACACACGCCGACCCTGCAGCCATGCAGGCCGACCGCAAAGCGCAGGTTGTCGATGGCGCCAAGGTCCGCCTTGTGGCCCGGCAGATGTCCGACGAATGCGATTCCCTCGGCAGGCAGGCTCGAGCAGGCTTGGCCATGCCAGGTCAGTTCGCTCCCATCCTCGGCGCGAAGCAGTCCAGCGAGAACCCGTAGCAAGGTCGTCTTGCCAGCCCCGTTGCCGCCGGTGACCAGCAGCGCCTCGCCGGAGTGCACGAAGAAATCTAGCGGCCCGAACACGCACGCGTCGTTGCGATCGAAGCGCAGGCGCGCGACCGCGAGCATGGGGCCGGTGGTGTCGGGTGCGTTCAAAGGGGGGCGGGTCACGGGGAGACTGTCGATTTTAGCGGCTTGGACAGTTCCGCGCAGCGGGCGTGCGACCCGGCGCGCGATCAAGGGACCGCAGCCCCCGCGGCAAAAGCGCTCGCACGATCCTTGCCACCACGGCGTTGCCACCCTGATTCCTGTCCTGCTCCCTCCCTGTCGCGTGGCGAAGCGGAGGGTTGGGGAGGGGTGCTCCCGGATCGTCCGCAACACATCGTCCGGGCCTGCCGCACGCGACGGCGGCTGCGCCGTGCGGCCACATGAGATCCGTTCATCCGGCCAGCCCGACGTGCAGACGGCCGCGCGATCCTTGAATTCGGCGCTGACCGTTGTGATGTCGGCCGACAAATGCTTCACGTCGGTGCAGACCGTTGTGATGACGGTCCAGAAATCCTTCACGTCGGTAAAGGCCGTTGTGACGACGGTCGAGAGATCCTTCTCGTCGGTGAAGGCCGTTGTGACGTCGGTCCGGAAATCCTTCACGTCGGTGAAGGCCGTTGTGACGACGGTCGAGAGATCCTTCACGTCGGTCAAGGCCGTTGTGACGACAGTCGACACATCCTTCACGTCGGTGAAGGCCGTTGTGATGTCGGTGAAGGCCGTCGTGACGTCGATCCAGGTCGTTCGCAGGGGCAGGCCCCACTTCCGCAAGGGGAGAAGGGGAGCCTCCAGTAGCTACGACCCTCAAGGTATGCCATGGATGACGGCATGCGCTCCTGGCAAGTCCACCGTCTGCCTGGAAGCCCTGCTGTCGGCGCGGATGGGTTGCCGTACACTTTCGTGCCTGCGAAAAGCGACCGGAGCATCCGACGTTGAACAAGATCCAGACCAAACTACCCAAGGTTGGCACGACGATCTTCACGGTGATGTCCCAGCTTGCCGTCGAGCACAAGGCGGTCAACCTTGGGCAGGGTTTCCCCGACTTCGACACGCCTGCGCCATTGGTCGACGCACTGGCGCGGGCAGCGCGTGAGGGCAAGAACCAGTACGTGCCGATGACCGGTCTGCCGCCCCTGCGCCAGGCGATAGCCGCGAAGACCGCGAAAGTCTATGGGCGCAAGGTCGACGCCGACAGCGAGATCACCGTGACCAGCGGCGGCAGCGAGGCGATCTTCGACGCGGTGCTCAGCGTCGTGCGCCCGGGCGAGGAAGTGATCGTGCTCGACCCGTGCTACGACTGCTACGAGCCCGCGATCGATCTTGCCGGCGCGCGCGCGGTGCACGTACCGCTCGATGCGCACGACTTCTCGGTGGACTGGCAAAAGGTGCGTGATGCGATCACCCCGCGCACGCGGATGCTGATGATCAATTCGCCGCACAATCCGTCCGGGGCGATGCTGTCGGCCGCCGACATGGCGACGCTCGCCGACATCCTGCGCGACACCGACATCGTGTTGCTGTCGGACGAGGTCTACGAGCACATCGTCTACGACGGCGCGCGCCATGAATCGGTGCTGCGCTATCCGGAACTCGCCGATCGCAGCTTCGTGATCTCGAGCTTTGGCAAGACCTATCACTGCACCGGGTGGAAGGTCGGCTATTGCGTGGCGCCGGCGGCATTGAGCGCGGAGTTCCGCAAGGTCCACCAGTACAACACCTTCTGCACGTTCGCCCCGGCGCAATGGGCGCTGATCGAGATGCTGGTGCAGCACCCCGGGCACCACGAGCAACTCGGCGCATTCTACGAACCCAAGCGCGACCGCTTCCGCGAACTGCTGTCGCGCACGAAGCTCAAGCCGTTGCCGGTGCCGGGGGGTTATTTCCAGCTCGCCGACTATGCGGCGATCAGCGACCTGCCGGACGCCGAGTTCGCGCATTGGCTCACGATCGAACACGGCGTCACCGGCATTCCGCTGTCGCCGTTCTACGAGACACCGCCCGTGGGACAGCGGTTGATCCGGTTCTGCTTCGCGAAAAACGAAGCCACGCTGGAGTCGGCGATCGAGCGGTTGCAGAAGCTATGAAAGACCTCCGCGTTTCCCTGGTGCAAGGTGCAACCCTCTGGCTCGATCCAGCCGGCAACCGCGACTACTATGGCGACCTCATCGCGCCTCTGCGCGGGCGCACCGACCTTGTCGTGCTTCCTGAAACGTTCACCAGCGGCTTCTCGAACGAGGCGATCCAAAGCGCCGAAACGATGCAAGGGCCGACGGTCGCGTGGATGCGGACGCAGGCGAAGAAACTCGACGCGGCGATCACCGGCAGCGTGCAGTTGCGCACCGACGCTGGAGTCTTCAACCGCATGTTGTTCGCAACGCCGGACGGCGAAATCGCCCACTACGACAAGCGCCATCTGTTCCGCTATGCCGGCGAGCACGAACGTTACGCTGCCGGACGCGAACGCCGCACGCTTGCGTGGCGCGGCTGGCGGATCTGTCCGCTGGTCTGCTACGACCTGCGCTTCCCGGTGTTCGCACGCAACCGTTACAACGTCGAACGCGAAAACGCGCTGGACTACGACCTGCTGGTCTTCGTCGCCAACTGGCCGGCCGCGCGCAACTACGCGTGGCATACGTTGATGCGCGCGAGGGCGATCGAGAATCTTTGCTACGTCGCGGCCGTCAACCGGGTCGGCACCGACGGGAACGGCCTGCACTACGCGGGCGACAGCGCCGTGATCGATTTCCTGGGCCATCCAGCCAGCGAGGCGGGCGATCAGGAAGTGGTGTCGACGACGACCCTGCTGGCATCGGAACTTGCCGCGCATCGCGCGCGGTTTCCGGCGATGCTCGATGGGGACCGGTTTTCGATCGAGGGAGCGTAGGAAACGGAGCGGACTGGATGAAGCGTATGTTTCGACCGGCCAGGCTCAATCGGGTTCGAACAACGCGTCAAACTCGGAAAGCAGGCTGACGAGCCGGCTTGCCCCTGGATCGCCATCGAGTTCGCGCACGGCCTGGGTCCCGACGCTGCTGCTGGATGGAAAGTCGTCGCATGCGATGGCGTCGCGTACGCGAGGCACGAACACGAACTGCAACCACTGGGGAAAAGCCATCGTGTCCATCGCGAAGGCTTCCGAGTACGCCAGTTGTCCCGGCTTCAGCGGCGCGTCCTGCCAGCAGCCACACGCTTGCATTTCCTTCTCGATGCGATCGAGCAGCGATGCAACCGAAAGCGCAAGTGCGGAGGGTTTCATCCGGCGTTCTGAATGCATCGTGATGGAGCGGGGCGCTGTTGGCCGCGTCCTGGGATGCTATTTCGCGCGAGCGCTGTTCGCGACCCGCTCCGACTTCAGGCAGTCGCTGTCCTTGCCTCCGCCCAGATCGATCAGTCCCAGTTCCGCGGCGGGCGGTGCGATCGCACCGAGCACCGCGACCGCAACACCGCGCAGGCCGATCGCCTTGAGGTCCGGGTGGATCTCGGCGTGCTTGAACGACCCGCTGACGCGCAGTGGCGAGCGCAGGCTGAGCGGGCTAAAACCCTTCGGCTTCACCTTCAACAGCAGATCGAATTGTTCGTCGCGCACGTTGATGGCGCCGGTTCCGCGAATGACCGTGTCACTGCTGTCGAACACGAGTGTGCTGGTGTTCCAGATTCCGTCGCGCGCGGCGAAGTCGCCGACCACACAGCGAATCTGGATGTCGTGGTCGCCGGTTATCTTGAGCTTGAGGATGCGCGCGATGTTGAGTCCGGCATAGGCCATCGCCAGGTCGCTGATCTTGCCGCCGGCCATGCCGAAACTCACGCGTCCAGTGGACGTGGCCAGCATCCTTGCGACCGAATTGCCATTGCCCTTGAGGTCGAGGTCTGCGCCGATCTTGCCTGCGCTGTGGCGGATCGCTGGTACTTCCGGGATGAGCCTGGCAAGGTCCACCTGACGCAATTTGATCCTGGCGGTCGAGGCGATGATCGGACGCGATGCATCGAGCTTGATTTTCGATGTCACTTGTCCGTCTGCAGCTCCGAAATCCAGCGGATCCAGAGTAACCACACCGCCCTGGATCAACATATGCGCATTGAAGCGGTCCAGCGGAACCCTGGTGCCAATGACCTGCGCCGCATGCAGGGACACGTCCGCGTCCATGCCACGGATGCGTTCGAGATCGTACGGTTGCTGCGGCAGCATGCGCGTGCTGGTTTCAAGTCGCACCGCTTCGGCCGCTTGTTTGGCTGTCGCTGCGCGGGCGGGATTCGCATGGGCCGGTGCGCCGACGAAACCTGCCATGTCGTGCACGTCGAGGCGCCGCGAGACAAATGCTGCCTTCATGAATTTCTTCGCGCCGTTGTTGTCGACGGACAGGTCGCCGGCAAGATCACTGTTGCCGATGGCACCGGTGAAGCGATTGAAGGTCCAGACATGGGCCGCATGGCCCAGGCGCCCGCGCAAATGGTACGGCGGAGTCTCGGGAGTCGCGAGTCCAAGCAGCTTGTACAGCATGCCCAGGTCAGGCCCGGCGATCGAGAAGTCGAGGTCGAATCCGTTGAGCTGGAATGGATTGCGAAGCGCGCCGGACACATGCGCGCGGGTGGGCCCTGCGACTGCGCCGACATCCACGCGGTACGGCGTCTGCGTGTTCGCCAGGTCGAGTGGCGAATCCGCGCGTCCTTCCAGGGTGAAATGGTTGTTGCGGAAAATCCCCGTCCCCCGGAAAAGGAGCGGCGCGAGCTGCGTCGGCGTGGCTGGTGCGACGCTGTTGACGTCGATCACCATGCGGGTTTGGTTGTCGTCTTCCAGGAACGTCAGCTGGCCATGGTCGATGGTGAACTGGCGGATGACCGGGTTTGTCCCGCTGCTGGGAAACGTCCAGTTGTCCTTGCCGTTTGCATATTTCTCCAGCAGAACTACGGGTTTGACCAGATGCACTTCCGGCAGGATCGTCTGGCCGCGCAGAAGTGGCCATAGTTCGACACGAAACTGCAGCCTTTGCGCCGCTGCCATGACCGGCTGCCTGGCTCCCGGTATGTTGCCGAGGCGCAACCGGTTCATGGTGACCAGCGGATGCATCGACAGTTGCACGCCCAGATCGCCGTCGATGTGGAATTCGCGGCCCGTCGCCGCGCCAACGCGACGCTCGACGTAGCCCCTGAACAGGTTCCAGTCAAAACACACGATCACCCAGCCGATGACCGCCAGCGCGAGCAGCAGCACCAGCCAACCGGCATGGCGCGGTCGTGCGCTGGCGACATCGCTGCCCTGTTCACCAGGACTGTGTTCGGCCGGGGCGCGTTCGCTGGGTCCTGCTGCAAGCGGCTGCCCAGCGCTGCGCTGCGGGTCCACTCCATGGACTTCTTCGTTCTCCATTGTTCAAGTGTAAACGGCCAATGCTGCACGTCCGCCGAAGTCAGGCGAGCACGTTCACGGTAGGTTGGAACTCGTCAAGATCGCGCCGCGGCCTGGGCACTTCGCGATTCGCCCTTGTCCGCGAGACGCCGGCGTGGGAATCCGAATCGAGTTTGATCGCTGACCGAACTCTACAGCTCCGCAACGGGGCCCGATCGGCCTCTCGGCAGGCCCCGATTTCGGGGAACAGCCGGAGCTGGCGGCGACTCAATCCTCGTCGCGCGGCAACCCTTCGTAGCGCGGTCCGCGTGGACCCCGCGGCGCGCCGGAGCGGTCCGGACGTGGGCCCTGTGGACGTGCATTCTGCGGCGGACCACCAGCACCACGTGGTGGCTGGTTCGGTCGATTGCCGCCCGGACGCGGTCCTTGCGGACCATTGCGACCCGGACCTGCGTTTGGCCCGCGTGGCATGCCGCCTTGCGGACGATCGCCTTGCGGGCGCGGCGTGAATGCACGTTGTTCGTTCGGACCGGCATGCTGGCCCGGACCTCGCGGTGCGCCAGGACCACGGAAGTTGCCCGGGCCACCCGGCTTGCGCGGGCCACCGGGACCGGGACGTCCGGGTCCGGTGCGGTCGGAGTTCGGGTTGCCGCCCGGACGTGCCTGGCGTGGGCCGGTATCGACGCCGTCAGGTACATACCAGCTACGGAATTCAGTTGAGTTGCCGGCTTGGCCCGACGCGCCGCCTGGCCGCGGTGGTCGGCCTTGTCCGTGCGGCTTGCCCGCAGGTCGTGGCGCACCCGGATTATGCGGTCGCGGCGAGTAGGGGCGCGGCTGGTCCGAGTTGGGACCGCTGGGACGGCCGCGATAGCCGCCCCCGGGACCGCCCCCGGGACCACGCGCCGGACGGTCATGGCTGTACGAAGCAGGCGGCTGGTCGTCGCGACCGCCACCGTGCGGACCACGTGCGGGACCACGCGGCCCACCGGGCCCGGCACCACGCGGCGCACCTCCACGCGGGGCTCCCTGGTAGCCTCTGCCCGGGCCTGAAGGACGCCCTCCGGGGCCACCGCGCCGCGGACGGTCTTCGCGCACGTGGTCGAAGCGGCGCAGTTCGCGCCCTTCATCGGCCATCGAACCGTTGACGTACGCCTTGCCCTGGCGGTCTTCCTTCGGGATCTGTATTTCGGCGCGTGCCTTGCGCTGGCCGATCACCGGCTGCAGGGTCAGTACGTGCGCGCCGCCCTCGAGTCCGAGTTCGCGCTGCAGCGCCTCGACTTCCTCGACCGGCAATTCCTGGGACTGGCCGCGCTTGAGCAGGCGCGGCAGGGTCAGGGTGCCATAGCGGATGCGCTTGAGCCGGCTGACCTGGAACTCCTGCGATTCCCACAGGCGGCGCACTTCGCGGTTGCGCCCTTCGGTGACGACGACGCGAAACCAGGAGTGCGAGTCGGAGCTGTTGATGCGTTCGATCTCGTCGAACTTGGCCACGCCATCGTCGAGCGCAACCCCGTGCTTGAGCCTGCTGACGATGTTCTCGGGCACTTCGCCGTGGATGCGGCAGACGTATTCGCGTTCGACTTCGCGCGACGGGTGCATCAGCGTGTTCGCGAGCTCGCCGTCGGTGGTCAGCACCAGCAAGCCCGTGGTGTTGATATCGAGTCGACCGACCGAGATCCAGCGCGCGCCCTTCAATTTCGGCAGCGCTTCGAAGATGGTCGGTCGGCCTTCGGGATCTTCGCGCGTGGTGACTTCGCCTTCGGGCTTGTTGTAGATCAGCACGCGTGCCGGCTCGTTGAGCGCGCTTGCGACGAAGGTCTTGCCGTCCAGGTCGACGCGGTCGCCGCCGCGGATCGACTGGCCGATGGTGGCCACTTCGCCGTTGACCTTGACCAGACCCTGGGTGATGCGTTCCTCGAGCGCGCGGCGCGAGCCGAGGCCGGCTTGCGCGAGCACCTTGTGCAGGCGCTCTTCGAGTTTGGGCGCGCTGTCGTCGCCGGCGCGGTTGAGGGAAAGGCGCTTCTTGTCGGGAGCGCTCTTGTCGTGCGTGTGGTTGTCAGTCATGGGTTTGCTCTTGCGCGTCGCCATCCGCTTCATCGAAGTCGGAGGCATCGCTGGGGTTTGGCTCGGCCGTCGTTGCGACGGTGGAATTGTGTCTTGCTTGCATGTGTTCGCTGGCTTGGTCGCCTACTTCGGAATCCATCACGTCCGCATCCATCACGTCCGCATCGATCACATCGTGTGCGTGCGCACGCATCTGCTGCGCCTCGATCGACGCGTCCCCGTCTGCCGCCATGATCGCCGCAATGGTCGGTGCTGCTTCGAATGGCAACTCGGGATCGAGTTCGGTGAGTTCGCCCAGGTCCGCCAGCGGCGGCAACTGGTCGAGGCTCCTCAATCCGAAATAGTCGAGGAATACGCGCGTGGTGCCGAACAGCGCGGGCTTGCCGGGCACATCGCGGTGGCCGACGACGCGAATCCATTCGCGTTCCTCGAGCGTCTTGATCATGTTGGAGTTGATCGCGACGCCGCGTACCTGCTCGATTTCGCCACGCGTGATTGGCTGGCGGTACGCGATCAATGCCAGGGTCTCGAGCGTTGCGCGGGTGTATTTGACCTGGCGCTCGGCCCACAACCGCGAAACCCACGGCTGCATCTCGGCGCGCACCTGGTAGCGGAATCCCGACGCCACCTCGACGAGTTCCACGCCGCGTTCCGCGCAATCCGCCTGCAGGCATTCCAGCGCTTGCGCGATCGCATCGCCGTCGACGGGTTCCTCCTCCGGGAAAAGGTCTGCGAGCTGCGGCACGCCCAGCGGGCGTTGCGCGGCGAGCAGCGCCGCTTCGATGACGCGGCGAATCAGGCTCGCATCGATCCCCATTACCTGCCCGGTACGGGCTGGTTCCATCGTTGCATCAATTGACTCGGGTTGCATGCAGTCGGGGTCCATTGGTGTCATGCGTTCGCGTCGTCGTCGTTGGCCGCATCGATTTGCGCAGCCAGTGCCAGCGACTTCACGTAGATCGCTTCGAGCGGTTTCTCCTGCACGATCTCCAGCAGCATTTCCTTGGCCAGCTCGAGGATCGCGAGGAATGTCACCACCACGCCAAGCCGGCCTTCTTCTGCAGTGAACAGCGCGGTGAAATCGTGGAACCTGCCGTCTCCGAGCGTCGCCAGCACGTTGCCCATGCGCTCGCGCACCGACAGCGTTTCCCGGCGGATTGCGTGATGGCCGAACAAGTCCGCACGTTTGAGCACGTCGCGCAGGGCCAGCAGCATTTCGCGCAGGTCCACCGGTGGGGGCAGGCGTGGCACCGTGTACTCCGGCATGTGCGCGCCGGCGACGGCGGTGTCGCGGTCCAGACGGTTCAGCGTGTCGATATCCTCGGCGGCCTTTTTGAAGCGCTCGTACTCCTGCAGGCGACGCACGAGTTCGGCGCGCGGGTCGGCTTCGTCGCCGGTGTCGTCGGCTGGGCGTGGCAGCAGCATGCGCGACTTAATCTCGGCCAGCATCGCGGCCATCACCAGGTAGTCGGCCGCAAGCTCGAAGCGCAAGTCCTGCATCACCCCGATGTACTCGACGTACTGGCGGGTGATTTCGGCGACCGGGATGTCGAGGATCTCCAGGTTCTGCCGCCGGATCAGGTACAGCAGCAGGTCCAGCGGGCCTTCGAACGCCTCGAGGATGATCTCTAGCGCATCCGGAGGGATATACAGGTCCTGCGGAATTTCCAGCATCGGCGTGCCGCGCACCATCGCCAACGGGATCTCGCGCTGCAGCGCTGTCGCCGCTGCCGTATGGCGTGGCACAAGCACGGCGTCAGCGTCAGGCGCGGACTGCACGGGATGGTTGTTCACACGGATCCGAATTTCATTGGTGTGCGGGCCCCTCCGGGCCGGCGCGAAAGCATCTGTGCTGACTGATTGCGCGGGTCGTACCCCGCGGATCGCATCCGTTACTTCGCTTCGATCGACTCGCTTGATCAAGCTGGCTCGATCTAAAGCTGCAGGGGACGGTATCCCTGGCGCAACAGTTCGGGAACACTGCCTGTGGCATCGACCACGCTGGTCGGGCCGGGCTCGCAGTCCCCGCCATCGAGCATGAAATCCACCCGCTCCAACAGGAGATCGGCCACATCGTCGGCTACATGGCTGGCCAGATCCTCAGCGTCTGGGAGCGCCACGGTGGTACTGAGCAACGGTTGTTCAACGGCCCGCAACAAGGCCTGTGCAACCGGGTGTTCGACCATGCGCACGCCGATCGAACGGCGCTTGTCCAGCTTCAGACGACGGGGCAGGTCGGAGGAGGCGGTCAGGATAAACGTGCAGGGACCGGGGGTCAGCGATTTCATCAGCCGGAAGGCCGGATCGCCGAGCCGGGCCATGCGCCCGACATCGCTCAACGACGCACAGAGTACGGTGAATGGATGCTTCGTGTCCAGCGCACGCATCCTGCGGATGCGTTCCTCGGCCTCACGGGCCTCGAGCATCCATACGAAAGCGTACCCGGCGTCGGTCGGGCACAGGCCCATCCCGCCATCGACCAGCAGGTTCGCTGCGCGGCCGATCAGGCGCGGTTGCGGGTCGACGGGATGGACGTGCAGTCGTTCGGGCATGGGACGCGCTCGGGCATGTCGCTATGATGCCAGCTACCGTCGCCGCACCGTGCAAACGGTGTGCAGCCATACTGCAGGAGTCGCGCATGTTGTACGCAATCGTCGGCATCAACCATCCGGATTCGCTGGCGGCGCGCCTGTCGGCCCGTCCTGCGCATCTTGAAAGGCTGCATGCACTGCGTGATGCGGGACGGCTGGTGCTTGCCGGCCCGTTTCCCGCGATCGATTCGGAAGACCCGGGCCCGGCGGGCTTCTCCGGGAGCCTGATCGTTGCTGAGTTCGCTTCGCTCGCCGATGCAAGGGAGTGGGCGGACGCCGACCCGTACACTGGCGCGGGCGTCTATGAACGCGTCGACGTGCGACCGTTCCGGCAAACCCTTCCGTGACCGCAGGTCTGATCGGCGATGCTGCGTCGCGTCCCGCTCGCATCCATGCGGCGCTGGCCACCCTTGTCCCTGAAACAATCGAACTCATCGATGAGAGCCACAAGCATATTGGCCATGCCGGTGCACGCGATGGGCGCGGGCACTTTGCGCTGAAAATCGTGAGCAGCGCGTTCCGCGGCGCCAGCGCGATTGCAAGGCACCGATTGATCTATGTCGCGCTCGGGGATTTGATGCAGACCGATATCCATGCGCTGTCGATCGTGGCGCTGGTCCCGGAAGACGCCAGGTAGGACGACTCCAGAAGCCTGAGCGTCGGGCACGTGCAGGCCGGCATGGCGGAGCCGGGTCCGCCGAGGTGAGGCACTGTTATACTGGCGCCCACGGCGAGGCCAGCCACCATGCGCTTCCGGCGCGGCCCCGCACCCTTGTAAATTCCGCCCGCGACAGGTTCGCTGCCGAAGTTTGGCGACGCCCGGTCGCGGTGCCCCGATTGCGGTCCCCATGCGTCTATCCACGATCAAGCTCGCTGGTTTCAAATCCTTCGTTGATCCAACGACGCTGCACCTGCCGGGCAACATGACAGGCGTGGTCGGCCCCAACGGTTGCGGCAAGTCCAACATCATCGACGCGGTGCGTTGGGTGATGGGCGAGAGTTCTGCAAGCCGGCTGCGCGGCGACAACCTCACCGATGTGATTTTTTCCGGATCGTCATCGCGCAAGCCGGTCAGTCAGGCGCTGGTGGAATTGGTGTTCGACAATAGCGACGGGCTGGTCGGTGGGGAGTTCGCGCGCTTCGGCGAGATCTCGGTGAAGCGCACGGTCAGTCGCGATTCGATCAGTACCTATTACCTCAACGGCACGCGCTGCCGTCGTCGCGACATCACCGATTTGTTCCTCGGTACGGGCCTCGGCCCGCGCAGCTATTCGATCATCGAGCAGGGGATGATCTCGCAGATCATCGAGGCGAAACCCGAAGACCTGCGCGTGTACCTGGAAGAGGCCGCGGGCATCTCCAAGTACAAGGAGCGGCGCAAGGAAACCGAGACGCGCATCCGCCACACCCGTGAGAACCTGGATCGCCTGAAAGACCTGCGCGAGGAAATCGGCAAGCAGATCGAGCACCTGCGCAAGCAGGCGCGTGCGGCCGAGCAGTACCAGAAACTCAAGACCGACTACCGCGACCGCGAAGCCCAATTGCGTGCGCTCGAATACCGTCGTCTCGACGTCGAGTTGATCGCACTGCGCGCGGACCTGGCGCGCGATGAAACGAAGTTGCAGTCGCTTCTGGCCGACCAGCGCCAGGCCGAAGCGCAGATCGCGGCGGGTCGCGATCGGCACGCTGAAGCGGGCGAGGGCATGAACCAGGCGCAGTCGGCGGTGTATCGCGTCAGCGGCGAAATCGCGCGCGTCGAACAGCAGATCCAGCACCAGCGCGAACTTGCGCAGCGACTTGAACAGGCACATCAGGTCGCAAAGGCCGCGCTCGACGAGTTGTCGGGATTGATCGAGGGAGACCAGGCGCAACTGGCCGAGTTGAACGCGGCCATCGCCGCCGCTGAACCATCGCTTGGCGAGCTTGCGCGCAACGACGCGATGCAACAGGACGCCTTGCATGCGGCTGAAACCGCGCTCGCCGACCTCCAGCAGCGCTTGAATGCAAGCACGGGTGCGCACGCCGAGGTAGCGCGCGCAGCCGAAGTCGAACGCACCCGCATCGACTTCCTGGACAAGCAATCGCTCGATGCCGCGCGACGTCGCGATGCGTTGACTTCCGAGCGCGCCGGGCTCGACCTGGCCGCCCTTGGCAATGCCCTCAGCGGCACGCGCGCATCGCACGATGCACAGCGTGACGAACTCGACACACAGGACGCCCAGCTCGAGTCGCGCAAGCAGGCGCTTGCCGATCTTCAGGCGCACGAGCGCCTGCAGCAGACCGAACTTGCCGCACTCCGCCAGCAGTTGCAGGCTGCCCGAGGCAAGCTCGGTTCACTCGAAACGCTGCAGCATGCTGCGCTCGGGCAGGAGTCGGGCACCGGGCGCACATGGCTCAAGCAGCAAGGACTGGATACGGCGGCGCGGCTTGGCGAGAAGCTGCAGGTTGCGCCGGGTTGGGAGATTGCGGTCGAAACCGTGCTCGCGCGCCTGCTTGAAGCGGTGACCGTGAACGGGATCGCTGCACACCTGCCTGCGTTGGCCGCGCTGGCCGACGGACGCATCGCGTTGATGGACGCTGGTGAGGGTGCGCTGGAAGTCCCTTCGACCTCGCTCGCAGCGCAGGTCCAGGGTCCACTTGCAGCGCGCAGGATCCTCGCTCGGGTGCATTGCGCCGAGGACGTGGAACAAGCGCAAGCAATGCTGCCGACGCTTGCCGAAGGCGAAGCAACCGTCACCCGCGGCGGTGAGTGGCTCGGTGCTGGCTGGGCACGCGTATTGCGCAGCGGCGAAGCGCAGCATGGAACCCTGCTGCGCGAGCGCGAGATCCAGCAATTGCGCGCGACGATCGCCGGATTCGCAAGCCGCGAAACCGCGCTCGTCGAAGCGCAAGCCACAGCGCGCGCACGCCTGCTCGAAGCCGAGCAGCAGCGCGAAGAGGCCCAACGTGCGTTGTACCTGGCGCACCGCAGCGTTGCCGAACTGGCCGGACAACTGCAGAGCCAGCAGGGGCGGCTGGATTCGGCTAGCACGCGTTCGAAGCAACTCGATGCCGATCTCTCCCAGCTTGTCCAGACCTTGCAGCAGTCGCATGCCGACGCGAGCGAAGCACGCGCGCGCCTCGAACAGGCGATCGCTGGGATGGGCGAGCACGAAGGCACCCGCCTCGCCCTCGATCAGGAACGTCGCGCCTGTTCACAGCAGCTCGACCTTGCCCGGACCAACGCACGCGATGCGCGCGAGGCCGCGCACCGCACCGCGCTGACGCTCGAATCACAACGCGCCCGCGTGCTCGCGCTCGGCCAGGCGCTCGAGCGCATGGATGGCCAGCGCGCTCAATTGCAGGGCCGACAGCAGGAACTCGCCGCGCAACTCGCAGAGGGCGATGCACCCGTGCAGGCTTTGCAGGCCTCGCGGCAGGCCAGCCTGGAACAACGCATCGTGGTCGAAAAGGATCTGGCCGCCGCACGCATGGTGCTCGAAGAGATCGATGCCGGGATGCGCGCCCTCGAACAAACGCGCCAGCAGCGCGACCAGCAGGCGCTCGCGCAGCGCGAGACGATGTCGCGGCGCCAGCTCGATGAACAAATGATCGCGCTCAAGGCCGAGCAATTGTCGCAGGCAATAATGGCTGCTGGCCTCGAGCTGTCCGTGGTGCTCGAAGCGCTGCCTGCCGAAGCCGATGTCGATGCTGCGCAAAAGTCGCTGGCGGACCTGGATGCGCGCATCCGCAGGCTTGAACCGGTGAACCTCGCGGCGATCCAGGAATACGGCGAGCAGTCCGAGCGCAAGCAGTACCTCGACGCGCAGAACGACGACCTCAGCAGCGCGCTGGAAACCCTCGAGTCGGCGATCCGCAAGATCGATCGCGAAACCCGTGGCCGCTTCAAGGACACCTTCGATCGCGTTAACGCAGGGATGCAGGAACTGTACCCGCGCCTGTTCGGCGGCGGCCACGCCTATCTGGAACTGACCGGCGAGGATCTGCTTGATACCGGTGTAACGATCATGGCGCGCCCCCCCGGAAAGCGGGTGGCCAGCATCTCGTTGCTGTCCGGTGGCGAGAAGGCGATGACCGCGGTTGCGCTGGTGTTCGCGATCTTCAGGCTGAACCCCGCGCCGTTCTGCCTGCTCGACGAGGTGGACGCGCCGCTTGACGAGGCAAACGTCGAGCGATTCTGTAACATGGTGACCGAAATGTCTGAAAAGGTTCAGTTCCTGTTCGTGACCCACAACAAGGGGACGATGCAGGCAGCACATCAGCTTAGCGGGGTGACCATGCGTGAGCCCGGCGTCTCGCGGCTGGTGTCGGTCGACCTGGCCGAGGCTGCGCGTCTGGCTGGGGCGGCTTGATGGGTCGTTTTGATGAAAAGAGTCCGGTGAGGCAGTGCGATGGAGTCACGCGCGTCGCGCCAGGCATCAGCGGTCTGGTTGGCCCCGCAACGATGGATGAAAGCCGCCCATGACTGATACCGACAAGCTGCGCCTCATCATCGGCATTGCATGCCTGGTGTTGATCGTGGTGATCTATTTCCTCGGCAAGCCGCGCAAGCCGGACCAGGGCCGTCGCGTGGACGGACGCGGTGCGACGGGAGCAACTGCGGGCGGTAAGAACACCAGCGGTCGCTCAGAGCCAACCCTTGGCGAGACCATCGAAAAGGAGCTACGCGACGCACACGGCGCGCCCGGCGAACACACCGAACAGGCGCGACTCGACCAGCTCGATCGCGCACTTGCCGGCGATGCGGCCACCCAGGCAGAGACGCGACCGGGTCCATTGCGACCGTCGTTGATCGGCGGAGCGCGTCCGCCGCAGCCAAGCCAGCCAACTCTCGGCATCCGCCAGGACGAACAGTTCGACCGCATCGTGACGCTGTATGTCGCCGCGCGTTCCGGCCACCAGCTCAATGGCGCCGACCTTGTGGTCGCAGCGGAAAAGGCGGGCCTGGTGCACGGCCATATGAGCATCTATCACCGCCTCGTCGACGGACGGCCCGAAGTCGGTCCTGTATTCAGCGTTGCGAACATGATCAAGCCCGGCAACTTCGACCTGACCCGCGTCCAGGAAATGCGCACGCCGGGCATCAGTTTCTTCATGACCCTGCCGGCGCCTATGCTTGCGCTCGATGCGTGGGATGCGATGCTGCCGACTGCGCAACGCATGGCGGAGCTGCTCGATGCATTGGTGCTCGACGAGGAGCGCAACGCATTGGGACGCCAGCGCATCGCGCATATCCGTGACGAGATGCGCGCTTACGACCGCAAGCGCGAACAGCAGTTGACAAGGCCCAACAGATAGAAATGTAGCTGTGTGGCGTTGCCATTCGCTGCGTGGGCGTGGGCGTGGGCTGGGCCTGCGTGATGCAGATGGACGACGCATCCGAAGCCGGGCGCGCAAGGGAAGCGCAGTCGCGCAACATCATCCTTCGGGACCGTGGCAGCAAGATGACCGTAACCGCAAAGCAAGCATCGCCCGAAACGCAAGCCCGCGCCGACGCCCTGCGCCAGGAACTGGCCGAGCACGGACACCGTTACCACGTGCTCGACGATCCCGCGATCCCCGACGCCGATTACGATCAGCTACTGCGTGAACTCGAGGCGATCGAGGCGGCGCATCCGGAATTGATCGCGTCCGATTCACCCACGCAGCGCGTGGGCGCGCGCGCTGTCGGCGGGTTCGCCGAGGTGCGCCATGCCATTCCGATGCTCTCGCTCGCAAATGCGTTTACGGATGCGGAAGTCGGTGAGTTCGTGCGGCGCATCCGCGAGCGACTCGACCTGGACGCCGATGGGTGTGCTTTGGAATTCTCTGTCGAGCCGAAATTCGACGGTCTGGCGATCACACTGCGCTATGAGGGTGGATTGTTCGTGCGCGGCGCAACGCGCGGCGATGGCGAGAGCGGCGAGGACGTCACTCCAAACCTGCGCACGATCAAGGCCGTTCCGTTGCGTCTGCGCGGTGCGGATGTACCAGCAGTGCTCGAGGTGCGCGGCGAGGTGTACATGCCGCGCGCGGCGTTCGAAGCCTACAACTGTGCCGCACGCGCTTCGGAAGGTCGCATCAAGCCATTGGTCAATCCGCGCAATGGCGCCGCAGGTTCGTTGCGCCAGCTCGACCCGGGCATCACTGCGCAAAGGCCGCTGGCCTTCTATGCGTATGCGGTGGGCGTGGTGGAGTTCGGCGACAGCGGCGCTGCACTGCCACCGACGCATTCGCAGGTGCTGGCGCAGTTGCGCGCTTGGGGCGTGCCGGTGAGTGCGCTGGTCGAGACAGCGACAGGTACGCAAGGGTGCCTGGACTACTACCGGCGCATCGGCGCGCAGCGCGACGCCTTGCCGTTCGACATCGACGGCGTGGTCTACAAGGTGGACGCGCTCCCCATGCAGCGCGAACTCGGATTCGTCGGCCGCACGCCGCGCTGGGCGATCGCCCACAAGTTTCCCGCGCAGGAGCAGACCACCGTTGTCGAGGACATCATCGTCAACATTGGCCGCACAGGGGCGGCGACTCCGGCTGCGAAGCTGCAGCCCGTCTTCGTCGGCGGCGTGACGGTGACCAACGCAACTTTGCATAACGCGGACCAGGTCGCGCGACTCGACGTGCGCGTCGGCGATACGGTAATCGTGCGTCGCGCGGGCGATGTGATCCCCGAAGTGGTCGGCGTGGTGGTCGACCGGCGACCCGAAGGCACGCAGCCCTGGCGGATGCCGGAGCGGTGTCCGGTTTGCGCTTCGCAGATCGAACGCGAGGAAGGCGAAGCGGTCTCGCGGTGCATCGGCGGGTTGGGTTGCGCCGCGCAACGCGTGCAGGCGATCTTCCACTTCGCGTCGCGACGGGCAATGGATATCGACGGGCTGGGTGAGCGGCTGATCGAAGGCTTGAGCGATTTTGGATTCGTCGCATCTGTCGCGGATCTGTACGACCTCTCCCTGGAAAAGCTGATCGAGATGAAGCGCCTTTCCGACGAGCGCGATGGCACCACGCCGGAAACCGTCAAGGGTGGCAAGATTGCGACGAAATGGGCCGAAAACCTGATCGAGGCGATCGACCGCAGCAGGAGTACCACGCTCGCACGCTTCCTCTACGCGCTGGGCATTCCGAACGTCGGGGAGAACACGTCAAAAATGCTTGCAACGTGGTTCGGCGAAATCGCCCTGGTCCGGCAGATGCCGTGGCCGATCCTCAAGGCGGTTCCGGACATCGGTGGCGAGAGCGCGCGCGCGATCGATCATTTCTTCGCGCAGCCGCGCAACCTGCAAGTGATCGACGACCTGCTCGCGCGCGGGGTGGTGATCGCCGACGCGCATCCTCCAATCGGGAAATTGCGCGCCGCCATCGCGCCCGCGCGCGTGCTAGCGAACATGGAGCTACCGCGGGTAACCGACAAGCGCGCCGAGCAGCTCGCCGCAGCCGTCGAGTCGCTCGATGCCGTCCTGCGGACGCATCCGGATCATTGGCGCGACGCGGGCGTTCCGGCGGAAACGATCGATTCCCTTCAGGACTTCGTCTCCACTGTAGAAGGTCGTGGCTTGTTCGCTCGCAGTGACGCAGCCCTGCAGCTGATCCGCTCGCGCGTGGGGCACGACGAAGACACGGTGGCAACCCCACTCGATGGCAAGATCTTCGTGCTGACCGGGACGTTGACGACGTTGACGCGCGACGCTGCGAAGGAGAGGCTCGAAGCGCTCGGCGCGAAGGTCGCAGGCAGCGTATCGAAGAAAACAAGTGCGGTGATCGCTGGCGATGCGGCGGGCAGCAAGCTCGACAAGGCGCGCGATCTTGGCGTGGAAATCTGGGACGAAGCGCGCCTTCTGGAATTCCTCGCGCTGCATGCGCCTTCCTGATGGAGGACTGGCGGCCCAGCGCCGATCGTTCAGCGCTGCTGTTGCGTGCTTCGTTGTACGCGTTGATCCGGCAATTCTTCGCAGCGCGCGACGTGCTGGAAGTCGAGACACCGATCCTCTCGGCGGCCGGAAACACCGATCCGAATATTGCGAGCTTTCGCGCCCGATTCGACGGCCACGTCGCTGCCGGATCGCGAGAACGCTGGTTACGCACGTCGCCGGAATATGGGTTGAAACGCCTGCTCGCGGCGGGTATTGGCGATTGCTACGAGTTGGGTCGCGTCTTCCGCAATGGCGAGGCCGGCCGGCGGCACAATCCCGAGTTCACGATGCTCGAGTGGTATCGGGTGGGCTGGGACCATCGCCGCCTGATGCGTGAAACCGCTGAACTCGCGAACGCCGCGCTTGCTCTTGTTGGCCGCATTGCGCATGTGCGCGAGACGACGTACCGAGCATTGTTCATGGACGCGACCGGCGTTGATCCGTTCACCGCCAGCGCATCGCAACTGCGTGCCGCGCTCAATGGAACCGCGATCGAGCCATCCGGCCTGCGCCGGGACGACTGGCTCGACCTGTTGCTCACGCACCACATCCAGCCCGGATTCGCGAACGACGAATTGCTGCTCGTTCACGACTACCCGGCGACCCAATGCGCACTTGCGAAGATCCGCGGCGACGATCCGCCAGTCGCCGAGCGCTTCGAGCTGTATCTGGGCACCGTCGAAATCGCGAATGGCTATCACGAACTGACCGATGCGTCGGAGCAACGCCTGCGCTTCATGCGCGACCACGCTGTGCGAGCGCAACGTCGCGACACCCAACCGCCCATTGACGAACTTCTGCTGGCGGCTCTCGCGCATGGTCTGCCCGATTGCGCCGGAGTTGCGCTGGGTGTCGATCGGCTGCTCGGAGCGATGCTCGATGCGGACAACATCGCTGCAACCCTGGCGTTCCCTTTCCACCGCGCCTGACAATGTCCTTTGTCCTTTGTCCTTTGTCCTTGCCCTCCCGATCCGCGTTCCGCGGACATGGCGAGCGCCCGGCGGCCGGTCGCTGGCCGCATTCGCGGCACGTTCGCGTTTTCTGGGGCAAGCTCGATGCAATCAGGATCCGGGCGATACGCAACCCGATCTCGATCCGGATTGGTCCCGGGTTCATGTCGCCGGCAATCGGGTTTATAGTCGGTCCGGGGAAATTGGCCACGTTATCGACACTGGGAGAATGCGGGATGAACGCTTTTGCACGCTGGATCATCATGGGGCTGTTTGGCCTGCTTGCCACGCAGGCCCATGCGCAGTACGACGCGGGCCAGACTTTCGTCTGCAAGTCCATCGACTTCCAGAAAAACTATTGCGCTGCCGACACGCAAGGCGGAGTCACGATGGTGCGCCAGCTTTCGGGCGCCGCATGCATCCAGAGCCGCACCTGGGGTTATGACGCTCGCGGGGTCTGGGTAACGCAGGGTTGCTCAGCGGAATTCGTGCAGCGTGAACGCTACGAAGCACAGACGATTCGCTGCGCATCGAACGACTATCGGCAGAATTATTGCCGCATCGATACGCGTGGGGGCGTCCGCCTTTTTCGCCAGGTATCCAACAGCGCGTGTATCCGCGGTCGAAGCTGGGACTTCGACGGCCGCGGCGTGTGGGTCAGCAATGGGTGCGAGGCCGATTTCGAGGTGGGCGGCTATGTCGAGCGCGCTCCATCGCCGCCACCTCCGGTCTATATCGAACGGCGCATCGTGCGCTGCGAATCCTTGAACGGTCGCACCGAGCGTTGCAACCTGGATAGCCGAGGCGGTGTGCGGCTGGTGACGCAACTCTCGAATAGCGGCTGCTATCGGAACCGGAGCTGGGGTGCTGACCGCGATGGAATCTGGGTGTCGAACGGCTGCCGAGGTGATTTCGAGGTGGGCGGCGATTCGCGCTGAGCAAGTCACCAGTAAAAGACGCACAACGGAGCGATTGATCGCTCCGTTGTCGTTTGCGGCATGTCAGATCCGCGATTACGTGCTTGACGGCGCAACGGCCGGTTCGCGACCATGCTGCCACGATCACGGCGGCAGGATGAACGAGTCGTCGATGAGCCAGGCACTTTCCATTGAACTGCCGAAGTTGGATCGCAATGGTCAGCTCCCCAATGTTGGGTCGCGATCATGGACTCCGTGATGGACTTCGAGCGTTACGACCGCGTGCGACCGATCCGTTGGCTTGGCGATCGCCTGGAATTGCTTGACCAGCGGCTGTTGCCATTCGAGATGGCCTACGTTTCGTGCGCGGATTCGGATGCGGTCGCTTCCGCAATCCATGACCTGATTGTCCGCGGTGCACCCGCCATCGGCATCGCGGCAGCGTGGGGTGCAGTCCTGGCGGCGCAGGCGCTTTCGAACCGCGGAGTTGCCGGCGCCGAAGCACTGGTTGCGATGAACCCCGCACTCGACCGGCTGCAAGCGGCGCGCCCGACGGCAGTGAATCTTGCGTGGGCGCTGCGGCGGATGCGCGGTGTCCTGCAGGAAGCAGGAAGCGGCTGGCTGCAACGACTCGAGCAAGAAGCACATGCGATCACCACGGAAGACCTCGCTGCAAACCGCCGGATGGGTGCGACCGGCGCCGCGCTGATCGGTAGAGGTTCAGGCGTCCTGACCCATTGCAACACCGGCTCGCTGGCGACGGCTGGCTTCGGTACCGCGCTCGGTGTGATCCGTGCGGGGGTTGCAAGTGGTCGTATCGCGCGCGTGTTCGCAGGCGAAACCAGGCCTTGGCTGCAGGGTGCGCGCCTGACCGCCTGGGAGCTGCAGCAGGACGGAATCGACGCGACCCTGATCGCCGATTCCGCGGCATCGCACCTCATGGCGACGGGGCAGGTGCAATGGGTCGTCGTGGGCGCCGACCGGATTTGCGCAAATGGTGATACGGCGAACAAGATCGGTACGTACCAGCTGGCGATCGTTGCGCGCCACCACGGCGTGCGGTTCATGGTCGTGGCGCCTTCCTCGACCGTGGACATGCACACCGCTAACGGTGCCCAGATCGAAATCGAGCTGCGCGACACCGCCGAACTGCTGGGCGTTGCGGGCGTGCGGCATGTTGGCACTGGGGTCCAGGCGTGGAATCCGGTGTTCGATGTGACGCCTGCCAACCTGATCGATGCGATCGTCACCGAACTCGGCGTCGTGATGGCTCCGGATGTGATGCGTATGCGGGCGCTATTCGATCCGATGTCAAGTGGCAGCGGGACTGCCTAAGTATCTGTTTTCGCGGCGTATAAGCGCGCCTCGCAGTACGCGTTTCTGATATAATTCCGCCTCTTTGGACAGCCCGGTCGGCGAGCCTCGCGCCGGTGCGTTCCTGCCCGCTGAAATCGGAACCACGCATGGCTGAACACGCTAAGGAAATCATTCCGGTCAACCTCGAAGACGAGATGCGCAAGAGCTACCTCGATTACGCGATGAGCGTGATCGTGGGGCGCGCATTGCCGGATGTCCGCGATGGGCTCAAGCCAGTGCACCGCCGCGTGTTGTACGCGATGAGCGAACTCGGCGCGCACAGCAACAAACCCTACTACAAGTCCGCGCGTATCGTCGGCGACGTGATCGGCAAGTTCCATCCGCACGGCGACCAGTCGGTGTACGACACCCTCGTTCGCATGGCGCAGCCTTTCTCGTTGCGATACCTGCTGGTGGACGGGCAGGGTAACTTCGGCTCCGTCGACGGCGACTCCGCCGCCGCGATGCGATACACCGACGCGCGCATGGCCAAGCTCACCCATGAGCTGATGGCCGATATCGAAAAGGACACGGTCGATTTCCAGCCGAACTACGACGAGAAGGAATTCGAACCGACGGTCATGCCGTCGCGGTTCCCGAACCTGCTGGTGAACGGCTCGGCCGGCATCGCGGTTGGAATGGCGACCAACATCCCGCCGCACAACCTGTCCGAGATCATCGACGCGGTCGTCGCGTTGATCGACGATCCCGGGATCAGCATCGATGGCTTGATGCGGCACGTACCGGGGCCCGACTTCCCCACCGCCGGGATCATCAATGGCGCCGCTGGCATCCATGCGGCGTACCACACCGGTCGCGGTCGCGTGCTGATGCGCGCGCGCACGCAGATCGAAGTCGACGAGTCGAACGGGCGCGAGTCGATCATCGTCAACGAACTGCCGTACCAGGTAAACAAAGCCCGGTTGATCGAAAAGATTGCCGAGCTGGTCAAGGAAAAGAAACTCGAGGGCATCTCGGAATTGCGCGATGAGTCCGACAAGGACGGCATGCGCATCTTCATCGAGATCAAGCGGGGCGAATCGGCCGAGGTCGTGCTGAACAACCTCTACCAGCAGACCCAGATGCAGACCGTGTTCGGTATCAACATGGTGGCGCTGGTGGATCGACGGCCGCGCCTGCTGACCTTGAAGGAGATGCTTGAGGCATTCGTGCGCCATCGCCGCGAAGTCGTCACGCGGCGCACGATCTTCGAGCTGCGCAAGGCGCGCGCGCGAGCGCACATCCTCGAAGGACTCACGGTCGCGCTCGCGAACATCGACGAGATGATCGAGCTGATCAAGACATCCCCGAATGCGCAGATCGCACGCGACCGCCTGCTGGAACGGACATGGGATGCGGGGTTGGTCTTCGCGCTCCTGGCTAAAGCTGGAGACACCAGCGCTTCGCGGCCCGAAGACATGCCGGATTCCGTGGGCCTGATCGATGGCGAGGGCGCGCCGCACTACCAGCTTTCCGAGGTGCAGGCGAAAGAAATCCTCGAAATGCGCCTGAGTCGCCTGACCGGGCTGGAGCAGGACAAGCTTACCGACGAGTACACACTGCTGCTCACCACGATCGGACAGTTGATCGGGATCCTCGAGAATCCGGATCGATTGCTCGCGGTCATCCGCACCGAGCTTGCAAACATCAAGGAAGAATTCGGCGATGCGCGCCGCACCGAAATCCGCGCGAGCCAGGAAGATCTTGACATCCTCGACCTGATTGCGCCGGAAGACGTTGTCGTCACGCTGTCGCACGCCGGCTACGCCAAGCGCCAGCCGGTGAGCCTGTATCGCGCGCAAAAGCGTGGCGGCCGCGGGCGTTCGGCAACCACGGTCAAGGACGAGGATTTCGTCGATCGGCTGTGGATCGCGAACACCCACGACACCTTGCTCACCTTTACCAGCTCCGGTCGCGTGTTCTGGCTGAAGGTTTATCAGTTGCCGGACGCCGGCCCGGGTGCGCGTGGTCGCCCTATCATCAACTGGCTACCGCTCGAAGCGGGCGAGCAGGTTCAGGCCGTGCTGCCGGTGCGCGAATTCACCGACGATCGTTTCGTGTTCTTCGCGACGCGCTCGGGTACCGTCAAGAAAACCCCGCTGTCCGACTATTCCCGGCCGCGCACGACTGGCATCCGCGCGATCGATCTCGACGAGGGCGATGGTCTCGTCGATGTGCAACTGACCGACGGTACCCGCGACGTGATGCTGTTCGCATCGAACGGAAAGGCGGTGCGATTCGCCGAAGATGCGGTGCGTTCGATGGGTCGCACGGCGCATGGCGTGCGCGGAATCCGGCTGGCCGCCGCGGCGCAGGTGCAGAGCCTGATCGTCGTGGACGGCGATGGCGACATCCTGACCGCCAGCGAAAACGGCTTCGGCAAGCGCACTGCGGTCGCAGCCTATCCGCGCAAGGGCCGCGGCACGCAGGGTGTGATCGCACTGGCTGCAAGCGCGCGCAACGGAGCGCTCGTCGGCGCGATCCAGCTTTCCGAGCAACATGAGATCCTGCTGATCTCCGACAAGGGAACCTTGGTGCGCACGCGCGCGTCTGAAGTCTCGCAGGTTGGCCGCAATACCCAGGGCGTCACGTTGATGCGGGTCGGTGATGGCGAGAAACTGATCGCGTTGCAGAAGCTGGACGCGCTCGTCGCGGTCGAAGGGTTCGACGATTCGCTCCGTGCCGGCGTTGGCGATGACGTTGTGCCACTTGAATGACGTCGCGGCTTGCATCGCTGGCGCGACCCCAGGTCCCGGCATGGTGTTCGCACCTGCTACCCATGATCTGTTCCGGACATGATCTGTCCCGCACCCTATAAGGATCGCGAATGACGCGGATACACGCGTGGAAATACTCGGTGTTGTTGTCGGTCGCGATGCCGATCATCGCATTGGCTACGCCACCGGAAGTACTGGACCCAACTATTGCGCCGAGCGCTGGACAATCCACGATCGTGGCGCCAGGAGCAAGCGGCAGCCGCATTGCCGCAGCGCGCGACGCAGTACTGCCGTATGTCGTGAGCATCCTCACCGTCAGCCAGAGCTACGAACAGGGCGAAGCAAAGCTGAGCGTCTCAAGCGGCAGCGGCACGGTGATCACGCCGCAGGGCGACATCATCACCAATGCGCACGTGGTGGAAAAGGGCAAGGCGTTTCGCGTGGTATTCGCCGACGGCCGCGAGTTGCCGGCCAAGTTGATCGGCGAGGACACCTTGTCCGACCTCGCGGTGCTGAAGGCATTGCCGCCGAAGCCCGAGGTGTTCAAGCATGCCGGTTTCGCAAGCATCAACGACCTGCAGGCTGGCGACACCGTGCTTGCCATGGGCGCCCCATGGGGATTGTCCAATTCGATGAGCGCCGGCGTGGTGAACAATCCGCGCCGCCTGCTGGTTTCGCTGTTCGATGACGAGGCGGATTACGAGGATACGCTTGGACCAGACCTTCCGACCGGTCGCTACTACGCCTGGATCCAGCATGATGCTGCGATCGCGCCCGGCAATTCCGGCGGCCCCCTGGTGGATGCCAAGGGCCGCATCGTCGGCGTCAACGCGCGTGGCATGGTGTTTGGCGGCGACCTCGCGTTCGCGATTCCCGGGCCTGATGCCGCCAAGGTGGCCAATGCGCTGATCGATCACGGCTTCGTGCAACGCGCCTACCTCGGCTTCCGGTTGCGTTCGCTCAAGGGAACCAACTTCGCGAACGGGGTGCTGCTCAATGCCGTCGATCGCGATTCTCCGGCCGAACACGCGGGCTTGCGTGTTGGCGACCTGCTGCTCACGCTCGATGGAAAAGCGGTCAGCGCGCCGCAGCCGATCGATGTGCCAGGCTTGCAGCGCGATATCGCCGAGCTGTCGATTGGCCACCCAATCACGCTCGAGATAGAGCGCGAGGGCAAGCGTTCCGACGTCAAGCTCACCACCGCGCCGTATCCGCGCGACAACGGCGACGAGAACGGTTATGCGCCGTTTGGAGTGTCGCTGCGCGAACTGACTCCAGCCATGGCGCGCAGGCGCGGCCTGGATTTCAACGACGGCTTGATCCTCACGGGACTGCGTCCAGGTGGTCCTGCCGCGACGGCGCGCCCCGCGCTGCAGTCTGGCGATGTGCTGCGCACGATCGGCGGCAAGCCGGTGCGCACGGTAGGCGACTTGAAGCCCTGGCTCGACAAACCCGCCAAGGTCGGACCAGTGCTGGTCGGTTTCCAGCGCCAGGGTGAGGATTTGCTGACGACGTTGCGTCCGAGCTATGGCGATCGCTCGCGAACCCCCTTGCCGGAACTGCCGCAAGCCTGGGCGGGGGTGGAAGTCCAGCCGGTGACGGCCTCGCTGGCCACTGCATTCGGCGAAAGCGCGATCGGATACCGCATCAGCCGCGTGTATCCGGGCAGTCCGTTGGGTGCAGCGGGAGCGAAGGTCGGTGACCTTGTCACGACCATTGCCGACAAGCCGCTCAAGCCCACCAGCGACGACAACTCGGACGGATTCGACCAACCGGTGCACGAGCTTGAAGTCGGTCAGCCCTCCCGGTTCGGGATCCTGCATGACGGCCATGCGAGCGTGCTGACCGCGAAGCTATCCGCGTCGCCAGTCGAAGCCTCGGGCCTCAAGGTCCTGCAGGTCTCGAAGCTGCGCATCCAGGCGCGCGAACTGAGCTTCTACGATCGGGTCGCGCGACACCTGCCTTCCGAACAGAACGGCGTATTCATATCGAACGTCGAAAGCGGCGGACCTGGAGGTCTTGCGCATCTCAAGTCGGGCGACATCGTGCTTTCGCTCGACGGTCATCCAACCGCCGACCTCGACGCATTCAGCGCAGCGTTTGCGCTTGCCTTGCGCTCGCATACCTCGGCGATCCCGATCCGGGTAGTGCGTGGCGCCGAGGTTCGTTTGCTGTTCCTCGACCGCAGCTGGCTGCAGGACAAGACCCCATGACCGATCTCCCGATGAAGCGCGTGCCATTGCGTAGTCCTGCGTACGTTGCAATCGTCGCGGCGGCGATGTGCGCCGTACTACTTCCCGTTGCTGCGCTCGCCTCGACGGCACCGTCGGGCGTAAGCGACGACACCCGCGAATTCAAGCAGGTGATGCAACGCCGGGGCGATACCGCAGTGCCGGTGAAGTTCGTGATGTCGGTGTCGGGAGGCGGCGCAGAGCAGCAACAGGAAGGCCAGACCCAGGGTACGCTCGTATCTGCCGATGGCCTGATCCTGGTCCCGGGGCGGGTCGTCAGCCTCGACCTCAGGGCGTTCACGCGTGGCGATGCGAACGGTGGCCTCGGCGGCGGTGCGCCTTCGGCGAAGTCAGGGCAGTTCCGGGTGCGCCTGGCCGGAAGCGACGAATGGCTGCCAGCGGACCTGGTGACGCGCGATACCGAGCTTGGTATCGCATGGCTGCGCCTGCGCCACCCTCCCGGGAAACTTCCGTACGTTGATTTCGCCGATGCAGCAAAAGTCGTGGTCGGAACCCAGTTGTTCACCGTGATGCGCACGTCGGATCAGTTCGGCAGCGTGCCGATCGTGCGCGCGGGTTATATCCTCGGCGAGACCACTGTGCCGCGGCCCACCTTTCTGATCGACGGATCGCCCGGAGTCGCATTCGACGGCGAAGGCAAGCCGGCCGGTTACGTCGATGTCGACCTGGCAGCGATGATACGTTCGCGTTCGTCGTCGGGAAGCATCGGCATGGACATGGGCGATTCGGTCTTCAGCATGATCCCAGCCGATCGAATCGGACGGATCACCAAGCAAGCCTCGGTATTGCCGGTCGTGAAACCGACGGATTCGGACGATGTGGAACCGCCGCCAACGCATTTGCCAGCTCGCAAGCACGGAGACGCAACTCCAACGGTTCCCGACCCGAATGGACCGCACTCCGGGCGCCCGGCTCCCCCGGCTCCCCCGGTTCCGGGTGACGACCAGACGCCTCCGGACCCGGTTTCGCCGCCGCCTGAGCAACCAAAAAAGTAGTCCGACTGCTGACCGGTTTTTGCTGGATTTGCGTTCGCGCGCGCGACTGAAAAATAATTAAGTTTTCGTTATGTTTTTCAGGTTTTTCGCGCCTATACTCCGCGCAACTTCGGGGGACAGGTGCAAATGCGCGAACGTTCGGGTGGGTGGATTGAGGCTTCGTCACAGCTGGTCCTGGCAACGCGTTTCCTGGTGATTGCCCTGCTTACGATGGCACTGTTGCTCGGCTGCAAGCGCGGCGCGGAAGCCGTACCGTCAGTGCAGGGCACTGTCGCACCGAAGGCTGCGATCGACGCGCGCGTGGTGCCGAAAGGATTCGCGCTCGTGTCGGCGTACCCGGACAGCAAGTCCGACGAACAACTCGCGATCGCGCTTGAATTCACCCGGCCGCTGGTCGGTACGCAGAACTTCGACGCGCTCATCAGCATCACCGATGCGAACGGCGCACCGGTCAAGGGAAGCTGGTCGCTGGATGAAGGCGGCAAGGTCCTGCGTTTCCCATTCGTGCAACCTGCGCTGAAATACAGCGTGCGCATCGATGGAAAACTCGCCGCGGCCGATGGCAGCACCATCGGCACAGAAGTCGTGCGCGAGGTCTACACCGGTCCGCTCGACCCGGTGGTCGGATTCGCTTCGCAGGGCAGCGTGCTGCCGGCACGCGAAACGCGCGGGCTGCCGGTGGTTTCGGTCAACGTGCCGGAAGTCGACGTGGAATTCTTCCGCGTGCGCGACAAGCAGCTGTCGACTTTCTATTCGCAATACCAGCGCGGCGGGCAACGCGACTCCTACGAGCTCGATGCGGACTACAGCAAGCACACGCCGATCCACGCGATGGCCGATTCGGTGTACATCAACCGCTTCGTGCTTGGCGGCAAGGAAAACGAACGCGCACTAACCTACCTGCCGATCCAGAACATCGAGGAACTCAACAAGCCGGGCCTGTACTTCGCAACGATGAAACAGGCCGGGCATTTCAAGAACGGCTACCAGACCGCGTTGTTCTTCGTCAGCGATATCGGCCTGCATACGCGCGCATACAAGGACAAGATGTTCGTGCATGCAGCATCACTGCAGACAGGTGCCGCGATCGGCGGCGTCGACGTGCAGGTGATCGACGCGAAGGGCGACCCGGTCGTCAAGGCGACCACCGACGATGCTGGCAACGCATTGATCGCGTACACGCTCGACAGTACGCACGTGATGGTCGCGAGCCACGGCAGCGACACCTCGATGCTGCCGTTCAACCAGCCCGCGCTCGATCTCTCGGAGTTCGAAGTCGCCGGGCGCAAGCAGGCTTGGTTCGATGTGTTCACCTGGTCTGGTCGCGATCTGTATCGCCCTGGCGAAACGGTGCGCTTGTCCGCATTGATGCGCGACTACGATGGCAAACCCCTGTCCACGCCGAACATGGGCGGCCAACCGTTGTTCCTCGTTCTCAAGCAGCCCGATGGCCGCGAGTTCATGAAGACGAAACTCGAACCGCAGGCACTCGGCTACTACGCGTGGACGTACGTGATGCCTGCCGATGCGCCGACCGGCCGCTGGCAAGTCGAGTTCCGCGCAACCCCGGACGGCAAGGACGTCGTCGATGCGTTCACGTTGCGCATCGAGGAATTCCTTCCCGAACGCATGAAGCTCGACCTCGACAGCGAGCAGGCGATCGTGCATCCGGGCGAACCGCTCAAGCTCAAGGCGACCGCGGCGTATCTGTACGGTGCGCCAGCCGACGGCAACCGCTTCACCGCGCGGCTTGCGGTATCGGCGGACCAGCATCCGTTCGAAGCCCCCGACGCGACGCCGGGCAAGTCCAAGGCAGCGAAGACGGATGCGTTCAAGGGCTGGTATTTCGGCGACCCGACCATCGTGTTGCCCAAGGAAGCCAAGGACATCGTGGATGAGAAGTTCGATGCGAAAGGGCAGTACGTCCACGACATCGACCTGCCGGCCGAAGCCGCCGCTGCGAAAGCGCCAGTCGCGATCGTGGTGTCGGGAAGCGTCTACGAAACTGGCGGCCGCACCGTCACGCGCACCCTCAAGCGCACGCTGTGGCCGGCCACGTCGATGATCGCGGTGCATCCGCTTTTCGACGACAAGGACGGCGCGTCGCCGAATGCGGATGCCGGCTTCGAGATCATCCGCGTGGATGCAAACGGCAAGCGCATTCCCGCAACCGGGTTGAAGGTGAACCTCGTGCGCGAACAGCGCGACTACCTGTGGTTCTGGAACGACCACGGCTGGAATTTCAACTTCACCAGCCGTTACGACAACGTCGCCAACAAGATGATCGATGTCACCGCCACTGGCAGTGCAAAGGTCAACTTCCCGGTGGAATGGGGCGGCTATCGGCTTGAAGTGCTCGACCCACAGACCGGCCTCACCACGCGCTATCCGTTCCAGGCTGGATGGAGTTGGGACGACGAGAACCGCGGCCTGGATGCGCGACCGGACAAGGTCAAGCTCGCGCTGGACAAGACGTCCTACAAGGCGGGCGACACGTTGAAGGTAACGGTCACGCAGCCGCAATCAGGCAAGGGCCTGTTGCTCGTCGAGAGCGATCATCTGCTGTCGGTGACGAGCATTGATGCGAAGCCTGGGACGGTCTTCGAGCTTCCGGTGACCGCCGACTGGGAACGCCACGATGTGTATGTCACCGCACTGGTGTTCCGTGGCGGTTCGGCAACCGAGAAGACGACACCTGCGCGCGCTGTCGGCGAAGTGCACGTTCCGATGGGGCGCACCGACCGCAACGTATCCGTCGCAATCAGCGTGCCGGCGCAGATGTTGCCCGAACGCCAGTTGCCGGTGTCGATCAAGGCGCCGCAGCTCGCCGGCAAGAAGGCATACGTCACCGTGTCGGCCGTGGATGTCGGCATCCTCAACATCACTCGCTTCCCGGTACCCGATCCGATCGCCTACTTCTTCTCGCCGCGACGCCTCGGCATTGATGCCTACGACATCTATGGTCGCGTGATCGAGAGTTACGAGGGCGGCACCGCAAAGCTGCGCTTCGGCGGCGACATGGCGCTCGGTGCGTTGCCGCAGGCGCGACGCCCGACAGCGCATGTGCAGACGGTCGACCTGTTCTCCGGGCCAGTCGCGCTGGATGCATCCGGAAATGCGCTGGTGCCGGTCACGGTTCCGGATTTCAACGGGACATTGCGCGTGTCGGCGGTCGTGTATTCGGACGACCACTACGGCAAGGCCGATGCGCAGACGCTGGTGCGCGCACCGGTGGTCGCCGAAGTCAGCTCGCCGCGTGCGCTTGCGCCGGGGGATACCAGCACGCTCACGCTGGACCTGCAGAACTTCACCGGTGCAAGCCACGACTTCACAGTCAGCGCACAGGCGACGCCTCCGTTGAAGCTCGATGGCAGCGCCCGCAAGGTTACGTTGAAGGACGGCGCGAAGGCGACGATCAACTTCCCGTTGTCCGCGCTTCCGGGCAACACCGTCGGCAAGTACAGCGTGCTTGCGGTCACTGACGGCTATCGCGTCGAGCGCCACTACGAAGTCGCGGTCAGGCCGGCGTGGCCTTCGATCGTGCGCACGCGCCTGGTCGCGATGGACAAGCTCGGCCCCGTCTCGATCGACAGCAGCGACGCGGTCGGCATGATGACCGACTCGGTGAACGTGCGCATGACGCTGACCGCACTGCCGCCGATTCCATTCGCAACCGTACTCAAGAGGCTGATCGAATACCCGTACGGCTGCATCGAGCAGACCACCAGCAAGGGTTACGCGACCTTGCTGCTGGACAAGGACACCGCACGCAAACTCGGCGTGGCGGGCTACGACGATGGGTCACGCAAGGCAGCGCTGGAAAGCGCGTTCGGGCGCATCGCGTCGATGCAGATTCCGAATGGCCACTTCTCGTTCTGGGGCGGCGACACCGAAGCCGAGCCGCAATTAACGCCCTATGTCGTCGACTTCCTGCTGGACGCGCGCGATGCAGGATTTGCCGTGCCCGATGGCGTCCTGCAAAAGGCACTCGAGCGCCTGAGCGAGGATCTGCTCACCGGAGGCGACAAGTACTACAACTACGAGCATGCCGATGCGCTGCGCTTCGGCGTGAATGCCTATGCCGGCTACGTGCTCGCGCGCGTAAACCGGGCGCCGCTCGGCACCCTGCGCGCGATGTACGACAACGACCGTGCTAAGGCGCTCACCGCGTTGCCGCTGGTGCACCTTGGCATTGCGCTGGAGCTGATGGGCGATCACGCACGCGGCCGCAAGGCCGTCGCCGAAGGCTTTGCGATGAAGACGCAGCGGCCATGGTTCCTCGGCGACTACGGCTCGGACCTGCGCGATCTTGCGCAGATGATCACGCTCACGCATCGCTACAAGATGACCAAGCCCGAATACGACGCGCGCGTCCTGTCGCTTGCGCGCGACGTCAAGAGCACGCTCAACGGGATCAAGGCCGAGGATCGCTGGTATTGGCTCAGCACGCAGGAGCAGATCGCGATCGGCGGGCTCGGCAAGGCCCTTGTCACCGATTCGGATGCGCACGTTTCCGGAACGTTGTCGATGGGCGGCAACAGCGAAACCGTCGCGCCCAATACGATGTGGAGCCGCGCGTTCGATGCGGCAGCGTTGCGCCAGGGCGTGCGCTTCACCCCGGAAGGCAAGCCACCGCTGTACGCGCTGATCGATGTCTCCGGAGTACCCAGCAGCGCGCCGGCGCCGGACGAAAAGCGCATCAGCGTCGAGCGCACCTTCTATACGACCGATGGCAAGGAGTGGAAGGGCGGCATGCTCAAGGAAGGCGATGCGTTGATCGTCGGCCTGCTGATCGAGTCGCGCGAAAAGGTGCCCGACGCGCTGATCGAGGACCTGCTGCCCGCAGGTGTCGAGATCGAGAACTTCAATCTCGGCGACGCCAAGCAGTGGGCGGACGTCGTGGTAGGCGGAATCACCCTGAGCGACCGCAGTTCGGCCGCGGAAGTGAAGCACGAGGAGTTCCGTGACGACCGCTACGTCGCTGCACTTGCACTCGACAAGGGCGGCAAGGCGCACGTGTTCTACCTGGTGCGCGCAGTGACGCCGGGCACCTATGCCGTGCCACCGCCGATGGTGCAGGACATGTATCGCCCGGAAATTCGCGGTATCGGCAAGTCGCTACCGGCGACGATCAAGGTGATACAGCCCTGAGGAGCCGGAAATGGGGAATGGGGAATAGGGAATCGGAAGGGCAACTACCACAGCCCAAGCGCGTCGTCCCGGCATGGGCCGGGATGACAACACAAGAAGAAGCATGTCGTCACTTTCCACATCGCAGACACCGCTTGCAGGCGCGCGGTTCGGGAGGCTTCGTCGCTGGCTCAAGCGTGTCGCATGGGCGCTGCTCGCGCTTTGCGTCATCGCGTTCGTGCTCGACCGCCTGTATCCGTTGCCATTGCCCGACGCAGGCGATGCCAGCGTGCTCGTCGTCGCGCGCGATGGGACGCCGCTGCGCGCGTTCGCGAACGGCGAGGGCATCTGGCGCTATCCGGTGACGCCCGAACAAGTGTCGCCGTTGTACCTGCAGGCGCTGCTGACCTATGAGGACCGCTGGTTCTGGCGTCATCCGGGGGTGAATCCGTTCGCCCTCGCGCGCGCCGCGTTCCAGTGGACGCGCAACCGGCACGTGGTGTCGGGTGGTTCGACCCTCACGATGCAGGTCGCACGCATCATCGATCCGCCAGCGGCAGACGCACGCGGCATCGGCCCGAAGATCCGGCAGATCCTGCGCGCACTCCAGCTTGAAGTGCATCTGAGCAAGCGCGATATCCTCACCCTGTACCTCAATCACGCGCCATTCGGCGGCACCATCCAGGGCGTGGAAGCGGCAAGCTGGGCTTACCTTGGCAAGTCGTCGCACCAGCTCTCGCACGCCGAAGCGGCGTTGCTCGCGGTATTGCCGCAAACGCCGAGCAGGTTGCGTCCCGACCGCCATTCCGCCGTGGCACGGGTTGCGCGCGACAAACTGCTCAAGCGGATGGCTGACCGGCACGTATGGACGCGGGCGGAAGTCGCCGATGCACGCATCGAAACCGTGGTCACGCGCCGATTGCAGCAACCCATGTCCGCGGCGCTGCTTGCCGAACGCCTGCGCGAACAGACGCCGCGCATGCCACGCATCGTCACCACCATCGATGCCGACCTGCAGCGCGCACTCGAGGCGCGCGTTACTGCGTACTTCGCACGCCTGCCGGAACGCACGTCTGCAGCGCTGCTGGTCGTGGACAACAGGAGCCTCGAAGCACGCGCGTACGTCGGCTCGGTCGCGTTCGGCGACATTCCGCGCCTGGGCCACGTCGACATGGTGCGTGCGTGGCGCTCGCCGGGATCGACACTCAAGCCTTTCCTGTACGGCCTTGCACTCGACGACGGACTGATCCATTCCGAAAGCCTGATGGTCGACGCGCCGCAGTCGTTCGGCGACTACCGGCCGGGAAATTTCGACACGACATTCAACGGCCCGGTCGGCGCTGCCGAAGCGTTGCGGCTCTCGCTCAACATTCCAGCAGTGGACCTGCTCGACCGTGTCGACCCGGTGCGATTTGCAGCGCGGCTCGCGAACGCTGGCGTCGTGCTGAAGCTGCCGCACGGTGCGCAACCGAACCTGTCGATCATCCTCGGAGGCGACGGAGTGACCCTGGAGGATCTGGTGGGCGCGTACACCGCATTGCATCGCGATGGCATCGCCGGACGCGTGCGCATGCGTCCGGATGCGCCGCATGTCGATCGCATGCTGTTGTCCCCGGGGGCGGCATGGATCGTGCGCACCATCCTCGATGCGAATCCGCGTCCCGGCTATCGCGCCGATACGTTCGATCCGGGGTCCGGTCCACGCGTTGCGTGGAAGACCGGCACCAGCTACGGATTCCGCGATGCATGGGCTGTCGGCGGCACCCAGCGCTATACCGTCGGCGTGTGGGTCGGGCGTCCCGATGGCACGCCGTTGCCCGGCCAGTACGGTGCGATCACTGCATTGCCGCTGTTTTTCGAAGTTATCGACAGCCTGCCGCGCAATGCCGGCGATGCAATCGCAAGGCCGCTGCCCGCCAGTGTGACGAGTGCGGACATCTGCTGGCCGCTCGGTGTCGCGTTCGATCCTGCGCATCCCGAACTGTGCGCACGCAAGATGCAGGCGTGGGTGCTCAACAATGGCATTCCCCCGACCATGGCGGAACGCCGCGCGCGGTTGTGGAGTACCGGCATGCTGCCGCTGCATGTGGATGCCAGCACCGGTGAACGCCTGAGCGGGACCTGTTCGAAGCCGCATGTCGCCCGCGATCTCCGCGTTGCACGCTGGCCCGCAATGGCGTCGCCATGGTTGTCGGCCGCCGAGCGCCTGCATGCAGCGATCCCTGCGTTAGCGAAGGACTGCGAACCCGATGGCCTCGATTCCGTCGCGACGCTGCAGATCGACGGCGTCGCCGATCGAGCGAGCGTTGCGCGCGCACCGAACAGTCCGAAGCCGGTACGGCTGTCCTTGCGCGCGCTCGGTGCAGCCGGGCGGGTGATGTGGATGGTCAATGGACGTTTGCAGGGCGAAACGATGGGCGGCCGGTCCTTCATCCATGAGTATCCCGAACCAGGCGTGCAGGTGGTAACTGCGATGGCGGAAACCGGAGCGTGGACGCAGGTCGGGTTTCGGGTTCTGCGCTGAGACTGCGCGCGAGGGCCGTGCGTCATGCTTGCGTCAAAGCAGGCGAGGCGGCGCAGTTTCATGCATCCGCATTGATGCTTCCGACGGACGCGTCGTGTGAACTCGGTGAAGCCGTCGTTCTCGTCGGCCAAGGTCGAAGTGCCATCGGCCGAGAAATCCTTCACGACGGTCGAGGGATCCGTCACGACCGTCAAGGCAGCCGTCACGACGGTCGAGGGATCCGTCACGACGGTCAAGGCAGTTGTCACGACGGTCGAGGAATCCGTCACGACCGTCAAGGCAGTCGTCACGACGGTCGAGCGATCCGTCACGACGGTCGAGGAATCCGTCACGACGGTCAAGGCAGTCGTCACGACGGTCGAGGAATCCGTCACGACGGTCAAGGCAGTTGTCACGACGGTCGAGGGATCCGTCACGACAGTCGAGGAATCCTTCACGTCGGTCAAGGCAGCCGTGACGTCGATCGAGGCATCCTTCACGTCGGTGAAGGCCGACGTGTTGTCGGTCCTGCGATCCTGCAAGCCATTCGGTGTCGGCTCCCCATCGGCCCAAGGCGTCCTGCCGGGCTCTAAGGCATCTCTCGTGCGAGGCCAGCCTGACCATGCCGCAGGGAGGATCCCGTCCACCCCAAGTGCATGAGCCCATGGCCATGGCCATGGGCTCATGGCCTTTGCTTGTTGCCTGGTTGCCTGTGGAAAGGCTTGCTGCCGTTGCCGGTACGGTACGGTACGGTGCAAGGGTTGCGAGACCGGTTGCAAGCGCTACAGACAGTGCAAGGCTCGGTGTGCAGCACCGATGCGCCCCGTCGGCGCTGCCTCATGATTGAACTGCAGGACGACACCGCATGAAAAAGCTGACATCTGGATTCCATTGGATTTGGTTCCATGCCAAAGGCACTGAGCCTTGATACACCACTGGAATACACCGCAGAGTTACACTTCAATTTGAAACCGAATAGGCGTTAGGTTTCCCATGGCCGCGTTGCCGGAAGACATTCACCTGATCGAACGCTCATCGAATTTTACCGTGCGTCTACTGTCCAGAGATGAAGGTTGGGGCGATGAACGCACGCATCACACCGCTCATGACCTGGTCTTACGCCCCATTCTTTCTGTTGCAGAGGAATGTTGGGCGTATGGCATTGATCCAGATTCCGCCCCATTCGAAGCGGCTCGCACGATTCTTCGGAAAGAGGGGCGCCGATACAAAGTGGGGTTGTCTGGCGATCCGGTAACCGGCCATGAGCTCTTCTGGAATGCCCGCGGTGGAAAAAGAGGAACAATAGCGATCGCAGTCGAGCTCAGCAGGCTCGATGTTGAAGCCGTCTTTCAACACTGCAGAGAAGCCTTTGTATTCAACAACTATCGCAGCGGACACAACACAGCAGCAATCACCTATGCGCAACGCAAGATCGAAGGCAAGACACATCTGGTGTTTTGCCTCCCCCGCAATAATGGCTTCGAGTGGATGGAAGTCTTTGCTCCTCAGCCAGTCATATTTTCGCTCTATGCCAAAGCACTGGAGCTCTGCGATGGAGCGGAAACCTAACTATGCGCTCAAGCGGACCGTGCGGGACGCACTCTCCCGCGCAATCATGCGTTGCGGCCCGCACGGCCGCTTAGGGAAGGTCTGAATAAGTCACCGGGAAAGATTTGACCGGCGAATTTTCGTGTTCTCGACGCGCGTGATTCATTCCAGACCCGCTGAGTTGCTGGAATCGCGTTCAAAGCATCATTTAGCGTCGC
>JBBQTD010000022.1:0-49630 GCA_038234715.1 Lysobacterales bacterium | reverse complement strand
ACTCGCGGCTGATCGTCGAAGGCGAACGCCCCAACGTGACAGCCATCGAACGCATGCTCTCGTTCCTGCTATTCCCCATCAGGATCACTGCTCGATCCTCTACACTCAAATGCCGATACTGTTTTCCCATCGCAACACCCTCCAGGTCAGGGTGTTGCACTTGAAAAATGAGTCTGCCGAGTGTCCGGCGCAAAGCATGGCCAGGTCCCCGCACGCATGGTTTCGGTCGTCAGACGTCGTTGTATTTCCTGGAGATGCATTGCCAGCGCCACCACCGACGAGCACAACCAAGCCGGCGGGAATCATGGCGGGAATCCCGACCGTTCCCGGGGCACCCACGCCCATGCATGAAACCGGCCTGCCAGGCCCGTTTTCGCACACGCCAAGCTGGATGTTCCGCGACACGTTCATGACATTTCCCCGGGCCACCCACCGCTTCCGCGACGGGTGACCATGATTGACCCTGTTGATGAGGTAAACAGCATGCCGTACAGAGACTTACAGGAACCATACCGGGGCATTACAGGATGCTCATGCGGTGCTTGTTGACATTTGATTTGGGGGCAAGAAGCTTACCCTCTCCCCAACCCCTCTCCCGCAGGGGGAGAGGGGCTGCAGGCAAACCCTCTCCCGCAAGGGGAGAGGGGCTTTGAGCGAGCTTCGCGGCGGTGGGACGTCGCTCCCACGATCGCGACTGCCACGTTCAACCAAATGCTCTTCCGCGCGAGGGAGCGGGGGAAGGCGTTACTCAGCGCAGCAGCAGCAGCGACGCCAGCCCTAGAAAGCTTGCGAATCCGCAGCAGTCGGTGAGGGTGGTGAGGATGGTGCCGCCGGCGAGGGCGGGGTCGATGCCCATGCGTTTCTGGATCAGCGGGATGAACACGCCGGCGAGTGCGGCCACGCACAGGTTGATCACCATCGCGCAGCCGAATGCGATCGACAGCAGTACATCGCGATAGACGCCGTACGACACCAGGCCGACTGCCATCGCCCACAGCAATCCGTTGAGCAATCCGACGGTGACTTCCTTGCGCAACAGCGGCATCAGGTTGGACATGCCGACCTGACCGAGTGCGAGCGCGCGCACCATGATGGTCAGTGTCTGCGTGCCGGCGATGCCGCCCATGCTCGCGACCACCGGCATCAGCACCGCGGTGGCGACGACCTTCTGCAGCACCGGCTGGAAATTGCCGATCACCCACGACGCAAGGAACGCGGTGAGCAGGTTGATGCCGAGCCAGATGGCACGGCTGCGCGTGGTGCGCGCGATCGGCGCGAACAGGTCCACTTCCTCGTCCAGGCCCGCCGCGCCCATGGCCTGGTGCTCGGCCTGTTCGCGGATGATGTCGACGACGTCGTCGATGGTGATGCGGCCGAGCAGGATGTTGTTGGCGTCCACGACCGGCGCGCTGAGCCAGTCGTGGTCGGAGAACTGGCGGGCGACTTCCGACTCGGACTCGGCCACCGCGATTGCGGGTTGTTCGTCGTCGATGAGTTCGTTGATCGGCGTCGCCGGCTCGTGGGTCAGCAGGGCGCTCAGCGGGATGCGACCGAGGTACTGGTGGCGACGGCTGACCACGAACAGGTGGTCGGTGTGCTCAGGCACTTCGCCGCGCAGGCGCAGGTAGCGCAGCACCACGTCGACGGTGACGTCGGCGCGCACGGTGATGATGTCCGGGTTGAGCAGGCGGCCGGCGCTGTCCTCGGGATACGACAGCACCTGTTCGAGGCGCTCGCGGTTCTCGCGGTCCATCGACTTGAGCACTTCGTCGATGACGGTGTCGGGCAGGTCCTCGACGAGATCGGCAAGGTCGTCGATGTCGAGCGTTTCGGCGGCGGCGACGAGTTCGTCGGGATCCATGTCGGCGATCAGGCCTTCGCGGACTTCCTCGCCGACGTGCAGCAGCACCTCGCCGTCGTCTTCCGGATCGACCAGTCCCCAAACGACGTTGCGCTTGGCCGGCGGCAGCGATTCGAGCAGGTTGCCGATCTCGGCCGGCGACAGGCTGTTGATGAGCCGACGCACCGGACCCAGCCGACCGCTGCCCAGCGCTTCCGACAACAGGCGGAGCTGGCGGGCAGTCTTGTCGTGGTGGGCGGCTTCGGCCATCGGTGGCTCCGTTGGGGCTTGTGGTCTTGCACTCAAATCATTCGAGTGCCGTCCAGTGACCCTGCCTCCAGGGCAAGGGTGGGGAGATCGGGAGTGCGGAGATCGGTCCGGCGATTCAAATCATGCTTGTTCCGTTGCAATTGCTATTATTGCGGGCTTCGAAGGCGACATCGGGCGGCGCGCTGGCCATCGACCCGGGCCAACGTCGCATCATCGCCGATCCCGGCAGGGCTGTGCGCGTCGGGGCTCGTTCCATTGCGAGCGGCTGGAATCGCCCCGGACCGGATCCGCGTTGCGCTGGCATGTGCGGCACTGCCTTCAAATGGCCATGACCTCCATCCAATAGCCATGACCAATAAAATCCCCAAAGGAGTTTCAATGCGCCACTCGATCATCGCCGTTTCTGTCCTGGCCGTCGCAATTGCGCTGGCGGGCTGCGGCAAGAAGCAACCACCAATGCCAACCCAGGCCTTCGCTGCGCCCGGCGTCACCTTCAAGCTCAACCCGCCGGCGGCACCGGATTGCAAGCCGGACACGGCGTACGTCGCAACCGTGAGCTGGGCTTTCGATGGCCGTGACGCAGCGAAGACCGAAGTGCGCATCAACAAGCCCGATGGCGATCTGTTCGCGCGAAGCAACGATCGCACCGGCCACGCGGACACCGGCAAATGGGTCAAGCCGGGCATGTGGTTCCTGCTGTCCGACCGCAAGAGCGGTGAGCTTCTCGGCGCAGTGCAGGCCGGTCCGAAGCCCTGCCCGTAGGCATGAACCGCTCTGAAGCCCCTCTCCCTCCGGGAGAGGGGTGGGGGTGAAGGGCAATGGTGCTGCGGCCTTTCCAGTGCCAGCGCGATACGGCTTTTCCGAAAGGGAGTTCAAGCTGCAACCATCGTTGCGCTGCAAGGGTTGTGATGCGGGCTACGGTCGACCCTCACCCCAACCCCTCTCCCGGAGGGAGAGGGGCTAGAACGCCTAACTGTCCCCCAGCCAGCGTTCGATCCCCTCGCGGTCGCGGGCGCGCAGGAGGCCGCGGGCGCTTGCGCGCAGCTTGGCCAGGTTGCTGTCGCGGATCACCTGGCGCACTTCGAGCAGGGTGGTCGGATGCAGGCTGAAATCGGTCAGCCCGAGCGCGAGCAGCAGCCGGGTGAAACGCAGGTCGCCGGCCATCTCCCCGCACACCGCAACGGGCAGGCTGCGGCGGATGCCCAGCGCGATGATCGTGTGCAGGATCTGCAGCAGTGCCGGATGCAGCGGCGAGTACAGGTCGGAGATCGCTTCGTTGTCGCGGTCGGCAGCGAGCATGTACTGCATCAGGTCGTTGGTGCCGATCGACACGAAGTCCACCTGGTCGACGAAGCCGCCCAGCGACAGCGCGGCTGCCGGGACTTCGATCATCGCGCCGACCTCGAAGCTCTCGCCGATCTCGTGGCCTTCGCTGCGCAGGTCGCGCGCAAGTGACTTGACCAGCGCGCGCACCGCGACCATTTCCTCGCGACGGCTGACCATCGGTATCAGGATGCGGATGGCGCCGTAACCGGATGCACGCAGGATCGCGCGCAGTTGCGCCTCGAACAGCGGCCGCCGCGCAAGCGACAGGCGCACGCCGCGCAAGCCCAGCGCGGGGTTCGGTTCGCCCTTGAGAACCACGCCCGTGCCGTCGGCCTTGTCGGCGCCAAGGTCGAGCGTGCGGATGGTGACGGGACGTCCGTTCATGCCGAGCACCAGGTCGCGGTAGACGCGGAACTGCTCGTCCTCGTTCGGCAACTGGTGGCGTTGCAGGAACAGGAACTCGGTGCGATACAGGCCAATCCCGGCCGCGCCGAGCGCGTGCGCCTCGGCGACGTCGGCGCGCGATTCGGCATTCGCGTACAGGCGGATGTCGATGCCGTCCCTGGTGCGCGTTTCCGCCAGGCGCAGGCGCTGCAGGGTCTTGCTCTCGCGCAGCAACGCGCGCTCGCGCTGGTGGTAACGGCGCAGGTCCGCGGCTGCGGGTTCGCGGATCACCTCGCCGGTGCCGCCATCGACCATCAACACATCGCCGTCGTTGACGCGCGCGAGGGCGTCGTGCGCCCCGACCACCAGCGGGATGTGCAGGCTGCGTGCGAGGATCGCGCTGTGCGAGAGCATGCTGCCGGTCGAAGTCACCACCGCGACCACGCCCTGCGCCTGCAGTTGCGCCAGCTCGGCCGGGCCGACCGCATCGGTGACCAGGATTTCGCCGGCGAGGCCGGAATGCGGTTCGGTGGGCCCGCGATGCAATGCCGCGCGCACGCGGCCGATGACGTGTTCGATGTCCTCGCGACGGCTCCTGAAGTAGGGATCCTCCATGCCGTCGAACACCGCGACCAGGCGATCGCGCTGCAGCTTCAGCGCGTATTCGGCCCCGTAATGGCCGGTGCGCACGAGTGCGTCCAGGCCATGCAGCAGTTCGGGGTCATCGAGGATCAATGCATGGATGTCGAGGAATTCCCCGAGCTCGTGCGCCAGCGCGCCGTGCAGGCGTTCGCGCAATCCCTTGAGTTCATCGCGCGCGGCATCGAGCGCGACGTGCAGGCGGGCGATTTCGGCATCGACCGCGGCGTGGGGAATGATTTGCTCGCGGGTGTCGATCGCATGCGCGAGGCGCAAGCGTGCCCGGCCCAGCGCAAGTCCGCGCGATGCGCCCTGGCCGGCGATCGCAAGCCGCATCAGCTGCCCTCGTCGAAATTGCGTGCGAACAACGCGACGCCCGCATCGAGTGCGGCAGCTTCATCCTCGCCCTGGGTGCGCAGCGTCACCGTGCTGCCGACGCCCGCGGCGAGCAGCAGCACGCCCATGATGCTTTTCGCGTTCACTTCGCGCCCGTTGCGCAACAGGAACGCCTCGGCGCGAAAGCCCGACAGCAACTGCACGAGCTTGGCCGATGCGCGCGCATGCAGGCCGAGCTTGTTGGTGATGGTGATTTCGCGCTCAAGCATGGCGATGGGTCTGTGTGGGGGCGTGAATGGGGAATGGGGAATGGGGAATGGGGAAGCGGGAAGCGGGAAGCGGGAAGTCGGAGCGGAAGCGGAGCACGACGCACTTGATCTAACGATTCCCCATTCCCGATTCCCCATTCCCAATCAAAGATCACGGATCATCGGCCACCACTCCATTGCGTGCACCGCTGACCGCGATGCGCGCGAGTTCGTCGAGCTCGCATTCGGCGTGGTTGAGCACGCGCAGCAGCATCGGCAGCGCCAGGCCGGAGACGCGTCGTACCGGTGTGCCCATCTGCGAAAGACTCTTCGCCAGGCGGCTCGGCGATGCGCCGTAAAGATCGGTGAGCAGCAGCGCGCCGTGCCCCGAGTCGACCTTGCGCAATGCCGCGCTCGCGCGCGCAAGCGCGTCGTCGGGAACTGCGTCGAACTGCAATTCGAACACTCCCACCTGCAGCGGAAGTTTTCCGAGCAGGCGCTCGGCCACCGCGCGATGCACCGTGCCGATGCCATCGTGGGTGACCAGGAGCACGCCGACCGGCATCGCCTACTCGAGCTCGCGGTGATAGGTGAGCACGTCCTCGCGACCGCTCGCGCGCACGTGCCGCGCGAGTTGCTCGGCCAGGTACACCGACCGATGGCGGCCACCGGTGCAGCCGAACGCAACGGTGACGTAGCTGCGCGAACCGCCTTCGAAATGCGGCAGCCAGGTGTCCACGAATGCGATCACCTGCCCCAGGAATAACTGCGCGTCGGGCTGCGCGTCGAGGTAGTCGCGTACCGCATCGTCGCGGCCGGACAACGGACGCAGGCGCGCGTCCCAGTGCGGATTCGGCAACGCGCGCGCATCGAACACGAAATCCGCATCGGCGGGAAGGCCGCGCCGATACGCGAACGATTCGAACAGCACCGACAAGCCGGGCCGGACCTGCATGCCAAGTTCGGTGATGACCTGCCGACGCAGCTGATGCACGTTGAGTTCGGTGGTGTCGATCACCCGGTCGGCCAACGCGCGCACCGGTGCGAGCACGCGGCGTTCGAGCGCGATCGCATCGGCCAGCGCAAGCCCGGTATGGCTCAACGGATGGCGGCGGCGGGTTTCCGAATAGCGCTTGAGCAGCACGCTGTCGGACGTGTCGAAAAACACCAGTTGGTGGTCGAAGCCCAGCGCCCCGACCGCGGACAACCATTGCGGCATTTCGGTGAGGTAGGCGTCGCGATTGCGCACATCGATGCCGACCGCGAGGCGGGGGTGTTTTTCCGGACCTGCCGCGACCGAGCGCACGAAATCCGGGAGCAATGCCGCGGGCAGGTTGTCGACGCAGTTGAAGTCGAGGTCCTCAAGGGTCCTTAGCGCCACCGACTTTCCGGAGCCCGACAAGCCGGTGATCACCATCAGGGTCGGGCGTTCGGAGGCCTGGGCCGTCGGCGGGGATGCGTCGTTCTCGCTCATGGACTGTCGCCACGCTGCAGGAATTGCGTGTGTCGCGCGAGGAACGCCGCGCCCGGATCGATGCCCTTGATGCGCAGGATGTGCAGGCGCGCGGCGGCTTCGGTGAGCACCGCAAGGTTGCGTCCAGGTGCGACAGGCAGGGTGATCATCGGTACGTCGAGGTCGAGCACGCGGCGACTGCCGACGTCGCCGGTCAGCCTGTCCATGCCGTCGGTCGAACGATCGCCGCCGAGGCGTTGCAGGTGCACGATCAGGCGCAGGTACTTGTTTCGCTTCACCGCAGTGTCGCCGAACATCTCGCGGATATTGAGCACGCCAAGGCCGCGCAGTTCAAGCAGGTCCTGCAGCAGTTCGGGGCAGGTTCCGTCGAGCACGTCGGGGGCGATCTGGGTGAACTGCGGCGCATCGTCGGCAACCAGACGATGGCCACGCGAGATGAGCTCGAGCGCAAGCTCGCTCTTGCCCGAACCTGACTCGCCGGTAATCAGCAGGCCGATCGAGTAGATCTCCATGAACACGCCATGCAGCGTGGTCTGCGGCGCGAGCACGCGCGCAAGGTGGTACTGCAGCAGGTTCAGGAGTTCATGCCCGCGCCGTGGCGACACCCACAGCGGCGTGTTCGAATCCTCGGCCGCTTCGCGCAGGTCGGCCGGACACGCCTGGTCCTTGCTGATCACCATCGCCAGCGGGCTGAAGTTGACGATCTTCTGCAAGGTCTCCCAGCGTAGGCGCGCGTCGAGTCCGTCGAGCCAGCTCAGTTCCTCGGCGCCGAGTATCTGCACGCGGTTGGGATAGATGATGTTGAGGTAGCCGGCGAGCGATGGCCGCCGCGAGAGCGTGGTCGTCGCATCCACCACGCGGTTTTCGCCGGCCTTGCCACCGACCCAGCGCAGGCCAAGCCGCTCGCGCAGCTGCTCGAACAGCTCGCGCGCGGCTATCTTGTGCATTGGAAAGGATTCGCGCTCATGCCAGGGGTAAGTGGCTCGCAGGATGTTCAATCATTTGCACGAAGCATCAGCCAAATGACTCGCTGCGCGCGGCGCCTTCGCCACGGTGGTGCTTGGTCTGCTTTCCCTTGTGCTTCTGCAGCAGGCGGTCGAGCTTGTCGACGAGCAGATCGATCGCCGCGTACATGGTGTCTGCCTCGCACTCGGCGAACAGCGCAGCGCCGGGTGCCCCGATCTTGGCTTCGGCCTTGTGCAGCAACTTGGCGACGCTGAGGATCACGTGGATGTCCAGATCGCCGTCGGAATACCGCGTGAGGCGCTCGAACTTCGCGTTGACGTATTCCCGCAGGGCTGCGGTGACGTCGATCTGGTGGCCGCTGGTTTCGATGCGCATGGAATTCTCCTGCTGGTGACGGTGCGGCGCCGGCGGCGCCACGCCCAGAGTCGCAATTTTCGGGGCGAGGGGGAAGGGGCGCGTTGCGGGCGGTCTGGCAGCGCTCAGAGGCGCTGGCGTTCGTTCGATGGCGGAATTCGCAGCGCCTCGCGGTATTTGGCGACCGTACGCCGTGCGACGGGAACCCCACCGTTCTTGAGTTCGGCGGCAAGCCGCGCATCCGACAAGGGCTTGCGCGGGTTTTCGGCGTCGACGAGTCGCCGGATCATCGCCTGGATGGCGGTGCTGGACGCGGAGCCGCCGGTTTCATTGGCGATTCCCGAGGCAAAGAAATCCTTGAACTCGAAGGTTCCGCGCGGCGTGTGCAGGTACTTCCGGGTGGTGGTGCGCGAAATCGTCGATTCGTGCAGGCCCAGTTCCTCGGCGACCTCGCGCAAGGTCAGTGGGCGCATCGCCTCGGGTCCGTATTCGAGGAAACCGGACTGCTGACGCACGATCGCCTGGGCAACCCGCAGCACGGTGTCGGCACGTGTCTGGATGCTCTTGATCAACCAGCGCGCATCCTGCAGATGGCTGCGCAGGTAGCTGGCGTCATCGCGGCTGGTCTTGCCGATCAGGCCCTCGTAGTGGCGGCTGATGGCGAGCGCGGGCGTTCGGCTGCCAACCAGCATGGCCTTCCACACACCGCCCTGCCGGTAGGCGACGCAGTCGGGCAGGATGTAGTCGGGAGCGGCCGAGGCGATCTGGCCTCCCGGACGGGGATCGAGCGACCGCAACAAGGCGACCGCATCCCGGATTGCGTCAGGTTGTGCGCGGAGCTGGTGCGCAAGCTGGTCCGCGCCGTGCCTGGCGAGCGCCTCCAGGTACGTGGACGCGATCTGGCGCGCGAGCCCCAGCCCGGGTGTGTCATCGGACAGCACGGAGAGCTGCACGCCAAGGCACTCGGCAAGGCTCGAACACGCGACTCCAACCGGATCGAAGCGCTGGATGCGGTGCAGCACGGGTCCGATCTCGTCGAGGTCGGTGTGGATCTCCGGCAGCAACCCATCGCGGATCGACTCAAGGGTTTCGGTGAGGTAGCCATCGTCGCCGATCGCATCGATCAAGGCTGCGCCGATCCCGCGGTCGCGGGCGTTCAACGGAGTCAGGTGCAATTGCCAGAACAGGTGGTCGTGCAATCCGTCCGGGGCTGCGGCAGGCTCGTTGTCGGCATCCTCGGCGTACACACCCGGACCCGTATCGTGCATGCGCGCAGGCTCGATGTCCCAATCGGGCTGCTCATCGGCGGAGCCTTCCTCGGCGATCCGGGTGGACGCGGGGTCGCTGTCGGCGCTGCTCCCGGGGGCCTCACTCCGCGGTGCGTCGAGCGGGCTTTCGTCGAGCGTTGCACCGGGTTCGCCGTCCTCGTCCTCGACGCGTTCCAGCAACGGATTGCTTTCGAGCGCGAGGTTGATTTCGCTCTCGAGTTCCGCGGCCGACAGGGTGAGCAGGTGGATTGCCTGGCGCAGCTGCGGAGTCAGCGTGAGTTGCTGGCCGAGTTTTGTGGTCAGGCTGGTTTTCATCACGCACGGCTTCCACGGCACCCAACGCTGGCGGACAGGATTCGAAGCGACAGCGTGGCGATCAGAGCCGGAACTCGTCGCCCAGGTACACCCGACGCACTTCGGGGTTGGCGAGGATTGCTTCCGGCGTGCCCTGGGTCAGCACGCTTCCCGCATTGAGGATATACGCGCGGTCGCAGATTCCCAATGTTTCGCGCACGTTGTGGTCGGTGATCAGCACGCCGATGCCGCGCGCCTTGAGCTGGCGCACGATCTTCTGGATCTCGCCGACCGAGATCGGGTCGACGCCGGCGAACGGTTCGTCGAGCAGCATCAGGCGCGGCTTGCTGGCCAGTGCGCGCGCGATTTCGGTGCGCCGCCGCTCGCCGCCCGACAGGCTGGCGCCCAACTGCCCGGCCACGTGCGCCACCTGGAGTTCCTCGAGCAGGCCGGCGAGTTCGCGTTGACGTCCAGCGGCATCGAGGTCGGGGCGCAACTCGAGCACGGCGCGCACATTGTCGGCAACGCTCAGGCGACGGAACACCGATGGTTCCTGCGGCAGGTAGCCCATCCCGAGGCGTGCGCGCGCGTGCATCGGCAGCATGGTGATGTCGCGGCCATCGAGTTCGATGCGCCCCTGGTCGGCTGGTACCAGACCGACGATCATGTAGAAGCAGGTGGTCTTTCCTGCGCCGTTCGGACCAAGCAGGCCGACCACTTCGCCGGCGTCGAGGGTCAGTGCGAAGTCGTCGACGACCGCGCGCGCCTTGTAGCGCTTGTGCAGGCCCGACACGACCAGCATCAGGACGTCTTGCCGATCGGCTGGTCCGCAGGCGGAGTGGCGGTCGCAGGCACTGCGGTAGCTGGCTTCGCGGGCTTGTTCCCTGCGGGAGCGGATTTGGATTTCTCGGGTGCGGCGCCACCCGGTTTGACCTTCGGCAGGATGTGCATCGCAACGCGGGTGCCGTCGCCGCCGCTGGTGACCTGGCCGGAGTCGACGTTGTAGACGATGCGCTCGCCATGCATCTGCCCGCGCGTGGGCTGGTCGATGATCGCGTTGCCGGTGAAGATGTCGATGTTCTTGAGCAGGTCGTCGTCCACCCGCTGCGCGGTGCCAAACATCGGCTCGCCGTTTTCGTCTTGCTGCTTCAGGTGCACCGGATTGCCGGTCAGCACCACGAAGGTGATGTCGCCATCCTTGCGGGTGATCACGGCCTTGTCGGCGTGGATCTCCATGGTGCCCTGGGTGACGATCACATTGCCGGTGAGGGTACTCACGCCGTCGGCACCGATCGACATGTCGCCATGGTCGGAGTGCACGTCCATAGCCTGCTGGCGATCGCTCTTGCGCGCCCATGCGCTGGTGCACAGCGCGCACAGCAACAGCGCGAGCGCGACGCGGGCCGGGATGGAATCAGTGTTTCGGAGCTCGAACATTGTGCAGGCTCACCTTGGAAAGCAGTTCGACGCGGGAGGTATCCAGATTCACGTTCATCCCGACAGCGTGCAGTATAGATGCGCCGCTGTTAACGGTTACAAGAACGTCGCTGTGCGCGGTGCGGTCCTGCGGGAAAATCGTCATCTGCTCGGTGAGCAGATGGGTCTGGTCCTTGCCCGCAACGACTGGCCCATCCACCATGACAGCGTGCGCCAGACGGACTTCTTCGCCCTTCGCCTTGACCCAGCCGGTGACCGAATGGGACACCCATTCGCCCTTGCTCTTCCTGTCCGGAAAGCGGAACACTGGATGACTCAGGGCCAGTGATTGGTCGTTGAGGTTGCGCGCCAGGTAAGGCCCGTCGCTGGCGAACGACAACGCGCCCAGTTTGTTCATGACCACGAGATGGAACACATCGAGGGCGTAGTCCGATCGGGGTGGCCCGATGCTGTCGTCCGGGCGTGGCTGTGGACGCAATTGCCATGCGCCCCAGCTTGCCAGGATTCCGGTCAGCACCAGCACCGTGGTCAGCACCGCGCGCGCGTTCATGCGTCGGAGTAGTCCTTCAGGATCGCGTCCGCGTGGTCGCGTGCGGCGAGGATCAGGTCGCACACTTCGCGTGCGGCGCCGTTGCCGCCGTCCTGGCGGGTGCGCCAATGCACGCGTTCGCGTACCCACGGATGCGCATTGGCCGGGGCTACCGCAAGGCCGACCGTCGCGAGTGCGCGCAGGTCCGGCAGGTCGTCTCCCATGAAGGACACTTCCTCGCGCGGGATGCCCAGCCGCGCACCGAGCGCGTCCAGGCACGCAAGCTTGTTCTGTACGCCGATGAACACATGCTGCAGGCCGAGCTCGCGGGCGCGGTCCTGTACAACCCGGCTTGGCCGCGCAGTGATCAGCGCGACCGCGATGCCGTATTTCTCGAGCAGCCGCAAGCCGAGTCCGTCAGCGACATGGAAGCTCTTCAACTCGCGGCCACCAACGCCCATGAGCAGCTTCCCATCGGTGAGCGTGCCATCAACGTCAAATACAGCAAGCCGGATCTTCGCAGCGCGTTCGCGCACGTCGGAGGGGAAATCGTTCAAGTGGGAATAGGGCATTCGACGTCCGTGAATGGTTGGAGAGCCGGGAATGGAGAATCGGGGATCGGGAATCGGTAATCAGCAATCGATGAGAGCGAGCGAGTTGAGTTCTGGTTTCAACGATTCCCGATTGCCGATTCTCCATTCCCAGCTCTCAGACCACCCGCGCGCGCAACAGGTCGTGGATGTTCAGCGCCCCGATTACGCGGCATGCGTCGTCGATCACCACCAGTGCGCTGATCTGGTGGGTTTCCATGATGTGCGCGGCCTCCACGGCCAGCTGGTCGGCACCGATGGTCTTGGGCGAGCGCGACATCAGCTTGCTGACGTCAGCATTGCGCAGGTCGATGCGCGCATCGTCGAGCGCGCGGCGCAGGTCGCCATCGGTGAACACGCCGAGTAGCCGCCCTTCGGCGTCCACGATCGCAGTCATGCCGAGCCGCTTGCGGGTCATCTCGACCAGCGCTTCTGCGAGGCTGGCATCGGCCGCAACGCGTGGCACCAGATCGCCGGAATGCATCACGTCGCGGATATGCAACAAAAGGCGTCGGCCAAGGTCGCCGGCGGGGTGCGAGCGCGCGAAGTCTTCGCTGGTGAAGCCGCGCGCCTCAAGCAGCGCGACCGCGAGTGCGTCGCCCATGACCAGCGCGGCAGTCGTGCTGGAGGTCGGCGCAAGACCGAGCGGGCAGGCTTCCTCGGGAACGCTGACATCCAGGTGTACATCGGCAAGTTGCGCGGCGCTCGAACCCGGCCTTCCGCTCATCACGATCAGGGCGTTGCCCTGCCTCTTCAGCGCCGGGATGATCGTGAGCAGTTCGTCGGTTTCGCCGGAGTTGGACAGCGCCAGCACCACGTCGGCATCGGTGATCATGCCGAGGTCGCCGTGGCTGGCTTCGCCAGGGTGCACATAGAACGCGGGTGTTCCGGTCGATGCGAGTGTCGCTGCGATCTTGCGGGCAATGTGGCCCGACTTGCCCATCCCGGTCGCAACGATGCGACCGCGACACGCCAGCATGATCTGGCAGGCCTCGGCGAAACTGGAGTCGAGCCGTTCACGCAACGCCTGCAGCGCGCGGGTTTCAATCTCCACGACCGACATCCCAGTCGTAATCAGCGCCTGCGCCACTGCCGGATTCATCGGGCCGGGTAGCATGTTGGCGGCTGTGCCGGCAGAGGTCGCCTTTGCGGTCATCGGACTGCGGCGTTGCTGCACGGCGAGCTCGAACGCGTAAGACAGCTGCCGACACGACCGACATCCTGGCAGCCCCGTGCAAGCGCCGATGCAGCTGCCGATGATGGACGTGGGGTGGGGATGGTCATGTCGGTAGAGACTTTCATGTGAATAAGAATGGCGAGCGACATGGCCGTGGATTAAGCTAGTCGGCTATTGTATCGCACGCCCCGGAACCCTTCTGTGCCCGGTCGGACGCGGACATCGAGCCCAAGGCTGGGAGTGCATCCGTGGACGCAGAGCTCATACGCCAGTTGATCGAGACCGGCTTGCCCGGCGCGCGGGCTGCCGTGCGTGGCGACGATGGCGTGCATTTTGAGGCCGACGTCGTTAGCGAGGCCTTTCGCGGCAAGCTGCCGCTGGCGCGCCACCGGATGGTTTATGCAACCCTCGGCGAACGCATGGGCGGCGCGATCCATGCCCTGTCGCTGCGCACCCTCACGCCTGAGGAGAGTGGAAGTTGTTGAATGAAAGCGCGGCCAGGGAAGGTCGGTTTGTTGCGGAAGGATCCGCGTTCACATCAATGCAATGTCCGGCCTGGATGGCTGGTCTCTGGCGGACGGACCCGCATGAAGGAAACCCCATGGCAAAAATCCTGATTTCGGGCGGCGTGCCGCTCAACGGCGAAGTGCAGATATCCGGCGCCAAGAATGCGGTGCTGCCGATCCTCGCGGCGACGCTGCTGGCCGACGGTCCGATGGAAATCAGCAACGTCCCGCACCTGCACGACGTCACCACAACGATGGAATTGCTCGGCCGCATGGGAGTGCAGCTGACGGTCGACGAGAAAATGCGCATCACGGTCGATCCAACCACGATCACCAGCCACGTCGCGCCGTACGACCTGGTCAAGACGATGCGCGCATCAATCCTCGTGCTGGGTCCACTGGTTGCACGGTTCGGCGCGGCAGAGGTCTCGCTGCCGGGCGGCTGCGCGATTGGTTCGCGCCCGGTCGACCAGCACATCCGCGGCTTGCGCGCGCTCGGTGCGGACATCAGCGTCGAGAACGGTTACATCATCGCGAAGGCGAAGCGTCTGCGTGGCGCGCGCATCGTGATGGACATGGTCACGGTGACGGGTACCGAGAACATCATGATGGCCGCAGTTCTTGCCAAGGGGACGACAGTCATCGAGAACGCCGCACAGGAACCCGAGGTGCTCGACCTCGCGAATTGCCTCAACACGATGGGCGCGCGGATTTCTGGCGCCGGCAGCGCGACCCTGGTGATCGAGGGCGTCGAAAACCTCCACGGATGCAGCTATGAAGTGCTGCCCGATCGGATCGAGACCGGCACCTTCCTGGTCGCCGGTGCGATCAGCCAGGGCCGGGTCCTTGCCAAGCGCGCACGCCCGGACACCCTGGATGCGGTCCTGACGAAGCTCGAAGAGTCGGGCGCGCACGTCAACACCGGACCGGACTGGATCGAGGTCGACATGCGCGGCAATCGCCCGAAGGCCGTGAACCTGACGACCGCGCCGTATCCGGCGTTCCCGACCGACATGCAGGCGCAGTTCATCGCGCTCAATGCGGCGGCTGAAGGCGTGGGCATCGTCACCGAAACGGTGTTCGAAAACCGCTTCATGCACATCCAGGAATTGCAGCGCCTGGGCGCGGACATCCGGGTCGAAGGCAATACCGCGATCAGTCGCGGCGTGACCACGATGAGCGGCGCGCCGCTGATGGCGACCGACCTGCGCGCGTCGGCGTCACTGGTACTTGCGGGCCTGGTTGCGACTGGCGAGACCACGGTCGACCGGATCTACCATATCGATCGCGGCTACGAGAACATCGAAGAGAAACTCAGCGGGCTTGGCGCGAAGATCCGGCGCTTGCCGAACTAGCCCGCATCTGCGCGCCTGGCGCAGGTCGCGTTGCGGGTCTATCGCTTCAGCGCAAGCAGCTTCATCTCGAAGGTTTCGCCATTCGGTTCGGTCTGTACGATCTGGACTGGAACAAAGCCATTGTCGAGCCCATACCAGCTCGCGGTGACGCGACCGCCACTGCTGTCGCGCAAGCGGGAGACGGTCAGCGTGCGCTGCGATCCGGCCGGCACCTTGACCACCTGTTCCTTGCCGACCTGGTAGCGCTGCATGCCGACGTGGTCCTTGCCGGCTACGTTGTAGATCAGGGTGCCGCGCTTCCCGTTTGCAAGGTCCTGCGAGATCGCGAGCGTCACCGACTGCTGGTCGATCACGCCCGGTTGCATCGGAAACGCGCGCTCGTGTTTCTTGTCGCGGATCACGATGCGGTTTGCGGCATGGTCCACCGAGATGTCGCGTTCACTGGACTTGAGCAAGGTCGCCAGCCGGTAATGGTAGCCGCGCATTTCCAGCACGCCAGCATTGGAGGAAATTTCGGAGCGTTCATCGATGTCGGCCGCCGCGAGCGCGGCCAGGCCACTGGTGCCGTGGGTGAGCGACTCATAGATCCATCCCCCGGGACTCGGCTTGAGGGTCACCGTCGCCTGCCCAAGAGTGTCGCCATTGCGGGTGACTTCGTAACTTGCGGTGTACGCTTGCAGGGTGGCGGCGCGTGCACCACTGGCAACCAGCATGAGGCCGGAAAGCACGGCGGCGGACGCGATCTTGGAAATTGGCATTTCAGGCATCCGCAAGTTCGACAAGGTGATCGTTCGAGTCCAGCAACAGTGGCTCCGACCGGGGCAGACTATCAACAACCACGACTGAACCGCTCTGGAAGACGCGCCTGGCCGCAATCAGTTGCACGCAGGCAACCAGCAAACGGTGCTCGCGCCTGAGCACCCGGCCGGCGAGGATCGCAGGCGTATCGCCCGGATGCACGGCGACGCGCACCTGCGCGATCACCGGCCCGGCATCCAAGGCGGGAATGACGTAGTGAACACTCGCGCCGTGGTGGGTGGCGCCCTCGGCAAGCGCGCGCGTGTGGGTGTTCAGGCCCGGAAACGATGGCAACAACGACGGATGGATATTGACGAGGCGGCCAGCGAAGCGTTGCACCGCGCTGTCCGTCAGCACGCGCAGGTACCCGGCGCAGACCACGAGGTCGGGCTGTACCGTGTCGATGGCATCGCACAGCGCGGCATCGAACGCATCGCGTGTCGGGAAGTCGGGCGGGTGCAGCGCAACGCCAGGCACATTGGCCGCATGCGCGCGCTCCAGGGCCGTCGCCTGCAAGCGATCGGAGAACACTCCGACGACCCGAAACGCGCAGGCGGGGTCGCCCTGCGCGTCGAGCAGCGACTGCAGGTTGCTGCCGCGGCCGGAAGCGAGGACGGCAACTCGCAACGGGCTGGAACCGGCATTGGCAGAAAGGAAATCGGGCAAGCGAATGTTCAGCCGATGCGCACGCGTTCGTCGTCGTCCCTGCGCACGACCTGGCCGATCGGGCGGTTCGCGAGACCTGCTTGATCGAGCTGTGCTCCAATCGCGGAAACACTGGACTGGGCGACGATCAGCACGAATCCGACGCCGCAGTTGAACGTCCGCCACATGTCTTCGCTGGGCACGGCACCTTCGCGCTGCAGCCATTCAAACACCGGTGGCAGCACGATCGCCGATGCCGCGATCTCAAGACCCAGCCCATCGGGCACCACGCGGATGATGTTTTCGGTCAATCCGCCTCCGGTGATGTGCGCCATGGCCCTGATCTGGTTTTCCGCACCCAGGCCCGGATTGAATTTCCGCAGCAGCGCGAGCATCGTTTTCACATAGATTGTGGTCGGCGCCATCAGCGCGTCGGCGAGGCTCACTCCGCCGAGGTCCAGGTCCAGCGGTCGGCCCGCGCGATCGACGATGCGCCGGATCAGCGAGTAGCCGTTCGAATGCGGCCCGCTCGATGCGATGCCCATCAGCACATCGCCCGCGTGCACCTGCGATCCGTCGAGCAGTTCCGATTTCTCGACGGCGCCGACGCAGAACCCTGCCAGGTCGTATTCGCCGGACGGGTACATGTCGGGCATCTCCGCGGTTTCGCCACCGATCAATGCGCAGCCCGCGAGCTCGCAGCCGCGCGCGATTCCACCGACCACGGCGACGGTGGTATCCACGTCGAGTTTGCCGGTCGCGAAATAGTCGAGGAAGAAAAGCGGCTCGGCGCCTTGCACGAGGACGTCGTTGACGCACATGCCGACCAGGTCGATGCCGATGGTGTCGTGACGGCCAAGTTGTTGGGCGAGCTTGAGCTTGGTGCCCACGCCGTCGGTACCCGATACCAGCACGGGTTCGCGATAGCGCCCGGACAGGTCGAACAAAGCGCCAAAACCGCCGAGCCCGCCCATTACACCCGGGCGGAAGGTGCGTTGAACCAGAGGCTTGATGCGTTCCACAACCGAGTTGCCCGCGTCGATGTCGACACCGGCATCGCGGTAGGTGATGGGGGCGGGAGGTGGGGTTGCAGTCGACAAGGGGTTGGTCCGCACGGAAACCGGCATTCTACCAGCGCCATCCCGACCGCCGCGCGGCGCGGGCCCGGGCGCTTGAATTGGATCGTTATCGCTCACCACTTGCAGCTATGGATTGGGCGGAAGCAGCGTTGCCTGGACCCGGTGAAGGCATGCATCGCGTCAAGGCCACCGGAGCGCCCCGGTGTGAAGATGGTTCCGCTGCGCGTCGTAGGGGACCTGATCGGCTCTGGCAATTTATGCCAGAGCAGCGCGTCAACTGCGCTCCGATATCTGTTTCGCTGCCTTTTCGGCGATTACGCACCATAATTGCCATCTGTCCTGTCCTGGGTACAACCATGCGCCATGCAATCACCTGCCTTTTGCTTGCCGTGAGTCTGCTCGCGCTCGGCGCCGTCGCGCGCGCCGACGATGCGTCGCTCTACGAAGGCAGCGTGATGGTCAACAGCCAGGGCCCGGGCGAACGCGCCGGAGCGGTGCAGCGCGCGCTGGTGCAGGTCATCGTCAAGGTGACCGGCCAACGCAACGCCGCCTCGCTGCCACAAGTGCACGGGCTGCTGGCCGAAGCCGGCAAACTCGTGCAGGAGTCCCGTTACAGCGCCGAGTCCGAGACCATCAACGGGGCACCGATCTATCGGCAGAGGCTGGTCGCGAAATTCGACCGTTCGGCAGTGGATGCATTGATCGCGGGCTCCGGATTGCCGGTCTGGCCGGCGCCGCGCGCGCCGGTGGTGCTTTGGCTGGTGATTGACGACGGCCACGGAGCGCGGATGGTTGGGACGGCGCATGTCAATGCGGTGAAGTCGTTGACGGACCGCGCAGCCGAACGGGGATTGAACATCGTGCTGCCAACCGCGACACCGGTTGAATCGCAGATTGCACTGCTGGCTTCTGGCATTGGACCGGCGCAGGCAGTGGTGTTGCCTTCGGCGGCCTACGGTCCGCAGCAATTGGTTGGCAAGCTGGTGCGCACCGCTGGCGGCTGGAGCGCGCAATGGGTCCTGCTCGACGGCGGCGGCGAATTGAATCGGTGGAGTGAAACCAACCCGGACGCGCGCCTTGCCATGGCGAATGCGGCCGATGGCGCGGCCGATGCTCTGGCGAGGAAGTACGCCAAGGTCACTGCGGGTGGACCTGCCGGCACCTTCACGATCGAAATCGACGGATTGCGCAGCGGCGACGACTACGTGCGCGCGATGGGTTACCTCGAAGGCCTTGGGATCGTGCGCAAGATCGTTCTGGTCGACACGGTTGAGGACCGCTTGCGCATGCAGCTCGACCTGACTACCGGCATTGAGGGATTCCGCAGCGTCGTGGGAGTCAGCCAGGTGCTGGAGCCGGAAGCCGACAGTGTCAATGGCAATGCGGTGTTCCGCCTGCGACCGTGAACCTGCGCCAGCTCCCCAACATCATTACCGGGGCGCGGATGCTGCTGGTGCTCCCGTTGGTGTGGGGCCTGCGCGGCGGCGACTATGGTCTGGCCCTGGGTGTTGCATTGACGGCCGGCGCGTCGGATGCATTCGACGGTTGGCTGGCCAAGCGCTTCGGTTGGCAGACGCGGTTGGGCGGGTTGCTTGATCCGGTCGCCGACAAATTGTTGCTGGTGGCCAGCTTCGTCGGGCTGTGGCTCGCTTATGCATGTCCCGGCTGGCTGATGGCGCTGGTGATCGGCCGCGATGTCGTGATCGTTGCGGGTGCGGTTGCCTACAACGCCGTGGTCGGTCCGGTGGAGGGCCGCCCGACGCTGCTCAGCAAGGCGACCACGGTTGCCCAGATCGGGCTGGTTTTGATGCTGCTGGTCGGACTTGCATGGCGATCGTGGCCGGCTGCCTCGGTGACGGCGGGGGACTGGCTGGTTGCAGCTCTCACCATCGCGAGCGGCATCGACTATGTTGTGCGCTGGAGCGTGCGCGCGTATCGCAGTTTGGGTGCGCGGCGGCAGTGAACCGGCAGCGCCGAAGTCGGCATGCGTTTGGTGTATTGAGCGGAGCGATGCCATGAACCCATTCGATCCCGTAACTTCCGGGCCCGCGCCCAGCGTGCGCGGCGCCGAGGCGGCAGACGACGCGCGCCGATGGCAATGGCTCGTTTTCACTGTCGTGGTCGGTGTTCTCGTGTGGCTGCTGGCTCCCGTACTGACCCCGTTTGTCATCTCTCTGTTCTTCGGTTACCTGGGCGATCCGCTGGTGGATCGCCTCGAGCTCGCGCGGATGAGCCGGACGTTTGCCGTGCTCCTGGTGTTCTTCGTGATGAGCACGCTGAGCGCGCTCGCGCTGGTGTTCCTGCTGCCGTTGCTGGGCGACCAGATCAGCCATTTCGTCCAGCAAATGCCGACGTATGCGGACTGGATGCACAAGACCGCCTTGCCGTGGATCAAAGCGCGTACCCACCTCGATCTCGCCCCGTATATCGATCCGCAGCAGGTGATCGCGATGCTGCACGCGCACTGGCAGCAGGCAGGCGTCGCCACGAGCGTTCTCGGCAGGGTGTCGCGTTCGAGCCTGGTGCTGATCCAGGTGCTGTCGACGGTCTGCCTGGTGCCGGTGTTGTCCTTCTACTTCCTGCGCGACTGGGACATCCTGGTCGCACGCGTGGACGCGCTGCTGCCGCGGACCATCCAGCCAACCGTCGCGCGCCTGGCGGGCGAGTCCAACGAGATGCTCGGGGGCTTCCTGCGCGGCCAGCTGTCGGTGATGGTTTCGCTGGGGATCATCTACACGGTCGGCCTGTGGATGGTCGGGCTGGACCTCGCTTTGCTGGTTGGATTCATCGCAGGCATGGTGAGCTTCGTGCCTTATCTTGGCGCGATCACCGGCGTGTCGCTGAGCCTGATCGCGGCGCTGGTGCAATTCGGCGACGGCGCGCACGTGCTGATGGTGCTCGGCGTGTTCGCGTTCGGGCTGACCATGGAATCGTACGTGCTGGTACCGCGGCTGGTTGGCAACAAGATCGGCATGCATCCGGTCGGGGTCATCTTTGCGATCATGGCCGGCGGCCAGCTGTTCGGGTTCCTCGGCGTGCTGCTGGCACTGCCTGTTTCGGCGATTGCGATGGTGTTGCTGCGTTACGCGCACGAACGCTACACATCGAGCAAGCTGTACGCCGGCCCGACCCCGATCGTCGAGGAAACCGTCTCGCTGATCGTGGTTGGCGAGCGCATCCGCCCGCTCGACAATGGCCCCGACGACGATCCTCCGGCGACCGCATCGTGATCGTGGCTTCATGAGTACACCGCAACTGCCGCTCGGCCTGCGCTTCGGACAGGACCAGCGACTGCATGGCTACCGCGAAGCGCCGCCTGGATCGCTTGCATTGCTGGGGGCGCTGGCTTCGGGTGACGGCTGCGACAGTGTCTTCCTCAGCGGGCCTTCAGGCGCAGGCAAGAGCCACCTTCTGCTGGCGACGTGCGCCGAGGCAGCGGTGCATGCGCGCGCGGTCGCGTACCTTCCGCTGAAACTGTTCGGGCGGCGCGCAGCCGATGCGATGGCCGGCCAGGGCGTGGTGTGGCTGGCCTGCATCGACGATGTGCAGTCGGTGGCCGGGGATCGCTCGGCGGAAGTCGCGTTGTTCGATCTGCACAACCGTATGCGTGACGCTGGAGGGGTGCTGTTGTATGCGGCAGATGCCACCCCGCTGCAACTCGCGCTTGCGCTGCCGGACCTGCGCTCGCGGCTTGCGCAATGCACGCAGTTCGCACTCGCTGTACCCGATGAGGCATCGCGTCGGGGAATACTGCGCGAACGTGCGCATGTGCGCGGACTTGAACTCGACGATAGCGTGCTGGACTGGTTGTTCCGGCGCGTCGATCGCGATCTGGCGACGCTTACTGCGCTGCTGGACCGGCTGGATCGCGAATCGCTGGCTGCACAGCGCAGGATCACCGTGCCGTTCCTGCGCCAGGTACTCGACGTCGAATGACCCTACGGTTCGATCGAAGCGACTACCGATCCAATGCCGCATCAAGTTGCGCCAGCCGCTCTGGCGTGCCGATATCGCTCCATGCGCCCATGTGCTGTTGCCATGAAACCTGACCGAGCAACATGCGTTCGCGCAGTACCGGGATCGTGGAGAACCGCGGTGGCCCATTGGTCGCGTCTGCTGGTTTCTTGCTGAGGCGGCGCCAATCATCGAGCACCTCCGGGCGATACGTACCAATTCCGGCAAAGGTCAATGCTCGCAGCGCATCGGTATGAGGCGAATCCGGATGTGGGTGGAGGCGACCGTCGCCGTCCACGCCGAAATCGCCACGCGGATGTTGGGTTGGGTTGTTGACCAGCACCAGGTGCGCCAGCCCGGTTGGTTCACGCGGGAGGGATGCGAAGTCGCAATCGGTCCAGATGTCGCCGTTGATCGCGAGGAACGGCGCTGTTCCGAGCAATGGCAGCGCATGCAACATGCCGCCGCCGGTTTCGAGCGGTTCCGCGCCTTCGTACGAATAGTGCAGGCGCAGGCCCCAGCGCGAGCCGTCGCCGAGCGTCTGCGGAAATTGTTCGGCAAGCCATGCGGTGTTGATCACCACGTCGCCGACCCCCATCGCGGCAAGTTTTTCCAAATGCCACGCGATCAGCGGTTTGCCCCCGGCCAGCAGGAGCGGCTTTGGCGTGCGTTCGGTCAGCGGGCGCATGCGTTCGCCCTTGCCGGCGGCGAAGATCAGCGCGTTCATGCCGGGAGCCTTTGTTGCACCGCCGGACGCACCCAGCGGTCGAGCACGTCCGTGAGTGCGGCGAGCTCCGGGTAACGCGGCAGCACGCCGTCCAGATAGGCGAGGAAGCGTGGCGCGTCCGCGATGTACCTGTGCTTGGCGTCGCGATGTTTCAGGCGCGCAAAGATGCCCAGGACTTTCAGGTGTCGCTGGATGCCGATCCAGTCGGCGTCGCGACGGAACTGGCAGAGTGCGGGGACCGGCAGCCCCAACACGCAGGCACGGGCGTGGTAGCGATCGAGCCAGGTGTCCACGCGGTACTCCGGCCAGCTCACGAACGCGTCCTTGAAAAGGCTTAGGGCGTCGTATGCGATCGGGCCGCGCACCGCGTCCTGGAAATCCAGTACCGCGGGTCCGTCGATGGCCGGCATCAGGTTGCGTGGCATGAAGTCGCGATGCACCAGCACGCGGGGTTGCGCGAGCGCTGCTTCGACCAGCAGGCGGTAGACATGTTCCAGAGCCGCCAAGGTTGGCCCATCCAGCGTCAATCCAAGTTCGCGATCGAGAAACCATGCGTCGAACAGGCGCAACTCGCGCATCAGCAAGGCTTCGTCGTAAACCGGCAGATCGGGCGGGCATGGGATCGCCTGCAACTTCAGCAATTGCCCGATCGCATCGTTGAAGAACACGCTGGCGTTTTCTGCATCGATCACCTGCAGGTAGGTCTCCACGCCCAGATCCTCGAGAAGCAGGAATCCGGCATCGACATCCTGCGCGAGGACGCGTGGCACGCGGACGCCGCCCGATTCGAGAAGATCGCGCATGCGCAGCCATGGCCGCACGTCCTCCTTGTCGGGAGGTGAGTCCATCACGATGCGGCTGCCATTGCGGCCCTGGCTGCGCCAATAGCTGCGGAAGCCGGCGTCCATCGACGCCCGGTCCAGCGTTGCCTGCTGATCGTCAAGAGCGCTGCGTGCCCACGCCTGGCGCGCCTGCGCGCGATCGTCGTCCCTCATTTGCATGTCCTTCGGAGCCGCACGCAGCATGCCACTGCGGCGACCGGATCGACAGCCGTGCTTCTCTGGCTGCGCGTGATTTGGGGGTCGAGAGCCCGGCACCCAAGCCGTTGTCCGCCAGGGCTGCCGGGACACAGCTTTGCAGACGCGCGTAAGGTGCACTGGCCGATGGCATGCCCCATTGACGTTATGCGCAGATGCAATGGGGCTATATCGTGATGCACGGCACGGTCTGGCATCATATGCCTCCCCTGCGCCCTGGGCGACTATGTCAGGACTGAAGATCGTATTGCTGTCTGGCGGTTCCGGTACGCGGCTGTGGCCACTGTCACGCGAGACCTACCCGAAGCAGTTCCTTCCGCTCGCCGGCGAGCATTCGTTGCTGCAGGCGACGTGGCTGCGCGTGCGCGATCTTCCGGCCGTCGGCGCTCCACTCGTGGTGGCCAACGAGGAGCACCGCTTCATCGTCGCCGAGCAGCTGGACGCACTGGGCACGCGCGCGGACGCATTGATTCTCGAGCCGGTCGGCCGCAATACCGCGCCCGCGATCGCGGTTGCCGCCTTGCACGCGATGCGCGATGCGGGCGACCCGGTCCTGCTCGTGTTGCCTTCGGATCACGTGATCGCAGATGAAGCGGCTTTTCGCGCGGCCGTGCTGAAGGCATTGTCGGCCGCCGAGGGCGGTGCCCTCGTTGCGTTCGGGATCGTGCCGAACGCGCCTGAAACCGGTTATGGCTACATTCGCGCGCGCAATACCGCTGCAGGACCCGTGGGGGGCGTGCGGCCAATCGAGCAGTTCGTCGAGAAGCCGGACCTGGTCACTGCGACCGCATATCTCGCGTCCGGCGACTATTTCTGGAACAGCGGCATGTTCCTGTTTCGCGCCTCGCGCTATCTCGACGAGCTTGCGCACCATGCACCCGAAATGCTTGCCCGGTGCCGCGAAGCGCTCGCGACCGCGACGGTCGACAACGACTTCGTGCGGCTGGGCCGTGCCGGATTCGAGGCGTGCCCGGCCGATTCGATCGACTACGCGGTGATGGAGAAAACCGAGCACGCATTCGTGCTGCCGATCGACGTCGGATGGAACGACGTCGGTTCGTGGGCGGCATTGACGGATATCTCGCGCCAGGACGCGGACGGAAACGCGCATCGTGGAGACGTGCTGTCGATCGATACGCGCAATACGCTTGCGTGGTCCGAGCGTCGGTTGATCGCACTGATCGGGCTCGACGATCTGGTCGTCGTGGATACCGACGACGCTCTGCTCGTCGCACATCGCGAGCGCGTACAGGACGTAAAACACATCGTCGCGCGTCTCAAGGGCGATGAACGTCCGCATGCGCGAATCCACCGCAAGGTCTATCGGCCATGGGGCAGCTACGATGGCATCGAGGCAGGGCCGGGTTTCCAGGTCAAGCGCATCACCGTCAAGCCGGGTGCGAGCCTGTCGCTGCAGTTGCACCATCATCGCGCCGAGCACTGGATCATCGTCACTGGACAGGCGCGCGTGACGTGCGACGAAAGCGTGTTCGATCTCGGAACAAACCAGAGCACGTTCATCCCGCTGGGCGCGAAACACAGGCTCGAGAACGTCGGCATCGAGCCGCTGGAACTCATTGAAGTGCAAACGGGAGACTATCTGGGCGAAGACGACATCGTGCGCTTCGAAGACATCTATGGGCGCGAGAAAGAATCCTGAAATGACAACACTTTCCCATCTCGACCGCCTCGAAGCTGAGAGCATGCATATCCTGCGCGAGGTCGCGGCCGAGTTCCACAATCCGGTCATGATGTATTCGATCGGAAAGGACTCCTCGGTATTGTTGCACCTGTTGTTGAAGGCGTTCCATCCCGCGAAGCCGCCCATCCCGCTGTTGCATGTCGATACCGGCTGGAAGTTCCGCGAAATGATCGCTTTCCGCGACCTGCGCGTGGCCGAGACCGGCATTACCCTGCACGTCCATACGAATCCGGACGGCATACGCGATGGCATCGGTCCTTTTACCCACGGAGCCACCGTGCACACCGATGTGATGAAGACGCTGGCGCTCAAGCAGGCCTTGGACAAGCACGGTTTCGACGCGGCGATCGGCGGAGCCCGACGCGACGAAGAGAAATCGCGCGCGAAAGAACGCGTGTTTTCGTTTCGATCAAGCCAGCATCGTTGGGATCCGAAGAACCAGCGTCCCGAATTGTGGAACCTCTACAACGCGCGCATCCACAAGGGCGAGAGCGTGCGGGTGTTTCCCTTGTCGAACTGGACCGAGCTGGATATCTGGCTGTACATCTTCCGCGAGAACGTGCCGGTGCCTTCGCTGTACCTTTCGGCGGAGCGGCCGGTCGTCGAACGCGATGGCACGCTGATCATGGTCGACGACGACCGCATGCCGCTTCGCGATGGCGAGGAGCCGATGCGCAAGCGCGTGCGGTTCCGCACCCTGGGATGCTATCCGCTGACTGGTGCAGTCGAGTCGGATGCCGACACGCTGGAGCAGGTAATCTCCGAAATGCTGGTCGCGCGCACTTCGGAGAGACAGGGCCGGGTGATCGATCACGACCCGGCGGCATCGATGGAAGCCAAGAAGCGCGAAGGCTATTTCTGATGGATACGAACGACACCACGATCGAATCCAGCGCTTCCGAAGAAGCAGTCGACCTGCTTGCTTACTTGCGTCGGCACGAGACCAAGGACTTGCTGCGCTTCATCACCTGCGGCAGCGTCGACGACGGAAAGAGCACCCTGATCGGAAGGCTTCTGCACGACAGCAAGCTGCTGTTCGACGACCAGCTTGCGACTCTCGAGTCAGACAGCCTTCGCCACGGCACCCAGAATGGCGAGATCGATTTCGCGCTGCTCGTGGACGGACTCTCCGCCGAGCGTGAGCAGGGCATCACCATCGACGTCGCGTATCGCTTCTTCAGCACAGAGAAGCGCAAGTTCATAGTCGCCGATTGTCCCGGACACGAGCAGTACACACGTAACATGGCGACCGGCGCGTCCACCGCAGACCTGGCCGTCGTGCTCGTGGACGCCCGCAAGGGCCTGCTGACGCAGACGCATCGACACAGTTACATCGTGTCGCTGCTCGGCATCCGGCGCGTGCTGCTGGCGGTCAACAAAATGGACCTGGTGGGTTACGAGCAGGGCGTATTCCAGGCGATCGCGGCCGACTACCGCGCGCTGGCGGCCCAGCTTGGAATCGACGAGGTCGAGTGCATTCCGTTGTCGGCATTGCGGGGCGAGAACGTGATGGGGAGTTCTGCTGCGATGCCGTGGCACAGCGGGCCGTCGCTGCTCCAGCATCTCGAATCGGTGGCGCTCGATCGCATCGACACGGCGATCGGGTTCCGCCTGCCGGTGCAGTGGGTCAATCGTCCGAACCAGGAATTCCGCGGCTTTGCGGGCAGCATCGCAGCGGGCTCTGTCGCGGTCGGCGACGAGGTAGTCGTGCATCCGTCGGGCAAGCGCTCGCAGGTCGCGCGCATCGTGACTGCAAATGGCGATCTTCAGAGTGCCGTCGATGGCCAGGCGGTGACCTTGACGTTGCGCGACGAAGTCGACATCAGCCGGGGCGACGTGATTTCTGCCGCGCGGCAGCCGCCCGAAGTCGCCGACCAGTTCGCTGCGCATGTGTTGTGGATGAGCGATTCGCCGTTGTTCCCGGGGCGTCCGTACTGGCTGAAGATGGCTGCGCGCCTTGTTGGTGTGACAATCACCGAGATCAAGCACAAGGTCGACGTCAACACCCAGGAACACCTGGCTGCGAAGCGGCTCGAGCTCAACGAAGTCGGATACTGCAATATCAACCTCGACCAGCCAGTCGCGTTCGAAACCTATGCGCGCAATCGCACGCTAGGCGGATTCATACTGATCGACCGGCAAAGCAACGCGACCGTTGCCTGCGGCACGATCGATTTCGCGCTGCGGCGTGCTTCCAACATTCATTGGCACAGCCTTGAGATCGACCGCCATGCGCGCGCTGCGACCAAGGGGCAGTTGCCTCTGTGCCTCTGGTTTACCGGACTATCGGGTTCGGGCAAGTCGACGATCGCGAACCTCGTTGATCGGCGTCTGCATGCGCTCGGGTATCACAGCTACATCCTTGATGGCGACAACGTTCGCCACGGGTTGAACAAGGACCTCGGGTTCACTGATGAGGATCGTGTCGAAAACATTCGCCGCGTCGCCGAAGTAGCGCGGCTCATGGCCGAAGCGGGATTGATCGTGCTGGTGTCTTTCATCTCGCCGTTCCGGGCGGAGCGCCGCATGGCGCGCGAGATGTTCGCGCCTGGCGAATTCGCCGAAGTGTTTGTCGATACCCCGATCGAGGTTTGCGAGCGACGCGATGCGAAAGGCCTGTACGCAAAGGCGCGCGCCGGCGAGATCCGCAATTTTACCGGCATCGACTCGCCTTACGAATTGCCTGAACATGCCGACATCCGCCTCGTCAATGTCGATGTTGGCGCCGACGTGCTGGCCCAGCAACTCGTCGATCAGCTCCTGGAGCGGATGGGGAAGCGTTGAGCGCGACAAACCCGCGTCTGACTCGCTGGATGCGACGCTGCGTGCGACTAGCGTTTCTTGCGCCTGAGCAACGAGTACAGAGTGAGCAGAAGGATGGCTCCAATCAGCGAAGCGACGAAGCTCAGCGGGTCGCTCTCTGAATACCATCCCATTTGGGAGCCGACGTATTTCGCGATCAGTGCGCCGCCGACACCAAACAACGTGGTCATCATGAGCCCCATGCGATCGTCGCCGGGCTTGACCGCCCGCGCAATCAGGCCGATGAAGAAGCCGATCAGGATGGTGTAGAGGACGATCACGATCGCCTCATGGCCTGGACTGTCGGGTCTGGAAGGGTCGACACAGGTGTCAACAGCAGCTGGGATTGGCGATGCGCGTATCCCCCGCGGCCACTCCGACGCCGGTCGTCAGGCCCTTCCTGCTCGCGTGGTAGTGTCCCGCCAGCACGCGGGCCACGCACGACGTCACCCGTTTCCCGGTGGGGATGTGCAGGAACTCATTGGGGCCATGTGCGTTGGAGTGCGGACCAAGTACGCCCGTAATCATGAACTGCGCGCCCGGGAACTTGGCGCCGAGCATCCCCATGAACGGAATCGTGCCGCCTTCTCCCATGTACACCGCGGGCTTGCCGAAGAAATCGTGCGACGCGCGGTCGATCGCGTGGGTCAGCCAGTCCGACATTGGCGGGGCATTCCAGCCAGTCGACGATTTTTCGAGTTCGAAGGAGACGTGCGCGCCATTCGGTGGAGCATCCAGCAGCAAGCTCTTCAGGATTGCGCCGGCGACTTCGCCGTCCAGGGTCGGCGGCAGGCGCAGCGAAAGCTTCACCGCCGAGTGCGGACGCAAGACGTTGCCCGCATTGTCGAGTGGCGGCAGGCCGTCGACACCGGTGACCGACAACGCCGGTCGCCATGCCCGGTTGAGTACGAGCTCACCAATGTCGCCTGACATCGGCGACATTCCGGCCAGGAACGGGAACTTGTCGTACACATCCCTTCCCAGTACCTCTGCGACCTTGCGTGCCTGCGCAATGCGCTCTTCGGGAATTGGCGTGTGCAGCTGGTCGACCAGGATGCGACCACTGGTCTCGTCCTCGAGTCGGGACAGCAGCTGGCGGAGGATCCGGAAACTCGACGGCACGATTCCCGACGCATCTCCGGAGTGCACGCCTTCACTGAGTACGTTCACGATCAGGTTGCCGCCTGCCAGACCCCGTAGCGAGGTTGTGCACCACAGTTGCTCGTAGTTGCCGCAGCCCGAATCAAGGCATACCACCAAGGATGGCTTGCCGATGCGTGCAGCGAGGTGATCGACGTAGCTGGGCAGGTCGTAGCTGCCGGATTCCTCGCACGCTTCGATCAGTACGACACAGCGAGCATGCGGAAGCTTCTGCTCGCCGAGCGCCATGATCGCGGCAAGCGAGCCGAAAATCGCGTAGCCGTCATCTGCCCCGCCGCGGCCGAACAGCTTGTCACCGCGGATCACCGGTTGCCACGGACCGAGGCCATCGGACCAGCCAGTCATTTCCGGCTGCTTGTCCAGGTGGCCGTATAGAAGGACGCAATCGTTACTTGCCGCATCGGCGCTTGCTGGGACTTCGATGAAGATGACCGGTGTTCGGCCCGGAAGGCGCACGACTTCGATTTGCATGCCGGGGATCGGCTGGGCACGCGCCCACCTCTCCATGAGCCTGACCGCATCGTCCATGTAGCCGTGGCTGGCCCAGTTCGCGTCGAACATCGGCGACTTGTTCGGGATGCGGATGTACTCGACCAGTTGCGGAACGATCGTGTCGTCCCACAGTTCGCCGACGAATCGATCGGCGCGCGTCTTGTCCATTCCGGCTTCGTCCATGGGGGCGTTTCCTTGCTTGGGCGGCCAGTTTACCCCTCAGGCCGGTCGGGGTAGGAAAAATCCTACACCTTGGCGCGGCACAAGCGCAGGCACTCCAGCGCAATCCAGCGATATGCGCTGCACTGTACGAATTGCAGACTGGCATTGCCGGGCTCGAACAGGAGTTCGGCAAGACAACCCATCAGCCCCAGGAGACGCCACCATGAACAAACTCACTGCAATGTTGCAAACGATCGCACTCTCTGTGCTGCTGATTGGCAGCGCGAACGCGACATCCAAGGGTACAACTGCCAACAAGGCAGGGGTCGTTGCGGCAACATCCGCGACCAGCCATGGCAAGCACGCCGGGGCGGCCAGGCAAGCCAAGAAGGCTGCCCAAAAGGTTAACGTCAATACGGCCGATGCGGATGCGATTCACCAGGCGCTGATCAACATCGGTCCATCGAAGGCAGCTGCGATCGTCGCCTACAGGAAACAACATGGTGCGTTCAAGACCGCCGACCAGCTTGCCCAGGTCAAGGGAATCGGGCTCAAGACGATCGAGAAGAATCGTTCGTACATCGTGCTCGGCTCGGTTGCTGCTGCCACGGCACCGACCACCAAGCGTTGATGGTGTTGGTCTGCCATCCGGCCGGAAGTGGCGCCGGATGGCTTTTTCGGGCAACTCATGCGTGGATGCGCAACTGTCCCTGGACCAGGCATTGTGCATTGCTGCCTGCTTGATTGGAGTGGGTGGGGCGACCTCGGCTAGACTGCATGTCCCGAGCGCCACCTTCACTGGCCCGCGCTGCCCTGTGCGGGTTTCCGACACGACTTGCCCATGCCGCTGCGACTCATCCCAGCCAACGAATATCGGCGCGAGCGCTGGCGCAACGGCCTTGGCTGGACGAAGGTGATATTTGCGCAGTGCAGTGGGAAGCAACCGGAACGCGCATTGAACGGTTCCTGCGAAGATGCGCCTGAGCATGCAGGCGGATCCGCAGGTGAAAATGAGTGGGACTGGCGCTTGTCGATCGCCGAGATTGATACCGACTGCGCCTTCTCCGCATTCCCCGGTTACGATCGCGTGCTTGTGTTGTTGGCAGGCAATGGCATGCGTCTGGCGTTTGACGACGGGACCAACACCGAACTCGCGCCGCCGCACGGTCGTATGGGATTCGCGGGTGAACTTTCCGTGCAATGCCACCTGATCGATGGACCGACCGCGGACTTCAACGCAATCGTCCGACGGGATCGGTGCACGATGCAGGTGTATCACCGACCCTTGGTCGGGTCGATGGTGTTCTTCGCCGAAGCCGGCGTGTCGTGGGCGATCCATCTGATCTCGGGCCGTGCGACGGTGAAGTCGGCCGGGGAATCCGTGGGCATGAATGCGGGCGACACCACGTTACTGGACGGTGCGCCTGGCAACGATGCAGCGCGCAGCATCCTCGATGGCGGTGGCGACGTGCTGTTGGTGCGCATCCAGCGCAAGCCTTGACCGCAGGCAAAGTCGCGGCTGGTTCAAACGGGTTCGGCAGCATCGGCCCGGTCAGCTGCGATCGTCGTGCGTCCACACGATGCCGTTTTCGATCTTGACCGGAAATCGCGGCACCGGTGCGTACGCAGGCGCGCACAATGCTTCTCCACTGCGTACATCGAAGCGCGCGCCGTGCAGTGCGCAGGTCACCTCGAAGCCATTCTGCTCGCCTGCGCTGAGTTCGAATTGTTCGTGGCTGCAGGTGTCCTCGAGCGCGTAGAGATCGCCATCGACATTGAACACGACGATCGGTGTATCACCGTCCCAGGCCACGGCGTGTTCGCCCGGAAGAAGCTCGGCGGTCGTGCAGACGCGGATCCAGGGATTCACCGGGAGGGACCTGCATCGCTGTCCGGGCCCACGCGAAAGAACTGCCTGGAAATACCCGTCACAACGCCTTTTCCAGGATCTCGAAGCGCAGGTCGTCGCGCTTGGGTATCCCGAAACGCGCATCGCCATAAGGGAACGGCTTGGTGATTCCAGTGCGCCGATAGCCGCGACGCTCGTACCAGGCGATCAGCTCGGCTCTAATGTCGATCACGGTCATTCGCATCATGGAAAGACCCCACTCCTCGCGCGCGATGCGTTCGGCCTCGGCAAGCATGGCCCTGCCGATTCCCGCGTTCTGCAATCCCGGCTGCACCGAGAACATGCCGAAATAACCGGCGCCGTCCTCCACGGCCGCCTGCGCGCACGCCAGCAATGCCTGTTCCTTTTCAGCGAGCAGGATGCGGCTTTGCGATCGCGCAATCTGCGCCAGCACATCGTCCGCACCGGTGCGCCGACCATCGAGGAAGTCGGCCTCGGTGGTCCATCCTGCACGGCTCGCGTCGCCGCGGTAAGCGGACTCGACCAGCGCGATGATTGCCTCGGCATCGGCCGCGGTCGCGGCGCGAAAGTTCAACTGTTGCATGGGGTTGTTCCGTTCAAGCCAAGAGTTTGCGTGCCTTGAGCAAAGCGGAGATGAAGCGCTCGATCTCGGCATGCGTGTTGTAGAAAGCCAGCGAGGCGCGGCAGGTCGCGGCGACGCCGTAGAACTGCATCAGCGGGTGTGCGCAGTGGTGGCCTGAGCGCACCGCGACACCTTCCAGGTCGAGCAATGTTGCGAGATCGTGCGCGTGCGCGCCTTCGAGCAGGAACGAGATCACCGCAGCCTTGCCGGGCGCGGAGCCGATGATGCGCATGCCGTCGATCCGAAGCAGCTCTTCGGTCGCATGCGCAAGCAACTGCTGTTCTCGCGCATCGACATTCGCCATGCCAAGCGCGTCGAGATAGTCGACTGCGGCGCCAAGCCCGATGAATCCCGCGATGTTCGGCGTTCCCGCCTCGAACCTGTGCGGCGGATCGTTGAACACGGTGCCTTCGAACCGGACTTCGCGGATCATCTCGCCTCCGCCGAAGAACGGAGGCATGGCGGCGAGGTGTTCGCGCCGTGCCCACAGGCAGCCGGTGCCGGTGGGGCCGCACATCTTGTGGCCGGTGAACGCATAAAAATCGCAGCCGATCGCCGGGATGTCCACGGCGCGATGCGGGAGCGCCTGCGATCCATCGATCACCGTGATGATGCCGCGCTTGCGCGCCTCGCGGCAGATCTCGCGAACCGGATTGACCGTACCCAGAACGTTTGACACATGTGTGAGTCCGAGCAATTTTACTTCCGGCGTCATCGCCCTGTACAAAGCGTCGAGGTCAAGGACTCCTTCGGGCGTGATCTCCGCAACCTTGATGCTCGCGCCCGTACGCCCGGCCACCAGTTGCCACGGAACGATATTCGCATGATGTTCCATGCGTGTGAGCAGGATCGCATCGCCAGGCCTGAGCCGCGGCAATGCCCAGGAATAGGCGACGAGATTGATCGCCATCGTCGTGCCGCTGGTGAACACCAAGTCGTTGCGATGCACGTTGACGTGAGCGGCGAGCCTGTCGCGGGCGGCCTCGTAGGCGGTTGTGGCCTGTTCGCCGAGGGTATGCACCGCGCGCGAAACATTGGCGTTGTATTCGCGGTAGTAGCGATCCACCGCATCAATCACCACTGCGGGCTTCTGCCCGGTATTCGCCGAATCGAAATAGACCAGGGGCTTGCCGTGGATCTGTCGCGCAAGGATTGGAAAATCATCACGCACACGGGCCCAGTCCACATCGTCGATTCCCTGGATTGCACGCGGGTGCGGGTCGGGCTGGGGATGCACTCGATGATCGTTCACGCGCGTACATCCTCGCGGTCGCCGTGGTTGCGAGGCACCGAGGTCACCGAGAGTTCTTCGCCTTCGAGCAAATGCCAGACATCGCTGGCGTCTCCCCACCGGTAGTGGCGCGCATTGGCGCGGCTCGCCTGGCTCACGATTTGGCCTCCAGGGCGTTCAGCCGGTGGTCGATCGAACCGGTCAGCCAGGCAGTCAATGAAGAATCGTCGAGCACACGCAATGGTTCGCGACAAAAAGCGGCGATCAGCAATTGCCGCGCTTCCGCAAGCGGCAGTCCGCGCGAGCGCAAGTAGAACAATGCGGTCTCATCGAGTCGACCAACCGTCGCGCCGTGCGCCGCCTTGACCTCGTCAGCATGGATTTCCAGCACCGGCTGTGCATCGATCTCGGCATCGGCCGACAGCAGCAGGTTCTTGTTCGATAGCCTTGCATCGCTGCCGTCGGCACCAGGCTCGATGACAATGCCACCGTGGAAGACTGCGCGGCTGCGCTCAGACGCAAGCCCTCGCCAGCGGAGGTCGCATGTCGTGTCGCGCGCGACATGGCGGATATCCAGGCGTGTGTCCAGATGGCGACGACCATCGGCGAACAACACGCCGCCGGAACACAGCGTCGCATGCTGGCCCGTGAGTGAGATCATGAGTTCATGGCGGGACAGCGCGGCTCCTAGTTCGAGATCCACGCGACGATACTCCGCGCGTTCCGACACGGCGACGCGGGTTTCCTGGATCAAGGTCGCGCCGTCGGAATCATCCTGGATGCGCGCATGTCGCAATGCGGCGTTTGCGCCGAGGCTGATGGTAAGCGCATGGTTCGCGAGGTGCGTATGCGCGTCCAGGCCAAGGTGATGTTCGACGATCGTCGCGCTGGCGCCGTCCGCGATTGCGACGTCGTGGCGCAGGTGCCAGGCTTGGTCGCTCGCTGCAGCTATCCCCACAAACACCAGATGCAAGGGCAATGCGAAATTGGTGCCGACCGCGACGTGCAGGGAAAGTCCGTTGCGGGCGAGCGCCTGGTTGACCTGCGCGAATACAGCGTCGGCGCCGGATTCCGCCGCAACGGACCCGGTGTCCGCGTCGTCTGACTGCCGGGGCAGCAGCGTGATGCCATCCGGCAGATCCGTCACATCGCTCAAGGCTGCGCTGTGGAAGCCGTTGACGAATACCAGACGCGGCGTGGGAATGTGTTGGAGTGCCTCGGTATCCGGGGCCGGCGTTTCCACGGGCTCCGCGAAGCTCCGGCGTTCCAGTGCGCGCAATGGCGTGTATTTCCAACGCTCGCTGCGCGCGCCGGGCAGCCCCGCGCGGGAGACCGCATCGAGTATGGCGCGATCGCTTGCGGCGAGGTGGTCGCGGTCGCTTGTCAACGATGAGAGCAATGCATTCATGTGGCGCCTGCGGACTCGGGGGCGACCCGGTCGCGAATCCATGAGTAGCCGTGGGCTTCGAGTTCCAGCGCGAGCTCCGGGCCACCGCTTTCGACGATGCGACCGTCCGCAATCACATGCACCGCGTCCGGCTTGATGTAATCGAGCAGGCGCTGGTAGTGGGTGATCACCAGGAATGCGCGGTCAGAGGCCCGCATGGCGTTCACTCCGTCGGCGACGAGCCTGAGCGCGTCGATATCAAGTCCGGAATCGGTCTCGTCAAGGATCGCCAGTTTTGGTTCAAGCACGGCAAGCTGGAAGATCTCGTTGCGCTTCTTCTCGCCGCCGGAAAACCCTTCATTCACGGCGCGATGCAGCAACTCGTCCCTGATATGCAGCACTTCGAGCTTCTGCCTGACGCGCTTGAGGAACTCCATCGAATCGAGTTCGGGCTCGCCGCGATGGCGGCGTTGCGCATTGAGCGCAGCGCGCAGGAAATAGGTGTTGTTCACGCCTGGAATCTCGACTGGATACTGGAACGCAAGAAATACGCCCAAGGCGGCACGTACTTCCGGCTGCAGGGCGAGCAGGTCGTGGCCTTCGAAGGTGACCGAACCTTCGGTCACTTCGTAGCCATCGCGTCCTGCGAGGATGTTTCCGAGGGTGGACTTGCCGGCGCCGTTCGGGCCCATCAGCGCATGCACCTCGCCGGCTTTCACTTCGAGCGAAAGCCCCTTGAGGATGTCGCGGCCCGCGACGCGAACGTGCAGATTGTCTACTTTCAGCATCACTGTTCCTTTTCGCTCAAGATCCGGCACGCGCCTTCGAGAGCGCCACGAAGGCGTGCCGACCTGCACTCATCCAACTGCGCCCTCAAGACTCACTTCCAGCAATTTGCGCGCCTCCACCGCGAACTCCATGGGCAGCTCGCGGAATACCTGCCTGCAGAATCCGTCGACGATCATCGAGACGGCATCTTCCTGGCCGATCCCGCGCGTGCGGCAATAAAACAACTGATCGTCGGAGATCTTCGATGTCGTGGCTTCGTGTTCGACCGTCGCGGTCGGATGCTTGACCTCGATGTACGGAAACGTATGCGCGCCGCAGTGCTTGCCGATCAGGAGCGAGTCGCACTGCGTGTAGTTGCGTGCGCCCTCGGCAGTCCTCTCGACCTTCACAAGGCCCCGATAGGTGTTCTGCCCGCGGCCGGCGCTGATGCCCTTGCTGATGATCTTCGACTTCGTGCGCTTGCCGAGGTGGATCATCTTGGTGCCGGTGTCTGCCTGTTGGCGATGGTGGGTCAGCGCCACCGAATAGAACTCGCCACTCGAATCGTCGCCGATCAGCACGCAGCTTGGATATTTCCAGGTGATCGCGGAACCCGTCTCGACCTGGGTCCATGAGATCTTGCTGCGCGCACCGCGGCATTCGCCGCGCTTGGTCACGAAGTTGTAGATGCCGCCGACGCCGTTCTCGTCGCCGGGGTACCAGTTCTGGACGGTCGAGTACTTGATGTCCGCATCGTCGAGCGCGACGAGTTCGACGACTGCCGCGTGCAGCTGGTTCTCGTCGCGCATCGGGGCGGTACATCCTTCCAGGTAGCTGACCTGGGCGCGTTCCTCGCAGACGATCAGGGTGCGCTCGAACTGGCCGGTATCGCGCGCGTTGATGCGGAAATAAGTGGACAGCTCCATCGGGCAGCGCACGCCGCGTGGGATGAAGGCGAAGCTGCCGTCCGAGAACACCGCGGAATTGAGCGCGGCGAAATAGTTGTCGCCCGGCGGCACCACGCTGCCGAGATACTTGCGCACCAGTTCCGGATGTTCGCGTACGGCGTCGGAGAACGAGCAGAAAATCACGCCCTTCTCGGCGAGCTCCTTGCGGAAGGTCGTTCCGACGGACACCGAATCGAACACCGCGTCGACGGCGACGCCCGCAAGCCGCGCGCGCTCGTGCAGCGGCACGCCGAGCTTTTCGTAGGTTTCCAGCAATTTCGGGTCGACTTCGTCGAGCGACGCATATTGTTTCTTCGGCGCTGCGTAGTAGCTGATCGCCTGGAAATCGATCGGCGCAATGTCCAGTTTGGCCCAATGCGGCGGCGTCATCGTGAGCCAATGCCTGTATGCCTTGAGCCGCCATTGTGTCAGCCACTCCGGCTCGCCCTTGCGCGCTGAAATCGCACGCACCACGTCTTCGCCCAGGCCAGGCGGAAGCGTGTCCGAAGCAATGTCGGTAACAAAGCCCGCGGTGTAACGCCGATCCAGCTGGCGTTCGATTTCGGTCTGGCTCGTGGACATCGACATCAACCCGCGGCAACTTGCAGCGGAATGTTCCTGCGCGGCAAGCGCGGCATCCGCGTTGCAGGGGCCAGCATCTGGGCGAGGGTGACCTCGCGCAAGGCGTCCGCGACGACATCGTTGATGCGCCGCCAGTTCGCGCGCACGCCGCAGTGATCCTGGATGCCGCAGGCGCTGTCGTGCAGGCTGCATTCGGTCATGCCGAGCGGGCCTTCGATCGCTTCGACGATGGCGATCAAACTGATCGTTTCGGCCGCACGCGCGAGGCGGTAGCCTCCCGTGCTGCCGCGAAAGCTCGCAACCAGCCCGGCCTGCGCGAGCGACTTGAGCAGCTTGCTGACGGTCGGCGCTTCGAGATGTGCGCGTTCAGCGAGTTCGGCTGCGCTGTGCACGCGCTCCGGGGCGCTGGCCAGCACAGTCAGCACCAGGCTTGCGTAGTCGGTGAGCTTGGTGACGCGGAGCATGGCGGCGGGCCGGTTGGAATGGGGCGCTCGAATCAGGACCGATATTGTACGCTTTCGGGGGCTGGCTCTCAATCCGGCACACGCATCGTCCCAGGGCTTGCGCTGCGCGCGGTTGCGGCGACAATGGCGTCCCCAACGCATGGACCACTCATGGCCCGCAACATCCACGTGCGCCGCTCCGCGATCCACGGCAACGGAGTTTTCGCTGCGACCAACATTCCAGCCGGCACGCGCCTGGTCGAATACAAGGGCAGGGTGATGACCCATCGCCAGGCCGACAACCTTTACGACGGCAGCAGCGAGACAGGCCACACGTTCCTGTTCACGCTCAACGACAAGTACATCATCGATGCGAACGTTGATGGCAATGAGGCGCGCTGGATCAACCACGGCTGCAGTCCGAATTGCATGGCGGTGCTTGAAGAGGACGAGAAAGGCCGGCTCGCCCGGGATCGCGTGTTCATCGAGAGCAAGCGCGACATCAAGGCTGCCGAGGAGTTGATCTACAACTACGGCATCGTGCTCGAGGAGCGGCAGACGCCGCGACTCAAGGCCGTCTGGGCCTGCCGCTGCGGTTCCCGCAAATGTACGGGAACGATGCTGCAACCCAAGCGCAAGCGCTGACCAGGGTTGCGGGACGCAGCGCCAGGGCATCGCGATCTGCGAACGCGGCTGCAAGCCGAAGCGCACGCAGTCGAAGGGTGGCAAACGCAGAGGCATGACTTCCGGCAGTCCCACCCGCCCGGGCGGGAACGTACGCTGACACATTCTGGTTGTTCGCGGATTTCGGCCATGCGCTCGCTGCTGCCGCTGCTGCTCCTGTCCGCCACCGCTGCAACGGCGAATGCCGCTGCTGCTGCCGATTCCGTGCAGATCGACGGTCACATCGATCCGGCCGAGTGGGCGGGCGCGCGGCACATCACGGACTTCCGCCTCACCCAGCCACTCTCGCGCGAGCCGTCACCCTATCCGACCGAAGCCTGGGTCAAGGCGACGCCCGACGGGCTGGCGTTCGCGTTCCGCTGTACCCAGCCACCCAACATCCCGCGCACGCACCAGACCGCACCGCGCGACGCTGGCGGCCCGTACGACCGGGTCAACGTGTATGTCGATTTCGACGGTGAAGGCCATGTCGGATACAACTTCATGGTGATGCTGTCGGACAGCATCCAGGACGAGACCATCACCAACGAGAACCAGTTCAATACCGACTGGGACGGCAACTGGAAGCATGCGGTTTCCGAGGACAAGGACACCTGGTCGGTCGAGATGCTGATCCCGTGGTACATCGCGCCGATGAAGAAGGGCCACGATGGCAAGCGTACGATCGGGGTCTCGCTCGATCGGGTGGTCGGCAGCACGGGCGAGCGCATGGCATGGCCGGCGATCTTCGGCGGCGAACAGCGTTTCCTCAGCGCGTTCACCCGGATCGACGTGCCCGAATACAGCCAATCGCTGCTTGCGCTCACCCCGTTTGTCAGCGGTGTCTACAACAACATCAGCCACAAGCTGCATTTTGACACCGGCACGGACATCTTCTGGAAGTCCAGTGGCAGCTTCCAGCTCAGCGCCGCACTCAACCCGGACTTCGGCCAGGTCGAGAGTGACGACCTGGTCGTGAACTTCAGCGCGGTTCCCACGTTCTTCAGCGACAAGCGCCCGTTCTTCACCGAAAACCAGAGCTTCTTCGACGTGCCGTTCGGTTCCAACAACAACAACGATCGACTGCTGTACACCCGCCGCGTGGGCGGCCCCACGGACGATGGCTCGGGCGCAGCTGGCGATGTCACCGCCGCGGTGAAGGCCAATGGCAGCATCGCCGGGTTCAACTACGGGGTGTTCGCGGCGAGCGAAGCCGACGCGGTGGGGCGCAACTTCGAGGCCGTACGCGCCACGCGCGATTTCGACACCCAGGGCTTCGGCGCGATGATCACCAATGTCGATCATCCCTTGCTGGATCGAACCGCGACGGTCTACGAGTTCGACCATCGCTGGTCGCCAACTCCTGCCTTGGCCGTGCATACGACCGTGGTTGGTTCGGCGATCGCCCAGTCCGGCCAGCAGACGGACGACAGCGGCGCGCAGGTGCGCGTCGACTACGACATGGGCAAGGGGTGGCGCCAGCAACTGTATGCCGAACATCTGGGTCGCAACCTGCAGCTCGACGATTTCGGATTCCTCGATCGCAACAACTTCAACTATGTCCGCTACGGCCTCGACCGTCGCTTCACCGACCTCCCCAAGGATTCAACCTACAACTCGCACGACTGGCATGTCGCGGTTTCGCGCCGCGTCAACGACGATGGGGTGAAGCTCGCCGATGCATGGTCGTTGAGCCGGCAGAGCGATACGCGCGACGGCGGCAACGAATACATCGAAATCGTCCAGTTCACGCCAGGGGTCGACGACCTCATCACCCGCGGCAACGGCAACGTCAAGGTGCCGGGCAAGCTGTACGGATACTACGAGCGATTTTGGCCGCGGCATGGTCACTGGTCGTTCTACGGAAATGCCCGCTACGCCGCCGAGGGCCTGGGCGGCCCGGCGCACGGTTCGATCCAGCTCGATCTCAATCCCACCTATTTCATCAACGACACCCTGAGCGTTTATGGCGAGTTGCTGGCCATTCGCAATCCGGACTTTCTCATCTGGCAGAGCGACAACCTGCTCGGCAGCTTCCACGCCAACCAGCTGCAACTCAACGGCGGCGTGCAGTGGACGATCAGCTCGAAGCAGGAGTTGCGGGTCAAGCTTCAAACCATCGCGCTCGATGCGCGCGCTCGCCAGGCATGGCGCGTCGCCGCGGATGGCACCCCGGTCGCGAGCAACGATGCGGTATCCGACTTCAACCTGCGCAACCTCGGTTTCCAGATCCGCTACCGCTACGAGCTCGCGCCGCTGTCGAATATCTATGTCGCCTACGTGCGCGGCGGATTTGGCTTCGACGCATTTTCCCAGGGGGTCGGCAGCGTCCTTGGCAACGCATTCAGCCTGAAGGATTCGGAGCAGTTCCTGGTGAAGGTCAGCTACCGGTTCGAGATGTGACTGGTTGGCCTTCGGCGCCGCGCGTCTCGCGTCGCTTCAACGCGGTTCGATTTTCGCCCTGCCATCCTCCACCAGCACCCGGTCGCCGCTGGACAAATGCCCGTACGACTCTCCGTTGACGAATACCATGTCGCCCTTGATCGTCACGTCCGCTTCCTTGCACGGTTTGAACCGCTGTCCACCGTCGCTGGGCTGAACGTCGGGAACGAACATCCTGTAGCAGTTGGTGACGACAACCTCGTGGCCGCCCACCTCCGCCGAGACATGCCCGAGTAGCGGATTGTTCGAAGCGCTGCACCCCGACAGGCCGATGCCAATACATAGGCACATCGCCGTGGCCGTCAATTTGAATCGCTCAAACGTCTTCATGCCGCTCCCGATGGGTGAGTCTGTCGATGCGTGCAGGGTGGGGCGGGGCGATCGGGTTCGCATGTCGATCAGCCGCGGCGATTGGCCCGCAATCGGGATCATTGATCGTCCATGCCGGGGAAGCTGATGCTGATCCCGTCGACCACAGCATGCATCTTCGCGAGTTGCGGATGGTCGCTGCGGAACGTGCGATCGCCGATGGGCAAGCTGCTGTACGCCACGTTCTTCGGCAGCGCACCGTGCCTGAGTTGCACGTGCAACCGCGGGGCGTCGGCGGCGCTCGCAAGTTTGCCGCCGAGCCAGTCCGTGACCTGCCCGCCATAGTCCCAGTCGAAACCGAGCAATTCGAATGGGCCTGCATTGATGGCGACGAGCCCGGACAGTGGCATGCCGATGCGGACGCCCTGGGCGGTGTGCCACAACGATGCGTCATCCGAAATGCTGACCATGCTCAACTGCCTGAGCTTGTCCTGGTCCTGGTAGTACACGTACGCGCGCCGCCCTGGATCGGTGGGAAACAGGGTGATGCCATGCGCGGTCGCGCCCTCGGCGCCAGGCACATCGCCTTCGGTGACGTTGGCAGCACCGTAGATGCGACGCAGGTCGTCCGGGGTGGTATCGGCCGTGATCGGGCCGTGCAGGGCAAACGGATCCTCCGGCAATACCGGACCGGCGGCGTGGGATATTGGTGCGGCGCCCGCCGGCGATCCAGTCGGGTCAGGGGTTTGCGCTGGCGCATTGCCTGCTGGCGATGCTGTTGCAGCATCGGCCGCCGCAGAATCGCTTGTGGAAGTCGATCCGATGGGAATCGACCCTGTTGAAGTCGCCCGATCCGGCGCCTCGGCCGATGACGCTGAAACCGTGGACGCCACCGGCGTTGGCACCGCTGCGGTCCCGGTCGCATTGCGGTCGCACGCAACAATTGCACAGCCCAACGCCATGACGATCGCCAACGTGGAAGGTCGATCGCGGCGCATCGCAAGGCCTGTCGAGGCTTTCAGCGCACCGTTGGCGACGGGTTCAGCAGCGCCACGAGCACGCCGAGCAGCAGCATCTGGACGAGCGCAAAACATTCCTGCTTCGCGACCAGCATGCCGGGCAGCGGCTCGACAGCGTAGTAGATCAGGAACATCGGGATCACGCTGACCAGCGCGATTGCAAATCCGCAATGCAAGCCTTGGCTGAGCGCGGACTTCGCGGGAGTGTAGCCCTGCCGGTAGATCCAGGTGATGCCCAAACCATAGGCTGCATCGGCGAGCAGCATCCACGGCAGATAGTGGGCCGAGTCCTCCGGGGTGCGCATGATCGGACCCAGCGCGGTGTAGTCGGCAGCGAGCAGGACGCCGTGCACCACGTATCCGAGCAGCACCGCGGCGATGGTCATGACCACGGCGGAAATCCAGAAACGCTTGTCCATGGTTGCTCTCCGTAGAATGACCAAAAGTCGCGCCGCAACACCGCTATCCCTGTACCGCGATGCGGGGCAGGCGAACCACCAGCGGCGGTGGCGGTTCGATGAGGACGCATGACGAACGCACTCCTGTCATTCGAAAGGAGCGCAATGACATGCCCATGTGCGGCAACCCTACCACCACGGCAGCGTGCGTGCAGCGCCTGGGTGGGCGTCAGCAATTCTCGTAGATTGACTCGCCGTTTGTACCGGTGCGCCGGCAGGCCTTCGCGTCGAGGATGATCGGGGCGGACAACTGCGAGGCCGCGTACAGGCGATCCGCGCGCGCGCCCCGCTCGGATATCTCGTTCGCAACGGCCTGCCGGACAAGAGCGATGTCGCGGGCGGACGCCTTGACGAGGACGCTGCGGGTCCTGCGCGTGTTCGTCTTCGCGGCATGCTCGTGCTTTTTGGCCTTGCTGGAAGAGCCTGCGGGTTTGTGCGTTGGTCCGCGCTTCGCCACCGGGACTTTCGAGCGTGCCGAAGCGAATGCAAGGGGTGGGACGGATCCCCTTGCTGCGCCGCGCGCCGGCGCATCCTGTAAGCCGAACGCGCTGGAAAGGCACGCGCAGGCCAGCAAACAGAGGGTGAACTTTTTCATGGCAGCATCCCGCGTCGTGAGGAGTTGACGCAGTGTCGTGCCGGACGAGCAGCGGTGCCATCGTACGGTTGCGCGCCTGGAGGTCGGAGAATTCCTACACCGGACCGCTTCAGAATTGTCCGGCTCACCTGCACCGGCGCGGAGTTCGGGCGAATCGGCCGGGAGCCGGATGTTCGCGCCCGAAGTGCGGCGCTTGCACGCGAGGGGTCGCACTTTCCCCTGAATTCAGCGCGCGCGTTCGGGAACGAAGCGCTGGACGGGTCGCCGAGCGTGCTTGTACCCGAACAAAGCGGGCGTGCCCGGGAACGAGGCGGGTTAGTCCGGGATCCCAGCACGCTGGTACGGGGACGAAGCGGTCTCGTTCGGGAACATGCTGCGCCTGCACGGGGACGAAGCGCGTTGGTACGGGAACAAACTGCGCTTGCTCGGGAACGCAGCGAGTTTGTACGGGAACGAAGCGCGCTTGTTCGGGAACGAAGCGGGTTTGTACGGGAACGAAGCGCGCTGGTACGGGAACGAAGCGCGCTTGCTCGGGTCCGAAGCGCGTTTGAACGGGAACGATGCGCGCCAGCTCGGGCACGAAGCGCGTTTGTACGAGAACGAGGCGCGTTTGTTCGGATGCGAAGTTGCCTTGCGCGGAAACCAGGCCTGCTTGCCCGAGAGCGAGCGCATCGCCTGGTCGGTCAACCAGGGTGCGCCGCATTCTGCGTCAGCTCAAGTCAGGTCATCCCGGAATCGCGTCGTCGTATCGCAATGGCCACCGGCGCGATGACCCCCGCCGTCAGTCCTCTTCGTGCCTGGGCTTGTAGGCTTCGATGAGCTGCTTCTGCACGTTGAAGGGCACCGGCTCGTAGTGGCTGAAGTCCAGGCTGTAGCGGCCGCGGCCGGCGGTCAGGCCCTTGAGCTCGGCGGCGTAGCCCTCGAGTTCCGACAGCGGCACCTGCGCCTTGATCAGGATCTCGTCGCCATTGCCCGCGTCGGTGCCATTGATGCGCGCGCGCTTGCCGGCGAGGGCACCCGTGATATCGCCCATGTGCCGTTCGGGCGCAGCGACCTCGACGGTCACGATCGGTTCGAGTACCTGCGGCTGCGCCTTGCCGATCGCATCGAGGAAAGCCTTCTTGCCCGCGGCGACGAATGCGACTTCCTTTGAATCGACGGTGTGGTACTTGCCGTCGTACACGATGACGCGGATATCCTGCAGCGGATAGCCGGCGACCGCGCCGCCTTCAAGCACCTGGCGCACGCCCTTCTCGACCGCGGGAATGTATTGGCCGGGAATCGTTCCACCCTTGACCGCGTCCAGGAACTCGAAGCCGCCGCCGCGCGGCAGCGGTTCGATGCGCAGGAACACCTCGCCGAACTGGCCGGCGCCACCGGTCTGCTTCTTGTGCCGGTGATGGCCTTCGGCCTTCGCGGCGATCGTCTCGCGGTACGCGATGCGCGGCGGATGCGATTTCACATCGACGCCGTAGCGGGCCTTCATGCGTTCGAGCATCGTGCGCAGGTGCAGCTCGCCAAGACCACGGATCACCGTCTCGTTCATTTCCTTGCTGTGCTCGATCTGGAAACAGGGGTCCTCCTCGGACAGCTTGTGCAAGGCGGTGGACAGTTTCTGCTCCTGCCCGCGCGTGGCAGCTTCAATCGCCAGGCCAAACATCGGCTTCGGGAATGCGTGCGGCTTGAGATGGATCTGGTCCTCGTCGTGCGAATCGTGCAATACCGCGTCGAAGTGGATCTCCTCGATCTTCGCGACCGCGACGATATCGCCCGGGATCGCCTGCTCGATCTCGACGTGGTCCTTGCCCTGGAGCTTGAACAGGTGGCCGACCTTGAAGGGCTTCTTGCCGTCGTCGATGAACAGCTGGCTGTCGCGCCTGATGGTGCCCTGGTACACGCGCAACACACTGAGCTTGCCCACGAACGGGTCGTTGACGATCTTGAATACGTCGGCGATCACGTGCTTCTTCGGGTCGGGCTCCGCCACGATCGGCTGCGCATCCGCGCCGATGCCTTTCACGAACGGTGGAGGGTTTGCCTCGCAGGGGTTCGGCAGCAGTTTGGCGGCGACATCCAGCAGCGCACGCACACCAGCGCCGGTGCGCGCCGACGCGAAGCAGATCGGAACCAGGTGACCCTCGCGCAGGCACTGCTCGAATGCGTCGTGCAATTCCTGCGGCGTCAGCCCTTCTTCGCCCAGGTCCAGGTAGTGGTCCATGACTGTTGCGTTCACTTCGACGACCTGGTCGATGATCTTCTGGTGCCACGCCGCCACCGGGCCGAGGTCGGATTCGCCTTCGGGCTGGAAGAAGCAATTCACCACGTTGCGGCCGTTGTCGCACGGCAGGTTGATTGGCAGGCATTCGTTGCCGAACGTTTCGCGCAGGGCGTCGAGCAATGCGCCGGGATTGGTGCCTTCCGCATCGATCCGGTGCACGACGATCATGCGCGAGCGTCCGCGCTCGGCGGCGTGCTCCATCATGCGCCGCGTCGAGTGTTCAATGCCGAGCGTGGCGTTGACCACGATCGCGCAGGTTTCGACAGCGTCGATCGCCGACAGCGCGGGGCCGCGGAAATCGGCATAGCCTGGGGTGTCGATCAGGTTGATGTGTGCGTCGGCGTAGTCGATCGAAGCGATCGCGGTGCCGAGCGAATGCTGGCGCTCGCGTTCCATCGGGTCGTGGTCGGAAACGGTGGTCCCGCGCTCGATGCTGCCTGCCGCCTGGATGGTGCCGCCGGCATGCAGCAGGGCTTCGAACAACGATGTCTTGCCGGCGCCAGTGTGGCCCACGAGGGCGATATTGCGGATCTGCGCGGTGGTATGGGCGGGCATCGAGGTTCTCCTGTCGGCGAATGGATGCACACAACGACGGCGCATCGCGACTGCGCCGCCGCGATGCCGTAGCGGAGGATCCCGCATTCCGGCCAAGGCGGCTGGCCGCACCAAGGGTACGGCCTCGCCGCGCAGCGTTGCAGCAGCAGGGTTGCAGGTCAAGGATGCAGCGCAACAATCGGCATGGCCGCAGGACCCAGGCGAATCGCGTGCCACACTGAATGCGCGCTTTCGCTCCGCTAACGCGGCGCTGAACGATTCCTAGTTGGAAAGTATGGATTCAGCCTTCGGGTCGCAGCATCAATCCCGACGCAACCTCGCGTCACTGGAGAACGTAATGAAAGGCCTTGCTGCAACCGCGATCACCCTGCTGATGACTGCTGCGATCGGAACCGCGGTTGCCAGTCCATTCGATCATGGCGACAACCGCAACTTCAGCTACGGCTACCATCGTGGCGCCGGCGAGCGTGGCGAGCGCAACGACCGCAACGACCGCAATCCCGGCGTGCGCAGCGGCAATCCGAGGTTTACCGACAACCGCGGTTTCAGCGACAACCGCAGGTTCAGCGACAACAATCAAAACCGTCGCTGGGACAATCGCGGCGACAACCGTCGCTGGGACAACCGCGATCATGACGGCCGGGGTTACCGATACGGTGATCGGGATCGCGATGGCGACAACCGTGGCTACTACGGCCACAACAACTACAACCGCTACTACGGTTACAACAACTACAACGGCTACAACAACTACAACGGCTACTATGGTTACAACAACTACAACAACTACAACGGCTACTACGGTTACAACGGCTATCGCGGCTATCCGGGCTCGGTATCGTTCGTTGTTGGCGGATCTCCGTACTATGCGGCGCCGTACTACGCCCAATCGTCGTATCCAGCTGGGTACTCTTCGTATGGCAACGGCTATGTCGCCTGCGACCAGAATGCCGGATACGAGCGTCCTGCCCGGTATGACAACACCGGCGAGAAGCTGCTCGGTGGCGTGGTCGGCGGTGTGATCGGCAATCAGTTCGGCAGGGGCAACGGTCGGACCGCAGCCACCGTCGCCGGCGCCGTGATCGGCTACGGCGTTGCCGCAAGCGCGAGTGACGACCGGCGCTACGACAACCAGCGCTACCAGGATGGCCAATACGGCGAGCCTTGCGGTTATTGATCGCAGCGATAGGGCTGCATCACGCTGACAAGTCTCCCGTCAGCGACCACGCGGAATCGCAATCGCAAGCCCCGCCAGATCGGCGGGGCTTTTTGTTGTGGGGCTTTGCGAATCCACCTGGAGGGAATCGTTGGTCGCCGCGCAACCGCGGGGCGCCAGGCATGATCGCTTCGCTTATCATTGCGCATCGCGCGGCACCCGCAGCGCGCTCCCCCCGATCGCCAGGTTTGCCATGCCTTCTGCCGTGCCCGCTTCGGGCGCCGATATCCACCAAAGTCCGCCGCGCTGGATCGTGCTCAAGTTCGGCGGCACCAGCGTGAGCGAACGCAAGCGCTGGGACACCATCGGCGACTTGATCCGCGAGCGCGCAGCGCGCGACAACGTCCACGTTCTGACTGTCGTGTCCGCGCTGTCGGGCATCACCAATGCGTTGCAGGGCGTGATCGATGTGCACAACGACGATGTCGCATGCGTCGAACGTGTCGCTGCAATCGTCCAGCGGCATCGCCAATTCGCACAGGTGCTCGACCTTGACCCCGATGCCGTGCTCGGAGAGCGCCTGCGCTCGCTCGCGGACTTGCTTGGCGATCCACGGCGCGCTGTTGCGCAGCTGGATTGGCAGGCAGAACTGTTCGCACAGGGCGAACTGCTGTCATCGACACTGGGTGCCGCCTATCTCTCGACGCGCGTTGGACCACTCGGCTGGATCGACGCGCGCGACTGGTTGCAGGCGGCCGCGCGACCGAACCAGAGCGACTGGGCGCGTCGGTTGTCGGTGTCCTGCGATGTGACGAGCAGCCCCGAGGTGCGCGCGCGTTTCGGCGGCGGACAGGCATTGCTGATCACGCAGGGCTTCATCGCCCGCCATGGCGACTCGGGAAGCGCAGTGCTCGGCCGCGGCGGCGCGGATACATCGGCGGCGTATTTCGGAGCGCTGCTGGACGCGCAGCGCGTGGAGATCTGGACCGACGTGCCCGGGATGTTCAGCGCGAACCCGCGCCAGGTTCCCGATGCGCGGCTACTGTCGCGGCTGGACTACGAGGAGGCGCAGGAAATCGCGACCACGGGCGCCAAGGTGTTGCATGCGCGTTGCATCCATCCGTGTCGGGATGCGAATGTCCCGATCTGGATCCGTGACACCTCGCATCCGCACATGGAAGGCACGGTCATCGCGCGCGCCGTCGCCAGCGTTCCAGGCGTCAAGGCGATCAGTTCGCGTCGCGGCATCGTGCTGGTCGCGATGGAAACCATCGGCATGTGGCAGCAGGTCGGATTCCTGGCCGACATCTTCGAGCGCTTCAAGCGCCACGGGCTTTCGGTGGATTTGATTGGTTCGTCCGAGACGAACGTGACCGTCTCGCTCGATCCCAGCGACAACCTGGTCAGCTCCAATGTACTCGAAGCGCTGTGCGCCGACCTCGCCGAAGTGTGTCGGGTCAAGGTCATTGCTCCATGCGCTGCAATCACCCTGGTCGGGCGCGGCATGCGCTCGATGCTGCACAAGCTCGGCGATGTGTGGGCCGAGTTCGGCCGCGAGCGCGTGCACCTGATCTCGCAGTCGTCGAACGACCTCAACCTGACTTTCGTGGTCGACGAAGCGGATGCCGAGGGTTTGATCCCGCAGTTGCACGCACAACTGATCCGCAGCGGCGCCATGCCGGTGCAGGATGCCAGCGTGTTTGGCCCGAGCTGGCGTGAGATCGGCGAGGGACAGGTAGCTCACGAGGTGCCGTGGTGGCGATCACGTCGCGACCAACTGCTGCAACTCGCCAAGCAGGGGACTCCACGGTACGTCTATGACCTTGCTACCGTGCGCGATCGTGCGCGTCGCCTGCGCGCGATCGAAGCGATCGACCAGCACTACTACGCACTCAAGGCCAATGCGCATCCGACGATCCTGCGGGCGTTGGAAGCCGAAGGGTTTGGATTTGAATGCGTATCGCTAGGCGAACTTGAACGCGTCTTTGCCACGCTGCCACAGATTGACCCATCGCGCGTGTTGTTCACGCCGAGCTTCGCGCCGCGCCGCGAATACGAGGCGGCATACGCGCGCGGAGTGACCGTCACCATCGACAGCATCGAGGCACTGCAGCGCTGGCCTGGCGTGTTTCGTGGGCGCACGGCGTGGTTGCGCCTTGACCTGGGTTACGGCGAAGGCCATCACCAGAAAGTGCACACGGGCGGGAGCGATGCGAAGTTCGGATTGCCGGTCGCGCATCTCGACGTTTTCGTGGCGATGGCGCGTACGCTGGGGATGCGCATCAGTGGGTTGCATGCACATCTTGGCAGCGGCATAGATGCCAGCGATCATTGGCGCGCGGTATATGCCGAACTCGCCGGCCTGGCCGATAGCATCGGCACGGTAGAGACGATCGACATTGGGGGCGGTTTGCCCGTGCCATACCGAGCCGATGACAAACCCTTCGATCTCGATGCATGGGCCGCTGGTCTGGCATCGATCAAGACGGCCTATCCCGGTCTCGGACTTGCGATTGAGCCCGGCCGCTACCTCGTCGCAGAAGCAGGCGTCTTACTACTGCAGGTGACGCAGGTGATCGACAAGGATGGCGTGCGCCGCGTTGGCCTGGATGGCGGCATGAATGCACTGATGCGACCAGCGTTGTACGAGGCGTATCACGGCATCCACAATCTCGCCCAACTCGATTCCGTGTCAGCACAGAATGGCATTGCGATGTTCGATGTCGTCGGCCCCATCTGCGAAAGCAGCGACA
>JBBQTD010000021.1:0-52012 GCA_038234715.1 Lysobacterales bacterium | reverse complement strand
AAAGCCGCAGAAAGCGACGCTAAATGATGCTTTGAACGCGATTCCAGCAACTCAGCGGGTCTGGAATGAATCACGCGCGTCGAGAACACGAAAATTCGCCGGTCAAATCTTTCCCGGTGACTTATTCAGACCTTCCCTAGCGTATTCGGCGTATCGCGGCTGCCGATCTCGGTCGTTGTTCGGACGTGGCAGGACCGCACGACCGCAATCAGGTTCCGGGCGGCAGCGACCCACAGCTGCGGGATCTCCCGGCCGATAGACCCGATGGTATCGACGTATTTTCGGATCAGGTCGCCGCGTGCCAACGCCTTCGCGGTGCGGTATTCGAGAAACATGTTGGTAAGCGAAACCTGCGAGCCCTCTGTATTCGCGAGCGTCACCGCACTCTTGTCGTAGGTCCACTCCTGTGCTTGCTGACGTGGCAACGCGTGCAGCAGACGTGCGACGAAGCCGTCAAGCGAAGGTTTGAAACCCAGCAACTCCAATATCAGCGACATGCAGCATTTCCCGAAATCGCGAACGATTGAATTCTACGGATAAGGGTAGGAAAAGGGTGGCCCCTGAGATCGCGACTCTGAGCATCAGCCTGTGGACGCAACGACGGACAACCGAACGAAGTATTGGGAGCAGATAACCGCGTAGGTACCCGGCTGCCGTTATACTTGGATTCATGCGGGCATCGTCTTGTCGGCATTGGCCTCAGCGTGAGCTCAACGCGGGCGAGGCAGGGCGGCGACTGCAACCGTCTTGGTCGCGGCCACCACGTCCTTGCTGCTTGATTTCAACGATTTGCTGCATACGCCCAAGGCTGCGTCGGCTGCGGCCAAAGTTTGTCTCGCTGCCGGCAGGGTTTGGTCGCGTCCATTCAAGACCATTTTTCCTCCAACCAACGTTTGGTCCGCAGCAATCGAAGCTTGGTCCCGTGCAAGCGAAGTCTTGTTTCGAGCAATCGAAGTTTGGTTCGGGCGAACAAGGTTTGGTGCGGTGCAATCGAAGTCTTGTCGGCTGCAATCGAAGTCTTGTCAGCACCAATCGAAGTCTTGTGCGGAGCAATCGAGGTTTGGTCCGGACCAACCGAAGTCATGTCCGGTGCAAACGAAGCCTGGTTTGCTGCGGGCCAAGCCTTGGTCAGGCAAACGAAGCTTGGTTTCGAGCAATCGAAGTTTGGTTTCGAGCAATCGAAGTTTGGTTTCGAGCGATCGAAGTTTGGTCCCGATCAATCGAAGTCTGGTTTCGGGCGGTTGCAGCGTGGTTGCGGAAGATCGAACGCCAGGAACAGCGGGGCGAAGCGTGGGCTGTGCGGTGCAAAGGCGTAGATCACGCATCTGCAGAGGGGAGCAAGGCATGTGGCTCTTGGACGCAGCCGGACGAGCAACTGGAGCGACGGAGCGGTGATGTTTGCGAACCAGATGTTGTAACGCCGGAAGGAGCCGGGAAAGCCCCTCGCCCCTTGCGGGAGAGGGGTTGGGGAGAGGGCGCTTTGGCGTGCTTTGGGTCTTCTGGATCAAGAGCACCCCTCTCCCCTACCCCTCTCCCACAGGGGGCGAGGGGAGCAAAGCAGAGCACTCCTTTTCCGCTGGCGTGCTCCCGGCCAATCGATCCCGCGCGCCAAAATGAAAGGCCAGAGAGACCATCTCCTCGAAGAAGGCGACTTTCGCTGCCGTGCTCAGTGCGATGCCGTCGCGCAAGTGATTGCGACGCGCGTCCTCGTAGGTGCATTGCAGGGCGTCGGCCATGGATCAGTCCTCGAATTGACCACTATCAGCTGCAATCTGGCGGAGGGCTTCGATGTCGTCAAGGTCCCTGGGGCGGCCCGCAAGGCGCTTCATTGCGATCAGGTGGCGGATGGAGGCAACGCGGATCGGGGTACCGTCGAGGTCCTTGGCGACCGCATCCGCAAATAGGATCGGAAAATCGATCGGTTCGCGCACGAAGACGTCCACTGAACGTTCGGGATTGGTTGGGTCCCAGAGCTGGAATACCAGCATGTTGCGGTTCTGGACCCAATCCTCGCGCTTCGCAGGATCGGCAAAGTCTGCGAGTGCTACGGGCAAACGTGGTCTGAGACCAATGGACGCAAGCGCATCGAGTGCCCTGAGGCAGTTTTCGGGCTCGAGTCCTATGACGAGATCAAGATCGCTCGTCGCGCGCAGGTGACCGTGCATGATCACCGCCAAACCGCCGACGACGACGTATCTGGCGTCGGCTTCGGCCAGCACCTTGAAGATCTGGCGGAGATTGAAAGCCATTCGTAAGTTTCCTGCCCTGGACCTTGCCTTGGGAGCGGGACGATCGTCCGCAGTTACATGTTCCGCCGGTACTCGCCGCCCACGTCGTACAGCGCGTGGCTGATCTGGCCGAGGCTGTGGGTCTTCACTGCTTCGATGAGGGCTTCGAAGACGTTGCGGCGTTCGCGGGCGGCTTTCTGCAGGTAGGCGAGGCCGTGGCCGTCGTGGGCGTCGGGTTCGGGTTCCTCGTCGGATGCGGCAACGTGCGCGTGTTCGGTTTCGCCCGCGGGCGCGAGGACGTTGCGTGACTTCTGCCAGCCGGCGACGTTGGCGATCTGCTGGCCTTTTTCTTCCTCGGTGCTGCGGATCAGTTCGATCTCGGTCGCGATTTCGCCGGCGTGCTCCTTCGGCAGGAAGGTGTTGACGCCGACCAGTGGAAGCGAGCCGTCGTGTTTCTTGTGTTCGTAGTACATCGACTCTTCCTGGATCTTGCCGCGCTGGTACATGGTGTCCATCGCACCAAGCACGCCGCCGCGGTCGCTGATCGCTTCGAACTCCTTGTAGACGGCTTCCTCGACGATGTCGGTGAGCTTGTCGACGATGAAGCTGCCCTGCCACGGGTTCTCGCAGAAATTCAGGCCCAGTTCCTTGTTGATGATCATCTGGATCGCAACAGCGCGGCGCACGCTTTCCTCGGTCGGCGTGGTGATGGCCTCGTCGTAGGCGTTGGTGTGCAGCGAGTTGCAGTTGTCGAACAGCGCGTACAACGCCTGCAACGTGGTGCGGATGTCGTTGAACTGGATTTCCTGCGCGTGCAGGGACCGGCCGGATGTCTGGATGTGGTACTTCATCATCTGGCTGCGCGCGTCGGCGCCGTAACGCTCGCGCATTGCACGCGCCCAGATGCGCCGCGCGACGCGACCGATCACGGTGTATTCCGGGTCCATGCCGTTGCTGAAGAAGAACGACAGGTTCGGCGCGAAGTCGTCGATCTTCATGCCGCGCGCGAGGTAGTACTCGACGATGGTGAAGCCGTTGGACAGGGTGAAGGCGAGTTGGCTGATCGGGTTCGCGCCGGCTTCAGCGATGTGGTATCCGCTGATCGACACCGAGTAGAAGTTGCGTACTTTCTGGTCGACGAAATACTGCTGGATGTCGCCCATCATGCGCAGCGCGAATTCGGTGCTGAAGATGCAGGTGTTCTGCGCCTGGTCCTCTTTCAGGATGTCGGCCTGCACGGTGCCGCGCACGCTGCGCAGTGTTTCGCCCTTGATGCGCGCGTAGGTGTCGGCGTCGACGAGCTGGTCGCCGGTGATGCCCAGCAGTGCGAGGCCGAGGCCGTTGTTGCTGGGCGGCAGCTCGCCGAAATAAATCGACCTGGGCTTACCTGCGAAAAAGGCGTCGATCTTTTTCTGCGCATCCGCCCAGCGTGCATCATCGGCACGCAGGTATTTCTCGATCTGCTGGTCGATCGCGGTGTTCATGAACATCGCGAGGATCATCGGCGCGGGGCCGTTGATCGTCATCGACACCGACGTAGTCGGTGCGCACAGGTCGAAGCCGGAGTAGAGCTTCTTCATGTCGTCGAGCGTCGGGATGTTGACGCCGGAGTTGCCGATCTTGCCGTAGATGTCGGGGCGTGGCGCCGGGTCCTCGCCATACAGGGTGACGCTGTCGAATGCGGTGGACAGGCGCACGGCAGGCTGGCCGACGCTGAGGTAATGGAAGCGGCGGTTGGTGCGTTCGGGCGTGCCCTCGCCCGCGAACATGCGGATGGGGTCTTCGCCGGTGCGGCGATAGGGATACACACCACCGGTGTACGGATAACTGCCGGGGAGATTTTCCTTGCCAAGGAAGGTGAGCAGCTCGCCCCAGGACTTGTAGGTGGGCGCGGCGATCTTCGGGATCTTCTGGTGCGAGAGCGAGTCGCGGTAGTTCGCGACCTTGATGACCTTGCCGCGCACTTCGTACTCGGTGACCTCGTCGGTGATCGACTTCAGGCGCGCCGGCCATTCGCGTAGCAGCTTGAGCGATTCCGACGAGAGCGCCTGGACGGCGTCGTTGTAACGCTGGCGCAGGGTGAGCAGCGTGCGGTCCGGGCCTTGTGCCCCTCTCCCTTCGGGAGCAGGGTTGGGGTGAGGCGCGTTCGACAACGCGCCTCCGGAATGCCCCTCACCCTCGGTCCCTCTACCGTGGGGAGAGGGAAGCAATGCTTCGTCGTCGTACAAGGCAAGTTGCCTGGGAAGCGACGCATCACCCACTTCATGCAACGCCTGCCAGAACGCCTGCGCGCGGTCGGCGGCTTCGGCCTGCTTGTCGATGCCGGAATTGATCGCCCTGCCCTGCTCGGCAATCTCGGCGAGGTAACGCGCACGCGCCCCGGGAATCAACACGGTTGCGCGCGGTTCCTTCAAGGTGGTGTCGAGGTGCGGTATCCACTTGTCGGCAGGCAGGTGCAGTTTCTCGCGCAAAAGGCGGCACAGGTTCGCGAACATCCAGCTGATGCCCGGGTCGTTGAACTGGCTGGCGATGGTTGGGTAGACAGGAACATCGGCGTCGGCGGTCTTGAACGCGACGCGGTTGCGCTTCCATTGCTTGCGCACGTCGCGCAGCGCGTCTTCCGCGCCGCGCTTGTCGTACTTGTTGAGGACGATGAGCTCGGCGAAGTCGACCATGTCGATCTTCTCGAGCTGGCTCGCCGCGCCGTAGTCGGACGTCATCACGTACATCGGGAAATCGACGAGGTCGACGATCTCGGAATCCGACTGGCCGATGCCGGCGGTCTCTACGATCACCAGGTCGTAGTCGAGGCCTTTCAGGAAGCCGATGCAGTCCTTCAACACGGCATTGGTCGCGACGTTCTGCCGGCGCGTCGCCATCGAGCGCATGTACACGCGGTGGCTGCGCAACGAGTTCATGCGGATGCGGTCACCGAGCAAGGCGCCGCCGCTGCGACGCCGCGTCGGGTCGACCGAGATGACCGCGATGCGCATCTTCGGGAAGTGCGCGAGGAAACGGTTCAGCAGTTCATCCGTGACGGAGGACTTGCCCGCACCGCCAGTGCCGGTGATGCCGATGACCGGGGTCTTGCCGCCCGCGAGCTGCCACTGCTTGCGCAGGTGGGCGAGCTCGGATTCGGAATAGACGCCGTCCTCGATCGCGCTCAGCACACGGCCGATGCCGATTTCGTCGTCCATTGCCGGCTGTGCGTGTTCGCGCGAGGTTTTCCTGGCGCTGGTGTCGCGTGCATCTGCGGCGCGCTTGACCACGTCCTCGATCATCTCCACCAGGCCCATTTTCATGCCGTCGTTCGGGTGGTAGATGCGCTCGACGCCGTAGGCTTCGAGTTCGCGGATCTCCTCGGGCGTGATCGTGCCGCCGCCACCGCCGAACACGCGGATGTGGCCGGCGCCGCGCTCGCGCAGCATGTCGACCATGTACTTGAAGTATTCGACGTGGCCGCCCTGGTAGCTCGACAGTGCGATCGCGTCGGCGTCCTCGTGCAATGCCGCGCGCACGACATCCTCGACGCTGCGATTGTGGCCGAGGTGGATGACTTCCGCGCCTTGGGCCTGGATCAGCCGACGCATGATGTTGATCGCGGCGTCGTGGCCGTCGAACAGGCTTGCCGCAGTGACGAAGCGCAATGGACTCGCTTCGGGATTAGCGTCATTGGCGAGGGCGTTTTCGCGGTCGATCGTGGAAGGACTGGGCGTGCTCATCGGTACTCCGATGTGGATCATGTGGATTGGGTATTGATCCCGCCAATCGAAGGTCCTCCATGCGGATCAATGCTGGAGACCGGATTGTAGCGCGCACCCCCCGACGCGCGCCGGCCATCACCCCAGTTCAAGCAGGACGGCCAGCAACGGGCACCATCGCCGCATGCCACTTGGTACACTCGCGACCGACTCGCAACCTCAGTCAGCCATGTCCGACACTCCTGCCCTGACCTCCCCGACCTCCCCGAACGCAACCGACAGCGAGACCGGCGAGCGCCACTACCGTCAGGCACGCGCGTGTCTTGCCGCCAACGATCTGGACGGTGCGGCCAACTGGCTGGAACAGGCTGCCGCGAACGAACATCCAGCAGGCCTGACCGAATTGGCAATCGTTCACCTGCATGGGTTTGGCCGCCCCGCCGACCCGGCGCAGGCGGTGCTGTTACTGCTGCGTGCGGAAGCGTCCGGCGGCACTGCGGAGACTTCGTATCTGCTCGCCCAGATCGCGTTGGGCGGCGTTGTCTTGCCATTCGACCCGCAACGCATCGACGGGTGGCTTTGCGACAGCGCGCGACGTGGGTATCCCGCGGCACTGCGCGTCGCTGGTATGTGCTTCGGACGCACCAACGATGACGTCCACCAGCGCGCCGCCGCGACTTGCCTGGAGCGCGCGATGGAGGCGCGTGACCCGGTTGGCGCAGCGCTTTTTGCCGATCGCCTGCACGTCGGTCACGGTGTACCGCGCGATACGGCGCGTGCAATCGAACTCGCCGAGCAGTTGCGCGCGATCGGGATTCCGGTAGAGCTTTCCGATCGGCATGATGCTGCGGCAGGCGCCATGGCTCCGACGGATTCCCAGGGGCAGGCAGAACCGCCATGGGAGGCTTTCCACGCATGCGAGAGTGAAGGCCGCGCGCGACAGATACTGTCCGACGCACCTGGAATAGCGACGTGCGAGGAACTGCTCAACAACGAGGAATGCCGCTATCTCATCTATTCCGGTGCGCGATTCGTGCAACCTTCGCAGGTCGTCCATCCGGTGACGGGACAGGCGCTCGAGAACGAGGTGCGCACCAGCAAGGACATGGTCTTCGTGCCCACCCACGACGACGTGGGTATCCGCTTGCTGCAACGACGCATGGCCACGTTCGCGGGATTCGAGTTGGGCAACGCCGAGCCGTTGACTCTGTTGCAATACAGTCCCGGCGACCAGTACCGGCCCCATCGCGACTATTTTTTTCCCTCAGCACCGCAACTCGCGCAGCCAGGCGGACAGCGCCATAGCACTGTGTGCACCTATCTCAACAACGTCGAGCGAGGTGGGGACACCGTGTTCCCGGACAAGGACATCACGGTGCAGCCACGGCGCGGCCGCGCTGTCCTGTTCCGTAGCCTGGACGCGGATGGGAATCCAGACCCAAGCAGTCTGCATGCCGGCCTTCCGGTGGAGGCTGGCGAGAAATGGCTGGCTTCGTGCTGGATCCGCGTACGCACGTTGCGCGCGTTCTAACCTCCATCGTGAGATGGCGGCTGAACGAACGTTATGCGCACGTCAACGCGAGCTGACGGACTCCGTTTGGTCTCATGCAACAGAGTGTAGTCTGAGCGCGCCAACTGGCACTTGGCACCCATGTCGAGGAGAAGGATCGTGACGACACGCACACTTGCATTGGTCGGACTGCTTTGCCTTGGTGCAGCGGGGGGAATGGCTTATGCACCGCCGGTCGAAGCCCGCAGGTTCATCGATGTTGACGTCAACGTTGCTCCACCACCGCCGCGCTTTGAGCAGGTGGTTGTGCGCCGGGGCTACGTGTGGGCGCCGGGCTATTGGCGCTGGCAGGGCGGCCAACACGTATGGGTCGGTGGGGCTTACGTCCGCGAACGGCGGGGCTGGATCTGGCAGCCCCATCATTGGGTACAGGGCCCGCGCGGCGGATGGCATTTCATCGAAGGCCGTTGGGTTCGCCGTTGATGCCATGCGTTGATGACTCGAATGCCCCGACCGTCGTCGGGGCTTTCATTTGCGCAATGCCAATGCGCGGAACCCACCGTGACGGAAGAGAGTGCCGGCTCGACGATGCGTTTCAATGGCGACTGAACCACTGTTGTCCGGAGGCGTCAACTCATCGATCCCCGCGTCGTTTCCACGCTGGTGTCGACCTGCATATCGCGCCTGCGCCGACCAGCATTCAAACCACCATCGGAGAAATCTTGTGACGACCCGTACAGCTGCATTGATCGGACTGCTTTGTTTCAGCGCGATGGGAAGCATTTACACAGCGCCAGTGGAAGCGCGCATCTCCGCCGACATTGACATCAAGGTTGCACCGCCAGCGCCGCGCTACGAAGAGGTTGTCGTGCGACCTGGCTATGTCTGGGCACCCGGCTACTGGCGTTGGGAGGGTGGCCAACACGTATGGATCCGTGGCGCTTACGTACCCGAACGCCCAGGGTATTTCTGGGAACCGCACCACTGGGTACAGGGACCGCACGGGGGCTGGCACTCCTACGAGGGCCGGTGGGTCAGCGACACTGCAATCACGGTCGCTCCGCCTGCACCGCGCTATGAGGAGGTCATCGTACGACCCGGTTATGTCTGGAGCCCAGGTTATTGGCGCTCGCAGGGCGGCCAACAGGCATGGATTGCTGGCTCTTACGTTCCCGAGCGTCGGGGCTATTTCTGGGATCCCCCGCATTGGGTGCAGGGCGCACGCGGCGGCTGGCATTTCTTCGAAGGTCGCTGGCTCAGCGACGCGGACATCAACCGCGCTCCGCCGGCACCCCGGTTTGAGCAGGTTGTTGTGCGACCCGGCTATGTTTGGGCACCCGGATACTGGCGCTGGCGGGGAGATCAACATATCTGGGTGGAGGGCGCCTATATCCGTGAGCGCCCAGGCTACGTCTGGCAACCCCATCATTGGGTACAGGGACCCAACGGCGGCTGGCATTTCATTGAGGGCGGCTGGGTTCGCCGTTGATGCGCTAAGCGCGGTGTGATGGTCCGAAGGCCCCGGTCGCAAGCCGGGGCTTTCGTTTGGGCGACCCACCGTTCGCGCTGATGCGGATCAACCTGGCTTCCGGGCAGCGATCTGCAGGAGCTGGCGACGCGCGGCACCGCACTGGGATAAAATGCCCGGCTTCCCGTCCCAGAACGGGCCATTGGCAGCGCATGCTGCTTTGCCGCAGCATCGTACCTACCCGGAGTTCGCAATGATTTTTGAAACGCTGGCCAAGACTGGTCACGAGGAAGTCGTGTTCTGCCACAACGCCGATGCCGGCCTCAAGGCCATCGTCGCGATACATAACAGCGTGCTTGGTCCGGCGCTGGGCGGCCTGCGCATGTGGCCTTACGCTACCGAACAGGAAGCGCTGAACGATGTGCTGCGCCTGTCGCGGGGAATGACCTACAAGGCCGCGGTGTCGGGCCTGAATCTTGGCGGCGGCAAGGCGGTGATCTGGGGCGACCCGAACAAGGACAAATCCGAGGCGCTGTTCCGCGCTTTCGGTCGTTTCGTGAATTCGCTCAACGGCCGCTACATCACCGCCGAAGACGTTGGCATCGATGTCAACGACATGGAATACGTGTTCCGCGAAACCGACTATGTGACAGGTGTGCACCAGGTCCACGGCGGTTCGGGCGATCCGTCGCCGTTCACCGCCTACGGCACCTTGCAAGGCCTGATGGCGGCCCTGCAGTTCAAGCATGGGCACGAGGAAGTTGGCAAGTTCTCCTACGCCGTGCAAGGCGCGGGCCATGTCGGCATGCAGTTCATCAAGCTGTTGCGCGAACAGGGCGCGAAGGTGTACGTGACCGACATCAACAAGACGCTGGTGCAAAAAGCGGTCGACGACTACGGTGCCGAGGCGGTGTCGCTGGATGCGATCTACGACACCGATGCGGACGTGTATTCGCCTTGTGCGCTGGGCGGCACCGTCAACGAACAGACCCTGCCGCGCCTGAAGTGCTCGATCATCTGCGGCGCGGCGAACAATCAGCTCGCCACCGAAGCGATCGGCGACGAGCTCTCCGCGCGCGGCATGCTGTACGCGCCAGACTATGCAGTGAACGCCGGCGGCTTGATGAACGTCTCGCTGGAGATCGACGGGTATAACCGCGAGCGCGCGATGCGGATGATGCGCACGATCTATTACAATCTCGGCAAGATCTTCCAGATCGCCGCGCGCGACAACATCCCAACCTACAAGGCCGCAGATCGCATGGCGGAGGAACGCATCGACCTGATCGGTCGCGTGAAGCTGCCCTACATGGGCACCCCGCGTTTCCTCGGCCGCATGCGGCACGGTTGAAGGTTTTCTGATGGTCGAAGCAAGGGCTTTCCTGCCCTTCTTCGACTTGCCGAGTCCGGTTCATGCCCAGACCCGGCTCCGACAAATCGAACAATGAATTGCTCGATTTGCATCCCCCGCTCAGGACTGAACTCATGCGCACTTTTCCGCTCGGCGAAGACATCGATGCACTGCGCGACGCGGTGCGTCGATTCGCGGAGGCGGAAATCGCGCCGCGTGCGGAACAGATCGACCACGACAATGTATTCCCGACCGACCTGTGGGAAAAGCTAGGCGCGATGGGCCTGCTCGGCATTGCGATCCCGGGCGAGTTCGGCGGTTCGGACATGGGTTTCCTCGCCCACCTGGTGGCGATGGAGGAAATCTCCCGCGCTTCGGGTTCGGTAGGCCTGAGCTACGGCGCGCACTCGAACCTGTGCGTGCAGAACCTCTACCACAACGGCAGCCACGCGCAGCGCGAGAAGTATCTTCCGAAGTTGTGCACGGGCGAGTGGAAAGGCGCGCTCGCGATGAGCGAGCCGGGTGCAGGGTCCGACGTCGTCGGCTCGATGCAATGCCGCGCGCAACTGCATGGCGATCACTGGATCGCGAACGGCAGCAAGATGTGGATCACCAACGGCCCCGAGGCCGACGTGCTGGTGGTGTACATGCGCACCGCGGGCAAGCAAGCCGGCAGCAAATGCATGACGGCGTTCATCGTGGAGCGCGGCATGCCCGGTTTCAGCACCGCGCAGAAACTCGACAAGTTCGGGATGCGCGGGTCGAATACCTGCGAGCTGGTGTTCGTGGATTGCGCGATTCCCGCAGCGAACGTGCTCGGCGAGGTCCATCACGGAGTGAAGGTGTTGATGTCCGGCTTGAACACCGAGCGACTGGTGCTGACCGGCGGACCGTTGGGGCTGATGCAGGCCGCCCTTGACGCCGCCCTTCCGTACATCCGCGAGCGCAAGCAGTTCGACGTCGCGATCGGGACGTTCGGCATCATGCAGGCCAAGATCGCCGACATGTACACGGCACTGCAGTCATCGCGCGCATTCGCGTACCAGGTTGCGCGCGATTTCGATGCGGGCCATCGGTCGCGGGTGGATGCGGCTTCGTGCTTGCTGCACGCGTCCGAGTCGGCCGTGCAGGTGGCGCTCGAAGGCATCCAGGCGCTCGGCGGCAATGGCTATATCAACGAATATCCCACCGGACGGATCCTGCGCGACGCCAAGCTGTATGCGATCGGGGCCGGGACGAATGAAATCCGTCGCATGCTGATCGGCCGCGAGCTGTTCCACGACAAGGATTAACCTCAATCGACTTGATTGCGGCATCGATTGCCACATATCGAAGGTGACCCGCCCGTTGTTCGACAACGACGGTTGCGGGCTCCGCGCCATTTGCCGCACTGCAACAATCAGCCGTATGATGACGTGTTTCCATAACCGCGCATCGGCTACCGTGCCGATCGCCCTGCCCGGAGCATCTCCATGACGCACGTGGTAATCGTCGGTGCCAAGCGCACCGCCATCGGTTCCTTCCTCGGCCAGTTCACCGGCGTCCCGACCACGACCCTTGGCGCCACGGCGATCAGTGCGGCGTTGGCGCAATCCGGCATCGCCGCGGCAGACGTCAGCGAAGTGCTGATGGGCTGCGTGTTGCCCGCCGGCCTCGGTCAGGCGCCCGCACGCCAGGCTGCGATTGGCGCCGGCATATCGAAGTCGGCGGCTTGCACGACCCTCAACAAGGTCTGCGGCTCGGGCATGAAAGCAATCATGCTCGGGCACGACATGATCAAGGCTGGATCGGCCGCGGTGGTCGTCGCCGGCGGCATGGAATCGATGACCAATGCGCCACACCTGCTCAAGGGTTCGCGCACCGGCATCCGCTATGGCAGCGCCGAAATGCTCGACCACATGGCTTGGGATGGGCTGACCAATCCATACGACGGCCTGTCGATGGGCGTTTTCGCCGAGGCGACCGCCGACAAATATGGTTTTACGCGCGAAGCGCAGGACGCATTCGCGATCGAATCAGTCAGGCGCGCCCAGGCCGCGATCGCGTCTGGCGCATTCGCTGATGAAATCGTCCCGGTCAAGGTCAGCACTCGCAAGGGCGACCTGGAGTTTGCGACCGACGAACAGCCGGGGAAGTCTGATATCGCCAAGATCCCGACCCTGAAAGGTGCGTTTCGCAAGGACGGTACCGTCACGGCGGCAAGCTCGTCGAGTATTTCCGACGGTGCGGCGGCGACGATCCTGATCAGCCAGGATGAGGCGGACAAGCGCGGCCTCAAGCCGCTTGCACGCATCGTCGGCCACGCCACGCACGCGCAGGAACCCGAATGGTTCACAACTGCGCCGGTCAGTGCGATCAAGACCCTGCTGGAGAAGGTCGGCTGGACGATTGCCGACGTGGACCTGTTCGAAGTGAACGAGGCATTCGCCGTCGTGGCGATGGCCCCCATCAAGGACCTCGGCATCCCGCACGAGAAGCTGAACGTGAACGGTGGGGCCACTGCGATGGGCCACCCGATCGGCGCAACTGGCGCGCGCCTCGTGGTCACGCTGATCAACGCATTGCGCCTGCGCGGTTTGCGTCGCGGCGTGGCAGCGCTGTGCATCGGCGGTGGCGAAGCGACCGCGATTGCAGTCGAGATTCCTGAACAATGAGTTACACCCGTCGCCCCGTCGGGTTGACACATCAACGCAACATGCGATCATGTAGGGACGTGCGCGCTGCGCGCGTGCCCAAGCTTTCAAAATAACACCCCATAATTAAACGAGGAAGTGCACATGTCCATCAACAAGACCCTGCTCGCCATGGCTCTTGGCCTGACTCTGGCCGCTTGCGGCTCGAACGCCGACCAAGCCAAGGACGCCGCCGCTGACGCCAATGCCGCCGCCAACGCCGCCAGCTCCGCTGCGAATGACGCCGCCATGGCTGCCAGCACCGCCGCCGCCACCGGCGCCCCGGCCGCCGACGCTGCTTCGGTCGCCGCCGATGCCGCCGCCAACGCCGCCAGCACTGCCAAGGACGCCGCTTCGTCTGCGAACAACGCAGCTGCGATGGCCGCTTCCAGCGCTTCGGATTCGATGGCTGCTTCCAACGCCGCCGACACCGCGAAAATGGCGGCCGACACCGCCAAGGACGCGAAGAAGGACGCAAAGGAAGCTGCAAACGACGCGAAGGATGCTGCCAAGAAGTAAGGTTCGATCCTGCCGTCTGATGGCGGAACGCATCGGAAAGGGCGTGCTTCGGCACGCCCTTTTTCTTTAGTGGACCCATGCGCTTGGGATGGTCTGAACGAGTCCGTCCTGGAATTGTTCAGACCATCCTTAGCTGAATCGTGGTTTACACCGGAACGATTGCTGGGGTGAGTCGCGCGTGGGAGCGTGCTAGCTTGGTTCCTCCACAACCATGGAGGGATTGGAATGAATGCCAGAACGACTATCACAGCCTTGCTGATCGCAGCTTGTGTGGCTGGCTGCCATGACGCTGATGAGAACAAGAACGACGCGGCCGCCGCGAACAACGCGGCCGCTGCTGCCCAGCCCGCCGCAGATACCGCAGCTGCCCAGGCTCAGCAAGCGCGCGACAGTGCAGGCTCCGCCGTTTCCGATGCGGCTACCGCGGTAGGCGGTGCGGCCACCGCAACTGCGGACGAACTTGCCGCAAAAGCAAAGGTAGCTGGCGACAAGGCTGCCGCAGCCACGGACGAAGCTGCAGCCAACGTGAAGAAAGGGGCGGTAAAGGCGGCTGACGCAACCAGGGCCGGAGTCGACGCTGCGAAGCAGAAGTTGCATGACGACGACAACAGCTCGCCTGCGCACTGAGCCCAACCTCGCATAATCGCGTAATCTTCGGACGCGCCAACGACAATGGCGCGTCCGTTTCAGGAATGGACGCGTCGCGACATACTTCCTCCGCGAGTGCCGTGCATGACTGTTCTGACCACCCAGATCGATCCCCGTTCGGCGGATCACCAGCAGAACCGCGACGCTTTGCAATCGCTTATCGCCGACCTCGACGCCAGGCTCGCGGAAGTCGCATTGGGCGGCGGGGACAAGGCGCGGCAGAAACACCTCCAACGCGACAAGCTCTTGCCGCGCGATCGCATCGCAGCACTGCTCGATCCAGGTTCGCCTTTCCTGGAATTCTCGCCGCTTGCCGCGCATGGCATGTACGAAGGCCAGGCGCCTGGCGCCGGCATCGTGACTGGAATCGGTCGCATTCACGGACAGGAAATCGTGGTCGTCGCCAACGACGCGACCGTCAAGGGCGGCACCTATTTCCCCATTACCGTGAAAAAACACCTGCGCGCGCAGGAGATCGCCCGCGAGAACAATCTCGCGTGCATCTATCTGGTCGATTCGGGCGGTGCATTCCTGCCGCTGCAGGACGAAGTATTTCCCGACAAGGAGCACTTCGGCCGGATTTTCTACAACCAGGCGCAACTGTCCGCCGCAAACATTCCCCAGGTCGCCGTCGTCATGGGCAGCTGCACGGCGGGTGGGGCGTACGTCCCGGCGATGTGCGACGAATCGATCATCGTCAAGGAACAGGGCACGATCTTCCTCGGTGGCCCGCCATTGGTGAAAGCCGCGACGGGCGAAGTGGTCGATGCCGAGTCGCTCGGCGGCGCAGACGTGCATACCAGCGTCTCGGGAGTCGCCGATCACTTCGCCGAAAACGATGCGCATGCACTGGAAATCGCGCGAGGCATCGTGGCTCATTTCAATCGCAGCAAGAAGTTGCCGGTGGCGGTGCGTGAACCCCGCGAGCCCTTGTACCCGGCCGAAGAGATCTACGGCATCGTGCCCAGGGACACGCGCAAACCGTTCGAGGTGCGCGAGGTGATCGCACGCATCGTCGACAGTTCCGAGTTCCAGGAGTTCAAGGCGCGCTATGCGAAGACCCTGATCACCGGCTTCGCGCATATCCATGGCTATCCGGTCGGGATCGTCGCGAACAACGGCATCCTGTTCGCCGAGTCCGCGCTCAAGGGCGCGCATTTTATCGAGCTGTGCAACCAGCGCGGGATCCCGCTGGTATTCCTGCAGAACATCACTGGCTTCATGGTCGGAAGGAAATACGAGAACGCAGGCATCGCGAAAGATGGCGCGAAAATGGTCACTGCTGTCGCATGTTCGACCGTGCCGAAGTTCACGGTCGTGATCGGCGGCAGCTTTGGCGCGGGAAACTATGCAATGTGCGGCCGCGGTTACCAGCCGCGTTTCCTGTGGATGTGGCCGAATGCCCGCATCAGCGTGATGGGTGGCGAACAAGCCGCTTCGGTCCTGGCGACGGTGAGGCGCGATGGCATCGAAGCCGCGGGCAAGACGTGGAGCGCAGACGAGGAAGAAGCGTTCAAGTCGCCGATCCGCGATCAGTACGAACGCCAGGGACATCCCTACTACGCAAGTGCGCGGCTTTGGGACGACGGGATCATCGACCCTGCCGACACGCGTCGCGTGCTCGGACTCGCGTTGTCGGCGTCGATGAATGCCCCCATCGAAAAAGCCGAGTTCGGCGTGTTCCGCATGTAATTCAGGATCCGGCGATCCTGCAATGGGATCGAAGGGAATAGACCCGGACTTGTTTGCCGAAGTCACCCCCGCTCGCGTCAGTGCATCTCGATTTCCACCTGCGTGCGAATCGTCACGTTCGGTGCGTTCTTGTCCAGTCCGCCAAGCACCGCTGCGTTCCATGCGATTTTGCTGCCGTTGCCCAGGCGCTTGATGCCGAAAATCGCGGGGCCCGCGATATGGCTCTGTTCCTGACCAAGGTGGCCGAGTCTACCCAGCTCGCCAAAGCCCTGAGCGCCCCATTCCAGAGCTTCATGTCCGTGCCAGCGCGCCTGCCACGTGTAGCCAAGGCCGGTGTCGTGCGAAGCGGCCCTGCCGAACTCACGCTTGAACAGCAGGTTCACGTTCGCAGTGACCGGGCCGATGTCCTTCATGAACATCGGTCCAACGCGCAACGTATCCGGACTGACCGAGAAGGTGTGTTCGTAGGCCGCGAACAATCCCAGGTCCATCCAATACTTGCCGCGCTCGGTCAACGCGATGATGTTTTCCCATTCGAGCCCTTCGAGATGGTTCGGGCCACCGTTCTCGAAGGACTGCTCGAGTTCGAATTCGGTGAACCAATGGTCGTTCACGCCACGACCGAGCTCGAGGATGCTCGCGTGCTCTTCATGCCTGCCATCGAACATGCGCCAGCCGTTGCGGACTTCGACCTCGTTCTCGCCATTCTCGACGATGGGCTGGTACACCACCTCGGCTGCTCCTGCGAGCGCCGAGCCCGCAAGGACGAAGCCGATAGCGAGTGCGGCACGGGAGATTGCGATCAATTGGGCGTTGCCTGATGGCATGCTGGCTTTTCTTAGGGCAATACAGGCTCCGTCCCGCACGCGACCGGGAAATCGGAGGTCATGGAATTCAGGTCGAGCGCCGGGGAAGCTCGACCAGCGACGCTTCAGCGCTCGACTGGAGAGTTCGACCAGCGACGCGCTAACGCACGATTAACGCGCCCTGCGCAGTGTCCTGGTGAAAATCCCCGAAATACGGATAACGCCCCGCTTTCAACGGACCAACATAGACATTGATGCTTGCATTGCCAACGACGACCTTTTCGCGACTGAGCTCATGGCTCTCGAATTCCTCGGCCGTAGCGTCCTTGTTGACGACGATCAGCTTGACCTTGGTGTCGGCCGGGATCGTTATCTCCGCGGGGCTGAAATGGTGGTCCTGGATGGTCAGCGTGAATTCCGGCACGTCCGCTGCACCCGCCGTCATGGGTACGGCTGCAAGCAGTGCAGTCATGATGAGGCGCATGGACATTTCCAGATCGATTCGAAGTCAGGTTGTAACAGACGGTTGCTGCGTGGCCCGATTCGGCATGGCCATGGCCATCGAGACCACGCGCATGCCGACAACCAGCAGCACGAGCGTCGCAACGTAGAACAGCAACTGCATGCCGTTGGGCTGCGATGTGTAACCGGTCAGGACATGCAAGGCCCGTCCCAACGTCGAGTCGTCGCGGAGCAACCAGTCGGTGTTCCAGAGCGGCGCCGTCCATTGGTGCAGCACGTCGGCCTGGACCAGGAATCCCGCGGCGTTGCCGGCCATTCCCGCAGCGAGCAGCACCAGCAAGCCATTTGTCGCGCCGAAGAAATGGCGGATCGGGATCCGCAGCAAACCCAGATAGATCGCAACGCCCAGCCCGATCCCTGCCAGCAAGCCGAGCAACGCGCCAAGACCCATGGATGGCACCGAGGATCCACTTGCGAACAACCCGTACCCGAACAGGACGAGCTCGGAACCCTCGCGCAATACCGCGATTGCGACGATTGTCATCAGTGCCGTCATCGGGCGTTTGCCCGAGGTAACCTCGCGACCGACCGCCTGCATCTGTATCGCCAGTTCCCGCCCGTGCTTCGACATCCACACCACGTGCCAGCCGATCATGCCCACAGCCGCAAGCAACACGGTTGCGTTGAACCATTCCTGGCCGGAGCCACTCATGGCATCTGCAAGGCGACCAGCGCACAGGGCAACAATCACTGCGCCCATGCCACCGAGTGAGATGCCGCCGCCGATCCAGCGCCCGCGTCTGGCCACGCCGCGCGTCGCAGCCGCTACGATGCCGACGACCAACGCGGCTTCGAGGACTTCACGGAATACGAGGAGCAGGGTCGCAAGCAAGGACAATCCTCCTTCACATCATCAAATGATAATCGTTCTTAGTTCGATTGCAAGCATTATTTGGGATTCAGGCACGCCAGACATTACGCCCTCAAATTGTCACGTGCGGCGCAGGAACTTGGGTCGATGCAGGTGCGATCAGGGCCGGATGGCAGTGCGTTGTACGGTTGCAAGCGCGTTGTGACCCCTCAATTACCACGCTTTCTGGATCAACGCCCGCAGCGCTTCTGGATGCAGCAGCGCGCGGTTACCATGCGGTGTCCGGTCGTGCTTGCGACCCTTGTGCGGAATTGAGCCATGGCCACGGCGTCGCAACCCCTCGAACTCACCTGCGATGCAGGTATCGCCCGCATCACGTTCGCGCGCCCCGACGTGCATAACGCGTTCGACGAACTGCTGATAGCCGAGCTGACGCAAGCCTTGGCTGCGCTCGATCGCGACCCGGACGTGCGTGTGGTCGTGCTGACCGGACGCGGAGCGAGCTTCTCGGCTGGTGCCGACCTCGGCTGGATGCGACGCATGGCGCAAGCCGGCGCCGACGAAAACCGCGCGGATGCGCTGCGGTTGGCGAAGCTGATGCGCACCCTCGACTGTCTCTCCAAGCCAACCATCGCGCGCGTCAACGGCGCGGCATTCGGAGGCGGCGTCGGCCTGATCGCGTGCTGCGACATTGCGATCGCCGCCGAATCGGCGACCTTCGCACTCAGCGAGGTCAGGCTAGGCCTGGTGCCTGCGGTGATATCACCGTATGTTATCGCCGCAATCGGCGCGCGCCAGGCGCGGCGCTGGTTCCAGAGTGGCGAAGCGTTCGGCGCGGCCGAGGCCCAGCGCCTTGGCCTGGTCCATGAAGTGGTGCCTGCGCAGACGCTCGAAACAGCGGTCCAGCAGCAGTGCGACCTGCTGCGCAAGGCTGGGCCGATCGCGGTCAACCAGGCCAAGGCTCTCGTGCGGCGCGCAGCACAAGGCCTGGATGCCGATGCAATCGATGCGGCGAACGCGGACCTCATCGCGCGCCTGCGCATTTCTCCGGAGGGCCAGGAAGGGCTCTCCGCCTTTCTCGACAAACGGCGGCCGGCATGGACCCGCCAGGATTCTTCGCTCGAGATTCCCGACAACTAAACGCCCGGATCGACAACATGCTCGACCACATCGGTTTCAAGATCGCCGACTACCAGGCCAGCAAGGCTTTCTACACGCGCGTGCTCGGTGCCATCGGTTACGGACTGGTCATGGAAGTCACTCCGGAAATGACCGGAACCGACGCGTGGCATGCGGGGTTTGGCGCACCCGGCAAACCATCCTTCTGGATTGGCATGGGCGAGCCGCTGCAAGGAAGTGTTCACGTGGCCTTCAACGCGGGCTCGCGCGCCGCGGTGAACGCCTTCCATGCCGAAGCCATCGCCGCAGGCGGCCACGACAACGGACCACCTGGCCTGCGTCCGCACTACCACCCTGACTACTATGGCGCCTTCGTTCTCGACCCCGACGGTCACAACATCGAAGCGGTCTGCCACGCACCAGAATGAAAGAGAACTATCCATGACGCATCCGATCGTCAACATCGCCGCCATTGAAATGCATCCGCGACCTGCGGCGTATGCGGCCCCGGGAGACTCCGCGCAACGCTTCGACGCGCGCATGGGCGAGATCGCCCCGCGCATCGGTGCGCAGAAACTCGGCTACAACCTCACCGCGATCCCGCCGGGCAAGCGCGCGTTTCCGTTCCACAGCCACCACGTCAACGAGGAAATGTTCTTCATCCTCGAGGGCCATGGCGAGGTACGCATCGGTTCCCATTCCCACGCGATTTGCCCCGGCGACTTTATCGCCTGTCCACCAGGCGGAGCAGAAGCTGCGCACCAGATCGTCAACACTGGCGATGCCGAGTTGAAGTTCCTCGCGGTCAGCACGCTGGTCTATCCGGAAATTTGCGACTACCCCGATTCCGGCAAGTTCCTGGTCGCCGAGGGTCAGCGGAGCACCGACGGCACGGTGCGCGGCTTCCGTCACATCGGACGCACCGAATCGGCCCTCGACTATTGGGATGGTGAATGAGCCACCGCATGTTCGACACCATCCTCATCGCCAATCGCGGCGAGATCGCGTGCCGGATCATCCGCACCTGCCGAAAGCTCGGTATCCGCACAATAGCGGTGTTTTCCGAGGCCGATGCCAATGCACAACACGTGCGGCTTGCGGATGCGGCATATCCAATCGGCGGTCCGCGCCCGCAGGATTCCTACCTGCGTGGCGATGCGATCATCGAGGTCGCGAAGAAGTCCGCTGCGCAGGCGATCCATCCGGGTTACGGGTTCTTGTCGGAGAACGCCGACTTCGCCGATGCGGTCGAGCAGGCGGGCATTGTTTTCATCGGACCGAAGGCGGCGTCGATGCGAAAGATGGGCAGCAAGGCCGGCGCCAAGGAATTGATGGCGGCGCAAGGCGTGCCGGTCGTACCCGGATATACCGGCGCCGACCAGGACCCTGCCCTGCTCGCGCGTGAAGCCAAGCGCATCGGTTTCCCGCTGATGATCAAGGCTGCGCATGGCGGCGGTGGCAAGGGGATGCGCATCGTGCGCACCGCTGACGAATTCCTCCCTGCACTCGAGAGTTGCCAGCGCGAGGCGAAAAACGCATTCGGCCGCGACCGCGTGCTGCTCGAACGCTACATCGAAACGCCGCGACACATTGAGTTCCAGGTGTTCGGCGATGCGCATGGCAACGTGATCCACCTCGGCGAGCGCGAATGCTCCGCGCAGCGCCGCTACCAGAAGGTCATCGAGGAAGCGCCCTCGCCGTTCCTCACCCCGGCACTGCGCGAGAAGATGGGAGCGGCCGCAGTCGCTGCCGCACGCGCCATCGACTACGTCAACGCCGGCACCGTCGAGTTCATCGTCGGTCCCGAGGCCGCCACGCTCGACGATTTCTATTTCATGGAGATCAACACCCGTCTGCAGGTCGAGCATCCCGTCACCGAAATGGTCACTGGCCTCGATCTCGTCGAATGGCAATTGCGCGTGGCCGCAGGCGATGCGTTGCCGCTTGCGCAGGACGCCATCCCCACGCATGGGCATGCGATCGAAGTGCGCCTGTACGCCGAGGATCCCGAGAGCGGATTCCTGCCAGGCTCGGGCCGTCTCGACAAGCTTGTCCTGCCAAGGCCGAGCGGCTACGTGCGCACCGATGGCGGCGTGGTCGAAGGCGATACCGTCACGATTTTCTACGATCCGATGATCGCCAAGCTGATCGTCTGGGACGAGGATCGTCCGCGCGCGCTGGTGCGCCTGCGCTATGCGCTCGCCGCATGCGAAATCGTCGGTCCGAAGTCGAATATTACTTTCCTCGAAGCGCTGGTCCGGCATCCGATGGTGGTCGAAGGCTGCATCGATACCGGCTATCTCGATCGCCATCTCGACGAAGTATTGCCGACCCCGCAGCCGCCCTCCGCGATCGACCTCGCAGCGGCAGCGACTGCGGCGTTGCTGCATGACGAAGCAGCTGCGCGCAACCTTGCGCGCGCCGGCGCCGACCCGTATTCACCATGGGCGCTGTCCGATGGCTGGCGACTCGGCCATGCCAGCGACCGCGTGCTTTGCCTGCTGCATCGCGCGCAACGGTATTTGCTGCACGCATCCGGCAGCAGCGGGACATACCAGGTGCGCGGCGAAGGCTTCGCAGTCGCGGTCGACGGCGCGCGCGTCGCCGATGGCGTGCTGTCCGCGCGCTTCGAGGGTGAAGCGCATCGCTATCGTGCGCACGCGGACGATGCCGCGGTGCGCGTGCATGACGGCGCGCGTCGGCTGCGCTTCGAACGCGTTCCCGCTTTCCAGATGGTGACCGTGGCCGGCGCCGGCGGCGGCAACCGCGTGACTGCGCCGATGCCGGGCCGGATTGTGCTGGTGAAAGTGAAGGACGGCGATGCCGTCGCATCCGGCCAGGAATTGCTGGTCATGGAAGCGATGAAGATGGAACTGTCCCTGAAATCGCCACGCGACGGAACGGTGGATACCGTGCAGGTGAAAGCCGGTGATTTCGTCGCCGGTGATGCGGTGCTGGTCAATCTCAAGGAGTGACCCGGATGAAAACAGGCAGCGTGCTCGTGCTGCTGTTGATGGCGACCGCGATCGCCTTCGCCAGCGGGTGTTCAACGACGCTGGTCGAATCCCTGCCCATTGGCAAGGTCACGCGCTGCGATGCGGCATGGCCGGGTCGCTGGAAGGCGATGCAGCAAAATCAGGGCCGCAACTACCAGGATGCATGGCTGCAGATCAATGCCGATTGCACGCAACTGACATTTACCGACCCGGAGAAGACCGAGACCGAAGCGCACATCCTCACCCTCATCACCACGCGCACCGGCGATTTCCTGTCCTTCTCGACCCCTGGCGACAAGCCGGCGTGCTTCGGGGAAGGCAACACGCACTGCGGTACGGAACTGATGCGCTACGTGCACGCGGGCAACCAGATCACCCTGTACCGCGCCGACCACGCGAAGGTGCACGACGCCCTCGAAAGCCACATCGTGTCCGGCTATACCGAGATGAGCGCCAGTCCCTCCACGCCGACGGCAACGAACGGAACCCAGACCGGACAACCTCCGGTCCCGATGACGATCCTGCAGGCCCGAGCCATGGCCGAAGAGGACGGGCCGAAGCAGCAACTGACCTTTCACAACCTGATCGCCGGTGGTCCGGAGCAGATCACCACGATCCTTGCCAAACATCCCGAGTTTTTCGAGGCCTCACCGTGGATGATCCTGCAACGCGACGACCTGCCGGCACAGGGCAAGACCCCATGACCGACTTCGTCCGCATCGTTGAGGTCGGCGCCCGCGACGGTCTGCAGAACGAGAAGACGATCATTCCTGCAGCCGCGAAGATCGAACTGATCGACCGGCTGTCAGACTCCGGACTGCGCACGATCGAAGCGACCAGTTTCGTGAGTCCCAAATGGGTGCCGCAGCTCGCCGACGCGGCCGAGGTGTACGCTGGAATCGTGAAGAAACCTGGCGTCGCCTATCCCGTCCTGGTACCAAACGAACAAGGCTACGACCGTGCCCGCGCGGTTGGCGCGACCGAGATCGCGGTGTTCGCGGCAGCCTCGGAAGCGTTCAGTCGCAAGAACATCAACGCATCCATCGACGAATCCATTGCGCGCTTCATTCCCGTCCTGGACCGGGCGAAAGCCGACGGTGTCCGCGTACGTGGCTACGTCTCCACAGTGCTCGGCTGTCCATACCAGGGCGAGGTTCCGCTCACCGATGTCGTGCGCGTCGCCAGGCGCCTGCACGACCTGGGGTGCTACGAGGTCTCGCTCGGCGACACCATCGGCATCGGCACTCCCGGCAAGGCGCGCGCGATGTTGCTTGCGGTTGCGGCGGAAGTACCGATGGACGCGCTCGCGGTGCATTTCCACGACACCTACGGCCAGGCGCTCGCGAACATCCTCGCCTGCCTCGAGGAAGGCGTCGCGGTGGTGGACTCGTCGGTGTCGGGTACCGGCGGCTGCCCGTATGCGAAAGGCGCCAGCGGCAATGTCGCATCCGAAGACGTGGTGTACATGCTGCATGGCATGGGCGTGCAGACGGGTATCGACCTGGACGCGTTGATCGCGACAGGCGCCTGGCTAGCAACGCAACTGCACAAGGAAACCGCGAGTCGGGTAACGCGGGCGCGAACCGCGGCGTGAAACACAGGAGACCGCATTGCGTGTATCTGGAGAGTGCGCGTTTGCACGGGAGCGGTCGATGCCGATCGAACACGTCTCCTTCGTGATGAAAGCCGGCCACTTCTTCAAGGAATTCGTGCAGTCATGAGCGATGCCTTCTATATCCGCCCGATCCACACCGACGACAACCCAGCCGTCGCGTCCATCATCCGCAGCGTGATGCCGGAGTTCGGCGCGTGCGGTGACGGCTTTGCGATCAACGACCCGGAAGTGGACTGGATGCATCGCGCGTACTCCGAACCGCGCTGCGCGTACTACGTCGTCGAGCGCGACGGCGACGTCGTCGGCGGAGGGGGCATCGCACCACTCGAAGGCGGCGACGAGGACGTCTGCGAATTGCGCAAGATGTATTTCCTGCCCGAAGCGCGAGGGCTCGGCGCTGGCGCGGCGATGATCGAACAATGCCTCGATGCCGCGCGCGTGCAGGGATTCCGCCAGTGCTACCTGGAAACCCTGCGCGGCATGGATGCGGCGATGCGATTGTACGAACGCATGGGGTTCCAGCGTATTCCCGCCTCGATGGGTGCGACCGGGCATGGCGGTTGCGACAGTTTTTACCTGCTGGATTTGTAGCTGGCTGCCCCACGCGTTCGCGCTGGGCCAACTGACCCGCAATCGCCGCGAACTGTCCCAAGGCATGGCGACTGCACCCAAGATGTCCGCAGAAAGTGCTGCTTGCACGGTATTGGCCGTTTTCGGCCCCTCCGGCTGTCCCGGCGCGTTGGCAAGCATTGCCGCTGGCGCTTCCTGCGACGGGGCGACCGGGCACGGTGGACGCCCGTTGCGGTAAAATTGCGGTTTCCCGCCATCGGATCGCCCATGCAACTCGACACCATCCGCGCCATAGTCACCGGCGGTGTTTCCGGCCTCGGCTTCGCCGTCGCGCAGCACCTGGTCGCAGGCGGCGGCAAGGTCGCGCTGTTTGACATCAACGACGACAAGGGCGCTGCCGCTGTCGCCAAACTCGGTGCCGGCAACGCGAAGTACTTCCGCACCGACGTCACCGATGAGGCGAACGTGCAGGCGAATGCCGCCGCGGCGCATGAATTCCTCGCTGGACTCGATGCCGCGATCAGTTGCGCAGGCATCCTGGGCGCGGGCCGCGTGCTCGGCAAGGAAGCCCCGATGCCGCTGAAGAATTTCGCCGGCACGGTGATGGTGAACCTGGTCGGCAGCTTCAACGTCGCCAAGGCCGCAGCGAACCTGATGCAGCACAACGCCGCGGGCGAAGACGGCGAACGCGGCGTCATCGTGAACACCGCAAGCGTCGCCGCGTTCGACGGCCAGATCGGCCAGGCCGCGTATTCCGCGTCGAAAGGCGGCGTGGTCGGCATGACCTTGCCCATGGCACGCGAGCTCGCACGCTTCGGCATCCGCGTGATGACGATTGCGCCGGGCATCTTCTGGACGCCGATGGTCGACGGCATGCCAGAGGCAGTGCAGCAATCCTTGAGCGCGTCGATCCCATTCCCGTCGCGGCTCGGGAGACCGGAGGAATTCGCCGACACGGTCGGCTTCATCCTGCAGAACCGCTATCTCAATGGCGAAACGATCCGGCTGGATGGCGCAGTACGGCTGGCTCCCAAGTAGTCCATGACCGCATCAGCCGAAAGGACCCACCGGGACTGGTCCGCGACACGCGCAAGAGGCAAGTGGCGCTTCATCCTGGCGCGGGGCGCGCTGGTCGGCGCCGCGATGTTTCTCGTGATGGGCGTACTGATCCCGTGGTCCACGCATTCGGCATCGGAATTCACGCCGCGCGGCTACATCGTCGACGCAATCGTTTTTCCGCTCGGCGGACTGGCGTGGGGATGGCTGGTCTGGCGGCTGAGCGAACGCAATTTCCGCATTCATGAAACACGACAAAGGACGAAACAGCAGTGAGAGCCTCCGAGACCAAGAAAGGCAACGTCGTCGAACACAATGGCACCGTGTACCAAGTGCGCGATATCGAACGCAGCTCGCCGCAGGGCCGTGGCGGCAACCTGAAGATCAGGCTCATCCTGTACAGCGTGCCGGGCGGCAACAAGTTCGACCTCAACCTCGGCGGCGACGACGAGCTGAAGGAAGTCGAATTGTCGCGCCGGATGGTGACGTACTCGTACAAGGACGGCGACGCATTCGTGTTCCTCGATGCCGAGGACTACACGCCGTACCAGCTCGACGCGGACGTGATCGGCGACAACGCCGGCTACCTCGCCGAGGGCCTGGAAGAGTGCTACGTGCAGATCATCGACGACGCACCAGTGGGCCTGCTCATACCTGTCAGCGTGATCCTGACCGTGCTGGAAACCGCACCCGAACTCAAGGGCGGCACCGCGACCAAGCGCCCCAAGCCGGCGCGCCTGAACACCGGCATCGAGATCCAGGTGCCCGAATACATCAGCACTGGCGAAAAGGTGTGGGTGAATACAGTGACTGGAGAATTTGCTGGCAGGGCTTGATGCTCAAGCCCCCTCTTCCTTCGGGAGAGGGGGTCCCCAGGCGCGGCGTAGCCACTTCACTGCCATGCGTCGCACAGACGCATCCGCCCCTGCATCCAACGCGACTTGCGCAATCTCGCGCCACGCAAGATCGTGCGACTCTTCGCTGACCTTGAACGCCTCGTCGGCTCCGGCACGCACCACGAAACGCACGTCGTAGTGCCAATGTTCGGGCTCATCGCCGCGCGCCGGAATGCGATGCCGATCGAGGTCGAAGATCGCGGGTTCCACCATCAGTCCTGTGAGCCCCGACTCCTCCCCGGCCTCGCGCAAGGCAACCCGGGCAAGATCAGTGTCCCCGTCAGCATGGCCACCGAGTTGCAGCCATCGGTCGAGTTTTCGGTGATGGGTCAACAGCACGCGCGAGCCGCCGTTGCATACGAGCCACGCCGAACCGGTGAAATGCCCGATTGCGCATTCCCGTTCAAATGCATCCGGATGCTCGCCCAGGAACTGCCGGAAGTGCACGACCGCAGTTTCCTCAGGCCAGCGTTCGCGGTAGTCGGCCAAGGCCCGGACCAGCGCGGGACGTTCATCATCCATGTGAAGACCATGCTCGGGTTGCAAACAGGATAGCCGCAAGCCCCCCGCAGCGCTTGTAGGCCCCGCCAGTGCAGGCTAAGGTAACGCGCAGTCCGCCCAGCGGATGCCGCAGCGGCGTGCCAAAGCGCTGATGACAACCAATACGAGACTTTGCCCCGGGGATTTCGCAATGCTCTTTGAACGCATCAAGCCATTGGACCAAATTCTCGCGAATGCCGCGAAAAAGGGCCTCAAGCGCCAACTAGGCTGGTTCCAGCTCATGATGCTCGGCATCGGCGCGATCATCGGCACCGGTATCTTCGTCCTGACGTCGGTGGCGGCAACCAAAGCCGGCCCGGGCATGATGTATTCGTTCGTAATTGCCGCGGTAGTCTGCGCGCTCACTGCCTTGGTGTACGCCGAAATCGCGGCCATGGTTCCGGTATCGGGCTCGGCCTACACATATTCGTACGCCGTACTGGGCGAAATGATTGCCTGGATGGTCGGTTGGGCACTAATCCTTGAATACGCAGTGTCGGCAGGTGCAGTTGCCGTGGGCTGGTCCGGGTACGGAAATGGTTTCTTATATTGGTTGACGGCCCAGTATCACATTCCGGTCGGACTCCCGGGATTCCTTACGGCTGGCCCGTTCGACAAGATCACGTTGCCTGACGGCAGCATGTCGACGCAAACGGGCGGATTCAATCTCATCGCCTGTCTGGTCTCGTTGTTCGTGACATGGTTACTCGTAATAGGCACCTCCAAGAGCGCGAAATTCACGGCTGTACTGGTGATCGTCAAGATCATCGCACTGACCGCTTTCGTATTCATCGCCTTTCCCATCGCCTCTTCGCATCCGGAAAACTTCAAGCCGATGCTCCCGACCGGCTGGCATGGGGTATTCGGCGCCGCAGCGTCGATCTTCTTCGCATATGTGGGTTTCGATGCGGTATCCACTGCTTCCGAGGAAACGATCAATCCGAATCGAAACATTCCGATCGGCCTGATCGGATCTCTTGTTGTTTGCACCATCTTTTATCTGCTGGTTGCGTACGCGGCGGTCGGGGCAGTTGGGGCACAGCCCGGCGGCCCACTTTCGATGTCGAAAGAGCCTCTCGCCTTCGTGCTAACAACCATCGGCTATGGAAAGGTCGGCACTGCCGTTCGCCTAGCAGCCATCGTTGCGCTGCCTTCGGTCGTGCTGATGATGATTTTTGGCCAGACCCGCATACTGTTCACCATGGCGCGGGATGGCCTGATGCCGAAATTCTTCGCGGCGATTCATCCGAAGTACCACACGCCCTACAAGGTGACGATCGTTACCGGAATATTCGTGTCGCTTTTTGCCGGTTTCTTCCCGGTCGGAATCCTTGCTGACGTTTCTAACTCCGGCACGCTTTTCGCGTTCTTTGCCGTGGCGCTCGGCGTTCTTATCCTGCGCCGGACGGCACCGGATCGTAAGCGGCCGTTCAAGACACCGCTAATCTGGATCGTCGGACCCGGCGCCATGGCGGGCAGTGCATTCCTGTTCTACAGCCTCGACATGGTGACGCTGAAGTTGTTCTGTGGATGGGCGGTAACCGGCCTTGTCGTGTATTTCGCCTACGCCCGCAGCCGCAGCGCGCTCGCACCCGGCAATGCAGAACTACCCGGCACACTTGACGCCGCGCCCACGTTCCACGAGGGCCCTGATCCAGGGCCGTAGCAGTCCCATCCTTTACAACTCAAGAATTAACGACACGGCGCGGTCATCCCGCGCCGTTTTCGTTTGCCGGATCATCCGATCCCTCTCCTGCGGATGCATCCAGCAGGACCTGCGGCAGGCGCTTCGACGGAGCGACCCCTAACCGGCGCAGTTCTTCCACCCTTCGGACAAGGTTTCCCTTCCCCTGAGAGAGCTTCCCGACCGCAGTCTGATGCTGCTTCAGCGCGCGATCGAGCGACTTGCCGATTTCGCCCATGTCCTCGACGAAGCCCACGAACTTGTCGTAAAGGCTTGCAGCGCGTTCCGCGATCAGCTGTGCGTTGCGGTTCTGCTGCTCCGTGCGCCATATCTGCGCGACGAGGCGTAACGACGCGAGCAGGTTGCCGGGTCCCACCAACACGATCTTGCGCCTGAAGGCGTCGTCGTACAAACCCTTGTCGCGGCGCAGCGCTTCGAGGAACGCGCCTTCCACCGGCACGAACATCAGCACCAGCTCGGGACTCTGCAGGCCCTCCAGGCGGCTGTAATCCTTGTCGCCAAGCTGGCGTACATGCGCGCGCATGGCCGCGACATGTTGCGCCATCGCACAGTCTCGCTCGGCGTCGTCGCTGGTGTCACAGCCACGCTGGTAGTCGACGAGGTTCATCTTTGCGTCGATCACGATGTGCCGGCCCTCTGGCAGCAACAACACCGCGTCTGGACGATAGCGGTCGCCGTCAGTATCGTTGAAGCTTTCCTGGGTCAGGTACTGCTGGCCCTTTTCTAGGCCAGCCGATTCCAGCAGGCGTTCGAGCTTGAGTTCGCCCCAATATCCCTGCGTGCGATTTTCTGTGGTCAGTGCCCGGGTCAGGCTGTTGGCTTCGTCGGAAAGTTTGAGGTTCAGGTCGAGTAGCCGCTTGAGCTCGCCCTTGAGTTCGGTCTGCAAGGCGACGCGCGCATTGCCTTCCTTCTCGTAGGAGTCGCTGACCAGTTTGCGGAAATCGCCGATCTGTTCGCGCAGGGGGTTGAGCATTGCTCCCATCTGCACCGAGTTCTGTTCGGTGAAACGCCGCGATTTGTCTTCCAGTATCTCGGCGGCCAACGTCTGGAACTCAGCCTTCATGCGATCGCGTGCATCGCGCAACTCCTGCAGGCGGCCTTCGGCGGCGCGCTGCTGCTCCTCGATGCGCGCGGAAAGGTCTGCGACGCTTTTTTCCGCTTGCTCCGCCCGCGTGCGGCTTGCGGCAAGATCACCGTGCAGCCTGGCGGTCTCGCGTTCCAGCGGATCGATGTGCTCGGCGCGTGCCGCAAGCATGGCGCGTTCATCGGACAACGTGTCAGCACGACGACGCTGGTCCACGACATCGCGCTCGGCTCCCTCAAGTCGGCGCTGCAGTGCGTCGCTGATGGCCTGCGATGACCGACTGTGCTGCCGCGTCGACAGCCATATCGCAAGCGCGGCAAGCGCGGCGCCGCCAAGCAGACCGACCAGCAGGACGAGGAGCTCGTTCGTAGTCATCAGTAGTTCCACCGACAGCGAGGCCGTCGCATACCCAGCGATTCTATCCGCCCCACCGTCGCATATGCCGGCAGTGGCGAGCTACACTTTCCCCATGACCACCCCGCCCTATCCCGCCGACCGTCTCCACGACTGCGCGCTGCTGCTCGTCGACAACGTGCGCGAACTCGCTGCGCGCGGCTGGACGCCGGCCACCAGCAGCAATTTTTCGCTGCGTCTCGACGCGAAGCACGCCGCGATCACCGTTTCGGGGCGCGACAAGGGCAAGCTCGTCGAGGGCGACATCATGGTCGTCGACCTCAAGGGCTTGCCGGTCGGAACCGATCAGCAGCCGTCGGCCGAAACCCTGCTGCACACGCAGTTGTACGCACGCTATCCCGACATCGGCTGCGTGCTGCATACCCATTCGCTGAACCAGACGCTGGCTTCGCGGGTCTACAGCGGTGCCGGGCACATTCGCTTCGAGGACTACGAGTTGCTCAAGGCCTTCCGTGGCCAGAAGACGCATGCGACCGTGATGGATGTACCGGTGCTGGCGAATAACCAGCACATCCCCAACCTAGCGGCGCAGGTGGACGTGTTGCTCGACGGCGGCCCGCTTTGGGGCTACCTGATCGAGGGACACGGAATGTACGCGTGGGGAGCGGACATCGCCGAAGCGCGCCGGCACCTCGAAGCATTCGAATTCCTGCTGGCGTGCGAGCTTGAAATGAGGAAATTGAGGATCCCCACATGAGCCGCCTGCGCATTTTCGAGGACACCGATCCGACCACGCCGCACGTGAACACGCGCGACCATGCGCAGATGGCCGCGGAACTGGCGAAGATCGGCGTGCGTTTCGAACAATGGCAAGCCGCGCAACCGATCGAACCTGGCGCGTCCGCGGAGGCGGTGCTGGCTGCCTACCGCAGCGATGTCGATCGCCTGGTCGCGGAGAATGGCTTCAAGGCCGTAGATGTCGTCAGCATCAAGCCGGATCATCCCGACCGCACGATGATGCGCACCAAGTTCCTCGACGAACATGCGCACAAGGAAGACGAAGTGCGTTTCTTTGTCGCAGGCGCTGGCCAGTTCACGCTGCACGTGGCCGACAAGGTCTACGAGATCCTGTGCGAAGCCGGCGACCTGATCGGCGTGCCGGACGGCACTCCGCACTGGTTCGACATGGGACGTTTTCCAAGCTTCATCGCGATCCGCTTCTTCACCGAGCCGGATGGCTGGGTTGGACATTTTTCAGGCAGCGACATCGCACAGCGCTTTCCGTTCTACGAACCGGACCAGGCATGAGCGGTCAAGCATGAGTCGTCCCCAAGCGATCCTGACCGATATCGAAGGCACCACCAGTTCGATCGCGTTCGTCCACGACGTGCTGTTTCCGTATGCCATCCGTGCATTGCCCGGATTCGTGCGCCACAACATCGACGACGCAGCGGTGCGGCACTGGCTGGACAAGGCCGCCATGGATATCGGCGGCGTGGTATCCGACGATTGCATCGTCGACATCCTGCAGCAGTGGATTCGCGAGGATCGCAAGCATCCCGCGCTGAAGGCGCTGCAGGGAATGTTGTGGAAGGACGGCTACGAGCGCGGCGACTATCACGGCCACGTCTATCCCGATGCGGTCGATGCATTGCGCGGATGGCATGCTGCCGGCATCGGGCTCCACGTGTATTCGTCGGGCTCGGTCGACGCGCAGAAGCTGTTGTTCGCACACAGCGATGCAGGCGATCTGTCGGACCTGTTCGCGGGCAACTTCGACACTTCTGTCGGCGCCAAGCGCGACGTCGGAAGCTACCTGCGCATTGCGCAGGAACTCGGGATGCCACCTGGCGACATCCTGTTCCTTTCCGATGTGGTCGAGGAACTCGACGCCGCGCGGCTTGCCGGAATGCGCACGGTCCTGCTCGATCGGGTGCAGGACTATGCAAAGCCGCGCGAGGGCCAGGAGGCACGTGGACATCCGCGCGCGACATCGTTCGCCGGAATCGCACTCGACGACGCACGATGAAATCGGCGCCATCTGCAAGCCTGTCCTGGCACCAGCGCAGAGCCTCTGCGCGCGCAGCGACCGCCATCGGACGCTGATCGCATGCGCTTGCGCCTGCCCTTCGTAGCCCTTGGGATATTCGCGGCGTTCGCCCTGGGACATTTTGTCGGGCGAGCCGATGCACCCAGGCCTGTCCAGCAGCGTGCAGCCGCCACGCCTGCGAGATCGCCGCCGTCGCCATTTTCCGCAACGCCTTCCTTGCCCGGCCTGCTGGCATCGTTGCTGCCATCGTCGCCCGGCAATGCGGACGCGGACGCCGACTCCGATCCTGATCCGGTCGCGAGCTACGAGGACCTCATGTACGCGCAACCGGACCTTGTCGATGCGAGCCTGCATCGCCTGCGCGCGCAAACACCCGGCAAGATCGACCTGTACGCACTCGGCTTCGCTGGCGACGGCGACGAGAACGTGTTCCGGAACGAAGTCGACTACCTGCCAAGACTTCTTGCACAGCGTTTCGACGCCAGCGACCGCACCCTCCAGCTGGTCAACTCACCGCAAACCTTCGAGCGCACGCCGCTCGCCACGCGAACCAATCTCTACGACGCGCTGCACGGCATCGCCGCCACCATGGACCGCGACGAGGACATCCTGCTGTTGTTCCTGACCAGCCACGGCAGCCGCGACCACCAGTTGTTCGTGCAGATGGGCTCGATGCCGCTCGATCAACTCACCCCGAAGGATATTCGCGACGCACTCGACGTGGCGCACATCCGCTGGCGCGTGATCGTCGTATCGGCATGCTATTCGGGGGGGTTCATACCTGCGTTGCGCGAACCGCACACGATGATCATCACCGCAGCGCGCGCAGACCGAACGTCGTTCGGTTGCGGTTCGGATTCGCAGATCACCTGGTTCGGAAAGGCGTTTCTCACCGAAGCGCTGAACCAGACCACCGACTTCCACGATGCGTACAACCGCGCAAGCAAGACGATTGCGGCGTGGGAGAAGCGCGACCACGAAAAACCTTCCGAACCGCAGTTCTGGGAAGGCAGCCTGGTCGAACAACACCTTGCCGCATGGCGCGCGACGCTACCCGCTGGCGCGCCGGTTGCATTTGCCCCCGCGACGCCACCAACCCCGCCGCGTCACGCAGAACGCTGACCCGGGCGATCGCGCGATGTGGTTGCCAGTCAGGATTCGGTGCCGCGTCCAGCGCTCCGCGATGCGTCGAGCAGCACGTCGCGTTCAACCAGTTGCATCGCTGCGGCGACATCGCCATCCATAGCACGATCGCGCGGCATAAATGGAATGCGTTCCCGCAACGCGCGCCACGCCGCGTCGACGGCCGTGCCTGGGCGAAACGCCGGAGCACTGGAAAGTTCCGCACGCAAGCCTTCGACTTCGGCAAGGAACGCATCGCGATCGGCGTGTCCCTCTGGTGGGCCGCCGTGCACCTTCGTCGCAAACTGCGTGGAATCGCTGCGCGCGGCAAGCGCTTGCGCGGCGTGGATCATGTCCGCGCGGAAATCCAGCGCCTGCGCAGCCGTATACAGTTCCAGCCCGAGCACGCGCGCGAGGTCGTCGGTCATATCGAATACGTGGCGCGCTTCGTTCGCACCCATCGACACGTGGTCCTCGGCGTTGGCCGATGTCGGGATCGAAAACACCGCCGCTGGATGCGCGCGGCTTGCCAGGTCGTTGACGATCGCCGCAGCGGTGTACTGCACGATCATGAAGCCAGATTCCGTGGCGTCCTCGTTGCCGATCAGGAAACCCGGCAAGCCATCGTTGGTCGCCGGGTCCACGAGCTTGTTCAGTCGCCTCTCGGAAATCGATGCGAGCACCGCAATGGCCGCTTTCACGTAGCTCATCGCCAGCGCAAGCGGCATGCCGTGGAAATGACCTGCGGAGATCACCTGTTCCTCCACGAATTTCGCCCCGTGCATGTCGGGAAAAACCAGCGGATTGTCGGTGACCGCGTTGAGTTCGACATCCATCACGCGCGCGGCCTGCGCGACCGCATCGCGCACCGCACCGTGCACCTGGGGGACGCAACGCAGCGAATAACTGTCCTGCGGCTGGTGTTTCTTGCCGCCGCGGAAGGGGCGGAAACGCTGGTAGAACTTCTCGCGGCCGTGGCGCTGGTCGAGCGGCACCCAATCCCAGCGAATGTCGAAACGCAGCGCCTGCGCTTCGGCGGTGTCCCAACTGTGTGGTTGCCATGACGAAAAGCGCGGAACCAGGTGGTACGGAACGTCGGCAAGCGTCGATGCATCGAGCAGTGCGCGCAGGTTCGCCGCGACATGCACCTGGCCCGGATGCGGACGCAACGCGTGGACGGCTTCGTCGAACGCATGCACTCGGCCGGCGAACGCATCGATGGTCATCGCAGCGGCAAGGTCCGCAGTGTCGAGCAGGCGCTCGAGACGGTCGATCGCCAGCACGCCGCAGGCCAGCATCTGCGCGGTGCCGTTGTTGAGCGCAAGGCCTTCCTTGTACGACAGGCGCACGCGTTCGAGGCCGGCAAGCTGCAGCGCTTCCGCACCCGGCATGCGGATGCCGCCATAAAACGCCTCGCCCCCGCCGAGCAGCACCAGCGCAAGGTGCGACAGCGGCGCAAGATCGCCACTCGCACCAACCGAACCCATCTTCGGCACCATCGGCACCACGCCAGCATTCAGCATGTTCGCCAGCGCTTCGAGCGTGCCCACGCGGATGCCCGAATGCCCGCGCATCAGCGTGTTGATGCGGATCCCGAGCATCGCGCGCACGATGTCGGCCGCAAGCGGCTCGCCAACGCAGACCGCATGCGTGATGATCAGGTTGCGCTGCAGTTCTTCGTGCAGGCTGACTTCGTCGACAGGCGTCGCATCGGAAAGCTGGTCGCGCACCCGATGCGCGCCGAGCAGACGGTCGGCATTGCTGCCGAACCCCGTGTTGACACCATAGATCGGTTCCTCGCGGCGCACCTGCTCGGCAAGGAAATCAGCGGCGCGTTGCACCGCATGAAGTTGCTGCGCATCCAGGGCCACGTGCGCGCCACGACTGATCGCAACGAGCTGCGCGCGCGTGAGCGAATTACCATCGAGCCGGATCGCTTCCGGACTATCGAAAGCCTGCGAGCTGGTCATGTCCGCTCCATCGCGCGCGACTGCTCGATCTCGACCCGCAACGAGCGCGCCAGGGCATCGCGCGCCACCTCGAATTGCTCGCCGCGCCGCATGTCCTTGACGGTCACGACTCCGCGCGCAGCCTCGTCCTCGCCGACCATCACGACAAAGCGGATGCCCGCGCGGTCGGCGTACTGCATCTGCCGCGCAAGCTTGCGCGGCTCAAGCTGCACTTCGGTGTTGATCCCGCCGACACGCAGTTCGCGCGCGATCTGCAGGCCTTCGTGCAGGCGCTCCTCATCGAGTAGTCCGACCAGCACCTGCACCGAGCTCTCGGCGTCGTGCAGCAACCCCGCCTCGCGCAATTGCCAGAACAGGCGGGTGACGCCGATCGAAATGCCAACCCCGGGCAGGTGCGACTTCGTGTAGTTGCCGGCGAGGTCGTCGTAGCGTCCGCCCGAGCAGATCGAGCCGATCTGCGGATGGTCGTTGAGCGTCGTCTCGAATACGGTGCCGGTGTAGTAGTCCAGGCCGCGCGCAATCGACAGGTTGATCGCGTAGTGCGATTCCGGCACGCCGAGGCTGCGCACGAGTTCGAGCACTTCGCGCAGTTCGTCCACGCCCGCATGCAGCAGCTTGTTGTCGTTGCCCGAACTCTGGAAATCATCCAGCAAGTCACCGAGCTGCGCGATGGCATCTGCATGCGATGTCGAGCGGACCTTCACGAACAGCATGATGCGATCGACTGTTTCGATCGACAGGTTGAATCCCTCGCCTGCGAGCGTCTCGCGGACATACATCTCGCCGCGCTTGTCCAGCTTGTCGACCTCGCGCAACACCATCGCCTGGCGTTCGCTACCAAGCACGCCAAGCGCAGCGAAGAAGCCGCGCATCAGCTTGCGGTTGTTGATCTGGATCGTGAACGGTCCGATCGCAAGCTCGGTGAACACCGCGTCGATCACCGCCGGCAATTCGGCGTCGAAGCGGATCGACAGGTTGTCCTTGGCGATCACGTCGATGTCGGCCTGGTAGAACTCGCGGAAGCGACCGCGTTGCGCGCGTTCGCCACGATAGACCCGCTGCATCTGGTAGCGACGGAACGGGAATGCGAGGTCGTGTTCATGTTCGGCGACGTAGCGCGCAAGCGGCACCGTGAGGTCGAAGCGCAGCGCGAGTTCGGGCACGCCCTCGCCAGCCACGCCATCGGAAGACTTGGCCAACGCCCCTGTCGACTGCACGAAGTACACCTGGCGCTCGGTTTCGCCGCCAGTCTTGGTCAACAGCACCTCCGACAATTCGATCGCCGGGGTTTCCACCGGCAGGAATCCGAAGCGTTCGTAGTTGCGGCGGATGACGTCGAGCACGCGCTGGAACGCGATCTGTTCGCGCGGCAGCAGTTCCATCACGCCGGGCATGGTGCGGGGCTTGATCAACGAAGAACTCCAAAGGTGAAGTATTTCGCGAGCGCATCCACGGCGACTCGGAGGCTGCGATTCTACCGATTCCGCTCTCGCGACACCGCCCTTTGGGAACCTTTGCTTGCCTGCCCTCGCCGCGACCACTAGAATGTGCGGCTCAGTCGGGGTGTAGCTCAGTCTGGTAGAGCGCTACGTTCGGGACGTAGAGGTCGCAGGTTCGAATCCTGTCTCCCCGACCAATCTTCACCACATCCCAGCTTTTCAAGACGGTCGCGCAAGCGGCCGCTTTCATTTCAAGCCCATGCCCAGTCAATCCCTGAGCAGTCAAGACCGCGACCAGCATGCGTCGCAACGACGTGGCCGTTACGCCAACCGCTTTGCGATGGATGGCGGCTGACCTTCTGGCATTCGTCGCAGCACGGCATCCCATCGCGCCGTCCACGCGCCGTTGACCAGCTGCATTCCTGGGGAGTTTTATTAAAGTTTGTTAATAAGATGCTGCGTTGCAGCGTAAAGCATCTGCTTCGTCGTCAGGGTGAGGCCCCGTCTACAGCGACAACCAAGTGTGACGGACCTCACAATTCGTGTCTATGGGAGCATATGGTGCATAAAGCTTTGTTTTATCTGGATAACTTGCGCGAGCTGCAGAAGCTGGAAAATTGCTGTTAGACCGTGATGATGGCGTCACGCTGTAGTCAGCCTGCCATGCACTGCAGCATGACGATTTGGTGACCAGGAGTATGGTGCGGCATCGCCAGTGCGCCCATGGCGATCCTGATATCTGGCTGCTCGTTCTTCGGGGATCACCATGCATCTGACTTCGCTGCTACGCCGCGCCACTTGCGCGCTCACGATGGCCTGTTTCGTGGTCGTCGGTGCACCTGCCCTGGCGCTGCAGCCCTACCATGGCGGAGCGCCTTCCACCCACCCGGTGCCCCCGTATCACGTCGAGCCAGGCGGCGAGCACGAGCTACTGGTTGCCAATCCGTTCGCATCCAGTGGCAGCTGCGGCGTCGAACGCTGGTCGGTCAAGGTCGGCACGGACCCGGATGCACATCTGATCAACACCAATTCGACCACCTCGCAGACGATCACGTATCTGCGCGGCATCACCGCACCGGCGTCGCCGCCGTTGAATTCCCGCGTGCAGCCGCCCGAGATCACCAATTTCCTGATCGATGCGACCCTGATCGAATACAAGCTCGAGAACGACTCCGACTACCATCTGGTCATCAAGGATGCCGCTGGCAACACGATGATCGCCGAGATCCCGGATCCGGCCTGCGTCGCGACTTCCAGCCCCTTCTTCAACGCAATCAAGAGCGCGCGCGCGCTATTTGACAGCAAGTATACGGCGAGCAGCAGCTTCAAGACCGCGAACGTCCCGGTGCGCCTGACCGGCCCCGCCTTCTTCGATTTTCTCCACGGCCAGACCGGTGTTGCGCCGAATGGCATCGAGCTGCACCCGTTGCTCAATATCGTGTTCAACCCCGGCAACCCAACGCCCGACTTCAGCCTGTCGGCCGCACCGTCCAGCGTGACTGAGACGCAGGGTGGAAGCGCAACGAGCACAATCACCATTGTTCCGGTGAACGGCTTCAACAGCAGCGTCACGTTCGCTGCCGCCGGTCTGCCAGCAGGCGTGACTGCGACATTCAGCCCGGCCAGTTCGACCGGGTCGACCACGTTGACCCTCAATGCGAGCGCAGCCGCCACAACAGGTACGGCGACGGTCTCTATTGCCGGCTCCACTGGCAGCCTGACCCACACCACATCCGTCAGCCTGACCGTGAATCCTGCCATTGGCCCACCTGACTTCAGCTTGACCGCGGCACCGAACAGCGTCGCCGTGACCCAGGGAGCGAGTACTGCCAGCACCATCACGGTCGTACCTGTGAACGGCTTCAACAGCAGCGTCACCTTTGCCGCAGCGGGCCTGCCATCCGGCGTCACCGCCGCATTCAACCCGGCCAGTTCCACCAGCTCGGCCACGCTGACCCTGACTGCGAGCGCATCGGCGGCAACTGGTCCCGCGACCGTCTCCATCGCCGGCTCCACTGGCAGCCTGACCCACACCACATCGTTGAGCCTGACGGTGAATCCAGCTAGCGGCGGCGGCACGACCGCGGTCTACAGCTCCACGCTGAAGGCGCCATGGTGCGGGAGCGTCGGCACGTCGTGCGATTCCGGTCCAACCCTGCTTCTCGGTCGCGGAACCATCACCGGTGGCGTCGAGCCAAACCATCCAAACACGATCGGCACAGCGTGTACTGATGGCGCATCCGGTACGTTCCATTCCGACGAATCCAACGACCGCATCGTGGTTTCCTCGACCGACGGCGGCCCGCTGACGGCCGGCCACGTGGTGCAGATCACAGACACAGCGTGGGTCTACAGCGCGAGCAGCAACAAGCTCGATCTGTATTCGGCAGCGAATGCCAACTCGCCGACCTGGACCTTCCTCAACACCATTGTTCCCGCGGGTACCGGTGCACAAACGATGACGACCACCTTCGCGCTGCCCACCGGCGGCCTGCAGGCGATCCGTGCGCACTTCCGCTCCGGCGGCTCGGCAACGCCGTGCAGCACGGGTGCGTACGACGAGTCCGACGACCTGGTGTTCGCGGTGTCGTCCAGCGCGCCGGCGCCGGATTTCTCGGTGAGTGCATCGCCAACAACCGTGTCGATGAATCAGGGAGCAAGCGCCAGCACCAATGTCACGGTCGCAAGCGTGAACGGGTTCAGTGCCGCAACCAGCCTGACCGCGACCGGACTGCCGACGGGGCTAACCGCCGCGTTCTCTCCGACGCCGGTCACTCCGTTGGCAGGCAGCACTGCCACGAGCGTGTTGACCCTTACCGCATCGTCCGCGATCGCCGCAGGTACCTACACGGTCACCGTCAACGGCACGTCGGGATCGTTGAGCCACGGCACGCCGGTCAACGTGACCATCACGGTCGCGGGCGGCACCTCGCAGCTCATCGTCAATCCCGGCTTCGAGACGGGTACCTCAACGCCGTGGTCCATGAGCTCGGGTACCTTGTGCAGCAACAGCAGCTGCAGCGGCGAAGTCGCGCGTAGCGGCACCTGGTTCGACTGGCTGGATGGTTACGGGAGCACCCATACCGATACGCTGTCGCAGACGGTCACCATCCCGGCGGGCAAGACCTCGGCAATGCTGCAGTTCTACATGCAGATCGACACCGCCGAAACCACCACCAGCGCGACCAACGACAAGCTCACCGTTGCCGTCTACAACACGTCAGGGACGCTGCTGGGAACGTTGAACACGTACTCGAACCTCAACGCGAACACCGGCTATTCGGCGCACAACCTGACCATGACGCCGTACATCGGGCAGACCGTCGTGGTGAAGTTCACCGCTACGGAGAACGCATCGCTGCAGACCTCGTTCGTGATCGACGACGTCAATCTCAACGTTCAATAGGTTCCGCGATTCGAACTCCGACGCCGCGCAACGCTGGCGTCGGAGAACGAGCCGCCCTCCTGGGTGCATACGCCAGCAGTCCGTGCGGCCCTGCATTGCCGCACCATGTTTTGGCTTGACGACAAGGTGCCGGTAACAATTTTCGCCCCATGATCCGGCGTGACGCCGCTTCCAGGTACCTCCTTGAACCCCAATCGCTTCGCCGCAATCGCATTGATTTCCGCATGCGCGGCCGGGTCACCCGCGGCAATCGCCGGCGGCGGCCCGTTCGGAATCGATCACCGGATTGCCTTCGACAATAGCGGGATCTGGAATCGTCCGGTGCAAAAGGACGTCCTCGGCGCGACGATCCTGGTCACCATCGGTGGCGCATTGTGGGAAGGCGATGAAACCCGGCTTGGTCGCACCTTTGCGCAGTCGGTCGACTCGCTGGTGTTGTCCACGCTTGGCGCGCAGGCGATGAAAGTCGCGTTCTCGCGCGAACGGCCCAGCGACACCAGCAACCCGGATGAATTCTTCAAGGGCCACGGGAACGAGAGCTTTCCGAGCGGAGAAGTCACCGCGATCGCCAGTGCGGTAACCCCCTTCGTCCTCGAATACGGCCCCGATCACCCCGCCGTGTATGCGCTGGAGGCATTGACCGCATACGACATGGTCGCGCGGATGAAAGCGCGCGCGCACTGGCAGAGCGATGTGATTGTCGGCGCCGCGCTTGGCACCGGTTTTGGCATCTGGGCGCACCACCGCAGCAGCCCCTTGATCGTAAGCTGGCTGCCCCATGGAATGATGGTCGGCTGGAGCCACCGCTTCTAACGCATGCGCTGCGTTGCGGGTTACGCCCAGCGGGCTCCAGCGACCCTTGATCCCTGCACAACCCCGGCGATGAATCGTGGTGCGTCGGCCTGCTACGTCGCGGGACTTCCGGCAGGCGCTGGTGCCTGCGCCGGCGGCGATGGCACCTCAGGAACAACCGTTTCAATGCGCTTGAGCTCGGCGTGGAAGAACACTGCGGAATCCATGGTGCTGCCGTTCGCGAAACGGATCTGGTATGGCTTGCCGCTCATCGATGATTCGGTCGCGCAATACTGGATGAATTCGCTTGCGGTCTTGATGCGGCTGCCGGCATTGCGCCTTTTCATGCGCAGGTGGCTGGCCGCAGCGGCGCCACCGTATTCGCTTCCGTTGCGGATGAACACTGCGCCAGGCAGGACTTCAATGCTGTGAATCATCGCTTCGATTTTCTGGTCCTCGGTCAGCGGAATCGCAAACGCGGCCGTCGTGAAAAACAGGCCGACCAACAGGATCCAGCGCAGACGACGAAACATATTCTTCACGATCAGTACTCCAATGATTTGGCTCGATATGCCATGTTGAGTGATTGCACCTGAATCCCGGCCCGCTTGGCCAACACGTCTTCACCCGTGCTTAACAGTCGGGAATCGCTGCGCGAATCGACTTGATCGAGACGCTAGTCGTTCACCTCAACGCGCCCTTCCGCTTTCGCCTTTCACGCCGGGAATCGCGTGCTGCTCACCGACGCGATATCTTGCAAGTCCGAAAAAATCAGTCGCGCCCAGTGGCATCTGCCCCGCATATCCGTAGGTGCTGATGCCTCCTGCCAATCCGGCAGGATCGCTCTCGACATACCTGCCGGTGGTTGGGTCGTAGTCCCTGAAATAGTTGTAGCGCAGCCCGCTCTCCGCATCGAACACCTGCCCCCGCAACCGCAGGTTCAATGTCAGAGTCGACCCGTTGAGATTCGTTGGCGTGCCCTCGCCAAACGGATCGTCGACGAGTGGCCATGTCCACACCGCGAGGTTGCTTGTGGCGTCAACGGCGACGCGCGGCGATCCGAGGTGATCGGGTTCGATATAGGCAAGCGTCGGCGCTGCGCCACTGAGCACGCCCACCGGCCGGTCGTCCAGCCAGATGTACTCGCGAAGGATGTTGTTGGCGTTGTCGAAGTCGCCAAGGACGTGCCCGCTCTCGTCGTACACGGTGCTCTGGATTTCACTGGTGAAGCCCGGGTGCGTCTTGCGCACGCGTTCCCCGCGCGCGTTGAACTGGTACAGCTTTGCGACGACGCTGTTGGCCTTGACCGTGCTCATGCGGCCAGTGTCGTTGTAGAGGAAGCCCAGAGCGCTGCCGTTGATCGAGAGCGTGTTGCCGACTGGATCGTACTGGCGGGGTGTGACGCCGACATCCAACAGGTGGTGGCTTGCCGGGTCGTAGGTGTAGGCAACAGCGGTGTTGCTTGCCTGCCGCTTGCCGGTGCGGTTGCCGGTGCCGTCGTAGGTGTAGGTCCAGACCGGGTTGTTGGTCACGACATTGTTCACTCCGGTCAGCCGGTTGAGCCCGTCGTAGAGCAGCTTGTCGCCGATCGATGCGCTGCTGGTGACCTGGGTGAGGTTACTCACCGCGTCGCGGCCGAACGTCAGGGAAAGACCCCCGGCCGCCGGGTCGCGCAGCTGGCTGATCACGTAGTCCAGGTCGTACGTGTAGCTCACCCCACGGCCGTTGCCGTATGCGATGTTCGCCACCGGTCCAAACGGATCGTAGGTCACGCGGCTGACCACCGTCGTGGGGACAGTCTGTCCGCTCAGCAGGTAGGTCACGGAACTGATGCGCCCGTCCAGGTCACGCTTGTCGGTGATGACCGTCCCGCGCGGTGCCGTCGTCTGCAACAGGTGCCCGTCCTTGTCGTAGCTGTAGGTCACCCCGAAGGTGCCGCTGGCTGTGGTCTGGCTCTTGAGCACCATGTTGCCGAAGCGGTCGTAGCAGTACTGCGTCGAGCCCGATCCATCTGTGAAGTGGGTCAGGTGTCCTACCGGAAACCTCGCCGTCACCGTGCAGCTGGATTCGCTGATGTCGTAGCCGTAGCTGACATTGAGCGACTTCGTGGGATAGGTGATGCCGGTGAGGCGGTTCAACGCGTCATACGTGTAGTTCGCGGTGATCGGGCGCGCGTCCTGCTGCGACGTGCGGTTGCCGGCTGCGTCATGGCCGTAAAGCGTGGTCCCGGTGTCGGGGCTGGCAAGGCTGGTCTGGTTGCCCAGCGCATCGAAGCCGTAGGTCGTGTGCAAACCCTGTGGGTCCTGCACATCGGTGAGCCGGTCCAGCGCGTCGTGGACATAGTTCGTGAACACGTTCAGTCCACCGACATCCTGCTCGGCAATGCGCACACGATTCAGGGCGTCGTAGGTATTGCTGGTGATGTGCGAGCGACCATCCGTGAGTTGCTGCGCATTGCCATTGCCGTCGTACTGGTACGTCATCGCGGTGCTGCCGTGGTCGGCGGCATTGGTCTGCAGATGCAGGCGGCCCAGCGCATCATAGCTGCGCAACACCTTGCGCCTGATGGTCCCGTTGACCGCGTCGCTGTCTTCCTCGGTGCGATTTCCGGCTGCATCGAGCGTGTAGTGCAACTTTTCGTTGAACCGGTTGGTGACATCGGTCAGGCGATGCGCAGCGTCGTGGATGAAACCCCGGAAGTTCCCCGTCGGCAGGGTGGCCTGGAGCACCTGGCCCACGCCGTCGTGGCTGTACGTGGTGATCTGGTCGTCGTTGATGCTGCCGTTGTTGGTTCCGCGCACCGCGCTGGACGTGAGCCAGCCGCGCGGATGGTAGGTCAGGTCGGTCGACACCAGGTTGGGATCGATGGTGCGCGTGGGGCGTCCGTCCTTGTCGTAACTCTGGTACGTGGTGACCTTGCCGACGGCGTTGGTCATCGTCTGCAGGTCGCCCAGCAGATGGCAAATGCCGCCCTGGGTCGCGCAGCCGGACTGGTCGCTGGTCTGATAGTAGGCGTAGGTGGTGGTGTCGTTGAGATCGGTGCGCGGCCCCTTGGCGGTCAGCAACAATCCCACCAGCGGACACGACGGGCCGCCCTCGCAATACGTCCACGCCCACTGCCGCACGCCGATCGGCGCGTTGGTCGATGCGCCGCAGCTGTATGCGCTCGCCCCGCCCACCGCGGGATCCACCATGCAGCGGAACGTGGGCTGGCCGCGCGCGTTGTAGACCCAGTTCGTCAACTCCCGGGTGGTGCCTGCGTGGTCTTGCACGATGCGCTGCGTGGGAACGCGGAAGGCCGGGCTCCACTGCGTGGTGCTTGTGCGCTCCGCCGACGTGTCGGTGGCGATGCCCTCGATGCGCTGGGTTTCCAGGCCGCGTGCGTGGCCGTTGCCATCGAGCGCCGCGAAAGTGTCCTGGGTCTGGTTGCCGTTGAAGTCAGTGCTGCCCGTTGGATAGCCGCTACTGCTGTCGTAGCTGCGGGCCTTGTCGTGCGCGCCACACCCATCGCAGGCCGTGTCCAGGCTGGCCGGATGGGCGACCTGGAACAGCGCGTTGAATCCATAGGTGCGCACCTGCCCGAGCGCGTCAGTGAAGGTCGTCGTGCCATCGCCATTGAACACCAGCGTGGTCTTGTCGATTGTGCCGCCCGCGAGTAACGGCGCGTGCACGCTCTGCGTTGCACGACCGTCGGAGTCGTACCACCAGCTCGCAAATCGCTGGCCGTTCTCGTCGGTGATGCCGGTCAGCGCATTCGGCCACGACGCTCCGGTGACGTGCCCGGCTTCGTTGTAGCTGTAGGTGCGGGTCGTGGTTCCAGACCCCAGGTCGGGATGGATGACGGTGGCGAGGTTGTGGTTGGCGTCGTAGGTCAATTGTGTGGTCGCGCCGTTTGCATCGGTCATGCTCGCGACTTGCAGGTTCGCGTTGTAGCCGAACGTCAGTACGCGACCTTGTGGATCGCTGACCTGCCGCACGTCGTTGTGCGAGAACACCGTGCCAGCCGACGTGGTGGTGTAGCTCAACGTCTGGGTGAATCCATCGCGACTGCTGATCGACGCCAGCCGACCGAGCTGGTCGTAGCGTTCGACCGAATCGTCGGTGTCTGTCAGCGTGGCGAAAGGCACGCCCGCGCCATCGATGGCCACGTTCAGGCGCAGCGCGACATCGGGATCCGCGGTCCACACGGCTCCGACCAGATTGAAGAAAACGACGCTGCCATCGGGCCGGTATGCGACGGCTTCGGTCATGGTACCGGAGTTCTGCGCGGGCATCACCGCGACCGATGCGAGGTAGGCGTGGGTCCAGCCGATGCCCATGGGTACCGGGTTGTTGAGCCAGGTCCGGCTGCTGTCGTAGCTGCGATCGAAGCGCAGCGGAAACGCACCGGCACCGGTGTAGTCGGTCTCCGCCTGGTGCTTGTTGCCCGATGCGGCATCGATTGCATCGCCAAGCGCCGCAACATCGGCGCAACACACATGCTTGGGCGGACCGCATTGGCCGGTGCCCGGGTCGCTGTAGCCGCCGAGCGTGCAGCTCTCGAATGCACCGAAGATCTGGTGGGCATTTGTGTCCACCGCCTCGACCGGAGTCCAGCCGGCACTGCCGAGGTTGGGTGCTTTCTGGATTTCGCCTCTGCACTGGAAATTGCCGCCACCGTCGTCCTGCCCCACCAGGCCGACGATGTACCGATAGGTGGACGTATCGCCTTCCTGGTACGCGCGGATTTTCCGCTGCATCACGCCCACGATGCAGGCCTCTTCGGGACTGTGGTAATGCGGCAGGCTGGCCTCGTTGGTGCCGTCCCAGGTGTCGCCGACAAAGTAGTTCTGCACGTCCTGCCCGGCCAGCGCGTTGCCCGACAGCAACAAAAGTGCGAGGCCCAGGATCCGCCAGTGATTCATGAACTTCTCCGACACGAATTCGCGACTGCCAGGCTTTGCCAAGCCAGGGCAGGACAAGGAAGCGGTCGCGCGGAATGCCGGGCGCGACCCGGAGATTCCGACGACCGCAGTACCTGCAGCTTTGTAGCGCGAAAGTCGAGCCCGCGCCATGCCGCTGAAAAAGCGCTCATGGTGCACGCAACAGCGGTCGGCTTCGGTTGGCAATGGCGGAATCCGGGTTGGCCTGACAGCCATACTAAGGATGGTGCATCCATGCACCGCGCGAACCCCTGAACTTGTTCAGAGGTTCCCAAACGCTGGAGTTCCTTTCGATCGCCAGGAGCTCCATGCTGCTTGCAGTTTGCAGTTTGCTGCGCTGTACGGGTTTTGCGCCGGCGCGCTAAAGATTCAGTGATGCCAACGATTCACCACGGAACTGCCGGTTGCAACGCGACTTGACGGCGATTGCTGTACCGAAAAAGGAAACGACTGCAATGCCCAATGAAAGAAACATCGTGATCGTTGCCTACAGCGACCGGCATGCCGCCGACTTCAGGCGCCTGAATCGCGAGTGGCTCGACGGCTTCGGACTGTACGAGGAAGCGGACGGCAAGCAGCTCGATGCACCGCGCAAGGCAATCATCGACACGGGAGGGGAAATCCATATCGCGCTGTGCGGCGAACGCGTGGTCGGCACGTGCGCGCTCGTCCGCATGTCCCCCGACATGTTCGAGGTCGCGAAGCTGTCGGTGGCCATGGATGCGCGCGGTGATGGACTTGGTCGACGCCTCACCCAGCACGCGATCGATCGCGCGCGTGCACTTGGAGCATCTCGCGTGGCGCTCGTGTCGAGCACGAAGTTGACCACCGCGCTTGCCCTGTACTCACGGATGGGCTTTGTGCGCATGCCCCTTCCCGCGCACCTTCCCTATGCGACGGCTGACGTCTACATGGAGCTTGAGCTTGGTTTGGCTGGGGCAAGCACCATGTGCGCAAAATAGATCAGCGGCTGGCCTTCCACGCGCACGTCCGTGTAGCCTGTCGCATCCCTCGCGTTTCCAGACGGACACGACAACATGCGATCAACGACGCGATGGTGGTCGGGTGGACTGGCATTTGTTTTGCCGCTGTTCCTTGGCGGCCTCACTGACCTGGTCGCGAGCTCGACGGCATTCAGTAATTTAGGCATTGACGTGGTGTTCGAACTGTTCGTCGCCAGCGTCTTTGTGGCGGCTGGCGTGATCGCGTACGTGGCGATGACTGCTCCGATTTCCGTCGGCAAGCGGCTGGGCCTTGTTGCTGTCTTCTGGCTGATGCTGTTCGTCGAAGCGTATTGCACGATGCTGTGGATCCTTAGGGGCGCGGGTTGAGGCCCAGCTACGGGGACGGAGGCAACTAATCTCACTTGATTGCCTCCGTCCCCTGAAGTGATCAATCGGGAGCACGCGTCCTTGTATCGGGCAAAGAGTGCGGGGAGGGATGGTGTGTGAGGACTGACGAGGAATGCGCTGCAGTCCCCGGCAAGAGACAGCTTGCAATCTGCCTTTCCGGTAAGGTAGCGCCGCATGGACAAACGCAAGTTCGCCAGGTTCCTGCGACAGAGCAACACCGCTGATCTTCTCGACGATGGAATCGAGAACGGAAGCGATCTGAAACTGCGCGGCCCTGCCGAAGTCGAAGGTCCTGACCCGACGCCAAACGAGCGCGCGGACGATCCTGCGCCGACAGGGACACAGTCGCGGCAGATGCAGGATGCTCCAGCAGCCACGCCGCCTGCGTCAAACATCAGCTACTTCGGCCTGTTCCTCGGAGCATGTTCCCTGGCAGCTGGCGTCATGCTGCTGGTGGATCCTCACGACTTGCGGGTTTTCCACCCTGGCAGACACGGAGGGTCGATCGAGCACGTCACCGCCGCCGGATCGCAGGCATACGGAATTCTCGCGCTGATCCTCGGCTGTGCCCTGTGCTGGTATGCGTTGTATCGGCCGAAAAAGTAGCGGCCGTGTCGTAGCCGGATAACCGCCCATCACAAATCCAAATGTCATTGCCAGACCTCACCCCGGATTCCACAAACCGTCGGATGATCTCGTCTCGCCGCCGGGTCAAATACTCCCTCCTTTTCCCGTTCCTTTCTGCCGCCTCCCTACTGGACACCGAACCCGAAATACAACAGGGTGAGGCTCACTGAATCGATCAACCCGTGCGCAATGAACAACGGCCACAGGTTGCGTCCATTGCGGAAATAGACCGTCGCGAACACGACGCCTATCAGGCCAGCGTCGATGACCCCGCGCGTCCCGAGGTACGCATGGCCGGCGGCGAACAGCGCAGCCTGCCCGACGACGGCCAGCAGGCGTGCGGCGACGCCGTCGCTGCCGATGATCGCAAGCAACCGCGTCATCACGAACCCACGGAACAGCATCTCCTCGCCGAAAGCCGCCGCGCCCCATGCCACCGGGAACAGCATGAAGAGATAGAGCGGAACATTGCCCCGGATCACCGCGAGGCGCGAGAAGTCTTCATGGGGCAGCTTCGTGAATCGTTGCATCAGGATGTTCGCGACGCTCACCACGACCATGCAGACTACGTACGTCAGCAGGCTCCAGCCGACCAGGGCCCGCAGCGAGGACGGTCGAGCCAGGCCGAGGGCATGCCAGCTCGAACCACGAAGCCGGAGCAGCCATGTCGCGCCGAGCACGGTGAGCAGGACCGACGCAGGGCCTGCGACCAGGGGCGGCGCGTGGACGAGCACAAACAGGCGCAGGAACAAGCCGAGTGCGACGATCGTGACGAGGTCGAATGCGGCGTGTGCTCGGGTTCCGTAACGGTGGCTATCCAGCATGTGCATTGGCAAGATTTTGCGAACTCGATGGAATTCAAAAAATGGATCGGGTTTATTTCATGCGATAGGAAACGAACCTGACGCTTTTTGTCCGAAATGTTCTCTGAAGCCATGATTGTTTCACAGGTAACCGAGCCACTATTCACGCCTGCGCTCCTTCACGGACGCGAACCAGCGGCACAGCGGATACAGCGCGATCACGGCCGCGGCCCACACCATGTACACCACTGGCAGGTCCACCCCCAGAAGCTTGAGGTCAGGTCTTCAATCGCACACTTTCGACGGGTGATGCGTTGTTGCAAGAGCTAGCCCCGAGCCCCGATCGGAAATTAATTCAGGCCCCGTTTTTCCGTCGATTCACGTAGTCCAGGCTCGCTACGGCGACGCAGGAGGCTTCACTTGCCTTGGCCTTGCAGTGACTCCCCAAGCGGGCCAATGTGCTTCCCGTGCAGCGTTGGTTGCCAGCCTGTTGGCGGTGTCAACGAGATTCTGGCGCGACCCAACATCCGTTGCAGCGCGTCGACGTCGCTGTGTGTCCTTTCGACATCCTCGACGAACGCGCGGCGCAAGGCCGGATCCTTCGTGAAGCGATTGAGAAGTTCGCCTGCTTTCTCATCCTGCCAAGCGTATGCGAGTGCTTCCCGGCGATCGTCGTCTGTGGCCAATCCGGACATCCTCAATAGTTCGCGTCCGAGGAAGCGTGCCCACTCGCAATTGCTGTGCATGAGCATGATGCGACCGAGCTTGACGCAGGACGGAGCACGGCCGGGCGCAGCCTGAAAATGATCGGTCGCATCGCAGGGCGTGAGCGCAGCGGACGCCAGCTGATTCACCAGTGCCTTCAGCGGGAAATCGGATTCCACCTCGCTAAAAGCCTCGGGAAATGCCGCTGAATCGACGCTCGTGCCGGTCGCGACCTCGGCGTCGACGATGTCGTCCAGCACGGTGGCGTTGACGCCGCGTTCCCGTGGCGGGTGTTCGCGAAACACCTTCAGCCATGCGAGTCGGGCATCGATATAGGGGTCGTCGAAACGTGTCGCCGCGGCCGAACGGAGCAAGGCGGCGTCGACGCCCGGTACGTCGTGCGCAATCCACGCCTCATTGACCAGCGGCATCAGCGCGGCCGCGTTGTCCGGTTCGATCCTCGCCAAAGCGGCAGCACGTTGCGGGCACGGGTGTGGCGCATCGCAGCCTGTCGCGTCGGGCCAATTGGCCAACCAGATCCACTGGACGACAGGATCGTCCGGGGCGCTCTCGGCGGCGTGACGCATGACGCGTGCACGCAGCGGATCAGGTTGCCAGAGCGACGGTTCCATCGAATTGATAAGAGTCGCCAGCGCCCAGTCGCGCGGCGAAGCACTTTTGAGCAGCGACTGCTTGATGTCGAATTCATAACGGTACGTCGCGCCCCAGGTTTGCAGGTCGGAATTCGAATGCGGCAGTGATGCGAGGTATTCCTCCTCCGGCGAAGCCGACGACGCAACAGCGGCACCGTGATCCACTGCCGCGCGTTCCGGAGCGGCAGCGCCGGCGAGAGTCAGAAGCCCAACAAGGGCAAGGGTTGCAAGCGACATCGACGGGGCTCTCGTGCTGATGGGCCAGTATTCCCACCCTGACTGAGTGGCGACGTTACTGCAGTCCGCGCCGCGCGTACACCGTATCGAACACTTCGTTCCTCAATCCATCGGCAGTGCCTCGTCACTGCCGCATGTTTTTGCCCTTTTGGTGAAGGGGTCGGAGCCGGTTGACGTGAAATAGCTACCCCTGCCCCTAAAAAAAGGGGTCGGGTTCATTTGGTCGTCTCAATATATGAACCTGACCCCCTTTTCTTTTCTGCCACTCGCGATCCGGTGATCAGTTCGCCAGCCGTGCGATCACCAGATCCAGCAGTGCCCGAAGGCGGGCGAGTCGACGCAGGTCGCCGTGATAGCCGATCCACGTGTCGCGGCCCGGTGGCTCGGCGTCCAGGTCGATGCGTTCGATACCGGTGGTGCGCTCGCCCAGCGGAATAGGCAGCACCGCAATGCCCATGCCCTCGGCGCACATCCTGGCCTGGACGTCGCGGCTGTTGCTGCGGAACACCACGCGCGCCTTGGGCAGCATCGCCTGCAACCAGCTGTCGTCGGGCGTTCCTGCGAAGGCCGAGTCCAGTGCCAGCAACGCACTGCCCGAGCCATCGCCGGCGACGGGATGCGCAAGCCCCTGGCGCAGGTAGGCGCCGTAGCGCATGTGCAACAGCTTTCGCGAAACGACGTCGACTTCATCGAACGGTCGGATCCGGAACGCCACGTCGGCCTCGCGGCGGGAAAGGCTCAGGAAGCGCGCGTCCGTCAGCAGCTCGATCGTGACCTGCGGATGCCGGATGGAAAATTCCGCCAGTACCGGTGTGAGGACATGCGCCCCGAACCAATCCGACGAAGTAATCCGAAGTGTCCCTTCGAGCTGCTGCGTCTGTCCGGCGAGCCGTCGGTCGATCGCCAGCGCTTCCTCGTCCATGCGTTCGGCATGGCCCAGCAGGGCGGAGCCTTCGTCGGTCAGAACAAAGCCACCGGTGGTTCGCTTCGCTGGAACAGCTTGTGCCCGACCGCCGCTTCCAACGCGCGCAAGCGTCGACCCATGGTGGGCTGCGACAGCGCCAGTTTTCGAGCCGCCGCGCCCAGGGTGCCTTCGCGGGCAATCGCGAGAAAGATGCGTAGATCGCTCCATTCCATCCGGAATCGACTGCCCCTATCGAAGCTTCGCAGAATGCAATTATGCATGGAAGCCATGCGAAATTGTGGATTTCCATGCGGTTCTGGTTGTCATAGGCTGGCGACCCACGGTGATGACGCCTCGGGACGGCGCCATCGCCGGCTACCCTTGCAGGAGTTTTCCCTTGGTCAACGCTCGGGTCGCAAAACAGGTTTCAATCAGGCTGCTGATGGCGTTCGCCATCTTCCTCGCGGCCGTGCACGGTTTCCGTCTGTTGCTTCTGCCCGTCTTCGAGCACGTCTTTCACACAGGGGACGCGGCGACGAGTCTGGTGCGACGGATCGGGATCTTTTCCGTCGCGGTCACGGCCTATTGGACCTATGTCCGGCTCGTCGAGAAGCGACGGGTTCCGGAACTGCGCCCGAAGCTGCTGGGCATCGTCGTCGGGGGACTGTCGGGTGTTGGCCTGGTCGGATTGTCCATGCTCGTGCTCTTCGCCAGCGGCGTGTATGCGATGACGGCTTGGCGCGGCGTGCACGAAGGCCTGTTGGGCATTGCCGGCGTGATCGTGATCGCGGCGACGCTCGAGGAGATCGTCTTCCGCGGCATCCTGTTCCGTATCCTCGAAAACGGGTGGGGAACGATTCCCGCCTTGTGTCTGCAATCGCTGATCTTCGCGCTCATGCACATCGACAATGTCGAGGGCCGCGCCAGCACCCAGGAAGCCCGAGTTCGACAGTTAGAAGCGTAAGTCGTTGATTTATCTATAGCGACTTTTAAAACGCTCCATGACAAGAGGGTCAATTGCTCATTGGCGGTCGGTTTTTTCGCGCCCAGTGCGGTGAGTACGGCTGCTAGATCGGGGTTGATGGATGACACGCCCGAGGCGTGCGTGGTGTGGTCGAGGGTGACGCGGTGGTGCTGGATTCGGCGCAGCAGGGTGAGCGTGCGCTC
>JBBQTD010000020.1:0-52967 GCA_038234715.1 Lysobacterales bacterium | reverse complement strand
AAAAAAATCCCCCGGCATTGCCGGGGGACTCTTCATGTCTTTTCGTCAGTCCTTCGCTACGCTCGGCGCCAGAGAGCGCGTCGCCGCAGACAGGCCGATGCATCAGGCAATCAGGCTCGCTGCGGACGCCTGGTCGCCTTGGCTCGGGTTACAGCTTGGTGCAGGCGTTGACGGTGTTTTTCACCGATGTGCCGAAAATTGCCACGCCGTCAAGGTAGGCGAAGCCGGTCGGCAACACCGGACGCGTCGCATGGTTGTAGTACAGGTTGTAAAGGTTCTTGAGCGCGTCTCTATGAGCCAACGATTGGTTGCCGCTGTAGTTGCCGGCAAGGTACGTGACTGCGACGATCGGATACGTGCTGGAGATCTTAATGGCCGGGTTCAACACGCGCACGCAGTTCTTGACTTGCTGCGCCGAGGCTCCCGGCACCGGATTGAGGGTGGCTCCGTCCTGCACCATTCCGGACACCAGGTTGCCCAGAGCGATGCTGATCGGGGTCGGCACGCCACCGACGAGACCGAACTGCGCCGGATCAAACCCGTCGACGGTGGCATAGGGCGCCGCCTGATTGAGAACTTCGCCGATGTCCGCGTAGCCCATCGAATTCGGGTTGGCGGCGTTCAGAGTCGCCTGCACGACGCCTGCATTGCCGCTGGCGCCCACTGCGTGCGTTCCGAAAACCGCGGCCACACCGCCCGGAAGGGCGCTGTTGAACGTCGAGCTCGGAGTGAACACGAAGCCTGCAGGCACATACGGGGTCCCGTTGCAGTTCGCCGCAAGGTACCGGGTGAAAGCAAACGACGTGCCGCTGCTATCGCTTCGGTAGATGATTCCGATCGGCTTCTTCGAGCCGGTGCCGGTGACGCCCGGGATCTGGTTCCACGCCCGGTACAGGCCAGAGTAGACCTTGCAGACATACGAGGTCCTGAGCACGACATTGCTGACGGTGGCGTTGTGCGGAAGCGCGATCGCGCCGGCAAGAGTCGGGATCTGCATGACGCCGGTATGCGTGGCGAACTGCGGGCCAGACAGGAACGCGTTGTAGTCGACGGTGCTGTATGGCGAGTCGGTGCCGATGAAGTCCGGAGTGGCGGTGGGCGCGCTGAGGCCTACCGGGCTGGTGCTGAAATCATTGCACTGGCCGTTGGCGAGCGCGGTGGCGACGCCGTTGAGCGAATTCTTGCCGAAACCACTGCCGGTCTGGCAGTACGAAATTTGGTTGAGAGTCGTGCTGGAGAAGACATCGAACGTCGAACCCGTGGAGACACCAGCGGTGGTGAAGCCCGGGCCGGCCGTGTTACCGGCATTGGTGGAAAGGCGCGAGGTGGGGGTGTTGGCCAGGTAGCCAGTGCCGACATAGGGCGTGGCAGCGAACGTGGATCCGCCACCATAGAGGTTCTCGACCGCCATGGCCGAACCAGCGGACAACAGTGCGCTCACGGAAACTGCAAGCGCGGTGAACCGAGCGAGTCGGGGGAAGCGGGAAGCGTGGCGCATGGAAGAACTCCTGTCGTAAAGGGGTAGCGCGGGATCCGATGGGATCGTTCCAGGTCGGATCGGTGCCGAACGGTCGTCGGCAGCTCGCGCATTCTCCGCAGCGTCGGTGATACCTGCGCTACAGCTCGACGACGTTTCCGTGACAGTGCCGGTCGAAGGATCGAATGCCTGCGACTTTGTCGTGCCCGGGTATCTACCTTGAAGCCACCCGCTCCAGCATTCCCCGCAAGTCGGCGGATGGATCGCGTCCGGTGCGCCCCGTGACGATTGCGTAGCGGAACACCTGTCCGCAATTCTGCAATGCCCGATGCGCCGTTTGACGTGCGCAACATGCTTCGATCCGTTGCAGGACCCCAAGCAATTCGGGTGCCGTCAGGTCTGCAATCGCGCGCGCCCCAATCCAGGGGAACACGTGGCGTTCCAGGCGGCTGATGATCTTGTCCGCGTGGCCAACGGGCCACTTCTGCGATTTGTCCACGAACCACTCGCGCGCAACGACCTCAAAACTGTGTGCCGCGCGATCCGGGCCAGAGATACTTTCGGCCTCGCTGTATTCGCCTGGATCGACGCCACTGGCAAGCAGCCTGCGTGCGCCAGCGCGCTTGCGGCGCGCACTTGCCAGACTGGTGATCGGGTAACTGCCGAGGTGCAGCAGTTTTTCCTCGCCGCTGTATCGGTACTTGAGCCGCCACCATCGCGAGCCGCTTGGATTGATCAGGAGATACAGCCCATCACCGTCGGCCAGCTTGCGAGCCTTGTCGCCGGGCTTGGCGGTTTTGATCGATGGAACGGTGAGGGCCATGGTGGAGAACTCCATACCCGCTCGGATTTGACACACGCAATGTTTCCCCTGCATTACAGCGCAGCGATCGCATGCGATCGCCCGGGCAAGAAGCTGGAGTGGTGAATCGCAGCTTGGTCGTGGGCCGCGTTGATTCCGAATTCTCGAACTGCGCGAAGAATATCAAGGCCCACGATCGAAGCCGCTGAAGTGCACGACGCAGTGTGTGTGCTGATCACGGTCTTTCCCCCAGTATCGACCCGCTCGATTCACCAGGCAGTGCCCCATCCGGGCTACGGCCGCCGCCCTCATGGATGCGCGCAGTCGGTCGGGTTATCGCCCGGGATGGCGCATGATCGTCGCGCCCGAGAAGGTGTTGTTCGCACTCTGGGTCATCGCTTGCTGGGCAGTCCGCCGGCGTTCCGCGCGCAGAGCGACCGTCATGCAGAACACCTTGATGCGATGGCTACCCGTCGGGATGATGCGCTCGCAGAGCATGCGGCTGTCCGGTGCGGCATGCGTCGTGATGGTGTTGATGATTTCCTGGTCGTTGTAAGTGTCCATACGATCCTGCTCGCTCATCTGGGCAGGGTTCGCAACGCGGGCGTAGCGCGACTGGATCCGGTCGAGCGCGCCGAGGGTCGCCTTCTTGCCCTCCGCTGTAATCTTCGGATCGGTGTCCAGCAAGCCGGTCACGTGTTGCCGGAACATGTCGAACCGGGTCTGGTTCGCGACGTCGGGCACGACGGTATCGGCGGCCAGCGCGGGGGCGGCCAGGGCGATCAACACGGTGGCAGCGAGAGTGCGGCACAGGATCATTGCAGTCTCCTCGTGACGGCGGCAGCCAAGTCCAAGCTACTCCCGGACGGAGCGCGCTACAACCGTGCCGACGAAGGCTTCTTGCCGAATGAGCGTGGGAGAATTGAGCGATTCGTTGTTCGCGATCGCTGCCGATTGCCGTCGATCAGTGCGGGCGCGACCCGGCCTACTTCGCCGGCTCCCCCATCCGAACGCCCGTCAACATCTGGCGGCTCCCGCGGTGTTTCGTTGCGATGCGAATGATCGCGCACCAGCCACCATTCTGGATCTGGACCTGATGTCAGCGGAGAGCGCAACGAATGTGGCAGCCCAAGCTGCTATTTGGCATCGGCGGTGTTCGCATTCGGGTGTGGAAGCCTTCCTGCACCCGGCAGCGGAAATTGCGTACACGGGGTAATCTGGGGCCGGCCAAGATTGCCGCTCACAACCAACTTGTCCTGGCCCCGATCGTTCGATGGTTGAATGACCGGCGGATCAGGTCGAATGATGACTGCCCATCCGATGGCGCAGAGGATTCCCGTGCTGACGATCTTTTCCTCCAAACTCCAGGCGCCGATCGTGTGGCAAACCGGAGCGAACTTGCCGCCCGATTCGATCTGGCTCGATCTGCACGATCCCAGCGATGCCGAGCGTGCGTTCGCCGGTTCGGCATTGGGGTCGCCGTTGCCGACCCGGGCGCAAATCAGCGGCATCGAGCTTTCCAGCCGCGTTCGCGTGGGCGACGATGCGATGCACCTGAATGTTCCGTCGTTCGTGCGCGCAGAACGCGGCCAGGGCGCGATGACGCCGCTCGGCGGAGGATGGATGTCCGCGGACCAGCAGCGATGCGTTCTTCCAGTTGACCGACACCCTGATCGACGTCGGCGCCGATCGCATGGAACACATCGCCGCCGACTTGTCGCAACTGTCGCGCAGGGTCTTCGACGACAGCCGCGACCACAAGCGCATGATGCGCGCCACCTTGTTCAAGCTCGGGGCCATGCAACGCAGCGTCACCCAGATTCGCGCAGCCCTGCTGGGCCTGTCGCGCATCGTTGGATTCGTGCGCGAATGGATTCCTGAAGTTGGCTACGCGCATATCAAGACCAGCTTCAGCGACCTGCAATCGCTGAGCGAGTTCGACCAGCAGATCAGCGACAAGGTGCAATTCCTGCTGGATGCGGTGTTGGGCTTCATCAACATTGCACAGAACGAAGTGATGACCGTGCCGACCGTCGTTTCAGTTGTCACCATTCCGCCGGTGATCCTGGCCGGCATCTGGGGCATGAATTTCAAGTCGGTCCCGGAATACAACTGGGCGCACGGCTACGCCTTCGGGCTGACCCTGATCGGACTCAGCATGCTGGTACCGCTGCTGATCTTCCGATGGAAGAAGTGGGTGTAGGGAAACGGTTCTGTTGGCGCCGATGCGTTTTCTTTGCCGGATGTCAGACGGCGCACTGTCGATGTCGCGAAGACCGAGGCGATTCTTGCCTGCCGGTCACTCATGGCCTCCGAGAGTTTGGGCTGCCGCGGAGCCGCTCGCAGGCGTGCGCTGGCCAGGCGAGGCCTGGCGCGCGTGAAGGAATCGCCAGGGTCGCCGCGAATCTGCCGCAACGCTAGCAATCGTCGAGCCGTTCCACGCCGTTCTGTTCGAACCAGATATCGGTGTTCGAAACACCGCTCGAGATGGAGTTGTAGTTGATCGTCAACTCCTCGTCGACTCCGATGTCGCGGATGGCGACGTACCTGAGGATGCGATTGTCCGGATCGGCCTGGCAAAGCATGGTCGCGGGATTGCTGTGGTTGTAGAGGCTGCCGTAGCCCAGCACGATGGCCGGCCGCCGCACCGACAGTCCCAGCAGCTTGCCCCAGCCGAACACGATCCGCTTGATCTCCAGCGGCAGCCGGCGATCGGGTAGCGGATCGAACAGCACCACCGGGCAGGCTTCAACCACCTCACCGGTCGCGAACGCACGCCCCGCGAAGACCCCCCGGCCACGGGCCGTGCCGGTTTCCTTGACGTAAGCGGATGGCGGGTGGATCTGCATGATGAATCGGCATCTCGGGTGGGCTGCGCAGCATGTTACCGGCGTGGCGCTCGGCCGCAAGCACCGCCATCCTCACGCTGGCCAGCGAACCGGGCGCGTGCCCTACGATGCCGGCAGAGTTCGCCGTAGCCTGCGCGTGAGCATCCACACCGATCCATCCTCGACCGCGTCCTGGAAGCTGCGATCGAGCCAACCCAAGCGTGCGACGCGGCGCCGGGCACGCGGTCATCTCGCGTTCCTGAAACTGCCGCTTGGCTGCGGTACAATGAAAGCGTAGTCGGGAGCGGCTCTCCACCACTCGGCCGCCGAACGCCAAGCCTCACCTCGAGGACATGTCGCAGATGCCCAGGCATCGCCAGGACACCGTTGCACGGGCTCACTAAGCCCAGCCAGTCAGGCCGACTCAGGCCAGCACGCCCTCAACTTAACTACTCGTCTGCGACCTGTTCCAACGGCGCGGCGCCGCAACGCGCGTGTCCATCGCCAAAGAATTCAACCAGAGGAGAAACCACCATGTTGACCAACCGGTTCACCACTGCTGTCGACTACGCGCGCATGGCGCATGCCGGGCAGGTTCGGAAAGGCTCACAGATTCCCTACATGGCTCACCTGCTCGGCGTGTCGAGCCTTGTGCTCGACTACGGCGGCAACGAGGACCAGGCCATTGCAGGACTTTTGCATGACGTGATCGAAGACTGTGGCGCAGGACACGAAGAAAAGATTCGTGCTCAGTTCGGCGCCCCCGTTGCGGCCATCGTTCTAGGATGCACGGATGGAACGGCTGAGGGGAAAGCCAAGCATGTGCACGCGGAAGCGAAGCGCCGCGACTGGCGTGTCAGGAAGCTCGCTTATTTGGATCGGCTCTACGACGAGCCGGCGACGATACTGCTCGTCTCTGGATGCGACAAGCTACACAACGCACGCGCGATCGTCAGCGATCTTGCAAACCCGTCTGTCGGCATGGCCGTGTTCGACCGCTTCACCGCCGGCAAGGATGGAACGCTGCGCTACTACCAGTCCCTGGCTTCCTTGATGCGCAGCAAGGCAGTGGCGGTCGCTCAGCCTTTGTCGAGCACGGTCATGGTCATGCACGAGTTGGCCGGCGCGACGCGGCAGGTTGGGTTGGATCAACCGAGCCCGCCCGAGCCAGTCGCGATCCCGGACGGGTAGCGTATGCAGCAGGACGCGGACCACCTGGTGAGTTACGTTCAGGCTATCGCCCAGTCCAAAGCCAGGGAAAAGTCGAAACTCACTCCCAACTGAGTGGACACGCCCAGGACTGCTTGGAAGCTGACCTCTGCAAATGCCGCCGTCGATTGGTTTCGCGTCCTGTCCTACCTCGATCGGGCCGGATGTTCGAATGCCGATGTTGCCCGCGCACGTCGCGTGCCGCGCTCGGCCCTCTGGGGCGGCAAGCATGGCGTCGAGCCAAAGCACCACGACGGGGTGCAGCTACTCGATCTCTGGGCAAAAGCGACCGGGCAACTGCGAATCGACCGTGGGTCTTGCATCTGACTTGCATGGACAGAAATGAAAAGGGCCTGCATCTCTGCAAGCCCTTGATATTGTTGGTGGCCGGGGACGGAATCGAACCGCCGACACGGGGATTTTCAATCCCCTGCTCTACCAACTGAGCTACCCGGCCGTGGTCGCGCGGACAAGGCCGGTACGACAGCAGCCGTGAATGATAGACGGAGGGGCCCATCCCGGCAAGGCGACGCAGGTGAATTGTGCCTGAGCACATGTTGGGCAAGCCCGCCAATGCATTGCGCGCGGACGTATGGTAGCGGCATCCAGGCAGGAGGATTGGCATGCGCGCCACGAGAAAATCCGATCAGCCGGCAAGCGGTCGCCGGGGATGCATTTCCAGCGGCCGGCGTGCGTGGCTGCGCTGGGCGACTCCGGCGATGCTGATCCTGTTGGGATCTGGATGCGCGTCCACGCCTGCCACGTCAACGGCATCTGCCCCGCATGCAACCCATGCCGATGCGCAACGGCTTGCGCAGGTCATGGCGGTGGCCGGCCAGCCGGTGAGTTCGTTCTGGTTTGAGCGGATGAGTTCGTTCGAACCAATCGGACTGCGCGACCTGCTGGTGTACACGAATCCCCGCGAGGCGTGGCTGCTGCACCTGGACGGGACCTGTCGCGATCTGGACTTCGATCCGTTCCTTGGCCTGACATCGCACATGCATCGGGTGTCGACGCTCACCGACAGCGTGCGCGTGCGCGATAACCCGATCCCATGCAGGATCGAAGAGATCCGCCCGGTGAATACCGCCTCGCTTGCGCATCTGCAGCCACAGGTGAAAGGCGACCTGGAAATAGACAGGCCGTCCGCACCAACCCCGTCCCGTCATTGATTCGGGCGCAATCCCTGACAGGGTGTTGAAAAACATCCTGCAAGGCGATCCATGGATGGATCGCTCGCGGGTCAAGCACGTAGGTGCTTGATGTGCGGCGTCGAGTACGGACATGTGCCGGACTCGACGCGTTGAAAATGGGCAGGAAAGCCCATTTCCAACCCAGCTAAGGGCGCTCAGCCTTTTCCGGGTGCGTCTTCGTCCTGCGTCGGTGGGGCATAGCCCGGCGGTGGGGCCGAGCCTTCGCCGAACAGGAATTTTTCCATCTCGGTTTCCAGGTATGCGCGATGCTTGCGATCGAGCGGCGACAGCCGCTGTTCGTTGATCAGCATCGTCTGCTGCGCAAGCCATGCAGCCCACGCAGGCTTGCCGATATGCGCGTACACGCGCTGGCCGAGAGGGCCGGGCCATGGCACGAAATCCAGGCCTTCGACTTCGCGTTGTTCCTTCGCGCAGAACACCATGCGTGCCATCAGGAAATACTCTCCAGCAATTTGCGGATGGGGGAGGGCAGGCCGAGTTCCGATAACGCCTCGGGCGATTGCCAGCGCAGGTCGCCAGCATCGCCGATCGCATCGACCGGACGCGCTTCGCGCCAAAGCAAGGGATGGATGCGTAGGCGGAAGTGACTGAACGCATGGCGGATCGAAGGCAGCCTGTGCCACGCCTCCGCATGCGCATGACGTTGCAGCCAGAGCACCGCAGCGTCGACTCCATCCGCCTCGGGCAGCGACCATAGCGACGCCCACACGCCAGTGGGAGGACGCCTGTGCATGAGGATCTGGCCGTCGCGATTGCGTGCGATCAATGCATAGGTTTCGCGCTCGGGCAACGCCTTCGATGGCTTGCGCTCGGGAAGGTTCGCGACGATTCCATCGCGCAAGGCGACGCAATCGACGCGCAACGGACAACGCGGGCAAATGGGTGAGACTGGCGTACACACGGTCGCACCGAGGTCCATCTGCGCCTGTGTGTAGTCGGCGACGCGCTCGCCAGGCACCTGCGCTTGCGCGATTCGCCACAGTCGCTCCAGTACTGCAGCCTGGCCGGGCCAGCCTTGCACGCCACGATGTCGGCACAGTACGCGGCGCACGTTGCCGTCGAGGATCGGGAACGGCAATCCGTATGCCTGTGCAAGGATCGCACCGGCGGTCGAGCGGCCAATTCCAGGCAGCGCAAGCAATCCATCGAAGTCCCGAGGCAACTCACCGCCATGCTCGCGCATGCAGATCTGCGCGGCCTGGTGGAGGCGACGTGCGCGACTGTAATAACCGAGCCCGGACCATAGTGCGAAGACCTGGTCGATTGGCGCCGCCGCAAGCGCGGCGAGGTCGGGAAGGACGCGCATGAAGCGTTCGAAAAAAGCAATCACGACGCCGACCTGGGTCTGCTGCAGCATCGTCTCCGAAATCCACACGCGGTACGCGGTGCGCGGATGTTGCCATGGCAATTCGTGGCGGCCGTGGATATCGAACCAGGCCAGCAGGCGCGCAGCCAGCATGGGTTCGCGTACTGCACCGACCACTTCAGCGCTGGCTGCCGGAGGCGGCCCCGATTCGTACACCGCTGCATCAATGCGACCTGCAGTTTTCATCGTGCCGAATCGACAGGTGCGCTTGTTCGAATCGCCGTGGGTTGCGTCGGCACGGCGGCATCGTCGCGAATCTCCATCTGCACGCCATGCAGTTGCATGCCGGCGATATCGATCTGCGGAGCAGTGAGGGTGGCGTCGACTGGAGGAAGCAATGCTGCGAACTTCGTCTTGATCCACGCGCGAACGTTTGCGAGACGGAACCGGCCCTGGAGCGACACTCCGGCACGTTTGATGTCGAAGCCGACCGGGTCGCCCATGAAGATCGAGCCGTGGTATCGGGCCTCGAACACGATCGGTGCCGAATTGGCTGCCAATGCCGGGGGCAGTCCTGGCCATGCATCTGGCCAGCGACTGAGTTGTCCGTGCAAGGTGGCATCGAGAAGCTGTGCGCTGCTCGCTTCGGCGTTGGCCGTGACTGCTGGCTGCCGCCTGGCGTCGCCCAGCTTCAATTGGAGAATCAGGCCTGGCTGTGCGCTCGTCGGTGCGGCCACCGAACCAGCACCCTGCATTGCCGTCCCGTCGACGAAGACGATTGAAAACGGAGTGTCGCCAGGCTTGCCGAACGACGCATCGACGGACTCGGCCCACCAGTGTGGAGCGCGCTGGATGGCTCCAGCCAGGTTGAGTGCGAAGTCATCGGCGCTTCGCATGCTTCCAGTTGCGATCAACGATGGCAGCTCGCCATCGGACTGCAGCGAGACGTGCGCACCGTCGATCCGCAGGCCGCTGTCGATGCCGGCGGGCGTTGCAGTTGTCTTCGACGTGAATTTCGAAGCGACGCCGCCGCGCAGTAGAATGCCGCTTGCGTCCAGCGTTGCGGGTTTGCCATCGGCCAATGATTGCAGTGCGACGTTCAGGTGCTCGATTCGCCACGTGCCTGAACGCAGCAGGCCATCGTCGATATGCAACCCGCGCGTGAGCGTGGGCAATCGCAATGGCGCGGTGCTCGGCGGTTGGGAAGAGAGCCAGCTGCGAAGTCCTTGCAGGTCGATATCGGGGGACTTCAGCACGATGCTGCTGATGTCGGCGCTGCGCCCGCGCAACGTATCCCATGGCAGCGCCAGTTCGACGCGGCCACTGCGGAAGAACGGCGCATCCGCACCCGGTATCGCAGCGCTCAAGCCCGGAAGAACCAGGCGCGGTTCAGGACGCAGCGCATAGCTGCCAGGGCCGGTGGTGTGCAACTCCAGGTGTAACGTGCTGCTCGCCCGCGCGAGGATGAGTGCGGTAAGCCGGGTTGGCTCCAGGAACCACCAGGCCAATAGCGCGGCGAGCAGCAGCAGTGCGGCGAACGCGCCCAGGACCCGCCGCCAGCGTCGACGGCGAACGCGCAGCTGCGCATTTGCCCGCGCACGCGGCAGTTGCCCAGGGGTGCCGCTTCCCCTCATCCGCCGCCCAGCGACTCGGGCAGCAGCGCATCGACAAAGGCTTCGGGATCGAACACGCGCAGGTCTTCGAGCTGCTCGCCAAGTCCGACGAAGCGGATAGGAATGCCGAATTCGCGCGCGAGCGCGAACAGCACGCCCCCGCGCGCGGTGCCATCGAGCTTGGTGACGACCAGGCCGGTGACGTTTGCGATTGCATGGAACTGCCGCAGCTGCGAGATCGCGTTCTGCCCCGTCGTTCCGTCGATGACGAGCAGCACTTCATGCGGCGCAGCAGGGTCGATGCGCGCAAGTACGCGACCGATCTTGCCCAGCTCATTCATCAGGCCGGCCTGCGTGTGCAGGCGCCCTGCGGTGTCTGCGATCAGCACGTCGATGCCGCGTGACTTCGCGGCCTGGAGTGCGTCGAACGCGACGGATGCCGCGTCCGAACCGCTGCCCTGGGCAATCACCGGCACATTGTTACGCTCGCCCCAGATCTTCAACTGCTCTACGGCGGCCGCACGGAAGGTGTCGCCAGCAGCCAGCATCAGGCTATGGCCGTCGAGCTGGAAGCGCCGCGCAAGCTTGCCGATCGTGGTGGTCTTTCCGACGCCGTTGACGCCGATGGTGAGGATCACGAACGGTTTGGCCGTGCGATCGATCACCAGCGGTACCGCGATCGGACGCAGCAATGCAATCAGCTCGGTGCGCAATGCGGAAAGCAGGGCGCGGCCATCGGCGAACTCGCGCTTGTGCATGCGCTTGCGCAGCTTCGTGGTCAGTTCGCCGCTGGCGGTGACACCGACGTCGGCACCGATCAGGGCAGTTTCGATTTCGTCGAGCAACGCATCGTCAAGGATCGGATTCGCGCCGAGCAGCTCCATGACGTCGCGGCCGAACACGCTTTGCCGAAGCCGCTCGCGCCATCCAAGCTTGCCCGGGGCGGCGGGAGGCGCGTGGCCGCTGGCACCGAGCCCTTCAAGCAAAGGCAAGGCTTGTCCGGTTTGCGCGGGGACATTGGCAGGTTGTGCTTTCCTGGGATCGCCGGCGCGTTCGGGCTCGGCGATTCCATCAGGCGGTTTTTTCTTCCAGAAACTGAACATGGGCCACGAATGCGGGAGAATCCGTACATGGTAACACCCGCATCTACCGCGACTTCCCGGCGCTGCACGCCATCGTCCGGAGCAGCGTGGCCGTCTGCTTCGCGTTCCTGCGCAGCGCCTTGCCGCAGCGTGCGGAGCAGGCATTGAATCGCGCTCCGCCTGGCTTCGTGCGGATCATCGGCGGTCGCTGGCGCGGTTCACGGCTTCCGGTTGCGGAAGTTGCCGGCTTGCGGCCCACGTCGGATCGCGTGCGCGAAACGCTCTTCAACTGGCTGCAGCCCCGGCTGGTCGGGGCGCGCGTGCTGGATCTGTTCGCGGGCACCGGCGCGCTGGGACTGGAGGCCGCCTCGCGCGGCGCGGCCAGCGTGGTGCTCGTCGAGCGCGACCAGGCCTTGGCAGCGAGCTTGAGGTCGAGTGCCGCCCGTCTGGCTGCAGCCGAGACCATCCATACGGTCGAAGTCGTCTGCGACGACGTGCTTGATTGGCTTGCGCGAGCCGGCAAGTTCCGATTCGACCTCGCGTTCCTCGATCCGCCATTTGCATCCGCGCTGTGGCAGCCGGCGCTTGATGCGGTGGCGCCGTTGCTTGCCGACGATGCCTGGATCTACATGGAATCGCCTCGCGCCGTGGTTCCGGTCGCAGCGGCGGGCTGGGTCGTGCATCGCGAAGGCCGCACCCGTGATGTGCGCTACGCGTTGTACAGGCGCGGCACTGTTACACTCGCTGGCGTATCCGCCGAGCAGGATCCCGCCCGCGCATGACCACGGCCAACAATCGCCTCGCGGTCTATCCAGGCACGTTCGATCCCATCACCAACGGCCATGTCGATCTTGTCGGCCGCGCAGCCCCGTTATTCGAGCGGATCGTGGTTGGCGTCGCTGAAAGCCCAGGCAAGAGTCCGGCATTTTCGATGCGCGACCGCGTGGAGCTGGCAAAGATTGCGCTCGTGGGCCTGCCAAACGTCGAGGTCCTCGGCTTCGATTCGCTGCTCGCCCATTTCGTTCGCGACCTCGGCGCCGGGGTGCTGCTGCGCGGCCTTCGCGCGGTTTCGGACTTCGAATACGAGTTCCAGCTTGCAAGCATGAACCGGCATCTGATTCCCACCGTGGAAACGCTGTTCCTCACACCATCCGAGCAATACAGCTTCCTCTCGTCGTCGCTGGTTCGCGAAATCGGCCGCCTTGGCGGCGACGTGACCGGCTTCGTGCATCCCGCGGTGCAGGCCGCATTGCATTCGCGCTGGAAGCGCGGATGATTTCGTCCAATAACCTTCAATCAGCTTCGGGGAAGCCATCATGAATCCAGCCATCAGCAAGTCCGTTCGTGCATCAATTCGTCTTGGATCAATCATGGCCGCGCTTGCGGTCCTGCTGGTGTTCGCGGGTTGCAAGAAACAGGAAGCGGCCCCCGTCGTCGCCGCTCCACTGCACGCACCCGCCAGCCAGACCGACGACGCAGGCTGGAAGGCGTATTTCCAGGACGTGGTCGACCGCAACAGCCAAGGCGTGACCGATCGCTCCAGCCCCTACTACCTGCCTGCTCCGGGCGGCGCGGACTATGACGGCAAGTACCAGCGCCTGCTGCAGATCGTGACGGACAGCGTCGCGCGCGGCGTGCTGCCTGGCAACCTGATTGCGTTCATGTCGCCGGATTCGACGAAGATGGCCGACCTGGTGGTGGCGGCATTCAAGAATCCATCGCCAGGCAGCATGAAAGGCGTGATCGTCCTGTTCGTCGGCAAGAAGGCCGACGACGATCGGGTGAAAGCAGCGGTGGCGCCAATGGGTGCGACGTATCGCTTCGTCGAGGCGAACTAGTTGCGAGGGATGATCTCGCCCAGGTGCTTGCGCCTGGACGGCCGCATTGATGGGCGCGTCCGCACGGCGGCGATCGATCACGGACGATGGGAACCATGGCCCTGCTGATCAACGACCTGTGCGTGAACTGCGATGTCTGCGCACCGGTGTGCCCGAATGCCGCGATCACGCAGGGCGAATCGATCTACGAGATCGCGCCGTCGCGCTGCACCGAGTGCGTCGGGCACTACGACGAACCCCAATGCGTGGAAGTGTGTCCGGTCGAATGCATCTTCGTCGACGAGGCGCATGTCGAGTCGCGCGAGGAACTGATGCGCAAGTACGAGGTATTGCAGGGAGAAGCGTCTTGAACGGCGTCAGGAACTGGTTCTTGTGCGCGGCCATCGCACTGCTTGCAGTATCCCCGGCCAGCGCGAAGAAGAAAGCTGTTGCTCCGTCTGTCGTGGTGCAGCCCGTCACGGGATGCTGCTCGACGCAATCGGCGCTGCCGGCCCACCCCAACGGGTCGGTCATCGCCAGCGCGCACTATCTCGCCACCGATGCCGGCGAGAGGGTCCTCGCCGAAGGCGGCAATGCGTTCGATGCGGCGGTCGCGGTTGCGTCGACGCTTGGCGTGGTCGAGCCGGAAAGTTCCGGCATCGGCGGTGGCGATTTCTTCCTGTTGCATGAGGCGAAGTCCGGGAAGGACGTCTTCATCGACGCGCGCGAGACAGCGCCTGCTGCAGTCACGCCGGAGGAATATCTCGACAAGAACGGCAAGCTCGACCACGACAAGGCGCTCAATGGCGCCCTCGCCTCCGGAATCCCGGGTGCGCCAGCCGGTTGGGTCTATGTCGCGGAGCACTACGGCCGGGTGCCGTTGAAAACGTCGCTTGCGCCTGCGATCAGGGTCGCGCGCGATGGTTTTCCGGTGTATCCGCGGATGGTGTCCGAGTACGCCGAGCAGCGCGATGTGATGCGCCGTTGGCCCGCGACGACCGCGATCTTCGAGCCGCGCGGACATCCCCTGGCCGATCGCGACACGCTACGCCAGCGCGATCTGGCCGATACGATGCAGGCGCTTGCGGCCAAGGGCTTCGATGGTTTCTATCGGGGCAGGGTCGCCGAAAAAATCGTCGCTGCGATTAATTCCGCGGGCGGCAAGTGGACTGCCGCAGACATGGCGGACTACAGCGTGAAGGTGCGCGAGCCGCTGCGTTTCAAGTATCGCGACTGGGAGATCGTGACCGCACCGCCATCCTCGTCCGGCGGAATCGCGCTGGTGGAGATGCTGCAGGTCCTGTCTGCGTGGGACTTGCCGAAACTCGAACCGGCCACGCGCGTGCACCTGATCGTCGAAGCGATGCGGCGTGCGTATCGCGACCGCACGTATTTCCTCGGCGACCCGGATTTCGTCAAGGACATGCCGCTCACGCGGCTGATGAGCCAGGAGTATGCCGACAGCCTGCGCGCTGGAATCTCCATGGACAAGGCGACACCGAGCTCTTCGCTGCCGGGCGCGCCGCCTCCGGTCGTCGGCCAGCACACGACGCATTTCTCGATCATCGATGCCCAAGGCAATTACGTGGCGGCGACGCTGACGACGAACACGGCGTACGGCTCGGGCATGGTTGCCGCGGGCACCGGCGTGCTGATGAACAGCGAGATGGACGATTTCGCGTTGCAGGCAGGCACGCCGAACGCCTACGGCGTGACCGGTTACGATGCGAACAGCGTCAAACCCGGCAAGCGCCCGCTGTCGTCGATGACGCCGACCTTCATGCTCGGTCGCGATCGCGTGGTCGTGCTCGGAACGCCGGGCGGCAGCAGGATCATCACGATGGTGCTGCTCGGTATCCTCGGCTTCGACGAAGGCATGTCGCCGCAACAGGTCGTGGCGCTGCCGCGTTTCCATCACCAGTACCTGCCCGACAACGTTTCGCTGGAACCCGGCGCGCTATCGCCCGACGTCGTCAAGAAACTCGAAGCGATGGGACACAAGATCAGGATCGAGGACGGCGTATGGGGCCGCATGCAGGCGGTGGAATGGGATCGCGCGACCAACACCCTCAGTGGCGGGACCGACCCGCGCAATGCAGTCGGCAAGGCACAGGTAGTCAAGTCACGATGAAACTCTGGTCGATCCTTGGAAACTCACAGCGCCTGGACGGGCGAGTGGGTGACACGCGCAATGCGTTGAAGCGCATTGCGCACCCGCGAGCGCCGGAGGCAGGAGCCGAAGGCTGGGTGACTTGGCGAAACATGGATGTTGAGCTTGGTCACCGTCGCCGCCGTCACTCCTGGCAAGGGCTAGTGCGATGAAACTCTGGTCGATCCTTGGAAACTCGCAGCGCCTGGACGGCGGCGCCATGTTCGGCAACGTGCCCCGCGCGATGTGGTCGAAGTGGATCGCGCCGGACGACCAGCACCGCATTCCGCTCGCTTGCCGCGCGCTGCTCGCGCAAGGCGTGAATGGCAGGACGGTGCTGTTCGAAACCGGGATTGGCGCGTTCTTCGATCCGAAACTGCGCGAGCGCTATGGCGTCGTCGAGGATCGGCACGTGCTGCTCGAGTCGCTCGGCGCCGCGGGTTTCTCGCATGAGGACATCGATGCGGTGGTCCTGAGCCACTTGCATTTCGACCACGCGGGCGGACTGTTGAGCGCATGGCGCGAGGGCGAACCGCCGAGCCTGCTGTTTCCGAAAGCGCGCTATTTCGTCGGCGAGGACGCGTGGGAACGTGCGACCCATCCGCACGCGCGCGATCGCGCATCGTTCATCCCCGAACTTGCCGGCCTGCTCGAAGCGAGCGGGCGCCTTGAGATCGTGCGCGGCGACGCACATGCCTGGTTCGGCGAGAGCGTGCGCTTCCACCACAGCGAAGGCCACACACCTGGATTGCTGCTCGCCGAATTGCGCGGGCCGAACGACCATGGCGGCGTGGTGTTCTGCGCCGACCTGATCCCCGGCAGGCCCTGGGTGCACCTGCCGGTGACGATGGGCTACGACCGCTATCCGGAATTGCTGATCGAGGAGAAGCGCGACTTCCTCAGTGACAAACTCGCGCGCGGCGTGCGCCTGTACTTCACCCACGATGTCGGTTGCGCGCTCGCGCGGGTGACGCGCGACGACAAGGGACGCTTCGGCACCGACCATGAAGTCGCCGAATTGCACGCGCGGGCGTTGGTCGCATGAGGCCGCTGCATTCATTCGCGTGGCTGGCATTGCTCACGTTGCCGCTCGCGGCGCAGGCCCGGGTTGATGCAACGCCCGCTGCTGCAGCCCACGCTGTTGCAGCGCATGCCGCTGCAAGGCCTGCCGATCCGCCGCCCGCAGTTGTGCTGCCAGCGCATCCGCAAGGCCAGATCGAATCGGCGACCAGCGTTGCCGATCCGACGTTCGGCATCCACGCACGCGTGCTCGGACTCGAGCGCGGCGTCGAGATGCTGCAATGGCGCAAGGTCGATTTTCCGCTGCCGCCGCACTATGAACAGGCATGGACTGCCGAGCGCGTCGATGCCAGCGGCTTCGATGCCGCGCACAGAAATCCCGGCGAACTGCCGTTCAACGGCGAACGCTGGTGGACCACCGACCCGAAGCTCGACGGCCAGCCGGTATCGCCAGACGTCCTGGCTGCACTGGATGCGTGGACTGCACTGAAACCTGATCTTGCGCAATTGCCGACCAATCTCGCGGTGAGTTTCCAGCCCGACGGCGACTGGCTTTCCACATCACAGGACCCGGCGCACCCGCAAGTCGGCGACGTGCGCGTGCGCTGGCGATCGATGCTGCGCGCAGCCGCTCCCGCCGGGGTCGTGCTGGTTGCGGGGCGTTGGGAACTGCATCCTGCCAGTGCGGTTGCGACGGCGCCTTCGGTACCCGTGCATCCGGCGGCCGCCTCGCCCGGCGCAGCGCCTGGCCCATCGAACGGCGACATGCGCGCCTGGGTGCAACGCATGTTCGGCGATCACCTCGCGTGGCTGGTCGTCGGCGGCATCTGCGTGGCGCTGCTGCTGCTGGTGTGGCGCCGACGGCGTTGATGGCGCTGATCTGGCCTGCGCCGCGAGCGCCCTGACGCTCGGAAACGACAGCGCGCCCCAGCCCGAGCAGGGCGATGGGACGCGTCGCAAGGGCGCCATCGACTGTGGTCGATGGTCGCGGTGCGGGTCCTTCCGGCTTACTTCTTCTTCAGGCAGTCGCTCATGTAGCTCTTGCGCGCGGCGCCATTGAGATTCTTCTTGCTGGCGTCGGCATTGCAGGTCTTCATGCGGTCCTGCTGGCCACCGGACATCGTGCCTGCGCCGGAAGGTGCGTTGTGGGTGCTCGTCGGCGCTGGCGGCGCCGGGGGTGCGGGAGTCGCTTTGGTGCCCATCGGTACGCTCGCAGTGGCGACGCCGAACGCGATAAGCGCGGACAGGGATACGGCGATGATGCTGAGCTTCATGGCGAAACCTCGATGCGTGGGGACTGTGGTGTCCGGGATTCTAGCTGGCACGGCTGCTCGCCCTGCTTTCCGCAAAGTGAAACTTTGTTCATCCGTGCGCGCATCTTGCGCTACGCTCGGCCTGGGTAAGCGACCGGCTATCGGGAAATTGCGCCCGCATCGCGAACCCGACGCCCACAACCCTCCTCGCGAAAGCCGCGCAGCAGTCCAGGTCACACAATCCCGGAGTCCCGTTCATGTACGTCCTGTATTACTCCCCAGGCACCGCCAGCATGGTCGTCCACCTAGCCCTGCTCGAGATCGGCGCGCCGCACCGGCTCGAACTGGTCGACTTCGACGCCAATGCACAGCGCGATCCGGAATACCTGAACCTCAATCCGCAGGGCAGGGTACCGACCCTGATCGTCGACGGCGCTGCGGTGTTCGAATCGGCGGCGCTGCTGATGCTGCTAGCGGAACGCCACCCGCAAGCGGCCCTGGCCCCGGCAGTCGGAACGCCCGGGCGCGCACACTGGTATCAGTGGATCGTGTACTTGAGCAACACCCTGGCGGCGACTTACCGCCTGTGGTTCTATCCGGCCGATGCTGGCGCGCCCGAACACCCGGCGAATGTGCGTGCGACGCTCCAGGCGAGGATCGAAGGCGCCTTCGACCTGCTCGATGCGCACCTGTCGGCGCACGGCCCTTACATGCTCGGCGAAACTTTTTCCGGCGTCGACTTGCTGCTGACGATGCACATGCGCTGGTCGCGCAACATGCCCAGGCCGGCGACCGAGTGGCCGTCGTTGAAGCGGTTGGCTGATCTCATACGAGCGCGACCAAGTTGGAAGAGGCTCTATGAGATCGAAGGGTTGACCGGGTGGTAAAGCCCGATTCGCGCCGATGATGTTGCACGGCTGAAAACAAACCCGCAGGGGCGCGACGACAAGGCAACTGCGCCGAGCGGACACAATCTCCGGTCAAGCCGCAGGACTACGGTGGCATCCGCCTCTACTGGACGCCGAGCGACATCACGCTGTCAGGGAGCGCCTCGCGGGCCTGGGATACGCAGTTTCCGGGATCGTGGATCGCGAGTACGGGCGGACCGAGCTCTTCGCCACGGACGATGACGGCTACTCCCATTGTTTCGGAGTCGCGACAGCCGACGACGGCCTCGCTCTGCACGCGATTGATGCACCATAATTACCTCTTCGCGTTGCGGCGAAGAAAAACGGCGAAGAAAAACGGCGAAGAGACGCGTAGTCTGTCCCAGACTCTTCGCATGATTGTCGCTCGGCTTGTTCTGCACTTGAGTGCGCACGCACCTGTGCAATTTGATGTCACTTTTTTTGGGCAGGACGCATGCGCCAATTCCTTCCTGAGATTTTCCTTGCCCTGTTCTTTGGAATTTTTTCACTCGCCCTTGGCATTTCGGGGCTGATTGATCTTTGGCCGATGCCAGGCCGATTTCAGCAAGCGGAAGGCGTCATTGGGAGCGCGTCAGCGGACTACCACTACTCAAAGTACGGACGAAAGTCCCTTTACGCGGTCAAGTTTTCGCTTCAGGGCAACAGCAATCAGTTTTCCTACCCGGCCTATTTGCCGAATGCAGAGCACGTTTTGGGCGCAATGCAGCTGGGGAGCCAGGCAAGGGTTCTCTATTCGGGTTCGGACCCATACCACCCGACGCTTTGGGGACTGACGCTCGACGGTCAATTGGTCATGGAACCAGCCGATGTGAGCGCGGAGCGCCGAAACGAAGGCAGCAAATTATTGCTTGAATCGGTTCTCATGGGAGTAGGGCTAGTTTGGCTTCTGCGTAGATCAGCCAGACAACGGAGCGAGGACACAGGGGCCAGCGGCGACCGGTGAACGAAAACAATCTCCGTCCACGAAGCGGTCCTCGACAGAACTATTTCACGATCTGCAAAACCAGCGAGTCGCCCTCAGCCGAACTCTGACGACGCAATGTCGCTACAAACGCTTCGCGCCGCCAGACCGTCGGCAATCCATGCGAATTCCTTGACCCCCCCCACGCCCGGTTCAAGGCATCCAGCAGCTGATCCTCGTACAGCTCCGACGGATTCGGGGGGCTGAAAACCGATATCTTCGAGACAACGCCAACCGCCTGGGGGACATCGAATTCCATGACCATTGGCGAGTGCGCGGTGGCGGCCCGTTCCAGATGACTCGCATCGGGAAAAGACTTTTCGACGAACCCGTTTTTTTCAATGAGGTTGGAATACTCGAGGCCGAGATCATTCGCTGCGCTGACCCAGGCGCCGAACTGCTGTTCCGCATGCGCATGCGTCGTGACCTGGAAGTAGTTCTCGAAGGCGGTAATCCTGCCCGACTCGGTCAGCGGAATCCTGCAGCTTTCTTCCTGCAGGTCGAGTTGATCCAACCGCTTGAGATCCGCCTCTTCACGTGTCGTGAAATCATTGCCGCTCCTGCGCGAAAGGCGCTTGCGCAGCAGGTCGAGTTTCTCTGTGTCACTGTGGGACATGCCAGAGCACTTGGCGACCAGCCATTCGTGCCTGGCGGGCAGGTCGCCCGAAAAATAGGTCTTGACCGTCGCTGCATCCAGGACGAATCGGCCGTCCGATGGCGTCGCGAGAACTTGTTCCTGCACTAGCGGCGGAACCCCCATCTCGGCCATGTAGGCTGTGGCTTCAGCCTGGAGCGCGGTGAACTTGACCTGCGCCTGTGCTTCCGAAAGCTGACGAAAGTTCTTTCGCTCGACATACGGGCGGTGGACGATGACGTACGAGCCTCCCCGCCACACGCCGCCGATGTGAATCATGAACGCGGCGCTTGCCGCAATGCAGTATGCAGGGTTCGATGGGTGAGCGACTTCCGAGTCGCACTGAGGATTGCCGAACTTGTTTTGCGTTGGCACCATCGAGGCCAATTCCAATGCCCGCATCGCACGACCGATCTTCATCGCTTCCTCAAAATCGCCGCCTGGCGAGAAGATCCAGACCGTACTGATTTGCCCCTGGTTCTGCTTGATGGCATCGAGAAATTTCTGAAAATCGCCCCGCTCGATGTACCCCTCGATCACAAGTTGCCGATCCGTTCCGGAAGTCACCTGGCGGAATTCGGCCGATGACGCAATCCGGGGAAGTATCGACAACGTTGCGATTGCGACGATGCTTGCAATCTGCACTTTCATTTCGGCATCCGGTCAGGATCGGGTGAAGCCTTGCATTGACATGCCCGAAGCGTGTCAGGTCCTGCAATCGCAGACAAGATGGATTGCGGACTTCGACGAAAAGTGGCGGCGTCGATGCCGCGCAACCTTGCCGCTGCGGGCAGTGAGAAAACAGGAACCCCTTTTGTTGCATCGATGCGTTGATGGGATGCACCCGATCCCACCCTGGAGTTGTCCCCAATGGAAGCGCTCATGAAGCTTGGCCACGTCGTCGCCACGTTGGGCATGGGGCTGCTCCTGTCGGGATTCTCGGATCCTGCCCCTCGCGCCGGGCCGAACGATCGAGAGCCCAACGTGAGCCAGGCGGCTTCCAGACAAGCCGCACCGAGCTCTTCGTCCTCCAAGACCCACGCAGGCTCGACAGATATCCGCTCGATGACGGCAGAGGATGCGATCCGTGCGGTGTCCGTGGCATCGCCCTACCGGATCTCCGAGCACGCCGCCATGGGGAAGATCAGGTATCGGATCGCGATGCGCGACGGCGTTGCGTGGCCGTGGCCGGAAACGGGCGAGCAACACGTCGCGCATGACGGCGACGTCATCGTGTTGACGATCTGCAAGAATTGCGGCGAGGAGGCACCACCAACCGCCGAAGTCCTTGCGCACGATCTCCAGCCCAATCGCTGGGCGGACAACAGCGATGGAAAGATCCGGATGCTGGCCAGCGATCTCCGCGGGGCCACCATGGACCGCCGCATGCGCGGGCTCGTGGACGCAGTGCGCCTGCAGATGGATGGCCCGATTGATTGGAACGGGTACACGACATCGCGCGAGGCGTTTGTCGCGCGCAAGGGCGATTGCACGGAGATGGCGCTGCTGCTCGCGGCAGCCGCCAAGGCGCGACACATTCCCGTACGCGTGGTGGCGGGTATCGCGTACGCGAGTCGCTTCCTGGGACAGCAGCGCATCTTCGCACCGCACATGTGGGTGCAAGCCTGGACTGGCAGTCGCTGGACGAGTTACGACGCCGGTCTCGGTGAATTCGACTCCACCCACATTGCCTTGACGATCGACGACGGCAAGCCGGACAGACTGGCCGCGACCTTCGCCAAACTGAAGGCGGTTCAGATCGTGAGTGCGCAAGGAGTACTGCCGGAATTGACTGACGCACACTGACCGCGGAAGAATTCGCACGCCGGCTGGATGTGGCGAATGCACGTCGGGGTGAGGGGGCTCTTGAACCGGGGCCGTGGAGCAGCACCGTCACTCCAACCCTCTCCCGCGGCCGGGAGAGGGCGAAGTCGCGTGACCGGCAGCAATCCAGTCACCGCGTCGTCGACGTACTACTGACTTGTCATCGGAAGCTCGGGGACCGAGGTGTCGTCGTCGGTCCATTGCGCTTCGCCCGCGGCGTGGACGGCACCGCCATACACCTGGATTGGCGCAAGGTCCTTGGGCTTGGCGACGATGTGCGTGCCGATCGGCGCGTCCCGGTCGGGTTGCGCGGTCTGCTGGGGCGTTGGTGACGCGTTGGTCGGCGTGTCCGCTGCGAAAGCGGAAGCGGTGGTCGACACAAGCATCACCGCGGCGACGGTGCCCGCGGTGAGCAGGGAAGCGAGCGGGCGTGATGTTGCGATCTTCGGGAAGCGTGTCATGGCGTTCTCCTGTTTGATGCGGATCGGATGAACTGTTCAAGGCTGGTCGGGGTTCGCACACCTTGGGTGGTCGCTGGCAACCTGGTCCAACCACGATGGAAATCCAAACCGATGGTGGGAACGACGCTTGTGCAGGAACGGGGTTAACGCTTCGCCACCGGCATCCATCGAAGTTGAACGGCGGGGCGAATCACGACCTGGGCCACAGGGCACACAGTGACTCCGCGCCCCTCCGTCGTGCGAGGAGCCGGATCGCGCAGCGAATTCAAGACCTCTTTCGCTGCGGGGCTGGGTTGTTCCGCGGCGTTCCTGGGCTGGTCCGCTGCTGCGCAGGTGCAGTCCGCACGCGTGGAAGCCTTGTTCGCTGCTGGTCAGGTCACGATCGGGTCACCCTGGGGCCTTCGCGGGCGGGATGGCCCTCTTCACCGGCGGTTGTGGTCAAGTCGCATGCGGCCGTGGGTAACTGCGCGGCGGAAGTGGTGCAGATCGGGCGCGGCCCGGGCATCACCACGGGCGTCTGCTCCAGGACCGGGGCATCCAGCCCTGGATCGATCGGTACCGTGACCTCGTCGACAGCGGAACAGGCGGCGCCTCCGGGAGGACAACCCCAGGCGATGGCGGAACAGGGTCAGTCCGCGGCGGGACAAGGTTGGGTCGGCGCGGGGAAGGGCAAGCACGCGGCCGAAGAGGCCAGGATCGGGACGAAACAGGTGATGGCCCCTGTGGACTTGGCCTGGAGCAGGGCGGCGTGGGGTGCGATGGTGACGGCAAGGGTCAGTGCGCCTGCGGTGATGGGTAGGGATGAGGCGAAAGAGGGCTGGAACGAGCGAGCGCTGGGCAGTCCGTTTTCAATCCATCATCGGGCACGACAGCGGGTTGCGCTGGTGAATGAAGGGCGTGATCGCAGCAATGCACGGCCTGGTTTGCCGGAGCAAGGGATCGATCGCGCCCGTAACCGGATTGATTCCAGGAATCGATGGGTTCATCGCACAAGAAGATGGATGGATCAGCGCATTCAGCGCATCGACCCGGACCACGACAGGGCATGGCCGGCGTGGAAACGCACGCCACGCTCACGATGACTTTGCCGGACCCGCGCGCCACCCATGAACCGGCCACAAAAAAGGCCGGGTTTTCCCGGCCTCTTCCTTGCATCGTGGCGATGAAGGTGGGAGCTCAGGCCGCTTCAGCCTGCGCCTTGCGCGGGCCTTCCAGCAACGCCTTGCGGATCTGCGAAACAACAAGGTCGATCTCGTCGTCGGCAATCGCGAAGTGCGGGGTGAAACGCAACGAGTTCGCGCCGCCGTGGATCACGCCGATGCCGCGTTCGCGCATGTACTCTTCGGTGGAACCCGTTCCGTAGCACTTGAATGCGTCGCTGAGTTCGCACGAGAACAGCAGGCCGGTGCCCTGCACCTTGGTGATCAGGCCACCGAGTTCGTCCTTGAGCTTCTCGAGCCTGGCGATGAACGCGCGGCCCTGTTTGCGCACGTTCGCGCGCAGTTCCGGTGTGAGCATGCCGAGCACCGCGCACGCGACGTCCATCGCACGCGGGTTGCTGGTCATGGTGTTGCCGTATACGCCCTTGCGATACAGGCTTGCGGCGCGTTCGCCCACCGCAAGCACCGACAGCGGATACTGACCGGCGTTGAGTGCCTTCGAATAGGTTTCCATGTCGGGCGCCTCGATGTGCTCGAAGCCGGGATAGTCGATGATCGACAGCACGCCGTGCGCGCGCAGGCCGGCCTGGATCGAATCGACCAGCAACAACGTACCGTGCGCCTTGGTCAGCTCGCGTGCGGCCTCGTAGAAGGTTGCCGGCACGGCGCGACCCGGGTCGCCTTCGCCCATGACGGGCTCGAGGAACATCGCCTCGATGTACCAGCCATGCCTGTCGGCATCGGCGAAGACCTCGCGCAGTTGTTCGACGTTGTACGGCTCGACCGTGATCAGGGTGTTTTCGTGACGGTAGCTCGCAAGGCTCTGCACATAACCCTTGCGGCTGGAATCCGAATACATTGCAGGCAATTCGGTGCGGCCGTGGAATGCGCCTTTCACCGCAAGCCGCTTGACCTGCTTGCCGGCGTGGCGCGCGCCAGTGTCGGTCATCAGCTTGGTGTTGATGTCGGCGAAGCGGCCTGCAAGCGAAACCGATTCGGAACCCGAGTTCAGGCAAAGGAAGTGCGTGTACGGACAAGCCATGCCGTCCCTGCGGGTGTGGCCGATTTCCGCGCGCAGCATCTTCGCCAGGCGCAGCTGGCTCAGGCTCGGGGTCATGATGTTCGCCATCGCCTGCGGCCTGGCCATCGCTGCGATGACGGGCGCCGGGGTATGCCCGAACGGCAGCATTCCGTAGCCGCCCGAGTCGTGCACGACCGCGCCCTTGAACGTCACCACCCACGGGCCGCGCGCGGTGAGCGCGATGTACGGGTTCACCGCGTCTTCGGGATAGAAGTTGATGAAGTCGGCTTGCACCGCGTGCAGTTGCGCTTCCTCGTCCATTGCGAGCAGTGCGGTCCATTGCGGATCGGCGCGCAGCGCGGCGAACTGTTCGGCGGCCGCGACGATTGCGTCGCGCAGGTCGCCATGGTTTGCGGCAAAGCGGTCGATAGTCGCATCGTCGAGTCCGTGCGTGCGTGCCTTGCCGCCATGGCGACGGATGGCATCGAGCATCTGCAGGTGCGGCGAGCGCGCGCTGGCTGCCGGGTTGGCGGGAGTCTGGGTGAGCTGTTGCTGGGTCATGGGGTTCTCCCGCTTTGCGATGAGGAATGCGCGATAGTCTCGGTCTGCGCTCAAAATGCGCGGACCGATTTCGTAGGGCCCGGGGCCGCGCATGGAATGCGCGATCCAAGCCCTACGAAATCAGGCGCGCATGGAATCAGGTGGTGTGCTGCGTTGGACAGTCGTCGTTCTTTCCAACGAAATGAACGACTTGCGGAAGCAATAATATCACGCGGTTTCGCGCGGCAGAACCCCCTGCAAGCCATGTCGCGGCGGCGCGTGATCCAGGTGCGCCGCGTTCCGGTGAAGCGTGACAGCTGTCAGCCGCACTTGTTGACGGCACGCACTGCAACGTCGTTCCGCGTGCGCCGACACTTCCTCCACCACGGGGAGACGAACGCATGCACGCAGTGAACATGAAGCCGCAGGCGATGAAAGCTGACGTAGCGACTGCGCCCGCACTCGCGCGCCTGGTTGGGGCGAGCAAGCGTTACGGCAAGCTGACCGCGCTGGACAACGTCGACCTGCAGGTCCGGGCTGGCGAAGTGCTTGCGTTGCTCGGGCCGAATGGCGCCGGCAAGACTACTGCGATCTCATTGCTTCTGGGCTTGCTGCAGGCAGACGGCGGCAGCGCCGAACTGTTCGGAATGGCGCCGAAGGCACTCGCCGCGCGGCGCCGCATCGGCGCGATGCTGCAAACCGCCGCGGTGCCGGAAACGCTGACCGTCGGTGAACTGATCAACCTCTTCCGCAGCTACTATCCGCAGCCGCACAGCGTCGCCGAATGCGTCGCGCTGGCGGGTGTCGGCGAGCTGGTCAACCGCCGGTACGGAAAACTGTCAGGTGGGCAGCAGCGGCGTGCGCAGTTCGCGCTTGCGCTGGTTGGCAATCCGGACATCCTGTTCCTCGACGAGCCCACAACAGGGCTCGACGTCGAAGCGCGCGAGGTCCTCTGGAAGACTATCCGCCAGCTGGTCGCACAGGGCTGCTCGATCGTGTTGACCACGCACTACCTCGAAGAAGCCGAGGCGCTTGCCGATCGCGTTTGCGTGCTCGCGCGCGGACGCATCGTGGCCGAGGGCAGCGTGGCCGCGATCCGTGCGCGCGTATCGCAACGCCGCATCCGTTGCGTCTCGACGCTTGCGCTCGAGACCATCCGCTGCTGGCCGTACGTGCGTAGCGTGACGCACGACGGCGAGCGGTTCGAGATCGTCACCGATGCCGCCGAAACCGTCGTGCGAAAACTGCTCGACGCGGATGCGGACTTGAGCGAGCTGGAAATCCGTCGCGCAGGTCTTGCCGAAGCATTCGTCGAAATCACCCGTGTTGCAGCCGAAGCAGCCTAGGCGACGCGGGACACCGCGCGGCGGCACGCCAGGGCTGGTTACTTGCACGGGCACATCAACCAGGACACGAGGACTGCAATGAACGCCATGATCTCCGAATCTCCAGTCGACGAACGCACAACAACGCAAGGCGCGCTCGCCGCGTACGCGCTCGAGTCGAAGTACGAATTCCTGCGCGTGTTGCGCACACCGGCGTTCGCGGCGCCCACTCTGTTGTTTCCGCCGCTGTTCTACCTGTTGTTCGGCATCTTGCTCAACCGTGGCAATGCGGATGCCGCGCACTACCTGTTTGCGACCTACAGCGTGTTCGGGGTGATGGCGCCCAGCCTGTTCGGTTTCGGCGTAGGTGTGGCGATCGAGCGCGAACGCGGATGGCTTGCCCTCAAGCGCGTCGCGCCGATGCCGCCGGGTGCGTACCTGCTGTCGAAGATGGCGATGGCGATGCTGTTCGCGGTGATCATCTACTGCATCCTCGGCGTGATGGCTTACACGCTCGGCGGCGTGCGCCAGGGGCTGGAGCAATGGCTGCTGCTCGGCGTGATTTCGGCCTGCGGGGTCATGCCGTTCTGTGCGCTGGGCTTGATGATCGGGGCGCGTGCCAATGCAAATGCCGCTCCCGCATTCGTCAACCTGATCTACCTGCCGATGGCGTTCCTCTCGGGCTTGTGGATGCCGTTGTCGATGCTCCCGAAAGTCGTTGCGCAAGCGGCGCCGCTGTGGCCCGCCTACCACCTGTCGCAACTGGCATTGATGGTGGTCGGCCAGGTTCCCGCAACTGGCATCGCGGTGCATCTGCTGTGGCTGGCCGGCTTCAGTGTCGTGTGCTTCGCGATTGCGCGCCGTTGGCTGGCGCGTGCGGGTTGAGGACTCGCACGCCAGGATCGGGTTTTCCGTGACGACTTGGCAAGCAACGAAAACGCCGCCAGCGCCACTGGTCTGCCGCACCCCCTGGATCTCCTTGAAGGCAAGAATGAAAAACTCCATGAGCACACGACCAACCATCGCCGTCGCGTTGACCCTGGCGACATGCGCAGCGGCGACCCTTGCCATTGCGGCCGCACGACCCGGGCCCACGGTAACCACGGCCCAGGCTGTGCCCCACGCCGATGGCGGCAACCTGCGCGTGGTGTGCGCGCGTGTTTTCGACGGCGAAAGGACCATACAGCACGCGAACGTGACGGTGGCCTTCGGGCGCATCGCCAGGATCGAGCCGGGTTGTGCCGCAGCGCAAGGGCAGGGCACCGTGGATGGTCGCGGCAAGACGCTGCTGCCGGGCCTGATCGACGCGCATGTGCACGCATGGGGCGATGCGCGTCGCGATGCGCTGCGTTTCGGCGTGACCACCGAACTTGATCAGTTCACCGACTGGCATACGCTCGCCGAGGCACGCAAACAGCGCGTGTCGCTCGCGAAAACCGACCAGGCTGACCTGTGGTCTGCCGGCACCCTGGTTACAGCGCCAGGCGGCCACGGCACCGAATATGGATTCCCGATTCCAACGCTGACCAATCCCGCCGATGCGCAGGCGTTCGTCGATGCGCGGATCAAGGAGGACTCGGACTGGATCAAGATCGTGCGCGACGACGGTACTGTCTACAGCCCCGATTTCCATTTGCCCACACTGTCGGCCGCCACGGTGAAATCCACTATCGCCGCGGCGCATGCGCGGCACAGGATCGTGGTGATCCATATCATCAAGCGCGAAGATGCGCGCCAGGCGATGGCCGATGGCGTGGATGGACTCGCCCACATCTTTGCCGACCAGCCGGCCGATCCGGCGATCGTGCAGCTCGCCGTGCGCAACAAGGCGTTCGTGATTCCAACCCTGGCCGTCACCGCGACCATCGCTGGCGACCCGCATGGCGTGCGCCTGCGCGCGGACCCCGCGCTGTCGCCGATGCTCAGTCCCGACCAGAATGAGATGCTGGGCCGCGCTTTCCCCAGCAAGGGCCATCCGCAATTCCTCGCCAACGGTTTGACCAGCGTGCGCATGTTGCATGCGGCTGGAGTGCCGATCCTGGCGGGCACCGACGCCGGCAATCCGGGCACGACGCATGGCGCGAGCCTGCACGAGGAACTTGCGTTGCTCGTCCAGGCCGGCCTCACGCCGGCACAGGCGCTCGCTGCAGCGACATCGGTTCCTGCCAGGGCGTTTGGCCTGGTCGATCGCGGCCGCATCGCGCTGGGCCTGCGCGCGGATCTGGTGCTCGTCAATGGCGATCCCACCCGCGATATCCTCGCGACACGCAGGATCGCCGGTATCTGGAAAAACGGTTTTGCAGTGGAACGCAAGCGCCCGGTCGCGGCGGTGGTTGCGCCTGGCGCTGCGCCGCCAGCGGATCCGATGGTCAGCGATTTCGAGGGTATCAAGGTCGATAGCCGTTACGGATTTGGATGGTCGCCGACCACCGACCAGATGGCGGGAGGAAAGTCCGCCGCAACGATCGCGCTCGCGAAAGGCGGTGCGCATGCAAGCCACGGCGCGCTTGGCGTAGCTGGCGAGGTCAAGGCCGGCTTTGCGTACCCATGGGCAGGCGCGATGTTCTTCCCGACTGCGATCCCTATGCAGGGCACGATCGACTACAGCGCTCGCAAGCAACTGGTGTTCTGGGTAAAGGGCGACGGCCGCACCTACCAGGCGATGCTGTTCACCGGCGCGAACCCGCGCAATCCGAGCATGCAGGCGTTCGTCGCCGGCAAGCAATGGACCGAAGTGACGCTGCCATTGGCGGGCTTCGCGGGCGCGGATCCGGCCCACGTCGTCGGCCTTGCGTTCTGCGCGGGCTCCCCTGCGGGATCGTTCGCGTTTGCGATCGACGATGTGCGCGTGCGCTGATCGGGCATGCGGCTGCCAAGGCTCGCACCGATGACAGCCGCGGCGAACATGCAATCCACTTCCAGGGAGAGGCCAATGAACGAAGCCAACGCAGCAAGGCACAATTCCGACTGCGCAAGGAAAAGCAGGGCAGGCGAGGTGTTCACCGGGCTCATCGTGATTGCTGTCGGCCTGGTTTTCCTGGCCGACAACTTCGGCATCGACCTGCCGTTCTTTGGCTGGCACAACTGGTGGGCCATGTTCATCCTGATCGGAGCCGTGGCTCCAGCCGGTCGCGCGATCGACCGCTATCGCAGCGTCGGCGCCCTCGACGGGCAGGTCGTGCATGCGCTGCTTTCGGCGCTCGCCATTGTCGTCGTCGCGCTGATCTTCCTCCTGGATGCGTCCTTCGCGACGTGGTGGCCGGTGTTCCTGGTCATCGGCGGCTTGTCGATGCTCGTCCCGGGCGGCAAGCGCCCGGATCGCCAATGACCAGCGCGTCCATGGCCCTTGCGCCATAATCCGGCCATGTTCGACAAACTGCTGCGCATGGCGCCCGATTCCGTTGCCTCTCAGAAGAACAGGGATGGCAAGGCGCACGTCGCGATCCTGGTGAACCTGATCTGGGCGGTGTGGTTCTTCGGCGACGTGATGTACGGGCAGACCCCCGATCCCGGCTGGTGGGCGACCGTGGCGATCGGGCTCCCCTTGATCATCGTGCTCTGGTGCCTCGCAATGACCCGCCCGAGGCGGCAGGTGATTTTTTACTGCGTGGCGATGGCCGTTTTGGGTTACTCGATCGTCCGCTGGAACCACAGCGGAGGAACCGCCTGCATCATCTATGCTTGCTCGGCGCTCGCGTTCGCCGGCACGGTGCGCTTCAGCCTCGGCATGATGGCCCTGGTTGCGGCGATCTACATCGTCGAAACGGTCAGCCTGCAATGGCCGTGGGGAATCATCGTCGGCATGACGTTCATGGCGCTGACGATTGGCATCGCCAACCTGGCGCGTCGCACGAATGAGGCGAAGGACGCGGAAATCCGCTTGAGCCACGACGAAGTGCGGCGGCTGGCCGCGACCGCCGAGCGTGAGCGCATCGGCCGCGACCTGCACGATCTGCTGGGGCACACGCTGTCGCTGATCGCATTGAAATCCGAACTCGCCGGAAAGTTGCTCGCGCGCGATCCGGTTGCGGCGCGGCGCGAGATCGCCGATGTCGAACGCATCACGCGCGACGCGCTTGCGCAGGTGCGCAGCGCGGTCAGTGGCATGCGCGCGGCGGGCCTGGTCGGCGAACTCGCCTCGGCGCGGTTGTTGCTCGAATGCGCGGGCGTGCACTTCGCCTATTCGGGTTTCGAATGCGAATTGCCGCATGCGCAGGAAACCTGCCTCGCGCTCGCCTTGCGCGAAGCGGCCACGAACATCCAGCGCCATGCCGGCGCGACCAACGCGGAAGCCCAACTCGTCGTCGACGACGCGAACGTGCAATTGATCGTCCGCGACGATGGCAGGGGCGGCGCGATCGCACACGGGAATGGACTCAACGGAATGCACGAACGCGTGGAAGCGCTCGGCGGTTCGTTGCGGATCGAAGCGCCGCGCGGGCAGGGCACGCGCCTGGTCGTGCGGCTGCCGCGGCTGGTGGCAGCGAATGTCGTCAGTCTCGCTGCCCAGGTGGCCGTACGCCAGGCCAGCGCATGATCCGCGTGCTGCTGGCCGAAGACCAGGCAATGGTGCGCGGTGCCCTTTCGGCGCTGCTCTCGCTCGAATCGGATATCGAAGTGCTTGGCAGCGTTGCCGATGGCGAAGCCGCCTGGCGCGAACTGCAACGCCTGAAGCAGCTTGCCATGCTGCCGGATGTGCTGGTATCGGATATCGAGATGCCGGGCATGACCGGGCTCGAACTTGCCCAGCGGATCCGCGACCAGGAGTTCCCGGTCAAGGTGGTGATCGTCACGACGTTTGCGCGCAGCGGTTACCTGCGGCGCGCACTCGACGCGGGCGTGGTCGGCTACCTGTTGAAGGATGCGCCTGCGGAAAAGCTTGCCGAAGCGCTGCGCCAGGTCCATCGCGGTGGGCGGTCGATTGCTCCGGAACTGGCTCTCGAGGCGTGGTCGGAAGCAGATCCGCTCAACGAACGCGAACGCCAGGTGCTCCGGCTTGCTGGCGAAGGCCATGGTGCGGGCGAGATCGCCGAGCGCCTGCACCTGTCGCACGGGACCGTGCGCAATTATCTGTCGGAGGCAATCGGCAAGCTTGGAGTGAGCAATCGTATCGAAGCCCATCGCCTGGCGAGGCAGAAAGGCTGGCTCTAGGTCGGCGGGCGATGGCGCGCGCGACCGTCGCCCTCGCTGCAATCCTGACGCGACGATTCCGACGCTGGTATCGTCCGCATCTCGCCCCTGCGCACGCCCACTGCTCATGACCTTGCGCACCCTGCTCGCTTGTTGTCTGTCGGTCTGGTTGCTTGCCGCATGCACACCGGCACCCGAGGCGCCCACTGCCGCGAGCGAACCGGTTGCCAGCAGCACCCGGCCGGCGGTCGTGATCGCCCCGGCGAAAACCGTAGCAGCCACCCCCGCAGCAAATGGAAGCGTCGGCGGCACGCTCATGTCCGGCGTCTACGTCTGGCAGCGCGCATGGATGCCTGCGAACGTGACCGCCTTGACCGCTAGCAGGAACATCTTTTCAGAGCTTCGTGTGCTTGCTGCCCAGCAGCAGCCCGGCGAGGGCTGGAGCGAAGCGCGCGTCGACCTCGATGCGCTCAAGTCCGACAGTCGCGCGGTCAGGCCAGTGATCAGGCTCGATGGCCGCTTGCCGACCCTGGATGCGGAAACGATTGCGACCCGCGCACACGACCTGGTCGCTCGCTGGCGTGCGGCCGGCGTGCACGTGGACGGAATCGAGATCGACTTCGATTGCGCCTCGTCCCGGCTCGCCGATTACGCGAAGTTGCTCGGCGCGATCAAGGGGAAGCTGCCTGGCGACGCCACCTTGTCGATCACTGCATTGCCGGCCTGGATTGGCGCGCCCGGACTCGACTCCGTGCTCACGCAGTCCGGCGAGGCCGTGTTGCAGGTGCATGCGGTCAACGATCCGAAGCATGGCCTGTTCGACCCGAAGCAGGCACAGCAATGGATCGCGGCATTCGCCAAGGCCACCGACAAGCAATTCCTCGTCGCGTTGCCCGCGTATGGTTCGGCGCTGGTGCTCGATGCGAACGGCAAGACGGTGGGCGTCGAGAGCGAGGCGGCGATTCCCGAGTCCGGCCAACGCCTTGAACTGTACAGCGATCCTCGCGCCGTCGCAGCGTTGTTGCTGGCGCTCAGGCAAGCTCCGCCGGCCAACCTGCGCGGCTTCGTGTGGTTCCGCCTGCCGCTGCCGGGCGATCGCCGCGCATGGCCGCTCGCGACGATTGCGGCGGTCATCGGCGGGAAGCCGCTGCATACCGAATGGACGCCCGACATCAGCGACGGCGGCAACGGTGCATTCGATATCAACGTCCGCAACAGCGGCAACCTCGAGGCGCAACTGCCCGGATCCGTCGAGATCGGCGGCACCGGTTGCACGGATGCCGACGCGTTGCCGGGATACCGGATCGAGCATAGCAAGGGCGCGGCGCGCTTCGTGCGCGAAACCACGGCCACACTTCCTGCAACGCAAAGCCGTCCGCTCGGATGGGTCCGCTGCACGCACCTGATGCCCGCGGACCTGCATGTGCATGCGTAGGCTGGTCCTGGCCATGCTTGTCGGCATGCTGCCGATGGCTACGGCGGTGGCGTGCGGGCCGGACTTCCCGCAAAACCTGCTCGACGATCGAAAGGCGAGTTTGCTCGATTTGCCGGAGGGCACGTTCGAATACGAGGCCGCCCACCTGGTTCCGCGGCCGGCAGACTACCTGCATGCGGTCGAAGGCTCGCCCTGGGAGGATGCAGCCGAGGCACGCGCAAAAGCGGATGCGATCGGGCTATCGGCCGACGAGGTGAAGGCAGTCGTAGCGATGCGGGCGGCGCCCGATATTGGGTCTGCCACGACAGCCGGTTCCGGGCTCGCGCCGGAACTGCTGGACTACACGCTTGGCGCGATTGCCTTCAAGTCGGGCCAGATGAAGCTTGCCGTCGCGCATTTCCAGCGCGTGCTTGCGCTGTCGCCCGTGGATCGACCGCGACGCGGACTATGGGCCCTGTACATGCTCGGTCGCGCCCAACTCGCGAGCGGCAACACCGACGAAGGGTTTGCCGCCTACGACACCGTACGCGAGCGCGCATTGTCCGGAGCGGCAGATCCCCTCGGCCTCGCAATCGCGACTTATGGCGAACAGGCGCGCGTGCACTGGCACCGGGGCGACATTGCCGGCGCGGTCGCGCTCTACGCGCAGCAGGCCGTGCACGGGTCGCGCAGCGGGCGTGCTTCACTGCTGTTTGTCGCGCGCAGCGTGCTCGCGCATCCGCAACAGCTCGATCGCGCGCTCGCCGATCCGCTCTCGCAGCGACTGCTCACCTCGTATTTCTACACGCGCTCGAACGAGTTGGCACTGGACTGGCCCCTGGCTGGATCCGCGGCGGCTGCCAAGGTCGAAGCCGGCGACGCGCCCGATGCTGCATCCGCGAGCAAGTCGACGAGCAGCGTGGACCTCGACGGATTCCTCGCCGCCGTTCAACGCCACGGACTCGATCGCCTCGAGGGTGCCGATCGCCTCGCTGCGGGCGCATATCGGGCTGGCCGCTATGAGCTGGCCACGCAATTCGCGGCCAAGGCAACCACTCCGCTCGCGGCATGGGTACGCGCAAAACTGGCATTGCGCAGCGGCAATGAGGCGGTCGCGATGCGCGAATACGCGCTGGCGGCAAAGGGATTTCCAGTCGACGAAAGCTGGATCAGCGAGTCCGGATACGGCAGCACCGTGGCCAGCCCGTTATGCCGGGTCGAGGCCGAACGCGGCGTGCTGGCCCTGAGCCGCGGCGAATATCTCGATGCGATGGCACGCCTGTACATCGGGGCAGGCGACCACTGGTCCGACGCAGCTTACGTGGCAGAACGCGTGCTGACGGTCGAGGAGCTCAAGGATTTCGTGGACCGCAATGCGCATGCAAGGTCAAGGCCGGCCGCTCTCGCGGCGGACGGTACGGCGGCGGCCTCGCCACCGATGCAACTGCGCGCACTGCTCGCGCGTCGCCTGTTGCGCGAGGACCGCGACGACGAGGCAGTCGCTTATTTCGATGATCCGGCGCTGCGCAAGAAGGCGATGGCGTTGATCGCTGCGCGTCGCGGCAGCAATGCATGGACCAGCACCGTTCGCGCCGAAGCCATCTACAACCAGGCGCGCTTGACCCGCAGCGATGGCATGCACCTGCTGGGGACGGAACTCGGGCCGGACTACGCGGTGTGGGACGGTGAGTACGCTTACGGCGAATTCCCGTTGCAGCCCTCGGTCTATGTCGGATTCGCCGAACCTGGACGGGTGAAATCCAGTGCGCCCGTGCCCAGCCAGCGTTTCCACTACCGTTACGTCGCGGCGAATCTCGACGAGCAGGCTGCAAGACTGTTGCCGGAACGCTCGCAGGCGTATGCCGCGCTGATGTGCCAGGCAACCGGATGGATGCTCGACACCGATCCGCGCCGCGCCGCGGCGCTATATCACCGCTACCTGCGGCAGGGAGCCTCGGTGCGCTGGGCCAAGCACTTCGGACACAACTGCCCGACACCGGACTTCCACGGCGCGTCCTCGCTGCCATGGAAGCAGCGTTACTGGGCTGTGCGGCACTTCACCAGGCGTGCCTGGCCGTTTGCACTGGCCGGACTTGTTGCACTGATCGCGCTGGTGATCCTGCGCAGACGGCGCCGCGCCGTCGCATGACGGCCGCCGCATCGGCGATAATCGCGCACCGCCATCGCCCGATGCCATTGCCACTGCGGTGCGCCTGAGCAGATGCGCCCGAAGGGACGCGCTTGAAAAAATCGGATTTCAGCTACGACCTTCCCGAATCGCTGATCGCGCAACAGCCATTGCCGGAGCGCTCCGCGAGCCGGCTGCTGGTGTTGCGCGGCGGCGATCACGCACGCGGCGAGGCGCAATTGCAGGATCGGCGGATGTCCGAGTTGCCCGGGTTGCTGCAGCCAGGCGACCTGCTGGTCTTCAACGACACCCGGGTTATCCCGGCGCGGCTGTTCGGTCGCAAGGCAAGCGGCGGCCGCGTGGAAATCCTGATCGAGCGGCTGCTTGGCGGCCAGGACGCCCGCGCGCAACTCGGCGCGAGCAAGTCGAGCCGCGTCGGCACGCGCATCGTCCTGGACGAAGGCGGTGAAGTCGAAGTCGTCGGGCGCGAAGGCGAGTTCTACCTGCTGCGTTTCGATGGTGAAGAGTCCCTCGAGAAGCGACTGCTGCGCGCAGGCCGCCTGCCGCTGCCGCCATACATCCATCGCGCGCCCGGGGTCGACGATGCGGAACGCTACCAGACGGTTTTCGCGCGCGAACTCGGCGCTGTCGCCGCGCCAACCGCGGGCCTGCATTTCGATGACGCATTGCTCGATGCGTTGCGCGCGCGCGGCGTCTCGTTCGGCACGATCACCCTGCACGTGGGCGCCGGCACGTTCCAGCCGGTGCGCAGCGAGAGGCTCGACGACCACGTGATGCACAGCGAATGGTTGAACGTGGGTGCTGCGCTGGTCGAGCAGATCGCCCACACGCGTGCACGCGCAGGACGCGTGATCGCGGTCGGCACGACGGTCGTGCGAGCGCTCGAAAGCGCAACCGTTCGCAATGAGGCGGGTGAATGCACCCTGCATCCGTTTGCGGGTGAAACACGGATCTTCATTTTCCCTGGTTACCGGATCCGTTCGGTCGATGCGCTTCTGACGAATTTCCACCTGCCCGAATCGACCCTGCTGATGCTGGTGTCGGCATACGCGGGTCGCGAGTGCGTGCTCGCCGCATACCGGCATGCGGTCGAACAGCGCTATCGGTTCTTCAGCTACGGCGATGCGATGCTGGTGTTTCCTTATGCGGAAGATGCGTTGGCCCATGCATCGGAGCCGCCGGCGTGAGCCGCATGCAATTCGACCTGCTCCACACCGACGGCCCCGCGCGACGCGGAAGGTTGACGTTTCCGCGCGGCGTGGTCGAAACGCCCGCATTCATGCCGGTCGGCACCTACGGCACGGTCAAGGCGATGACTCCGGAATCGGTCGTGGCGACCGGCGCACAGATCATCCTCGGCAACACGTTCCACCTGTGGTTGCGGCCCGGCACCGCAGTCATCGAGGCACACGGTGGACTGCACGGATTCACACGATGGAACGGACCCATCCTCACCGATTCCGGCGGCTTCCAGGTGTGGTCACTGGCCAAGCGCCGCAAGATCAGCGAGGCCGGAGTGACTTTTGCCTCGCCCGTCGATGGCGCCAAGGTGTTCCTTGGTCCCGAGGAAAGCATGGCGATCCAGCGGGCGCTGGGCTCGGATATCGTGATGATCCTTGACGAGTGCACCCCGTACCCAGCGACCGAAACCCAGGCCCGGGCGTCGATGGAACTCTCGTTGCGCTGGGCCGAGCGCAGCAAACGCGCGCACGAACACAACGACGCCGCGCTGTTCGGGATTGTGCAGGGGGGGGTGCATCATGCGTTGCGCACGCAATCGGCGAACGCGCTGACCGACATGGGTTTCGATGGCTACGCGATCGGTGGACTGGCGGTCGGCGAGCCTGAAGCTGAGCGCAACGCGATGCTCGAACACACCGCTCCACAGCTGCCGGGCGATCGTCCGCGTTACCTGATGGGTGTTGGTCGGCCCGAGGACATCGTCGAGGCGGTCGCGCGCGGGATCGACATGTTCGACTGCGTGATGCCGACCCGCAATGCCCGCAACGGCCATTACTTCACCGGTTTCGGTGCGGTGCGCATCCGCAATGCGACTTACGAGCGCGACCTGCGGCCCATCGACCCCGACTGCCGTTGCGCGACCTGCGCGGGTGGCTTCAGCCGCGCCTACCTGCGCCACCTCGATCGCTGCAATGAGATGCTCGGGCCGATGCTCGCGACCATCCACAACCTGCACTACTACCAGGACCTGATGCGCGGACTGCGCGAGGCCATTGCGGTCGGCCGGCTCGCGGACTTCCGCGCAGGCTTCTACGCGGCGCGGAGCCTCGAGGTACCGGCTGGCTAGGCCCCGCGCGCGGTGGCATGGCATACTGCCCGACTTCATAGCCGCACCGGTATCCGCCCCATGAACCCGCTGGACCTGTTGATCCCCGTCGCACATGCCCAGGCATCGCCCGCTGCAGCGCAGGGTGCCGGCATGATCAATATCATCCTGATCATCGCCTTCGTCGGCGTCTTCTATTTCATTGGCATCCGCCCGCAGGCGCGGCGCGCCAAGGAACACCGCGAACTGCTTGCGAAATTGCAGAAAGGCGACGAGGTCATCACCTCGGGCGGCCTGGCTGGGCGCGTCGCGGACATCGGCGATTCGTTCATCACGCTGGAGGTTTCGGACGGCGTGCAGATGAAGTTCCAGCGTATCGCCATCGCGATGGTGCTGCCGCGCGGCAGCCTCAAAGCGTCCTGATCGGACAGCTCTCCATCCCATTCCCTCGCGAACCGGCCGCTGTGCGGCCGATCGCTGTCGTTCATCAGCCGGTCCACAGTCATGCTTGAGTTCCCCCGCTGGAAAAACATCCTGGTGCTGGTGGTGCTGCTGTTCAGCATCGTCTATGCGTTGCCGAACCTGTTTCCACAGGATCCCGCGGTTCAGATCATCGCGAACCGTGGCCATCTCGTCGACGCTGCGCTCAAGACGCGCGTGCAGGGAGTACTCCAGAAACAGAAGCTTCGCTTCGGGAACGTCGAGCAGGTGCGCGATGAATTGCTGGTGCGGCTGCCGGACGCGGATACCCAGCTCAAGGCTGCCGATGCGCTGCACACCGAACTTGGCAGCGACTACACGACCGCGCTGAACCTCGCCACGACGGTGCCGGTTTGGCTCAAGTCGATCGGTGGCAAGCCGATGTTGCTGGGCCTGGACCTGCGCGGCGGCGTGCACTTCCTGATGGAAGTCGACCAGAACGCAGTGCTCGACAAGCGCCTGGGCGCGGCCGTTGACGACATCCGTTCGATGATCCGCAGCAGTTCCATTCGCGGGGCCGACGTCAGCCGGACCAGCGCGGGGATCAGCGTGCATCTTGCCAACGTTGCGGATGCAGGCAAGCTTGCCGGGTTGATCGCGAACGATATTCCGCAGCTCGATCTCAAACCGTCCGCTGATGGAGCGACCCTGGCGGGAACATTGCGTCCCACCGAACTCAAGAGCATCAACGACGGCGCGATCGAACAGAACATCAGTACATTGCGAAACCGAATCAACCAGCTGGGCGTTTCCGAACCGATCATCCAGCGCCAGGGCGCCAGTCGCATCGTCGTCGAGCTACCCGGCGTGCAGGACACCGCGCAGGCAAAGAAAGTGCTGGGCGCCACCGCAACTCTCGAATACCGCGCCAACGTCGATGGCAATCCATTCGAGGCTGCCTCGACCGGCGCGGTTCCAGCCGACGCCAAGCTGTACTACATGCATGAAATGGGTCCGGATGGGAAGCCGATGCCCGTGCTGCTGTCGAAGAAGGTCATCGTATCCGGCGACCAGCTCGACAGCGCCACTTCCAGCACCGATTCGCAGAGCGGTTCGCCGGCGGTCGAGGTGACCCTGAACAACATCGGCGCGAAGCGGATGGAGGACTTCACCACCGACAACGTCGGCAAGAAGATGGGCGTCGTCTACATCGAGCGCACCCCGGAAACAAAAATGGTGGACGGCAAGGAAGTCCATTCGGTACACATCACCGAGGACGTCATCAACGACGCGACGATCCAGGGCGTGTTCGGAAAGCGCTTCCAGACCACCGGCCTGGCAAGCCTGAAGGAGGCGTCGGACCTCGCACTGTTGCTGCGAGCCGGTGCGCTCGCAGCGCCGGTCGATATCGTCGAACAACGCGTGATCGGGCCAAGCCTCGGCCAGGACAACATCGACAAGGGCAAGCACGCGATCGTGATCGGCTTCCTGTCTGTGTGCCTGCTGATGATCGTCTACTACCGGCTGTTCGGCGTGATCTCCGTGCTCGCGTTGCTCTCGAACCTGCTGTTGCTGACGGCAGTACTCTCGCTGGTGCACGCAACGATGACCATGCCCGGCATCGCCGGTATCGTGCTGACCTTGGGCATGGCGATCGACGGCAACGTGCTGATCATTGAGCGCATCCGCGAGGAACTGCGCAACGGCAACACGCCTGTGGCGAGTATCAAGGCCGGCTATGAACGCGCCTGGGCGGTCATCCTGGACTCCAACGTCGCCAAGCTGATCGCGGGCGTCGCGCTGCTCGCGTTCGGTTCGGGCCCCGTGCGCGGATTCGCCGTGGTGCTGCTGGTGGGCGTGCTGACCTCGATGTTCACCTCGGTCACGGTGAGCCGCGCGATGGCGACCGTGGTTTATGGCGGCGGCAAGAAGATCAAGAAGGTCTCCGTCGGCGGCGGCTTCTAGCCTTCGTGACAATCGTCGTCCAACCACCGCGTGTTGGCCCAAACATTTCGTTGCAGGTCTAGACAGGCATGGAATTCTTCAATCCCAACAGTAACGTCAACTTCATGGGGATCCGCCGCTATACGGTGGCGATCTCGGTGATCCTGATGCTGGTGTCGATCGTCTCGCTGGCAACGCGCGGCCTGAACTTCGGGCTCGATTTCACCGGCGGCTCCGAGAACGACGTGACGTTTGCGCAGCCGACCGAGCAGCGCGACATCGTCCTCGCGCTGGACAAGGCGGGCCTCAAGGACGCAATGGTGAATCGTTTCGACACGACCAACTTTGCGATCCGGCTCAGGCCTTCGAAAGGTGGCGCTTCTGTCGCGCAGCAGGCAGGCAATGGTGCTGGCGTGGATGCGCAGAACGCCCGGATCACCGCGCAGGTCCAGAAGGCGCTCGCCGACAGCGGCCATCCAGCGAACGTCAAACCCAGCGTCTTCGTCGGCCCGCAGGTCGGCAAGGAGCTCGCAACCAACGGCATCGTGGCGGTGGTCGTGGTGCTGAGCGGCATCATGATCTACATCGCGATCCGCTTCGAATGGCGATTCGCGGCAGCGACGGTACTGACCGAAATCCACGACGTGATCATCACGCTCGGCTTCTTTTCGGTGACCGGCATCGAGTTCGACCTGACCGTGCTTGCCGCCGTGCTCGCGGTGGACGGCTACTCAGTGAACGACACCATCGTCGTCTTCGACAGGGTGCGCGAGTTGTTCCGCAGCGCACGCAAGGGCAGCCCGCTGGAGATACTCAATCGCGCCGTCAACAACACACTGTCGCGTACCATCATGACCTCGTTGGCGACGATGCTCACCGTGGTCGCGCTGTTCTTCTTCGGTGGCCCGACCCTGCACGGCTTCTCGACCGCGCTGATCGTCGGCATCATCATCGGTACCCTGTCGTCGATCTTCTTCGCGTGCCCGATGCTGCACATCTTCGGCGTCAGCAAGCAGGACCTGATGCCGAAGGTGCGCGACGAGGCAGAGCTCGCGCGCCGCCCGTAACGGGCCATGCAGGCAGGCACTGGCCGCGCATGCGCGGCCTTTTCGTTTCGGGGGAGTGCCGCGCATGCGCGGCCTTTCCGTTTGGGGCGAGTGCCGCGCATGCGCGGCCTTTTCCGTTTCGGGCCAGGCGCGGGAGCGACCTGCCGTCATCGCTGCGGCGCCTGGCTCAGAAAGTCCCCGAGTGCAGCTTCAGGCCGGGTTCTTCCACGATTGCCGTGCGGCAGGCATTGCGCCCGGCCGCCTTCGCCGCATACAGCGTCTCGTCGGCGATGTGCAGCAGTTCGTCCCTGCTCATCGCAGTGCGCTTGCAATAGGCGATCCCGATGCTGGCGGTGACCTGCAGCCTGGTCCCGCCGACGTCGGTTGGATCCTGCATCGCGGCGATCATCTTGCGCGCGATCAGTTCAGGCACATCCGTCGTGTCGGCATCCTCGATGAGCGCGACGAACTCGTCGCCGCCAAGCCTTGCAGCGAAATCCGTGACCCGCAGGCAGCCCTTGAGCCGTTGCGCGAACTCAGCCAGCACCAGGTCACCGGCCGCATGGCCCAAGCTGTCGTTGATACGCTTGAAGTGATCGATGTCCAGGTAGAGCAGCGCGAGCGGTCGCCCGCTGCGGCGGTGGCGTGCAAGCGCAAGGTCTGCGCTCTCATTGAAGTGGAAGCGGTTCGCGAGTCCGGTAAGACCATCGAAGCGTGCGAGCAGCATCAATTCCTGTTCGGTACGCTTGAGCTGGGAGATGTCGGAGGACATCACGTAGAACCCGACGACCTTGCCATCGGCATCCAGCTCGGGGACGTAGGTGGACTGGTAGTAGAAGCGCTGTCCCCCGAAATCGCGCTCGATCTCGAACGTCGCCGTTTCGCCCAGCAACACCCGATCGATCTGCGGCTTGATCTCGGCGTAGATCCTTTCGCCAACCACTTCGAGGATCGATCTTCCGACGATCTCGGAGGGGCCGAATCCCATGCCCGAATAGGTTGGCGCGTTCGCGAACGTGTAGATCTCGTTGCCATCCACGTGCAACACGAACGCAGGCAGGTTGTCGGTGATCGCATGCAGGCGCCGCTGGTTTTCCGCCAGCGCACGCTCGGCGTCGATGCGGTGGGTCACGTCGCGGCCCGTGCAGAAGATGTCGGGCGAGCCGTCGCTTTCGATGCTCGGCACCAGGCGCGCATGCGCTTCGAGCCACACGTAGCGTCCGTCCTTGTGGCGCACGCGATAAGTGACCGTGGTCATGCCTCCCGCCTTGCGCAAGTCCGCCATCGCCCGCATGACCTGCGCTACGTCGTCGGGATGGACCAGGTCCCAGCGCGGAGCACGCAGTTCCTCGATCTCCCAGCCGAGTATTTCCTTCGCCGACGGCGACGTGTACAGGCGTTCGCCATTTTCGCCAATGCGCATGATCAGGTCGCGCGAATAGTCGGCGAGCATCCGGTAGCGCAGTTCGCTTTCGCGCAAGCGCCGCGCAAGGAAGCTGCGCCCGGTCAGTACCACCGCAACCGGCAACGACAACAGGCACGTACTCGCGATGAAGATTTGGAGAAGTATGACGCGCTCGCTCGTCGCGGCATGCGGTATGAGGTAGAACGGCCCGTTGCCTGAGAGGGTCTCGGCGATCGCGATGATTGCCACGGCAGCAACGCCAAACACCACGCCGGAGAAACGGTGCCGGAATGTGCCGAGCAGCAACGGAGGATAGACGAGGAAAAGCGCGGGATACCGCGATTGATGGAAGACCGCGAAGCTGACCGCCGCAATGAGGAGGATCGTGCATGCGAATTCGATGCGGTGTCCTGGCCTTCCCAGCAGCCTCCGCCCCTGCGCGCGTGCGACCACGGTCAGCGTCGCGAAGATCACCATGCCAAGGCCGTGCGACGCGAACCACGTTGCGAATACCCGTCCGAAGGGTGACGCACCAAATGCAGAATGGACCGATGCAGCAATCGCGGCGGAGAGCGCGCACGCACCGATCGCGCTCACCCCGGCGACAACAGCGACGCGGCCCACGTGCGCGGGATTGGTGACATCGCCGACGTAGCGGATCAGGACCAGCGCAACCAGGTACGCATCGAGCGTGCTCGCGAACGCCAGGCCGAGCGCCGAATACCATGCGTCGCCCTGTGCAGCGCGCACGAGAAGATTTCCCGCGAACGCGGCGAGCACGCAGGCGCGCCATGCGTCTCGCGGTGAGGTCATCAGGATGCCGGCGAGAATTCCGCTCGCGATCCACAGCGTGGACAAACTGCCGGGTTGGCGCGTATGGATCGATATCCAGCAGGACACCATGACGAGTGCGGCCACAGCCAACGGCTTCGCCATCGAAGCCAGCGAGCCGCCGGCTTTGCCCGGCGTGGTGTTTGCAGCGGAGTGTTGCCCCCCCATGCGGGCATTATGCCGCCGCCGCCCGATACCTGGCCAACCCGGATCGATGGCCCTCCACGCATTGTCTCAGCGGCTGGCCGTTCTCATTGCGATCGGCAAGGCGGGAGGCGAACCGGAACTGGCCGCGAATCGCGACCGCCGCACTTGCTTGCGGCGTTCCATGACGATGTTTCCGATCGCGAAGGCAGCGTCGAGTTCAGCGAAACGCGCCCGCGTACCCTGTCGCCACAATGGCCTTGTGCAATTCCGCCGCGAGCTTCGGATTGCCGGCAACGATCTGCGCGCTCCCCTTGCCGCTGAGGTCGAGCAGGTTATCGCTGCTTCCGGCGAAGTCGGTGACATGGCCGCCGGCTTCGCGCACCAGCAGCATTCCCGCGGCGATGTCCCATGGCTTCACGCCCGCCTCGAAGTAGCCATCCACGCGCCCGGCCGCGACATAGGCGAGGTCGAGCGCGGCCGAACCGCTGCGACGCACGTCCTCGGCCTGTTCGAGCAGTACGCGGATGCAATCGAGTTGCGCCGGCGCGCGCGCTCGCTCGCGTGGGGCAAAGCCGGTCGCGAGCATTGCACCTTCCAGCGTCGGGCGCTGCGAGCAACGCAACCGCTTGTCGTTGAGGACCGCGCCGGATCCTCGGCTCGCGGTGAACAATTCGTTACGCATCGGATCGAACACCACGCCGTGGGTCGGGATGCCGTCCTCGACGAGCGCGATCGACACGCAGAAATGCGGATGCCCGCGCAGGTAGTTGCTGGTGCCGTCGATCGGATCGATGACCCACACATTGCGCGACTTGCCCTTGGCCCCGCCTTCTTCGCCGAGCACGGCGTAGTCCGGGTGCGCGCGCTTGAGTTCCTTGACGATCTCTTTCTCGGCCTGCGAATCGACTTCGCTGGCAAAATCCTGGCGGCTTTTCTCGACCACGGTCAGGCTGTCGAGGCGATGGATATAGCGCAGGATCACGCTACCGGCCTGGCGTGCGGCCTTGACCATGACATTGACTGCAGGTTTCTGCATGCGCTTTGCGTCCGGATTTGCTATGAAAGAGCGGTGCCGGCCAACCGGGTGCCAAGGGCGCCTGGTTGGGGCGGTCCACGGATGGATCGCCCGCGAATCGAACACACAAGTGGTCGGTTCGTCGGAGCCATGTACGGGCGTGCACCGGACTCGGCGTGTCGAAAACAGGTCAGGAAAGCCCTCGTTTCGACAAACCGGGAAACAAACCGGCTGACAAGGGTATCAGCTTGCTCTCCATGACAGCCACAATATGGGCTCCGCGCCTTGTCCGGCGCCAACCTGATGCGCCTGTCGTCGCGCGCCAATCACTGCCGATCGAGCAACCATGAGCCCCGATTCGCCGCTCACTTCCTTTTCGAATAACGGCTTGCAAGACCTCGATCTTCCGGCGGCGAACGTACCTGTAGCGGACGTCCGCATCGTGCTCGTTGGCACCCAGCACCCGGGCAACATCGGCTCGGCGGCACGCGCGATGAAAACCATGGGTCTGCACAAGCTCGTGCTGGTTGCGCCACACAAGCCGCAACATGCCGACGCAGTGGCGATGGCGGTCGGTGCCGACGACGTGCTGGCATCGGCGCAGATCTGCGCGACACTCGAGGAAGCACTCGCAGACTGCCGCTTCGTTGCCGGATGCACGGCGCGCCAGCGCGAGGTCGTGTTGCCCGAACTGACGCCTTCCGGTGCCGCATTGACGCTTCTGGATGCGGCTCGCGACGGCGCGGTGGCGCTGGTTTTCGGTCCCGAGCGCGCCGGCCTCACCAATGACGATCTGCAGCGCTGCCACGTCACCGTGCATATCCCCGCCGATCCGGCTTTCAGCTCACTCAATCTCGCCGCCGCGGTACAGGTGCTCAGCTATGAATTGCGACTGGCAATGCTCGAACGCACTGGCCATGACCGGCTTGCCGCAAAAGCGCCAGCGCGACCCGAGCCGCCTGCGGACCAGGCGCAGATGGAAGCGCTTTTCACCCACCTCGAACACATGCTGCATGCGATCGACTTCCACAAGGGCCGCTCCCCGCAGACCGTGCAACGACGCCTGCGCGCGATGTTCCTGCGCGCGCAGCCCGACGAGCGCGAGCTGCGCATCCTGCGCGGCATCTTCGCCGATGCCGAACGCATGGCACGGCTTGCAGGCCAGGGCGTAGCATGAGCGCGCCGCAAGTCCATTCGCCACTGCACGCCCTCCCGGCGGAGTCATAACATGCGTTTCGGCCTGCAAGCCCGTTTCATGGCGCTCCTCGTGCTCGCGGCATTGATTGCGATCGCCGCCGCGTTCGTGTTCCGCTACCAGATGCATGTTCGCGACCAGGTTGTTGCCGAAGCCGTGCAGGGCCTGCTCGATCGCAGTCATGCGGCACAGGCGGTCAACGATCAGGAGCAGACCTCCATCGCCGCGCGCATCGAGGCGGCCGACCACCGTTACGCGATCGAGCTGACCCTGACGCTGTTGGTGCTGGGGCTGCTGTTGGCGGGAGTTGCGGCGTTGGTATCGCAGGCGCTGTTGCAGCCAATCGCGCGCCTAGCCGATGTGGCACGCAGGATCGAGGCAGGCGAGGACATCGCCGCGCTGCCGGATTCGCAACGCGAAGACGAGATTGGGGACCTTGCCTGCGCGTTCGGAACCCTGGGCGATGCCCTCGCAGCAATGCGTCGCCGCATGGACCACGATGCGGCGCCCGCGCAGCCGTCGCAGCAGCAGGCGCAGCCGCCACCGCCACCCCAGTCGCTGCCGCCACCGCAACGCGGCGTGGTACGGGCGCCTTCCCCTGTCGCCGGCGGAACGATGGTCATGTGCCGCCCCATCGTGGCCGCGGCGCCTGAGCCGATCGCGCCCGCCAAGCCTGTCCCGCGCGATCGCGAGGAGACGCCCGCGCTGCCGACTCCGGCTCCCCCGGCTCCCACTGCGCCCAAGCTCTCGCGCCGGGAAGCCGAGCGCATGGCCCGCCTGGAAGACGATTTGCGCGAAGCCTGGCAGCGCGACGAAATGAGCGTCGTGTACCAGCCGATCCATTCGCTCGCCGATGGCAGCATGCGCGGTGCGGAAGCCCTGTTGCGCTGGCAACATCGATTGGAAGGCACGATCGCACCGGGCGAGTTCATTCCGATCGCCGAGCGTAGCGACCTGATCGTCGCGCTTGGCCGGCACGTGCTGGTGCAGGCGTGTTCCGATGCCAGCCTGTGGCCAAGCGGTGGCACGCCCGAGACCACGCCGTTCCTGTCGGTCAACGTGTCCTCGCGGCAACTGCGCGATCCGCAATTGTTCGAAGCGGTCGTCGATGCCTTGCGCCGTTCCGGCATGGCCGCGTCGCGCCTGCACCTGGAGATGCCGGTGTCGGCGTTGCGCGACGATGACCATGCCATCGAGGCCATGATCGAACAATTGCGCGGGCTGGGCGTGCAGATCTGGCTCGACGCGACTGCGGCGGACGCCACCGACCAGAACCACTGGTTGAAATCTCCAGTGGACGGAGTGAAAGTCGGTCGCAGCCGCATCGCCGGCAAGGCCGACCACGCAGCGGGCGAGGCATCGATCGTCGCGACCGCGCGCGCCCTGCGCATCGTCGCGGTGGTGGTGGGCGTCGAGGAACTCGCGCAGCTCAATGTATTGCGCGAACAGGGCTGCGAACTCGCGCAGGGTTACGTATTGTGCAAACCAGTCGGCACCGCGGAGATCGGGCGGCGCCTGCTGGCGTGACGCGCAGGTCGGGATTGGCGCAATGTAGCCAAAACCGTCATCTATCACGTGCCCATATGTAGTTCGAGTACCAATGCTGTTGAAAGCAAACCCAGCGCGACTGTGGATAATGGATCGCTGATTCTTCCTTCCCCTCATACAAGCAGGACACCATGGCCAATTTCGCAACGATGTTGAAGGGCGAGATCTCGCGTATCAGTCGAAAGGAGATCCGGCAGGAGCTTCTCACTCTTCGCAAGGCATCCGCTTCCCAGCGGCACGCGATTGCAGCTCTGAAACGGCAGTTGCAGGAGCTTCAACGCAACGTCAGCGCCGTCAAACGCTCGACGCCGAAGGCAAGCGCCGCGAGTGCTGGATCATCGGTCCCGCTGCGCTTCGTCGCGAAGGGGCTGGTCTCGCTGCGTGCCAGGCTTGGCCTTTCGGCAGCAGAGCTGGCGCGGCTGTTGTCCTGCAGTGCGCAGACCGTTTACAACTGGGAACAGAAGAAGACGGTTCCCGGCAAAACGCAGGTGGCGGCCATCGCGGCGCTGCGGTCCTTGGGCAAGCGTGAAGTGCGTCAGCGCCTGCAGGAAATCTCCGGGTAGCCGTCCAGGAAAACGCCGCGCATCAGCCATCGCTGTCGCAGACCTTCGCAGGAATTCGTGCGGCGAACGTCGGTGCAGTTCGCCTACTTGTGCTCCGGTACCGCCGGCATGGGCGCAGCGATCCGCGCAATCAGCAACTTGTCCACGCGTGCTCCATCGAGGTCGACGACTTCGAAGCGGTAGTTCTTCCAGACGAATGATTCGCTCGCATGCGGGATGCGGCCGAACTGCGCGATCACCATGCCGGCGAGCGTGTTGTAATCGTGGTCGTCCTCATCGGGCAATTCGGAGAGCGAGAGCAGTTCGCGCAGGTCGTCGGTTGCAAGGCCCCCATCGACGAGCCACGAGCCATCCTCGCGCTGCACGATTGGCATGTCGTTCGGGTCGCTGGTATCGCCCGATTGCAGGCGGCCGATGATCGCGTCCATCAGGTCCTCGATCGTCACCAGGCCCTGGATTTCGCCGTATTCGTCCACGACCAGGGCCAGCGATTGCTGCTCGTCGCGGAAGATCTCCAGCAGCGCCAGCGACCGCGTCGATTCGGCCACAAACAGTGGCAGACGCAGCTCATGGAACAGATCGGGACTTTTTTCGCCCAGGTGACCGGCCAGCGATTTCATTTCCAGCATGCCGAGCACGTCGCTGTCGTTGCCGCGATAAACGGGATATTGCGAGAACGACGTTTCCGCCATCACCGCGAGGTTTTCCTCGAGGCTGGCGCTCGCATCCAGCCACGCGATCTGCGTGCGCGGGGTCATCAGGCTACCGGCCGACCGGTCGCCGAGGCGCAGCACACGGTGCATCATGTTGCGCTCGTCTTCGGCCAGTGCGCCCTGCTCATGGCCTTCAGAGACCAGCAGGCGGATTTCCTCGGTGCTGACGCGGTCGCCGTCGGTCTTGCGCAAGCCGAACAATCGCAGCAGCGTGCGCGTGCAAAACGACAGCAACATCACGCCGGGCTTCGCGAAACTCGCCAGCAACTGCATCGGGAACGCGACATACGACGCGATCAATTCCGGCGCCAGCGTGGCAATGCGCTTGGGCACCAGCTCGCCGATCACGCCGTACAGGAACACCATGACCATGAACCCGATCACGAAGCCGATGCCATGCGCATACGGGGCGAGCAACGGTATGCGCGCGATCGGGCCCTGCAGCTGCACCGCAACCGATTCGCCGCCGAAGTGGCCGGTCAACAGGCTCAGCAGGGTTATCCACAACTGGATCGCCGACAGGAACCGTTCCGGATGCATGGCGAGGTCGAGCGCCTTTCCAGCGCGCCGGCTGTTTTGCGCCATCTGCTTGAGGCGGCTCTTGCGCGATGTCATCACCGCCATTTCCGACATCGCGAAGAAGCCGTTCATCAGCACCAGGATGATCACGATCACCAGGGTCATGGCGACATCACCGGGACGTGGCTCAGCGCCACAGCGGCATGGCTGTCAGCGACGTGGTGGATGTTCATGCCCATGTGCACGAGTACGCTCGCGACGAACCCGAGCGCGATCGCCCAGCTCCAGCGCAAGTGGCTGGTAAATGTGTATTGCCCGCGCGCCGCGCCCATCAGGGCGATCCCTGCAGCCGAACCGATCGACAACAGGCTGCCGCCGACGCCGCAGGTCAGGGTGATCAGCAACCACTGGGCGTGATCCATCACGGGGTGCATCTGCAGTACCGCATACATGATCGGGATATTGTCCACGATCGCGGAGGACATTCCGAGAATGGTGTTCGCGGCCGTCGGCCCGAGCCGGCCGTACAGGTGCGACGATGCAAGCTCGAGGTAGCCCAGCGTCGCCAAGCCGCCCACCGACAACAGCACCCCATAGAAGAACAGCAGCGTGTCCCACTCGGCGCGAGCGATGATGTTGAAGATGCTGAAGCCGGCACCCTCGGACGGTGCCGGGATCTTGCGCGGAACGGCCCAGTTCGGCCCCGCCCCGGTCGCCATTTCTATCGACGGCGCGCCCTTGGGCGCAACCTCCTCGCGGCGGATCACGTATCCCAGCAACTGCAAGAGGGCCAGCCCGCCCAGCATCCCGAACACCGGTGGCATGTGCAGGACCTGCCTGCCCAGCACGGTGATCGCGATCGTCAGCGCGAACAACGCGCAAATCGCCCAGCCACCGAATTGCATCGTCGCGGGGTTGTCGTTCGCCGCTGGCCTGCCCGACGGCACCGCAAAGGTCATCAATGCCGCAGGCACCAGCCAGTTCGTCAGCGCAGGCAGGAACAACCGGAAGAAGTCGAAGAATTCGACGCGATGCGCCTGCCAGACCATCAGCGTGGTGATGTCGCCGAATGCGCTCCAGGCACCGCCCGCGTTCGCCGCGACCACCAGGTTGACCAGGCAGATTGCGATGAAACGCGGATTGCCGGCACCCACTGCCAGCACGACCGCCGACACAACCAGTGCGGCGGTGAGGTTGTCGAGCGCCGCCGACAGGAAGAATGTGAGCGTCCCGGTGATCCAGAACAGGGCGCGATAACCCAGGCCCCGGCGCGCCAGGGCCGCGCGCAACACGTCGAACACACCGCGTTCGGTCATCGCCGCGACGTATGTCATCGCCACGACCAGGAAGAAAAACAGCTCGGCAAATTCCAGGAACATGCGCTCGAAAGCGTCCGACACATGCGCCGATTGCATCGGATCGTTGCGCACCGACCATGCGATCAGGGCCCAGGTCAGGGCCGCGGCAAGCATGACCGGCTTGGACTTGCGCAAGCCGGTGTGTTCTTCGAGCGCGACAAACAGGCAGGCCAGTGCGAACAGTGCGACGACCGCCCAGCCGAGCGGGGTTGCGGTCGCTCCGAGCGGTGCCGCCTGGTGGTGTGCCTGCGCCATCGCATCGCCCAGGTCGCAAGATGCCATCGCGCCGAGCAGCCACGTGCCGTGCCGGGCGAAGCGCTGCAGGCGCGACTGGGTGGATCGATGGGGCATGGGTCGGGACGCTGCACGCTCGCGCGGGAGCTCAGGATACGCGAGCGAGGCATGCGTGGTTCCCGGCCGCATCGGCTGCAGGGCACTGGCCCCGGACCCCGGCTCCAGGAACGCAAGCGAGGGCATGGCTGCCGCAGGCACTGTAATATTGCCGTCATATTCGTCCATCCGCTGCCGCAATCCCCCTGGAGCCAGCATGTTTTCCCTGCAAACCATCTTCGGCAGCGGCAAGCAATTCTATGGACTGCTCGAATCGGCGGCGGTTGCCGCGCTCGACAGCACGCGCGCGCTGCAGGTGTTGACCAGGGCGGCAAGCACGACCCCGTCGCTCGAAGAATTCAAGCGCGTGCGCCAGCGCGAACGCGAGATTCTTCAGCAAATCAACGCGGCCCTGGTCAACACCTTCGTGACGCCGATCGAGCGCGAGGACATCGAAGCCCTGGCAGGTGCGCTGTACCGCATCCCGAAAGCCGTCGAGAAATTCGCCGACCGGTACGCGCTGGCAGCCAACAACCTGCGCGGCATCGACTTCGCGCCGCGCGCGGCGATGCTCGAGCAGGCGGCGACGGTGGTGTTGGAAATGGTCAGGCAACTGCGCGGGCTCAAGCTCGAACCGATGAAGGAACTCAACGACCGCCTGCGTTCGATCGAGAACGAGGCCGACCGGCTGATGCTCGAGCTCTACCGCGACCTGTACGCCGGAAGTTACGACGGCATGGTGGTGCTGCTGATCAAGGACTTCTTCGAGCTGCTCGAGAAGGCGATCGACCGCTGCCGCGAGGCCGGATCGGTGGTCTATCGCATCGTGTTGAAGAACGCCTGATCCGCCGTGCTGAGCTTTGTCCTTGCGGTGGTGATCGTCGCCCTGGTGTTCGAGTACATCAACGGCTTCCACGACACCGCCAACTCCATCGCCACCGTGGTCGCGACCAAGGTGCTCTCGCCGATGCAGGCGGTCGGGCTTGCGGCCGCGACCAACCTGATCGGCGCGCTGTGGGGCACCGCCGTTGCAAAGACCATTGCGGGCGGCCTGATCGACACGCATGTCGTGGATGTCACCGCGCAACTGCTGCTGTGCGCGCTCGCTGGCGCGACGGTCTGGAACCTCATCACCTGGTCGCTCGGCCTGCCGTCATCGTCGAGCCATGCATTGGTCGGCGGCCTTTGCGGCGCGGCGCTCGCGTCGTCGCATGGGAAATGGGCGGCGATCATCTGGTCGCAGCCCGCGCATCCCTGGTTCAAGGGCGCGGGAATATTCTGGAAGGTGTTGTTGCCGATGGTTGCCTCGCCGGTGATCGGATTCATCAGCGCCTTCCTGCTGCTTGGCCTGCTCTACGCGATCATCGTCGGCATCTCGCGCCTCGGCGGCCGCATCGCGCGCCTTGCCAGGCCACGCTGGGTCAATGCGTTCTTCAGCAAGGCGCAGTTGGTCAGCGCCGGCTTCATGGGCTTCGCACACGGCTCCAACGACGCGCAGAAAACCATGGGCATCATCGCACTCGCGCTGGTGTCGGCTTCCAAGGCAGGGCAGCTTGATGCGCTGCCGCAGTGGCTTCAAATCCTGAAGCCGTCGGCTGAAGCGCTCGCCAAGGGCGACATCGACCTGTGGATCAAGCTCAGCTGCGCGATTGTGATGGCTTGCGGTACTGCCGCCGGCGGCTGGCGCATCATCAAGACGCTGGGCCACAAGATGGTGAAGCTGCACCCGATCGACGGCTTCGTCGCCGAGACTTCGGCCGCAACCGTGATCTTCATGGCGACCTCCCTCGGCATCCCGGTGTCCACCACCCACAACATCTCCGGCGCCATCATGGGCGCGGGCTGCGCGAAAAACCCCAACGCGGTGCGTTGGGGCGTCGTCGAACGCATCATCTGGGCGTGGATCCTGACCATTCCGGCGGCGGGTGGAGTGGCCTGGTTGCTGGTGCACCTGTTCGAGGCGATTGGCTGGTCCTGAGTTGCGTCATCCCCCGGATCAAGTCAGAAGGCAGGCTCAGGTCGCAGCGAAGGATCGAGGCACTTTTCCTGCCTGCACGAACCCGCGAGAGAACCCGCACCCCAGATTCAATATCTTCATACCCCCAACTCACCCAGGAAGAACGATATCTCATCTCCAACGGCGTGCGCCTGAATCGCAGCTTGCGCGAGCTGGCGCAACTGCTGCGTGGCCGCATCGGCGATTGGGAAGTCGATACGGTCATGGGCACGGGCTCATCGCACTGCCTGCTCACCCTGGTCGAGCGCCGCAGCGGTTTCGCCCTGATCCGCAAACTCAAGGCCAGGAACATGGCCGAAGTCACCCGCGCC
>JBBQTD010000019.1:0-54937 GCA_038234715.1 Lysobacterales bacterium | reverse complement strand
CTTCCTCGGCGCTGCGCTTGGCTTCGGCGGCCTTGCTTTCGTCGAGGTCCTCGCCGCGGATCGCGGTGTCGGCGAGCACGGTGACGAGATCGGGCTGCACTTCGAGGATGCCGCCGGCGACGAATACGAATTCGTCTTCGGTCTTGCCCGCGATCTTGATGCGCACGGCGCCAGGCTTGATGCGCGTGATCAACGGCGCGTGCTTGGGATAGATCCCGAGCTCGCCCTCTTCGCCGGGCAACGCGACGAACTCCGCCTCGCCGGAGAAGATCGATTCCTCGGCGGAGACGACATCGACGTGAATGGTGTTGGCCATGAGGTCAGTCCAGGTTAGCCCGCATGCATGTGCGTGCGATGCGCGATGTGAATACCCGCTCGCATCAATTGAGCTTCTTCGATTTCTCGATCGCTTCGTCGATCGTGCCGACCATGTAGAAGGCCTGCTCGGGCAGCGCATCGAGCTCGCCTGCGACGATCATCTTGAAGCCGCGGATGGTTTCGGCCAGCGACACGTACTTGCCCGGCGCGCCCGTGAATGTCTCGGCGACGTGGAAGGGCTGCGACAGGAAGCGCTGGATCTTGCGTGCGCGCGCGACGATCAGCTTGTCTTCGGGCGCGAGCTCGTCCATGCCCAGGATGGCGATGATGTCGCGCAATTCCTTGTAGCGCTGCAACGTGCCCTGCACCGCGCGGGCCGTGTTGTAGTGGTCCTCGCCGACGACGTTCGGGTCGAGCTGGCGCGACGTGGAGTCGAGCGGATCGACTGCGGGATAGATGCCGAGCGCGGCGATGTCGCGCGACAGCACGACGGTGGAGTCGAGGTGGGCGAAGGTCGTCGCCGGCGACGGGTCGGTCAGGTCGTCGGCCGGCACGTAGACCGCCTGGATCGACGTGATCGAACCGGTCTTGGTCGACGTGATGCGTTCCTGCAGGCGGCCCATCTCTTCGGCCAGCGTCGGCTGGTAGCCCACCGCCGACGGCATGCGGCCCAGCAGTGCGGACACTTCGGTTCCGGCCAGCGTGTAGCGATAGATGTTGTCGACGAAGAACAGCACGTCGCGGCCCTCGTCGCGGAAGTGCTCGGCCATCGTCAGGCCGGTCAACGCGACGCGCAGGCGGTTGCCCGGCGGCTCGTTCATCTGGCCGTAGACCATTGCGACCTTCGAGTTCTCGAAGTTCTCGGCGTCGATGACGCCGGCGTCCTTCATCTCGTGATAGAAGTCGTTGCCTTCGCGAGTGCGCTCACCGACGCCCGCGAACACCGACAGGCCCGAGTGCTCCTTGGCGATGTTGTTGATCAGCTCCAGCATGTTGACGGTCTTGCCGACGCCGGCGCCGCCGAACAGCCCCACCTTGCCGCCCTTGGCGAACGGGCAAATCAGGTCGATGACCTTGATGCCGGTTTCCAGCAGGTCCTGCGACGGCGACAGCTCGTCGTAGGCCGGGGCCTTGCGGTGGATCGTGGCGAACGTGTCCGCCTTGATCGGACCGACTTCGTCGATCGGGTTGCCGAGCACGTCCATGATGCGGCCGAGCGTGCCCAGGCCGACCGGCACCGAGATGCCCATGCCGGTGTTCTTGACCATCATGCCGCGACGCAGGCCGTCGGACGAGCCGAGCGCGATGCACCGGACGACCCCGTCGCCGAGCTGCTGCTGCACTTCGAGCGTCAACGCCGAACCGTCCATCTTCAGCGCGTCGTAGATGTGCGGCATGTCGCCGCGCGGAAACTCCACGTCGACCACCGCGCCGATGCACTGGACGATCTTGCCTTCGGTGTGGGCCTTCGTCTGGGTCTCGTTCATATCCATCGTTGCTGCACTCATATCGCCCCTTATCGTTCACGCTGATCATGTCATCCCGGCGAAGGCCGGGACCTAATATTGCCCAATCACGATCGGGCCCCGGCCTTCGCCGGGGTGACAGCCGTCAAACCGCCGCAGCCCCCGCGACGATCTCGCTCAGCTCCGTCGTGATCGCGGCCTGGCGCGTCTTGTTGTAGACCAGCTTCAGTTCGCCGATCACGCTACCCGCGTTGTCGGTCGCGGCCTTCATCGCCACCATCCGCGCCGACTGCTCGGACGCCATGTTCTCGGACACCGCGGTGAACACCAGCGCCTCGACGTAGCGGACCATCAGGAACTCGATCACGCTCTGTGCATCGGGCTCGTACAGGTAGTCCCACGCGTAGGCCTTCTTCTCGTCGGCCGTCTGCTGCATGTGCTCCGAAGACAGCGGCAGCAACTGCTCGACCGTCGGCTGCTGCGCGATCGCGCTGATGAATTTGTTGTAGCAGAGATAGATCGCCTTCAGCTTGCCGTCGGCGTACGCATCCAGCAGCACCTTGACCGGGCCGATCAGCTTCTCGAGATGCGGCGCGTCGCCTAGATGCGTCGCATGCGCGACCACCTTCACGCCGATGCGCGACAGGAAGCCGAGACCCTTGTTGCCGATCGCGACGGCCTGCGGATCGATGCCTTGGCCATGGAGCTCGCGGATCTTCGCGGTCACCGCGCGCAGCACGTTCGTGTTCAGGCCGCCGCACAGGCCCTTGTCGGTCGTGATGACGATGAAGCCCACCGCCTTCGCGTCGTCGTGCGCGACCATGAACGGATGCGTGAACTCGGGGTTGGCCTGGCTCAGATGCGCGGCGATGTTGCGGACCTTGTCCGCGTATGGGCGCGCCTTGCGCATGCGATCCTGCGCCTTGCGCATCTTGGACGCGGCGACCATCTCCATCGCCTTCGTGATCTTCTTGGTGTTCTCGACGCTCTTGATCTTGCCGCGGATCTCTTTACCGGCTGCCATCAGGTGTCCTTAACTCAAAAGACGAGACTGCACGACGCGCAGTCTCGGTTCGTTCCTAGCTACGTCAGTAGCTCCCTGATTTTTTGAACTCGGCGATAGCCGATGCGAGCTCGCTTTCCGAGTCCTTGTCGAGCACCTTCGTCGTATCGATCTTCTCGAGCAACGCCGCGTTCTTGGCCTTCAGCGACTTGTGCAGACCCGCTTCGAACGGCAGCACCTGCTTGATCTCGAGGTCGTCGAAGTAACCCTTGTTGACCGCGAACAGCGACACGGCCATCAGCGACACCGGCAGCGGCGAATACTGCGCCTGCTTCAGCAGTTCGGTCACGCGTGCGCCGCGGTCGAGCTGCTTGCGGGTCGCTTCGTCGAGGTCGGATGCGAACTGCGCGAACGCGGCAAGCTCGCGGTACTGCGCGAGGTCGGTCCGGATACCGCCCGACAGGCCCTTGATGACCTTGGTCTGCGCGGCTCCACCGACGCGCGACACCGAGATGCCGGCGTTGATGGCGGGACGGATACCGGCATTGAAGAGCGACGTCTCCAGGAAGATCTGGCCGTCGGTGATCGAGATCACGTTGGTCGGCACGAACGCGGACACGTCGCCGGCCTGCGTTTCGATGATCGGCAAAGCGGTCAGCGAACCCGTCTTTCCCTTGACCGCGCCCTCGGTGAACTTCTCGACGTATTCCTCGTTGACCCGCGCGGCGCGCTCGAGCAGGCGCGAATGGAGATAGAACACGTCGCCCGGATACGCTTCGCGGCCCGGCGGACGGCGCAGCAGCAGGGAGATCTGTCGGTACGCGACGGCCTGCTTGGACAGATCGTCATAGATGATCAACGCGTCTTCGCCGCGGTCGCGCCAGTATTCGCCCATCGTGCAACCCGAATACGCGGCGACGTACTGCATCGCGGCCGATTCGGACGCGCCGGCGGCGACCACGATCGTGTGCGCCATCGCGCCGTTCTCTTCGAGCTTGCGCACCACGTTCGCGATCGAGCTGGCCTTCTGGCCGATCGCGACGTAGACGCACTTCACGCCGGTGCCTTTCTGGTTGATGATCGTGTCGATCGCCATCGCGGTCTTGCCGGTCTGGCGGTCGCCAATGATCAGCTCGCGCTGGCCACGGCCAACCGGGATCATCGCATCGACCGACTTGTAACCGGTCTGCACGGGCTGCGACACGGACTTGCGCCAGATCACGCCCGGCGCAACCTTTTCAACCGGTGCGGTCAGCTTGGCGTCGATCGCGCCCTTGGCATCGATCGGCTCGCCGAGCGCGTTGACGACGCGTCCTAGCAATTCGGGACCGATCGGCACTTCGAGGATGCGGCCGGTGGTCTTGGCGTTGTCGCCTTCGCGCAGGTGCTGGTAGTCGCCCAGCACCACCGCGCCGACCGAGTCGCGCTCGAGGTTCAACGCGAGCGCAAAGGTGTTGTTCGGCAGTTCGATCATCTCGCCCTGCATCGCATCGGCGAGGCCGTGCACGCGCACGATGCCGTCGGACACCGAAGTGATGGTGCCTTCGTTGCGCGCTTCGGAGGCGAGCTTCACCTTCTCGATGCGGCTACGGATCAGTTCACTGATTTCGGACGGGTTGAGCTGGGTGGTTGCCATCGTTTCGTTTCCTTGGTCGTGCGGCGCGGTGTGCGGCGCGCGGTGTTCTTTCTTGAGTTTCGGGAATAGGGAATAGGGAATAGGGAATGGTCAGAGCAAAAAACGAACATCTTTGTCTTTACCTATTTCCAATTCACCATTCCCCATTCCCAGCTTCAATGTGCCAACGCCAATTCCAGCCGCGCGAGTTTGTTGCGCAGCGACCCATCGATGACCACGTCACCCGCGTCGATGATGGCGCCGCCGATCAGTTCCGGGTCCACCTTCGTGACGATTTCGACTTCGCGGCCGAAACGCTTGCGCAACGCGATATGCAGCCTGGCCCGTTCGGCCGGAGTGAGTTCGGTCGCCGAAGTGATCTTTGCCTTGACGATGCGTTCGGCTTCGGCACGCTGCTGCGCATACAGCGCTGCAATTTCGGGAAGCAGACCCATCCGGCCATTGTCGGCAAGTACCAACAAAAACTGCGCGAACAGCTGGTCGGGTTCACCTGGCGGCAGCAACAGTGCAACCGCATCGTCCACGCCGAGCGCCGGGTGGCCCAGTAGTGCGTGCACGCGGGGATCCAACGCGACCTGGGCCGAAAACTCGAGCTGCGAAGACCATTGCAACATCAGGTCGTGCTCCCGCGCGATCGCAAACGCGGCGCGGGCGTAGGGCCGGGCTAGGGTGAGCGCGCTGCTCATCCCAGCTCAGCCGCCAGTTCGTCGAGCAGCGCCTTGTGCGCATTCGGATCGATCTCGCGCTTGATCAGCCGCGAAGCGCCAGCCACCGCAAGCGCGGACACCTGCTTGCGCAGGTCTTCGCGGGCGCGATTGGCTTCGACATCGATCTCGGCCACGGCCAATGCCTTCTGGCGACCGCCCTCGGCAATCGCTTCGGTCTTGGCCGCATCAATGATCTGGTTCGCGCGGGCGTGGGCCTGCTCGATGATCTCGTTGGCCTTGGTCCGCGCCTCGCGCACCACTTGATTGACCTGCTCCTCGGCCTGCGCAAGATCGCGCTGGCTGCGGTCGGCCGCGGCCAGACCGTCAGCGATCTTCTTCTGCCGATCCTCGATCGCCGCCATCAGCGGCGGCCAGATGAACTTGGCCGAGAACAGGATCAATAGCGCGAACGAAAGCGCCTGACCCAGCAACGTCATGCCGATTTCCATGACACCTTCCTATGTCTGCAAGACGCGCGGATGCGCGCCATCACGAAGATGCCCGCACGTGCGGGCATCCTTCATTCCAGGATCAACCCAGCGACTTCAGCAGCGGGTTCGAGAAGGCGAAGAACAGCGCCATCGCCAAGCCGATGATGAACGACGCATCGATCAGGCCGACCAGCAGGAACATGCGGCCCTGCAGCATCGGAACCAGCTCCGGCTGGCGTGCAGCGGCCTCGAGGAACTTCGAGCCCATGATGCCGATGCCGATACAGGCGCCGAGCGCGCCGAGACCAATCATCAGGCCGATGCCGATGGCAGTGTTGGCCTGGATGAGGGCGATGAACTGATGCATGTCCATGAATTTTCCTTCTTCGAACGATGGTGGTGGAACAGGTGGGGTGGAAACGTGATGAAAGGGTATTCGTGAAGCGAAGCCGCTAGTGGTGCTCGTGCGCCATCGAGATGTAGACGACCGACAGCACCATGAAGATGAATGCCTGCAGCAGGATGATGAGGATGTGGAAGATTCCCCAGGCCAGCCCAAACGCGACGCCGAACGGGAACGCGATCCACGAGGTCAGCAAGCCGGCGATCAGCATGAACACCAGCTCGCCCGCATACATGTTGCCGAACAGTCGCATCGACAGCGACACCGGCTTGGACAGGTACTCGACAATGTTGAGGATCACGTTCGGCACGACCATCACAGCCTTGCCGAGAGTGCCTTCGACGTGGAACGGCGAGGTCAGCAGCTCCTTGCCGAAGCCCGCAGCGCCCTTGGCCTTGAACGAATAGAAAATGGTCAGCAGGAACACGCTGAGCGACATCGCGACTGTGGTGTTCAGGTCGGCGGTCGGCACCATGCGGAAGTAGGTGTGTTCAGCGACTTCGTGGCCGCCGAACAGCGTGACCAGCGCGTTGCCGATATCGAGCGGAAGCAGATCCATGGCGTTCATGAAGAGCACCCACATGAAGATCGTGAGTGCGAGCGGCGCGATGAAACGGCGATCGCCGTGGAAAACATCCTTGACCTGGCCGTCCACGAACTCGATCACCATCTCGACAAACGCCTGGCCCTTGCCCGGCACGCCCGAGGTCGCGCGACGCGCGTGAAACCCGAACCACAGGCAGAACAACAGGCCGAGGCTGAGCGAGACCAGCCAGGAATCCCAATGGAAATTGCCGCCCAGCACCATCCCGGAGTTATGGGTCAGGTGATGGGTGATGTATTCGGACAAACCGCCGGATGCGCCGGAATCTGGACTCACGAATGCACCTTTCTATGCTTTCAGTCTTGCAGCGAACAGGAACGACAAGGTTGTAACAATGGCACTGAGCAGCAACGGAAACGGCGGCAGCGCGAACCGCACCAGCGCCAGGTACAACACGGCCAGGAACAAGACCCACTTCAGCGCCATGCCGACCAGCATCCGCAGCAAGGCGGCGTTCGCCGACATCGGCGCGCGCCCGAATGATCGCAGGGCCAGCACCAGGCTCCCCACCACCACCGCGCCTCCCCCCATCCCAGCCGCCAGCGCCGAACCCAGGCCTTGCGGCAGGAACAACAGCGCGATCGAAACCGCCACCAGCAGCTGGATCAGCACGATACGGAGCGCCAGACGCCGCCCCGCTGCCACGGAATTGAGCACACCAGCGCCCGTCGAGTCGATGCGGCGGGCGAAATCGGCCCTGCCTAGCCGCAAAAGTATAACAGGCCGTCAAATTGGCGGGCAACCCCGATCCACCAGAACCCGCGCAACAAGGCCAGCAGCGCGTCATTCCGCGCGGAATGCAATCAACCGCGTCTGGGCAGGTACAGGTCGGTGATGGTGCCTTCGAAAACCTCAGCGGCCATGCCGACCGATTCGCTCAGGGTCGGATGCGGATGGATCGTCTGGGCGATGTCCGCCGCTTCGCAGCCCATCTCGATCGCCAGCGCGAGTTCCGCGATCAGGTCGCCCGCATGCACGCCGACGATCCCGGCGCCGACGATCCGGTGCGTGGCCTCTTCGAAGAGCAATTTGGTGAAGCCCTCGGTGCGACCAATACCTATCGCGCGGCCGGATGCAGCCCACGGGAACTTGCCGACGCCGACTTTCAGCCCTTTCGCCTTCGCTTCGGTCTCGGTGACGCCGACCCATGCAATTTCAGGGTCGGTGTAGGCGACCGACGGAATCACCCGCGCAGTCCATTCACGCTTTTCCCCTGCCGCGACTTCGGCCGCAAGGTGCGCCTCATGGGTGGCCTTGTGCGCGAGCATCGGGTTACCGACCAGGTCGCCGATCGCGAAGATGTGCGGCACGTTGGTGCGCATTTGCCGGTCCACCGCGATAAACCCGCGCTCGCTGACGTTCACGCCAGCCTTGGCGGCATCGAGCTTTCCGCCATTGGGCGTGCGCCCGACCGCGACCAGCACGCGATCGAACAGCATCGCATCGGGCACCTTGACTTGTTGCGGGTCGGCGCCCGCGAACGTCGCGGTCAACCCGTTTTTCGATGCCTGGACCTCCACGACTTTCGTCTTGAGGTGGATCGCAACGCCCTGCTTCCTCAACCGGTCGGCAAGCGGTTTCACGAGATCCGCATCGGTGCCCGGCATCAACTGGTCGAGCAACTCGACCACGGTCACTTCGCTGCCAAGCGCGTGGTACACCGTCGCCATTTCCAGGCCGATGATGCCGCCGCCGACGACCAGCAGCTTTTTCGGGATGTCAGCCAGCTCCAGTGCGTCGGTGGAATCCATCACGCGCGGATCGTCCCAGGGAAAGCCGGGGAGCTTGAGCGCCTGCGAACCCGCCGCGATCACGCATTGTTCGAAGCGCACGCGCTTGGTTTCGCCTGCCTCCACGACTTCGATTTCATGCGGCGACACGAATCTGCCGACGCCGGTCACCACGCGCACCTTGCGTTGCTTTGCCATCCCGGCCAGGCCACCGGTCAGCTTGCCGACCACCTTGTTCTTGTAGTCGCGCAGCGCATCGAGCGCGATGGAAGGCTTGCCGAAATCGATGCCGTAGTCCTTCGCGTGCGCGGCTTCGTCGATCACTGCGGCGGCGTGCAGCAGTGCCTTCGACGGAATGCAACCGACATTGAGGCAGACCCCGCCGAGCGACGCATAACGCTCGACCAATACGGTATCCAGGCCAAGGTCGGCCGCGCGGAATGCAGCCGTGTAGCCGCCCGGACCCGCTCCGAGAACGACAATGCGGCATTCGATTTCGGCCTTGCGGCCTGACGCAGGCGCAGCAGTTACCTCTCCCGCCGGGAGGGGTCGCGGCGAAGCTGCGGGTGAGGGAGCAGGGCTTGCCGTGGAAGTCGCCGCGGAAACAGGTCTTCCCTCATCCGGCCGCTGGCCACCCTGCGACACCTCGATCAAGGCCACAACCGCGCCTTCCGACAACATATCGCCAACCTTGACCTTGATTTCCCTGACGATGCCTGCCAGCGGCGACGGCACTTCCATCGTCGCCTTGTCAGACTCCAGCGTGACCAGGCCCTGGTCCTTCTTCACCGTGTCGCCGACCGCGACCAGCACCTCGATCACCGGCACATCGTTGTAGCCACCGATGTCGGGAACGCGCGCCTGCTCGATCGTGCTGGCCATCTGTCACCTCGTCGTTTGCGCTCGCCGCCATTGTCGCCGCGTTCTCGCGCCAACACCAAACGGGGCGACCTGCCCACAATCGTCTGCCGCAAAAACGACGATGCCGGGACAAGCCCGGCACCGGTGAAACTGTCGCGGAACGCTTGCGTCAGGAAGGATTACTTCTTCGCTGGCGCTGTCGGGGCAGGAGCCGACGGACAGGTCGCGGCAATCGTCTGCACGTTCTTCGAGAACGCTTGCGCAGCGACGCGAATGTCCTGTTCGCGCGTCTTCGCGCGGGTTTCCGCGATACCGCCGATGCGCTTGACCAGATCGGGCTGGATACGCTTCATCTTCACACCAGCCGGCGATTGCATGAAGGCGATGATCTGGCGCATCTCGTCATCGGTGAAGCTGTCGGCATAGACCTGCGAGGCCTGCTGTCGAAAGCTGGCGTCGCTCAGCCCGTTGAACATGGTGTCCATCTTGGTGCGGAAGGATTCCACTTCCGGCTTCAGCGCCGGACAGGAAGCCTTGTCGCCCAGACCCTGGCCAATGTTCTGCATGATGCCGCCAACGACGTTGTATTCGAGGGCCTGGAACACGGTGCCGGCCTCGCTGACGTCGTACATCTTCGATGCCAGCTGCATCTTTGAAGCGGACGGCGGGGCTTGCGCAAACGCCAACGGGGCGACGACCATGCAGGCCAACGCGATTGCTAGGATACGACGACGCATTCAGTGACTCCGGGGATAGGTTTGGGACAGTGGAAGGCGCGGATGCTACAGGGGTCGGCGCCCAGCGTGCGTGAAATTTGTGTCATTTGTGCCGGCCGGTTCAGCCAGGGCCGCTTCGCCCAGGCTCTGACAGCCGCGCACCCAATTGGTTCACAAACCGGCCCGCTGACCCAGGCTTGAGGCTGCGGCGAACCGGTCAGGACCTACAGCAGGAGCATGCGCAGGTCGCCCAGCACCTGGGCCAGGTAAGCGGTGAAACGCGCGGCCGCAGCCCCGTCAATCACCCGGTGGTCGTAGCTCAGCGACAGCGGCAGCAGCAGGCGCGGGACGAACTCCTTGCCGTTCCAGACCGGCCTGGTCGCACTGCGCGACACACCCAGGATCGCGACTTCGGGCGCGTTGATGATCGGCGTAAAGCCGGTCCCCCCAATGCCCCCGAGCGAGGAAATCGAGAAACAGCCGCCCGCCATTTCCGCCGGACCGAGCTTCTTGTCGCGCGCCTTCTGCGACAACCCGGCGAGCTCGTGCGACAGCTCCAGCAGGCCCTTGCGATCGGCGTCGCGGATCACCGGCACCACCAGCCCGTCGGGCGTGTCCACCGCGATGCCGATGTGGAAATACTTCTTCAGCACCAGGTTGTCGCCGTCCAGCGAGGCGTTGAACGTCGGGTACTTGCGTAGCGCCGCGACCACCGCCTTGATCAGGAATACCAGCGGCGTCACCTTGACGTCCTTGTGGGTTTCGCCAAGCTTCTTGCGGAACGCCTCCATCTCGGTGATGTCGGCGTCGTCGTTCTGGGTGACGTGCGGGATCATTGCCCAGTTGCGCGCGAGGTTTGCACCCGAGAGCTTCTTGATCCGCGAAAGCGGTTGCGCTTCGATGGCGCCGAACTTCGCGAAATCCACCTTCGGCCATGGAATCAGGTTCAGCCCGCCGCCTGCTGTGGCAGTCGTTGCGGCAGCCGGACCCGTGCCCTGCATCGTGGCCTTCACGAACGCCTGCACGTCCTCTTTCGCAATGCGTCCGCCGCGCGCACTGCCCTTCACTTTCGACAGATCAACGCCGAGTTCGCGCGCAAACATGCGCACCGCAGGGGATGCATGCGGAACCTTTGCCGGCGCAACCGCCGCCGCATCGAACACGATCGGCGGCGTTCGCGGGCCAGCGATTTCCGGATCGACGTTCGGGTCGGGGACGCTGTCCGCAGCTGGCGCTGCCACAGGTTTGTCCGGCGCGGACGCGGGCGGGGATGCTGTGGGAGCGGGAGCGGGCATGGCTTTCGCAGCGGCCGGTGGCGTAGCGGGTGCAGTTGGACTTCCGGCCCCGTCCCGCACTTCACCCTTCGCACTTTTCCCCGCGGCAGGGGGAGATTCGGCAGTTGCCTCGATCAACGCGACAACGCTGCCCTCGGAAAGCGCGTCACCCACTTTGGCCTTCAACTCCCTGACCACGCCAGCGAACGGCGAAGGCACTTCCATCGTCGCCTTGTCGGACTCCAGCATGACCAGACCCTGGTCCTTCTTCACGGTGTCGCCGACTGCAACGAGGACCTCGATTACCGGTACGTCGTCGTAGCCGCCGATGTCGGGAACTTTCGCTTCGTCAATCTGGCCCATGACCCACCTCGTCGCCCCGCGTTCGCGCCTATTGTGGCCGCCCGGGGCGCTGATGGCCATCGGCTGCGGTAGGCTGTGCCTGCCATCGCCATCCGGAAGAATGCATGCGCCTTGCCGCCAGCTGCCTGTTGTTGTGTGTTGCAGCCGCCCTGCCCGCCATCGCACAGCAGCCCGCGGCCGTCGAACCCGCGCCGCCCGCGCGCATCGCGCTCAGTGCCGCGCGCCTGGTCGAACCCGAGACCGGCAAGGTGCTCGAGCATCCCGTGGTGCTGATCGAAGGCGAACGCATCGTCGAAGTGCGCCAGGGCGGTGCCGCGCCTGCGGGCTATCGCAGCATCGACCTTGGCGATGCGACGTTGCTGCCGGGCCTGATCGACTGCCATGTGCACCTGGGCGGCGATTCCACCGACGGCACCGGCAACTACTTCGAGGACGCACTCAAGCTCAACGCGATCGACAGCGCGATCGCAGCGCCGCGGCATGCGCGCGACACCCTGCTCGCAGGCTTCACCACAGTGCGCAACGTGGGTTCGCAGAGTTACCTCGACGTCGCGCTGCGCAACGCAGTCAATCGCGGCACCATCCCGGGCCCGCGCATCCTCGCCGCGACGATGCCGCTTGGCGCAACCGGCGGCCACGCCGACGGCATGACAGGCTTCTCGCCGTCGCTCGAGGATCGCGATCCCAACGGCGTCGTTGATGGCGTCGACGCGATCCGCCACCAGATCCGCGAAGAGGTGAAACACGGCGCCGACCTGATCAAGGTGATGGCGAGCGCTGGCGTGCTCAGCGCCGAGGCCTCGGTCGGGGCGCCGCAATACACGCAGGAGGAAATGAACGCGGTCGTGGACGAGGCGCACCGCTGGGGCAAGAAGGTCGCAGCGCACGCGCATGGCGCGGAAGCGATCAAGGTCGCGATCCGCGCGGGCGTCGACTCGATCGAGCATGCCAGCCTGATCGACGACGAAGGCCTGAAGATGGCCAAACAGCGCGGCACGTTCCTGGTGATGGACATCTACAACGACGACTACATCCTCGGCGAATACGCGCGCCTGGGCTTCCCCGCCGCGATGATGGCGAAGGAAAAACTGGTCGGCCGCCTGCAGCGCGAAAACTTCCGCAAGGCCGTGCAGTCGGGCGTGAAGATGGCGTTCGGCACCGATGCCGGCGTGTATCCGCATGGCTGGAACGCGAAGCAGTTCGCCAAGGAAGTCGAATGGGGCATGACCCCGATGCGCGCGATCCAGTCGGCGACCACCGACGCGGCCGAGCTGATCGGCCGCCAGGACCAGGTCGGCGCGGTCAAGCCCGGCCTCTACGCGGACATGGTCGCCGTGCATGGCGATCCGCTCGCGAACATCGGCGTGCTCGAGAACGTGCAGTTCGTGATGAAGGGCGGCGTGGTGTTCAAGAACACGCTCGGGGCGGGCAACTAGCAACGCGTCGCAAAGACCTGCCCCGGTGCAGTGTCTCCAGCGACCTCCTTCCCTTCAAGGGGAAGGGGTCTAGTGCACCCGCTTGTAGTACTGTCGGAATTGCGGGACCGGAATGCCCTTGATGTCGTTTTGATACGTCATCCAGAGGGTGTCGTTGTCGTCGAAATGGAACGTATCGGTCTTGGTTGCGCCTGGATCGCCGAGCGTGATCGTGGTCGCCTGCGCGTCGGTTGAAACGATCGCGTATGGATAGTCGAAATGCATGCCGTTGTCGATCTCCACCTTGGAGCGACTGCGCGTGAAGGTCCACGTCCCGCCGGGCTCGACGAGGCGGCTGATCTGCTCATCGCTCATCTGCTCCGTTTCGTTCTGGCGGATCGAAGCCACGGTCAGGTCGCGGTTGGACTTCCAGGTTCCCAGCAGGCGGTTCGGGGGCGACGACGAGCACGCCGACAGACCCGCACACAGAACGACCAGAAATGCACCGGCAGCAATTTTCCTCATCGAAGTTTCCTCCACAGGCAGCCATGAATTCCGCTCCGATGCGGTTGGCCGCAGGAACATCCGTCGCGATGCTGTTGTTGCGTCCGATGACGGCATCGCAGGGCCGCGGCGGTGGCAGGCAACATCACGTCTGGTAGACCTCCAGGACCGAGTCGCGCATCAGCACAATGATGGTGAAGATGCCAAGCACGGTTCCCAGCGGCATGTGCAGGCAGTTCAGGCCGGACACAATCAGCGAGAACGTGCGATGCGTCCTGCGACGCAGGCACAGGCCCGATATCACGTTGAGGATGCCGGATGCGAAAAACCAGGTCCCGAAGACCAGGTAGAACCACCGGAACATCGCGAGGAATTCCGGCGGCGGTGGCTGCTGCCTGTGGCCTGCCCACATGGCTGGATCGGAAAAGAAGGTATGCATCATCGCGAAATGGAAGCCCAGGAACGCGATCCCCATCAGCGCAAATCCGGCGGCGACGAAATGGAAGATCGACAACAGCTTCAGATGCTGCGCATCGATCGCTCGCTGGTCGCGCAGCAGTGGAGGCAATTCGGTCATGGCCTTGATGTTCCGACGGCGGCCGTGCGGCCGCGGGCTGGCCATCATATCCGGCGGCAGGAGCGGCTTGCTGATTCCCGCGGCAGGGGAACATGGAGCTATCAGTGCACTCCCTTCTCCCGTTGCGGGAGAAGGTGCCGCAGGCGGAAGAGGAGTGCTTTCCCTCTGTCATGAAATCAACAGCCCCTGCACCCCTAAAAGATGCGATCGCTGCCACCCCAAAGCGTTTCAGTGACCGAAACGGACCAATGACCGCCAACCGACATCAGATAGTAGAGACTTCCGTTTCCGCAGCTCGGGAAATTCCCTTCTGCGACATAGACCAGCGCGTGCTGTCCATCATCCGTCAGGACCGCGCGGCTGGTCTGGTAATAACTCCGGGCATTCGGGAACGCTTCGTCGAAGCGGTGCCAGCCGTCGGGTCTCGCGCGAAAGATGTCCCGCACCGTTCGGACGGGCGCGTAGACAATTCCCGGCAGGCGTGGATCGGCAACATGGCCGGGAATCCGGTTGGCGAGAATCAGCTCCTGTCGAAGCTTTTTCGGGAGAACCGGCAACCTGGATTCTGCATCCTGGTTTGTACCCATGATCCTCTCATCGAGGACAACCGAACCGCAGGACGGGTTAGCGTAAACGTTGCCAATTCCGCGACCGCCCAGCATCGCCCGCGCGTCAAGCAGAACGACCGACGTGCGCTTCCAGAAGTGGTTGTCGGAGCTTGCGGCCGGCGCTGGCGGCCGACCGCTGCGCCAGGCCTGTATGGCCTGCAGGATCTCTCGCGATTGCGCTTCCGTCGCAATCTTCGGATTGGGTTGGCCGGCACGCTCTGCATCGATGGCGTGCAGAAGGAATGGCGTCCCGATCCCGGCGGCCAGCAGCCCCGAGATGACCCCCCGATCACCAGAACGCGACTCCATCGCAAGGAGCTACCCATATTTTTTCTGGCTCCGTCAGGCACTGGGCTTTCCGCCGAAAATAGCCCATCGGCCACAGCCAACCGCTTCTGCACATCCCTGCGTGTGGGGAATTCTTGCCTCCATGCACAGTCACTCGCTACTGCGCATCCATGCGCCCACGCGTCGCACGTCCCTGTGCAGCAGTCGCTCCCGGCATCTGACCGCCATGGAGGACGGAAATGCCGAAAATGCAGGAGCAATTTTCGGCCTGCCTCCCGCGACATTAGTGCATCCATGCACGTCAAAAAAAAACCCTTCCGGGTTGGGGAAGGGTCGAGGGTGCGCGAATCACCGAAAGACGTGCGATCCACCGGGAGGGCCGAAGCCCAAGCGCGTAAGCCCATTCAAAGACCGGCGATGCACTTCCGGGCTTCCTAGGTGTAGATGCGCCAGATCGCCGAAAGGTTGAAGCCGTCGAAAGATTTTCTGACGACGACCGTTTCCGGGGTCCTGCACGCATCCGCCACGGGGACATGCGACCGGCCGGCGAGCGGAAAGTTCACCCCGCCAAGACCCGGCGGCATCTCGCGGTGCCCTAGTCTTTCGACGCCGGCGGCATGCTCAACGGAGCGATCGGCGGCGCAATCGGCGCGTTCGCGGTTGCGTTGTCCTGGTTCTCGCCGAGCCAGATCATCGCGTTGTGCACGCGCGTGTAGCCGCTGGGGTGGTCGTAGAAGACCATTTCCTCGATGGGCCCGGGACGCAGCTTGCGGTAGGTCGACAACCGCATCGCCGACATCGCGAAGCCGTTCGGCTCGCGCGCGGCGTTCAGGCCGAACGCATCGGCTTCCGCCTCGGCCTGGTGCACGATCGAATTGTTCAGCGGCGTGACGAGGAACATGAAGATCGAAAACGCAATCACCGCGAGCGGCAACGCGGCCGGGTCGTCGCGACCTTCCAGCCCCAGCCGGGTCCCCCAGCGCACGAGCGACCAGTCCAGCGCACGGTGCACGCAGAACAGTGCCAGCGCGGTGACCAGGCTGAGGTAGATCGTCAGCCGCAGCCCGTGGTTGAGCACGTAGTGGCCCATCTCGTGGCCGAGCACCGCCCTGATTTCTGGCAGCGAGGTCTTGTTGACGAGATTGTCGTTGAGGCTGACCGTGGTTGTGTTCAGGAAGCCCGAGACATTGGCGCTCACCCGCGTGGTCTGCCTGGATGCGTCGAACCACACCACGTGCTCGGTCGGAATCCGGTTGGCGCGCGCCAGGGAAAGCACCGATGCGCGCACCTGACCCTCGGGAAGCGGCTTGTATTCGTTGAAGATCGGCGCGAAAAACACCGGTACGATCATCGAGAAGAACAGGTTCAGCACGAAGCCGGCGACGGTTGCCCAGATCCACCAGCGCGCGCCGAGCCTTCGCACGAGGCCATACAGGCCGCTGATCAGCAGCGGAACGATGAGCAGCCCGAGCGCCAGTCCCTTGAGCGAATCTCCCAACCAGCCGCCCAGGTCCTGCGTGGACAAACCGTACTGGTGTTCGCGCACGAAGTCGGTGTAATAGCTCAATGGCAGGCCCAGCGTAAATCCGATCAGGAGCCATGCAAATCCATAGATGGCCGTCGACAGCCAGCGCAAGCGCGTGATCCGCTGCGAGAGGTCGCGCAGTCGCACCGAGATGCCGCTCAGCAGCAGGAACGCGGCGATCGCGATCCCGAACAGAAACTCCCACAACTGCAGCCAGTACCCGCCCTCGAAATAGTCGTCGGACAGTTTTCGTTGTGCAGGAGAGAGCAGGTCGAGATAGGCCTCGGTGGCCTTGTCCGCATCGAAACCCGCGCCGGGCCGCGCTGCCGCAGGAATCTGCAGTCCGGGCGGGAAGTCGCGCGCGACCGGCGTGGACCCGTTGCCATCCGCCGCCGCCTGCGCGTGCGCAAACCCGACCGCGCCCAGCAACAGCAGCATGCACAACACGACCGCGCTCACGATTCGCACAGGAAAAACTCCTTATCGCCAAGCAATGCCTGGTTCGCGCCGAACCGGCGCTCGGTTATCGCAATCCCATCGCAACCTGCCAGCACCAGCGTACTGCAGCGCGTGCCATAGGTATCGCCCAGCACGAACGGCGGCGACAGAAGGCGCTCGATGGCGATGCCCACGCCGGTATCGGGAAGCTCGGAGTCGGCTGCCGGCGTGGTGTCGGCGAGCGCGGCGAACAGCGGCTCGCAATCGACTGGCATGGCGGCATCCTGCGTATGCCGCGACAACCACGTGGACAGCGCGTGTTGCGCGCGACGCGTCTTCGGCCACTGTGTATCCAGTCCCGCATTCGACAACGCATGCAGGCCGGGCGCGACTTCCTGCGTGTGGAAACGTGGATGATTGCCGACGCAATGCAACTCCTGGCCATCCCCCAGCAGCAGGTTGAAGCGACCGAACTCGTGCGCGTGCGATGCGATGCCGGCGATGAAGTCCGCGGCGCTCGTATCCGATGTCGCGAATGCCTTCACCAGTTCGCCGCGCGATCGTGGTGCGACTTCAGGCGAAAGACCGACGCGCACGTTGGTGATCGCGGCGAGCCGGCGCTTTTTCGTAACCAGCAGCCAACTGCCGCCCGCGCGCAGGTCGATGCCACCGCACACATCCGGCGCATCGACGAGGAACCCCGCAGGAGCTGCGGGTCGCGCGTGGAACTCGTCGCGATTGGCGATCAGGACGAGCGGCCAGCGCGGATGCGCATGCCAAGCGAATGCGATCAAGCACATGGAAGGTACTGTAGCCAGCACGCGGTGTACGCGATAGGGCGCGATACAAGCCCCTCTCACTACGGGAGAGGGGCTTGAGCGCGCCCGTTCGGAGAGGTCCCCAACATTCCACGATGCGACCCATGTGCGAGCCTCACGTGTAAGGGGACGCGATGACACTCTTCACACATGAAACATTGTTCACTTGCATCCGCTGAAAGCAAGTACCAGAGCGGCTCTCACCTGACCATGCGGGCTCGCCGCGGGGTCCGTAGCGGTGTATAATCTCACCCTGATCAGCCGAAGGTGAAAGTGTCGTTGAATGCCGGGTCGCACGCATCGCAGCGAGTGTGGAAGTGTCGGTGCATGGCATGCATCGCACGGTTTCACGCGTGTTGCCTGTGGGTTCCAGGATGCACGGCGGGCTTGCCGGGTTTCCGACCGGCGTTGCCCCTGTCCATGGCGCGGCCGCCGCCCCGGAAATCACCGGTGTCCCCGTGCAATCGCCGCCTGCGGGCGTCTTCCTCCGCGCTGCTGCCCAGCAGCGTGGCCTTGCAACCTTGCAATCGAACATTTCAGGCGGTTTGTCCGCAGGATCACGGTTGCATTCTTGCGATGCAACCTTGCAATCCGCAAAACACGGTTGCAAGGGCAAATTGCAACTGTCTTCGTGCGCACAAGATGCCAGCAATCCCGGGAAAGACGGTTGCAATTGCAAACAGCAGACCTGCAACGCACACGCGACGGGGGTTCATCTGCATCTGAAGCGTGCAAGCGGGAAAAAGAGGTTTGCAATGCTGAAAAAGAGCCGTGCAAAGCTGCAGAAGAACCTTGCAATTTCCGGCATCCAGACCCCCGTCGATCGCGCGCAGGCGTGCCCGTCGAAACATCCCGACGGCTACCGCGAAGTTCCGTTCTGACGACGCCAGCCGCTGACTGACCCCGCGTGGGCAGGCATCTGCCCGCGACGGTCCGTGTTGTCTTTCTTTCGTGAAAACCATCCGTCGAACCGCATTGCGCGGTTCGCGACAACCGAGGCTTGCCAAATGAACACCATTGCTGCGTCAAACCAGACAGATCCGACCATTTCGGTCATTCCGACCTTCACATCCACCATTCCAACCAGGAGCACTCCCATGAACACCATCTCCAAGCAGGTCAAGATCGCAAATTCCTTCCTCACCCGGAACTCCGACGCCGACCTGATCGCGGCGAGCGGCCGCATCGTCACCGCGATGACGGGCAACACTCACTATCCGGCGCCCAAACCTGCCCTCGCCGCGGTCACCACCGCGCGCGCTGCGTATGTCGCGGCGGTGGACGCACTCGACCGGGGCAATGTCTCGATCGCGGTGCGCAACCGGGCGCGTGCCCCGCTGGTGCAGTTGCTGCGCGAGCTGGCGCTGTATGTGCAGCTTGTCGCAGAGGGCGACCGTGTCGTGTTGCTCGACTCGGGTTATCCGCTGCAGAAGGCCCGACAACCGTCCGGCATGCCGCCCACGCCGCAGAACCTGCGCCTGCGCCAGCGCAACAGCGGCCGCATCGTCGCACGTTGCAACACCGTGTTGACGGCACTGACCTACCAGTGGCGATGCGCAAGCGCACAGGCTCCGACTGCATGGACGCAGCCGGATCCCACGTCGAAGGCAACAGCCGTCCTCGAGGGCCTCGTGCCCGGCACGCAATACAACGTGCAGGTACGCGCAATCGGCTCGAAGGGGGCGAGCGACTGGTGCGACATCGCGGCGTTGTTCGTGAACTAAGAGACAGGTGACACCTTGGGCCGGAGTCCTGCCGCGAATTGCGGTGGGCTCCGGCTCTTTTTCCGGCGCAGAAGTTGCCAGCCCCTGCAGGACCATGCTGCAGGAACAGCACTACGGTTGCCTCGCGCAGCGATGCGCCTGCTGCGCGTGTGCGACATGCTGTGCCAGACTGCTTTTGACCACGCCCGATCTTGCAGCCTCACCCAGGGAGCAATCATGTCCGGCCCGGCACGCGCAGGAGTACTCATCTACGCCAGGGACATCGAACGCCTCGCAGCGTTCTACGAAACCGTCGCCGGCATGGCGCGGATGCATGCGACCGATGAGCTGATCGTGCTGCAGTCGCCGGACCTGCAGTTGCTGGTGCATCGCATCCCGGCGCACATTGCGAAGGGCATCGTGGTCGCGTCGCCGCCGGTGCGGCGGGAGGATTGCGCGATCAAGTTCTTCTTCACTGTCGCGAGCATGGCACAAGCCAAGGCAAACGTTTCGCGCCTTGGTGGAACAGTGTTTGCGGAGCAATGGGAAGGGCCTGGCTTCGTCGTCAACAATGCGTGCGATCCGGAAGGCAATGTGTTCCAGGCAAGGCAGCCCGTTCCGTGAGCACCGGGCCGCCGGCAAACTCCACTCTCATTTGCTAGCGCGTCGTCGCCGCGCGCCCGAGGCGTAGCATGCACGGCATGGCCCATGCGCCGCAGGCTGCAAACATGAATCCAGCGACACGTCGTCCTTCGGCATCGCGCATCGTGGCGGCCATGCTGCTTGCACTTGCGATGGCTTACGGCATGTCAGTCACGCAAGTACGCGCGGCATTGCCCGCTAGCCCGGAGGACAAGGTCGCCGCGACGGTCGAGGCCCTGGCGCGCAATGGCGCGCTGCCGCCTTCCGATGTGTTGCGACAACTCAAGGCATTGTCTGCGGGATTGAACGCCGAGCCGCTGGAGATTCGCGACCGCGCGAGGCTGATTGAGGTGCAGGCGTTGCTGGATGCGGGGCGCATCGGCGAGGCGGACAGCCGTGCGAAGACGATGCTGGCCGACCCGGCGCGTAACGCCAGTCCGCTGGCGCTGGTGCGCGCGAAGCTGGCGCTGCTGCGCGTGCGTTTGCGCCAATCCGACCTGAAGGATGCGGCGCCGCTGGCGCGCGAGATCCTTGCGAGCCGACCGTTGTTCGAGAACGACGCACTGGCGCCCGAACTGTTCGACGCGACGGGCACCGCACTGAGTCGGGCGGGCGAGCGTGCACCGGCAGCGCAGCTGATGATCGATGGTATCAAGGCCGCGGATCGTTTCGATCGCAAGGACCAGAAGGCGTATCTGCTGATTGGCTTGTGCAACCTCAATTACGACATGCACGCGATCGACAAGGCGCTGGACTACTGCATGCAGGGCGCGGCCATCGCGGAGCAGACCGGCAACAAGATGGCGCGGGCAGCCGCTGCGATCAACCTGTCGCTGTGCTACGAGGCGCGCAACGATGCGAAGGACCAGCTTGCGGAGTTGCAGAAATCGCTGGCGCTGTCGCGCGAAATGGGCTTGAAGCGCGCCGAGGGCATGGCGCAGATCAACCTGGCCGAATATGCGATGACACGCAACAACTGGAAGGCTGGACTCGAACACTGCCGCGAGGGTTTGCGGATCGGGCGCGAATTGTCCGATCCAACCATGATTGCTGTTTCGTTGACCAACCTCGGCGCGGCCAGCGCGGAACTTGGCGATGTTCCGGGTGGAGTGAAGCTCTACGAGCAGGGTCTCAAGGAAGCCGAAGACGCCGGCGAGACGGCGTACGTCGTCGATTTCCTTCCCGGCATGGCAGAACTGTACGAAAAAGCCGGACGCCTGCCAGACGCGCTCAAGGCCATGCGGCGCAGGGTGGATGAAGGCGACAAGCTGTACCAGAAGTCCCAGGCAAGCGCGTTGGCCGCACTGCAGGGAAAGTACGACGCCGAGAACCGGCAACGTGAAATCCGCCTGCTCACGCTGGACAACGGATTGAAGTCCGCTGAGCTGGCACGTCGCCAGCTGCAGGCGCGCACGTACTGGTTGATCGGTGCGGTGCTGGTGTTGGGCGGCATCCTGCTTGTCCTCGCGTACCGCCGCGTGCGCAGTGCGAACCGGGCGTTGGCGGTCGAGAATACCGAGCTCGAACACAATTCCCTGAGCGATCCGTTGACGGGATTGTTCAATCGACGCGCGCTGGATGCATTCGTCGACCCGGGTGCACCCGGCCGCCAGCGACGGCAACCGCTGGCGCCGATGGCATTCGTCATGATCGATGCGGACCGGTTCAAGCAGATCAACGACAGCTTCGGGCACAGTTACGGGGACGCGGTGCTGGTCGAACTTGCGCAACGACTGAGCCGGCTGGTGCGTCCACAGGATCGCCTGTTCCGGATGGGCGGCGAGGAGTTCCTGCTGTTGTTGCCAGCGATTTCCAACGACGACCTGGCGCGGCTGTGCCGGCGCATCCTCATCGCGATCAACAGCGAACCGGTAACTGTCGAGGAACAACAGATCGCGCTGACCGCGTCACTGGGTGCGTGCCGGTTCCCGCTTGGCAACGTGTTGCCGTTTGCCCAGGATTGGCAGCGCCATCTGCACCTGGCGGACCTTGCGCTGTACCTGTCGAAGGCGCAGGGTCGCAACCGCGCGAGCGTGATCGTGCGGATCGCCGATGCCAGCGAGGCAATGCTCGCGAAGATCGAAGCGGACTTTGCGGCGGCGCGATCGAGCGGCTGGATCGATGTCGTCTCGATTGTGTCGCAAGCCGACGCATCAGCCGATGGCCGCGTGTCGGCAGAGGTGAACGTCACCTCGTGAGCGGTGCATTGCGCGCCTGCCCGAGCGGGCAACATGGCAAAGGGGGTGTGTACTTGCGTGTGGGGCAGTCGCCCGGGACCTTGCATCCCGGGCGACCCGTATCACTAGAACTTCACGTGCACGCCGAGTTTGAAGAAGCGCCCGACGATGCCTGACTGCGCATAGGTCGGGTTGTAGTTGAGCGCTGCATAGTCGATCGGATCGAACGGCGGCTTGCGGTCGAACACGTTCTCCACGGCTCCGTTGATGTCGATGTGGTCGTTGAGGTGATAGATGGCGGTCAGGTCGACGTCGGTGAACGAGGGCACCCGGCAGTTGGCTGGGAAATTGGCACCGCTGGGACCGGTGGAGAAACAACTGTGGTCGTTGGTGATATCCGGAACGGACATGAAGATCCCGCTGGTGTAGTAGACCGTCGCGGTTGTCTCCAGCCTCCCCCAGATCAGGGTGTTGGCCCAGTTGGCGCGATAGCGCGGTGTACCGGCGCCTGACGACAGAATGTAGGGTCCCTGGGTCCCCACATAATCCTGGATGGACCCGTCGGGGAAATTCATCGTCCACTTGAAGATGCCGGTGATCGTAAGGTCGCTGATCCACTGCGTGCTGTCGGATGGCTTGAACTTCGCCCGAAGGTCCAGGTCCATACCGTTCGTGACCAGCGAATTTGCGTTGATGAACGGTGCCTTCACCACAATCGGCCGAGGCAACGCATTCGGGAACTGCGGGTCCGGCGTGTCCGCTATGATCGTGTATCCGGCCGGCAACGCACTGCCCGCGAAATAGTTGGACAGCGCCACGTTGGGATCGGATTGCACGATCACGCCCGTCTTCTTGATCCAGTAGTAGTCCAGCGAGGCATCCAGCCATGGGCTGGGCTGGACGATCATGCCGAACGTGAAACTCTTCGACCGCTCGGGTTGGATGTTCGGATTGGCAACTGTGGATTGTGCAAGCGCGTACTGGTTGGCGGCGTACGCGTCAGCATTGCTTCCGGTGATGGGATCACCACCATGCGCAACAAGGAAGGGTACGTTGGTGATCTGGAACGTAGTGAATCCTTCGGCTGCGCTCGAACCGTTCTCGGCAAACGCCGGCGCACGGAATCCGCGCGAGTAGGTGCCGCGAAACGCGAGTTGATCGATCGGCTTCCACTTGAATCCGATCTTGGGATCGAACGCGCCGCCGAAATCGCTGTAGTGGTCGTAGCGTGCGGAACCGTCGACTTCGAACGACTTGGTGATCGGCGCATCGATTTCCGCATACACCGCGCCGATATTGCGCGATCCGACGGTGTGCGCGATGCCCAGGCCCTGGGCCGCCAGGTTTGGATTCAGATCGGGATCGTTCTGCGCTTCATGCCGCTCCTCGGCTCCGAGTGCCAGGCCGAGGTCTCCTCCGCGCAGCTTGAAGAGCGGCCGGTTGACCCGGAAGTCGATCGAATCCATGTCGCTGGTGGAGGTCTTGCGCAACGCCGGCGCAAGCGCCGCGCGCACCGCCGCCGAGTTTTGCGATGGATCGATGAAATTGTAGCTTCCATCCTTGAGGTCGCTGATCAACTGGTTGAAGTTGATGAACCCCAGCAAGGTGGAGTCCAGCGCGGTGTGGTTGACGACCAGGGCGGAGTCGTAATTCCACTCACCGAGGCTGCCCTTGACACCCGCCACGAAACGATAGACGTGGTTGAACTCCTCCGACGCGCCGGGAATGTCGCCGAAGGCATAGTTGATCAACGCGACCTGCCCTTGCGCAGCGAACGGGTTGTTGGGATTGAGCGAACCGTTCGACAGGAAGACCGGCAACGCGATGGCATTGGTATTGTTCGGCGTGCCGGTCTGGATCTGTGGTGGTCCACCGTCGACCACGACCTTGTTCTGGTAGTAACTGGCATTCAGATACGCCTCGCCGTAGTCGCCGAATTTGAACGTGAAGCGGCCGTACAGGCCGATCCGTTCCTGCGCCGCCTGGTCGTCGCCGAAATCTGCGAAATTCTGCGTGCAATAACTGCCCGCGCCGGCGCCGAGGTCGTTGTTCGGATCGTTGATCGGAGTCGAACCCGGGCCGCAGGGACGCAATGGCTGGAAGATGGGATTGAGCGAAATAAAATTACCTGTAGTGAGATCACCGGGGGTACCCAGCGTGCCGGGCGAGACCGAACCATAAATCGAGCCACTATTATTCAGAGGCTGGCCGCCGATGCCGTTGGGTCCGCCGATCGACGACAGATCGCCGGTGTTGAACGGAAAGCCACGCGACGGCGTGGTGATGCGGGCGTCACCCTCGTATTCGAACGCCGCGTAACCGTTCCAGTGATCACTCTCCAGATCGCCCTTGCCCCAGGAACCGGTCGCGCGCTTCTCCAAGCCGCCGCCGTGTTGCGAAGTGCCGATTTCTGCGGTGACGTCGGCTCCTTTGAAATCGTGCTTGAGGATGACGTTGACCACGCCGGCGATCGCGTCGGCGCCGTACAGCGAAGACGCGCCGTCCTTGAGCACTTCGATACGATCGACGGCATCCAGCGGAATCGTGTTCAGGTCGACGAACGAACGCTGCCCGTCGTCGGCCAACGCATACGATGCGAGACGTCTGCCATCGACCAGCACCAGGGTCGAATTCACGGTCAAGCCGCGCAGTGCCACGCCCGACGAACCTGCTGCGAAGCCGGCAGTGAACGCGTTCGGGATGGTGCCGCTGTTGTCGGCCGAGACCGAGCGCACCACGTCCGCCACGGTCGTCAGTCCGCTGCGCTTGATCTGCAGCGCATTGATCACGATCACCGGTGATGGTGTTTCCTTGCTGGTGCGCGGGATCGCAGAGCCGGTCACTTCGACGGCGCCAAGCTCCTTGGGCTTGGTCTGCGTATCCGGCGTGGTGTCGCTCTGCGCGAACGCGCTGGCGGACGCTGCAGCCAAGGCCACGCTGATCAACGTGAACATGATGCAATGCTTCATGGTGTTCCTCCCTTGAGACCCCAGGCAAAGGTGGCCAGCGCGAGACGACGACGCTGGCGGCAACGGCCGATCCCCGAATCGGCGCTACCAAAGCTAGCATAGGCAGCGGCGGCATATACGCCCCCGACGAGGTGAACCCAAGGTCCCATGCGCAAGATCGTCCACATCGACATGGATGCCTTTTACGCTTCGGTCGAACAACGCGACGACCCGGCGTTGCGTGGGCGGCCTGTGGTGGTCGCGTGGCGCGGCGCGCGCTCGGTGGTGTGCGCGGCAAGCTACGAGGCGCGTCGCTTCGGCATCCGCTCGGCGATGCCAGCGCTGCGCGCTGAGCGGCTGTGCCCGGACGCGGTGTTCGTCGCTCCGGACTTCGTGCGCTATCGGGCGGCATCCAGGCATGTGCGCGAGATCTTCCTGCGGCATACGGACCTGGTCGAGCCGTTGTCGCTGGACGAAGCGTACCTGGACGTCACCACGACAAAGACCGGACTTGATTCCGCCACGGCGGTCGCGCAGTCGATCCGCGCATCGATCCTTGATGAGACCGCGCTCACCGCATCGGCGGGCGTGGCGCCGAACAAGTTCCTCGCGAAGATCGCCTCGGACTGGGATAAGCCCGACGGCCTGTTCGTGATCCGTCCGCACGATGTCGCCGCATTCCTGCAACCGCTGCCGGTGGGACGCATTCCCGGCGTGGGCAAGGTGATGCAAGGCCGGCTCGCGGGGCTGGGCATCGCGACGGTGGGCGCGCTCGGCGAGGTCGCGCTCGCGGAACTCGAACGCACCTTCGGGCGCTACGGCAGGCGCCTGTACGAACTCGCGCGCGGCATCGACGAGCGCGTGGTCAATCCGCATCTTCCGACACAATCGATTTCCGCCGAAGACACGTTCGAGACCGACCTGTTGCTCGACGACATCGCGCCCTATATCGTTCGGCTCGCAGCCAAGACATGGGCGGCGGCTGGCCTGGAGAAAGAACGCGTGGGCCGCACCGTGGTGCTCAAGCTCAAGACCGCGCACTTCCAGATCCTTACGCGCAGCCACACTCCGGCACAGCCACCGTCGAGCGTCGACGCCTTGACGGCAATCGCGATGGACCTGTGCACGCGCGTGCAGTTGCCCCACCACACGCGCTATCGCCTGGTAGGCGTCGGCCTCGGCAATTTTCGTGGCGTCGCTACGTCGCTTCCACAGCCGGAACTGTTCGACTGACGCGCTGGGTGGTCGAAAAAGTCTACATACTGCGGTTCAGTTTCGACCGCGCCTATTGGCGGTCAGTTAAGCCGGTCGATCCCATGATTGGTGCGTCACCATTGACGCACGACCAAGGAGAGCTCCATGGATACGATCAGGACGATAGCGGTTGCGGGATTGCTGCTTGGCATGGGCGTCGCCGTGGCCAATGACGCGAATGCGGAATGCCACAACGTGGTGGTGTACCGCGAGCACCACTCGCACAACCATCATGTCGTCGGTACCGCCGTCGGCGCGGTTGCAGGCGGATTGATTGGCCACCAGTTCGGCGGAGGCAACGGCAAAACGCTTGCCACGGTCGGCGGTGCGGTCGCAGGCGGCGCGATCGGCCACCACATCGCGAGCGAGAACGACCACCGCAGGTACCGCACCGTGGAGCGCGTCTGCAATTAGGCATGCAGCGCGCGCTGGCCCCGATCCTCACGCGTCCATCACGCTGACCATCGGAATCGAAAGACCGGCGAACGCGCCGGTCTTTTTTTATGTCTCGTGTCGTGTCTCGCTGCTTCTCATCGACATGCGGCGGATCAGTGCAGCGGATCGTCTCCTCTTCACGGCACCTTCGCGGCGCGCGGCGAATGATCCCTCGGCGTCGGGTTCGGTTGCGTCGTGTGTCGCATCGCGAACCGAAGGGGAAACTTGATCTGCGCATCAGGAGTTTCTTCGGAGGCCGACGCCAGGAGATTCATCAGCACGGAGTCCGTGCGCACTCAGCCACCAAGGGACAGCCATGAACATTCATCGCAGCAAACTCGCGATCGCGATCGCCACTGCGGGCCTCATGCTCGCAGGCTCGACGCTCGCCTCGAGCCATCGTGAAGCGCCACTGATTTCGCAGACACCGAAAGTCGACGGAACCGACTTCTACATGTTCCGCAGTTACGAATCCGGCCGCACGGGCTACGTCACGTTCCTCGCGAACTATGCGCCACTGCAGGACGCTTACGGCGGCCCGAATTATTTCAGCCTGGATCCAAAGGCGCTGTACGAGATCAAGGTCGATACCAATGGTGACGGCGTCGCCGACATCACGTACCTCTTCCGCTTCCAGAACAACTATCAGAACCGCACGATCCCGGTGAACGGCGTGCAGGTCGCGGTACCGCTGAGCAACATCGGCCAGTTCGGCACCACGCCGACCGCCAACGACGCGGTCAAGAACCTGATCGAGACCTATACCGTCACCACCATGCGCGGCACGCAGCCGCCGGCCGCTGCAACCAATCTCAGCAGCGGCGGGACGGTCTTCCGCAAGCCATTCGACAACATCGGCAACAAGTCGATCCCGAACTATGCGGCATATGCCAGCAGCCACATCGACCGCATTGGTCTGGACGGGTGTGGCGAAGGCCGCGTGTTTGTTGGCCAGCGCAAGGAAGGATTTGCGGTCGCCCTCGGCCAGGTGTTCGACCTGGTGAACCTCAATCCGCTGGGCACGCCGAACGGCAACAGGAACGAACTGGCCGACAAGAACATCACGACGATCGCGCTGGAAGTGCCGATTGCCTGCCTGGCCACGGGTGGAAGCCCCGTCATTGGTGCGTGGACAACGGCAAGCCTGCCGAAGTCGCCGAACACACCGCCCAATGCGCTGTATGGCTTCAACCAAGTGTCGCGATTGGGAATGCCGCTGGTGAATGAAGTCATCATCGGCCTGCCCGACAAGGACAAGTTCAACGCGTCCGAGCCAAAGGACGACGCGCAATTCGCGACCTACGTAACCAACCCGACGTTGCCTGCGCTGATCCAGGCGCTGTTTCCGGGCGTGACGGCTCCGACGAAGTTCCCACGCACCGATCTGGTTGCCGCATTCCTTACCGGTGTGAAGGGCTTGAACCAGCCGCCGAACGTCGTGCCGGCGGAAATGCTGCGCCTCAACACGTCGATCGCGCCGCGGCCGGCATCCACCCAGAACACACTTGCCGTACTGGGTGGCGATGTTGCCGGCTTCCCGAACGGACGCCGTCCTGGCGACGATGTCGTTGACATCGAATTGCGCGTTGCGATGGGTGTGCTGCTCTCGTCGGCCGATGCGCCGTCCGGACAGCTGCCCTATACGGATGGTGCCGCACTTTCGGCAAAGCAGTTCCAGAACAGGTTTCCGTACCTCAATACGCCACTGCCCGGCGCCACCACTCCCACCGGAGCTGCAACCCAGGCGGCCCGTTGAGGATTGAGCATCTGAACGACGCATTCCGGCGGCGCTTCGGCGCCGCCGGATCATCCGTCCGGATCGCAGATGCAACCTGACCACCTTCCACTGACTGACAACCAGGCAATCGCCGTGCAGCCGCCAAACATCCACGTCCGCAATCGAGTCGCTCGATGGTCGGCAACCATCGCGGCCTTGCTGTGCGTGTTTTCATTGGGCATCACTGCCGCGGCGGCGAACCAGACAGAACCCTACATTCCAGCCACCGGCAACACGGTGCTGGAACACCTGCCGTCAACCAGCGATCCGCGCGTACGCCAGTTCGATACGCTCAGGAGGCAGGTGGAAGCCAGGCCCACCGATGTGAAGCTCGGCGTCGCGCTGGCACGCGCCTACCTGGACTATGGACGTGACACTGGCGACGCGCGCTATCTTGGACGCGCGCAGGCGATCATCGCGCCGTGGATAGCCAGGCGTCCGCCATCCGATGACGCGATGCTGGTACTGGCTACGATCCTGCAGAGCCGCCACCAATTCGTGGGCTCGAGGCAGATCCTGCAGGCGGTGCTGCGTCGCGATCCGGACAACGCGCAGGCATGGTTGACCGAGGCGGCGGTTGCGCTGGTACAGGGCGACATGGATGAGGCGCATCGAGATTGTGCGCATCTGCTTGGCAACTCCGATGGCCTGATCACCGCAGGTTGCATCGGCTCGTGGTCTGCGGTGACCGGCCATGCGCAGGGCACGCTGCAAGTCGTGGACCTGCTGCTGCGACAGGAACCCGACGCATCGCCGGCATTGCAGGCATGGGCGCACGGCCTGCTTGCGGATGCGGCCAAGACCCTTGGACAGTCCGACCGCGCGGATGCCGAGTTCAGGAAGGCCCTGCAGCGCGCGCCCGGCGACAACTTCCTGTTGGCCGACTATGCGGATTTCCTGCTCGACCACCAACGTGCGCGCGAAGCGCTGGAGCTGACGCGCGGATACGAACAATCCGACACATCGTTCCTGCGCAAGGTGCTGGCGGAGGTGGCGCTCAAGCTGCCCGCCGCGACTGCCGACATCGCGCAGATGGCCTCGCGCTTCCACGATCTCGAACAACGCGGCGACAGTCGCCTGTACGGTCGCGAGGAAGCGCGCTTCGCGCTCGAATTGCAGCACGACCCGGTACGCGCCCTGAAGCTGGCACAGGACGATTGGTCGATCCAGCGCGCACCCGAAGACATCCGCATTTACCTCCAGGCAGCGCTTGCTGCCGGAAAGCCAGCGTCTGCCCAGCCGGTGCTGGACTTCGTGAAGCGCACGCACTTCGAAGACCAGCGCGTACAGGCGCTGGCGGCGCAGGTCGCCGCGACGATCGCCGGTTCCTCCGGCCGCGTTGCCGGAGCGATGCAATGAAACTGCGCACTGCACTGCTCTGGTTGATCGCACTGCTTGCGTTGCTGCCGATCAGCGCGTTCGCGCACAAGGAAAGCGATGCCTACCTGAACCTGCGCACCGACCCGGCAAATCCCAATGTGCTGCGCGGACAATTCGACATCGCCCTGCGCGATCTTGCCTTCGTGATCAACATCGACAGCAACCAGGACAGCGCAATCACCTGGGACGAGGTGAAAGCGCATCGCGATGCGATCGAGCGCTACGCGATGGACGGACTCGCGATCAAGGGCGATGGCCTCACCTGCGCCATCCATCCGACCGACCAGAAGATCGACGCGCACAACGATGGAGCATACGACGTCATCGACTTCGATGCGGTCTGCGACAAGGAGATCCCCAACCGACTGGCCATCGTCTACGGATTGTTCAAGGACGTGGATCCCTACCATCGCGGGATCGTGACCATCCGCGCCGGTGATCGCGTTGCCGGTGCGGTGCTCGGTCCCAAGAATCCGACTGCGACGCTCGACCTGCGCGAACCGGATCGCTGGAGCCAGTTCAAGAGTTTCATGGTCGACGGCATCTGGCACATCTGGACCGGTCCCGACCACCTGCTGTTCATCCTGTCGTTGCTGCTGCCGGCGGTCCTGTTCCGGCAACCGGGAACAGCGAAGACACGCCATCTGGTCGCCTCCTATGGCATGCCGGGGGCGGCGGCGCTGTTTTCCGGGAATGAACACAGCGCAGCTGCGAAGTCGAATACCGGTTGGTTGCCGGTGCCGAAACTGTGGCGTGCCATGCTGGAACTGGTCAAGGTCGTTTCGGGGTTCACCGTCTCGCATTCGGTGACCCTGACCCTGTCGGTACTGGGCTACGTCAACCTTCCGAGTCGGCTGGTGGAATCGGGCATCGCGCTGTCGATCATCGTCGCCGCGCTGAACAATATCCATCCGGTCGTCACGCGACGCGCCTGGGTCGTCGCATTCGCGTTCGGGTTCCTTCACGGCCTTGGATTCGCGAGCGCGTTGGCCGGGCTTTCTCTGCCGCCTGCCGCGATGGCCGCATCGCTGGGCGGATTCAGCCTGGGCGTGGAACTCGGCCAGGAGTCGATCGTTCTGCCTTTCCTGCCGCTCGCATTCCTGCTTCGCAAGACGCGTTTCTATCAGGTCGGCGTGGTGCGCTGGGGCTCGCTGCTGATCATCGCGATCGCGACGCTGTGGCTTGTGCAGCGAGCGTTCGACGTCGTGATCCCGGGCACTGCATTCCTGACTCCGGCCTGATTCACCCGACAGCAAGGTGCGGTCCCGGCGTCGGCGTATGCTCATGCAAGCCAAGTGTCTCTTGTGCGAGGGTGCGCCATGCCATCGTTCGATGTCGTTTCCGAAGTCGACAAGCACGAACTGACCAACGCGGTCGACCAGGCCAATCGCGAGCTGTCTACGCGATTCGACTTCAAGGGCAGCGACGCCCGCTTCGAGTTGGCCGGGCACGTGGTCAGCCAATTCGCGCCCAGCGATTTCCAGCTCAAGCAGATGCACGACATCCTGCGCGCCAGGCTGGTCGCGCGGGGGATCGACATCCGTTGCCTCGACGTCGCCGATCCGGAAATCAATCTCACCGGTGCGCGGCAGAAAGTCACCGTCAAGCAGGGCATCGAGCAGCCGCTGGCGAAGGAAATCGTCGCAGCGATCAAGGCGGCGAAGCTCAAGGTCGAAGCGCAGATCAATGGCGAAAAGTTGCGGGTGAGTGCGAAGAAGCGCGACGACCTGCAGGCCGCGATCGCCCTGTTGCGCAAGACTGATTTCGAATTGCCGCTGCAGGTTGAGAATTTCCGGGATTAGCCGCTCGCAATAAATTACCGGGCGGCCGGAGGTCGCCTTGCTTTTTTCCCGCAGCCAAGGACGGCCCATGCCGGAAGGTCCCTCGATCGTCATCCTCACCGAGCTCGTCGCGCCCTTCGCCGGCAAGACAGTCCTGCGCGTCACCGGCAACAGCAAGATCGACCAGCAGCGGCTGGTCGGCCAGAAAATCATCGCATTCCGGAGCTGGGGCAAGCATTTCCTGGTGTGTTGTGCCGAGGTCACGCTGCGCGTGCATTTCCTGCTGTTCGGCAGCTACCGGATCAACGAACGCAAGGAATCCGTGCCACGACTGAGCCTGGGATTCCACAAGGGCGAGATCAACCTGTACGCGTGCTCGGTCAAGTACATCGAGGGGGATCTCGACCTGGTCTACGACTGGTCTGCGGACGTGATGTCGGATGCGTGGAATCCGGCGGCGGCGCGCACCAAGCTCAAGGCGCGGCCCGACATGCTTGCCTGCGATGCGCTGCTCGACCAGGGAATCTTTGCGGGCGTCGGCAACATCATCAAGAACGAGGTGCTGTTCCGGATCGGCGTGCAGCCGGAGAGCAGCATCGGCGCACTGCCGCCGCGCAAGCTGGGGGAGCTGATCAAGCAAGCGCGCGTGTATGCGTTCGACTTTCTCGAATGGAAGAAAGCGTACGTGCTCAAGAAGCACTACCAGGTGCACGCCAGGACAACCTGCCCGCGCTGCGGCAAACGTTTGCAATACCGTGCCCACCTTGGCACCACCCAGCGCCGCGCATTTTTCTGCGATCATTGCCAGAAGCTGTATCGGCGAAACTAGGCGGAAACCCGATTTCCATGCGTGAACCAGCACGGACGCAGTGCATCCAATGAAGATCCGCTTGCCTCCGCTGGCTGCACGCCTCGCCCGCCAGGCCGTACGCGACATGCGGTACTACGTCGCAGCCGCGCGCGACCGGCTCAGCAATGGCAACTCCATGGTTCCGCCGCGTTCGATGGTGTTCGTCGGAGTGGGCGACTTCGTGGCGGTCGGCAAGGAGTTCACGCGGTACTTCGTCGAACTTGGCGGCCTGGCGCCGCAGCAGCAGGTGCTGGACGTCGGCTGTGGGATCGGTCGCATGGCGATTCCGCTGACGGGCTACCTTTCCGCCGACGGCGGTTATTGCGGCATCGACATCGTCAAGAACGGCATCCGCTGGTGCAACAGCCGGATTGCATCGCGCTACCCGAATTTCCGTTTCATCCACACCGACATCTACAACAAGCTCTACAACCCATACGGGCGCGTCAAGGCGAGTGCGTACCGCTTTCCGTTCAATGACGCGTCGTTTGACTTCGTTTTCCTCACGTCGGTCTTCACGCACATGCTGCCCTGTGACCTTGCGCACTACCTGGACGAGATCTCGCGCGTCCTGCGACCGGGCGGTCGCATGCTCGCCACCTTCCTGATCCTCAACGACGAATCCAACGCGTTGATCCAGGCAGGCCGCGGCAGTTTCGCGTTCGTGCGCGAGCCTGGTGGCTATGCAGTCGTCAATCGTGAGGTACCCGAAGACGCGGTCGCATACGATGAAGCTGACATCCTTGCGCAACTCGATCGCGTCGGCCTGAAGGTGCAACTCCCGATCCACTACGGTTCCTGGTGCGACAGGTCCGCTTTCCTTAGCTTCCAGGACATCGTGATCGCGGAAAAGCGTGCGTGACCAGCTGATGTCAACGCAGGGCACGCTCCTTGGCGATCCCATCGCCGTCACGCGATATTGGCTTGAGCGCGTTGTTATCGGACTCAATCTGTGCCCTTTCGCGAAGGCTGTCTACGCCAGGAACCAGATCCGTTACGTCCTCAGCGAAGCGCCTGATGCGCAGGCGCTGTTGACCGACCTCGTTGCCGAACTGACCTGCCTGCAGGCGAAGCCAGCGGACGAAGTCGACACGACACTGCTGATCCATCCGCACGTACTGTCCGACTTCCTGGACTACAACGATTTTCTGGACATCGCCGAAGCCGCCATCACCGAACTCGGTCTCGACGGGGAGATCCAGATCGCGAGTTTCCACCCCGACTATCGTTTCGCCGACAGCTACGCCGATGCGATCGAGAACTACACCAACCGCTCGCCGTTCCCGATGCTGCACCTGCTGCGCGAAGCCAGCGTCGAACGCGCGGTTGAAGCATTCCCCGATCCCGACGCGATCATCGATCGCAACATGGCGACGTTGCGGCGGCTTGGCGTGGATGGCTGGCGGCGGTTGTTGGCGACATCGCCGGGTGACACGGAGCTGGCAATCAATCCAGCACCAGGATGAATGGCCGCCTCCGGTGGAACTGAAGTCGACGCGCGCTACGGTCAACGGTAACCCCGTGCAACATCGGCCATTACGAAAGAATAACAGGCGCGGGAAGACACTTCCGATGCCGGACGGTCACTGCGATGCGCACTATGGTCGAGACAACAAACGTGCATGTTCCTTGGTGTGTCCGGTTGCGGAATTGGATCGCGTATAACTCAAGTGGGCATCCCTGATTTGCCCGAATCCCCCTTCCCTGTTCCCGATACATAAGGACATGACATGAACAAGCACACTTTGCTTCTCGCAGTCGCCGTGGCGATTGCAACCGTAGGCGTTGCACAAGCCGTTCCAGTGAAGAACGTCCCTTCGCCAAACCATCCAACGAGCAACAGTGCGCAGCTTTCAACAGCGCAGCGTGGCTTATACGTGGCCCAGATCGTTCGCACCTGGGGGTCTTTCGTGCAACAGGTTCACGGAACCAGCGTCGGCGCGTGGGCCGGACGCATGCAACGTACGTTCGCCGCAGCCACGGACAGCAACCTGAAACGCGCGGCCGGGATGAAGACCTTCCAGGGCATGATGGACGCGCTGGTTGGCCAACATCTGACCGATGACCAGGTCAAGAACTCGCTGGCAACCCAGGCGCAAGTGCAGAAGTCCGGGCCAGTGCCAGCCCTGCTCGGCAGCACGGCCGCGGATCTGGTCTATACGCCGCTCCCGGCGCCCTGCCGTATTGCCGACACCCGCCTTGTTGGTGGCCACATCACCAGCGGAACCAAGCGCAACTTCTTCGGCTCGAACCCGGGGTTCACCTTTGGCTTCCAGGGCGGCGACAATGCGAGCGATTGCGGAATTCCGGCCAGCCCGTCCGCGCTGATGCTCAATTTCACGGTGGTCAATGACACAGCGCCCGGCTGGCTGACTGTATTCCCGTTCGGCGCACCCCAGCCGCTTGCCGCCAACCTGAACTACTTCACGCCCGGGGAAATTGTCGACAACGAAATCGCGGCCAAGATGTCAATCGGCATGGCCTCCGATTTCACGGTGTTCGCCCAGAGCACGACGGACGTGGTGATTGATGCGGTGGGCTATTTCATGGCACCCGAGGCAACGGCTTTGGATACGACAACTACGTCTAACACAGGCACTATTACCGCCGGGGCTGACGGCTTCGTTTTTTTCGCCAACTGCCCTGCCACGTACGCCCAAACTGGCGGCTACTGCAACGGACCGTTCGGTGTTCCCGGTGTGTATCTTTTGGAAACGGGTGCATCGGCATGCTCTTTTCGAAATTTGAGCGGTACGGATGCATCCGTCAATGCGGTAACGCAATGCGCACGCGTGCCCGGGCGCTGAGCAGAGAATTTTCCTCTCATCGTAGGCCGGCCGCGAGGCCGGTTTACGTTTGATGGACAGGGTCATTCGCTACCTGTTTGTGATTTCGTCGTTCGCCGGCGTTCGACGTAATGCGGCGATATCGAAGGTATCCAGCACGCGCCATGCACCCGATGCGAGATCGTCCACCGCCAGTCCACCGATGGACACGCGATGCAGGGTCGCGACGTGGTTGCCGACCGCAGCAAACATCCGGCGAACCTGGTGATAACGGCCCTCGGTGAGCGTGAGCCGGGCTGCCCGCGAGCCGAGGATTTCCATTGCGACCGGCGCGAGCGGCGTCTTTTCCGATTCGAGCATCAAGCTGCCGGTGGCGAACAATGCGGCTTCGTCGCCGCGCAAATCCTCGGCCAGTGTGGCTTCATAGATCTTCGATAGTTGCGACTTCGGCGACACGATTCGGTGCAGCAACCCGCCGTCGTCAGTCAGCAGCAATAAACCGGACGTGTCGCGATCAAGGCGACCGACCGGCGAGATGATCGGGTTGCGCAAGCGAAAGCGCGGCGGCAATAGGTCGTACACGACGCGACCCGGATCGCGCGTCGAGCAGGTGTAGCCGATAGGCTTGTGCAGCATCAATACGATTCCCTGGTCGGGGTCGAGCGGTTCGCCGTCGATGCGCACGTCCGCATGCGTACTGGAATCGTCCGCATACAGCACGTCGCCAGTCGCGTCGGCAATGCGCCCCTCGCGGAACATCGCGGCGACTTCCCTGCGGCTACCGTAACCGAGATTTGCGATGCGCTTGATCAGTTTCAACGCCGCTCCCCGCTGATGGATGCAACAGGCATGCGATGGCGAGCATCCCGTGCGGAAACTGCATGGATCATGCCGCCGCCTTCGTCGCTTCGATAACCTTGAAGCCGCGCTCTGTCGCCACCGTGCGCACGGCGGCGAAGCGCTGTTTCAGCACAGCCTCGTAGGGCAGATGCCGATTGGCAACCAGCCACAAGCGTCCGCCCGGATCAAGCGCGTCCGCTGCCGCAGCGATAAACGCGCGCCCCAGTTGCGGCAGGTCGGCGCGACCCTGGTGGAACGGCGGATTTGTCACGATGAAATCGTAGCGATGCTGCAGGCCGGTGGTCACGTCGTGCCACAGATAGTCGAGCCTTGTCGGGATCGCGCGCGCTGCGGCTGCCCGCGAAAGGTTCAGTTGCGCGAGATCGAGCGCGCGCGCATCCGCTTCGTACAGATCAAGCGACGTCACGCGCTCGCAGCGCGCAAGCACCTCGGTGGAAAGGTAGCCGAAGCCAGCGCCAAGATCCGCACCGCGACCGGACAGGTCGGCGGGAAGTTGCGCGGCAAGCAGTTCGGACGCGGCATCGATGCGGTCCCACGCAAACACACCGGGCCTGCTGACGAACCGGCCGTCGGCAATCGGTCGCGGCGCGTCGAGGCTGGACCATTGATCAAGCATTCCTTGATCGAGCGTTTCCTCGCGAACGCTCGCCCAGAACACCCGGCACTTGTGCTTGCTGATCGTCTGCACAGGCCCAAGCAGCCGCTGCATGTCCGCTTCGCCGGAACGCGCGCCTTCGTTGTTCGCGATGCTTGCGACAATTGTCCCTCCCGGCAGCGTCCGCTGTACCGCACGTGCGAGGTCTGATCGTGCTTCACTTCGCTGGCGCGGCAGCAACAACAGCACCATCGAAAATGATCCTGCGCAATGCCGAACCGCAGTCAGTCCGCCACGCTCCAGCGCATCGGCATACGGCTTGAAATCCTGTTCGCACACGATGCCCTGTCGCGGAACCGCGTGCAGCGGCCAGCCATCGCGAGCACGCGCGAACAGCACGTGGGTGTCCGGCCACGCAAGCACGCCGGTCGTGAACGGCGCCATCAGCGTCACCAGCGCAGCGTCCTCACCTACATCGAATGCATTCGATGCTCCCAACCGCCTTCTCCAGGATGCGATGCGGAAGTCTATCGCGTCCGCAATTTCCCGCTGCGACAACATCGACTTCCGCGATCGACGCGATGCGCTTCGATCGTGTGAAGACTCCTTCACGCAAACCTTCACGACGCATCCACGCCGCGGCGAATAGTGTGCGCATCACCGCGAGGGATGCGATGCACGAATGCGCACTGGCGGTCCCGGAACCTCTTCACCACATCTTCACGGCCCACTTCATCAAGCCACATTTCGACCGTTGACTTTACATACCCCACTGGAGCAAACCAATGAAACTTCGCATTCTCTCCGTTGCACTCCTCGCCACGATGGCGCTCTCCACCGGCGCGATGGCCGGCATGATGGGCATGAGCAACCCGATGGTCGGCGGCGCCGCGATGTACGACAGCAAGGACATCATCGACAACGCCGTCAATTCGAAGGACCACACCACGCTCGTCGCGGCGGTGAAGGCTGCTGGTCTTGTCGATACGCTGAAAGGTCCCGGCCCGTTCACGGTATTCGCGCCGACCAACGAAGCGTTCGCTGCATTGCCGGCGGGCACCGTCGACACGCTGCTCAAGCCCGAGAACAAGGCCACGTTGACTGGCGTGTTGACGTACCACGTCGTGTCGGGCCGCCTGGATACTTCCGCATTGAATGCGCAGATCAAGGCCGGCGGGGGCAAGGCCACGTTGCACACCGTACAGGGCGGCGACCTGACCGTGATGGGCCGCGGCAAGCACCTGACCGTCACTGACGCCAAGGGCAACACGGCGAACATCACGATCGCGAACGTCTACCAAAGCAATGGCGTAATCCTCGTGGTCGACAAGGTGCTCATGCCGAAGTAAGGCTCCAGGGGCAAACAGCGGCAAACCAGAGGGCAGCTTCGGCTGCCCTTTTCCTTAAGCGTCAAGGCGCCGTGCGACAACTTGATTGGTGCTTGCCGCCAGCCACCGGAGCATGGTCACGGATGCTCCGCTTCGGCATGCACGCGTTCGCGGCGCAGCAAGTACAGCCCGCTGGCGACGATGATCGCAGCGCCAGCCCAGGTCATCGCATCTGGAAGCACTCCCCAAACCGCGAAATCCAGGCTCAGGCTCCAGACAAGTGCGGTGTATTCCAGGGGTGCAATCAGCGAGGCCTCGCCGCGACGAAAGGCCTCGGTGATCGTGTACTGGCCGAGCGCGCCCGCAACGCCGACGCCGGCGATCAGCAACAAGTCCGCGCGCTGGATCGGAACCCAGCCGGATGCCGCAATCGCGCCCGCGCCCACGGTCAGCGACAGCATCAGCCAGACCACCATTGCCTGGGTGCTGTCGGTACGCGCGAGCACGCGCACCGTGATGGCCGATACGGCGTAGCCGAGCGCGGCGAGCAGTACGGCAAGTCCCGCAATGGTGACGACTCCCTGGCCGGTCGGCCGCAACGCGACCAGCACACCGACGAAGCCGACCATGATCGCCGTCCACCGACGGGGCCCGACGCGCTCGTGCAGGAACGGCACCGACAATGCAGTGATCAGCATGGGGGCGATGAAAAAGATCGTGTACGCACTCGATATCGGCATCCGATGCAAGGCGAAAACGAAGGTTCCCATCATCCCGACGCCAAGCACTGCGCGCAGCAAGTGCAATCGCCAGCGAACACGCAGCAGGGTTCGCCAACCTGCTGTCGCAAGCGCCCAGACCAGGACCAGGGGAAGCGATGAGGCGCCGCGCAACGCAGCAACCTGGAACGGCGGATAGTGGTCCGACAATTCCTTCATGCAGGCGTCCATCAACGCGAACAGGCCAACTGCGGCAAGCATCGTCAGGATCGCGCGCGCCTGGGGGGCGAGAGGCATGTTCATGCTCGCAGTTCGATCGTGATGGGGGCTGGTGGCATGCCGGATTCGTCGCGCGGGTGTCCGCCGACTCTGCGTGGAGACAGCCTCGTTCGCAAGCAACGATCGCTACCCGCGGCTGCAAAAAGAAAAGGCCGGCATTTCTGCCGGCCCTTTCCGTGTCATTTGCCGAACTTAGCGCGACGAGATGACGAACTGGCCAACATCGACGCCAAGGTTCACGCCTTCGCCATTGCCGGCAAGTGCGAGCGAAACCTCACCCTTGCTGAGCACCTGTGCCTCGCCAGACTTCACGACGCCGGCGTTGGCGCTCGCCTGGGCATACTTGCCGAGCACGTCGCTGATCGTGTGCACGTGGGTGAATTCGCCCTTGCCGTCATCGATACGCCATTTGCCGACGGTAAGCCCGACGGCTTTCGCGGCAACGTGCACGCGCATCGTCTGCCCGTTCTCGCAATGAATCGTGCCGGTACCGGTGGTGTGCTTGTAGATCAGCGACCATCCGGTGAGGCTGTAGGTTAGTTTACAGCCCAGCTCGGCATCGCCAGCGGTTGCGGGCTGCGATGCGGAAATCGCGAGGGCGCAGGTCGTCGCGGCAAGCATGGAGAGTAGTGTCCGTTGCATGGTAGTGCTCCTGATGTGAGGGCATCGCTCGTGATGGACCCGCATACAGTGTGCACCCCCTTCCTGAACGAGAGACAAAGGGGTTGTGCAGCAAGGGGGAAGCCCGCCGCGGGGTTAGCTGGTGACCCTGGGCACCACATCCACGCCGGTGACTTCCCGCAGCGCGCGTTCGAAAACATCGACCGGTTGCCCACCCTGGATCAGGTGGTGGCGGTCAATGATCACCGACGGTACCGAGCGGATTCCCTGTGCGGTGTAGCGGCGCTCCTGGGATCGGACGTCGGCGGCATACGCGTCCGACGACAGGATCCTCTGCGCGCCCTGCACGTCGAGGCCCGCCTCGGCGGCCAGCTGCTCCAGGACCGTGTGCGAGGAGACATCTTCGCCATTCGTGAAATACGCGCGCAACAGCGCATGCTTCAATGCAAGGGCGCGTCCTTCGAGACCAGCCCAATGCAACAGGCGATGCGCGTCGAAGGTGTTGTAGACGCGATGGCGCCTGTTGAACACGAAGCCCAGCTCCGCGCCGCGCGCACGGATCGCTTCGCGATTGCGTTCGAGCTGCTCGGGCGTGGATCCGTATTTGCGGACCAGGTGCTCCGTCGCATCCTCACCTTCCGGCGGCATTTGCGGGTTGAGCTCGAACGGCTGGAAGTGCAGGTCGACCGTGACCTGATCGCCAAGCCGGTCGAGCGCCTGTTCCAATGACTTCAGCCCAACCGCGCACCATGGACACGCGACGTCCGAAACGAAATCGATCCGGACGCGAACGCTTCTGGTCGCTTCCGGACTGACCATATTGACGGCCTGGGGGGCTGATTCGACGGGATCCGCCCCACCCGCTGGCGATTGAGTTGCGTCTTGCATTTGCATCACCTCTTTCGTGCCGATGCCGCGACTGCTGGGCATCCTCCACCACGAAATGCGGTCGCACAGTTCTGCAATCAAGGCGCGCGGTCAACCCAACAGCTATTCACAGCGGGCGCTTCAGGCCAGCGTGGCTCGCTGCGAAACCGAGCCGTTCGTAGAAGCGATGCGCTGCAGTGCGGCGCAGGTCGCTGGTGAGCTGCATCATGGCGCAGCCACGCTCGCGCGCCCGATCCATCGCGATCTGCATCAAGCGTTCGCCGATTCCTTGGCCACGCAGGTCGGAGTGCACGCGCACCGCTTCCACCAGGGCGCGGCGCATGCCTCCGCGCGACAGTCCCGAAAGGATCGTGATCTGGAGGGTCGCCACGATCTTGCCATCGCTTTCGCCGACCCAGATTTCATCGTCGGGATCTTGCTGGATCCGCTCAAAAGCCGGCCTGTACCCCGGGGCGTCACGGATGCAACGCAGCCCGAGCGCGATTGTGCAATCGCATCGTCGGCTAGCAGTCCCAGAATGGCATCGAGATCGCCGCCGTTGGCGATCCGGAAAGCGACTGGCTGCATGACTGGCACTCCTGTCCGAGGCAGCCATCGGAACAGCGCTGGATGCGGCGTGTCAACCGCGCCGGGCTCGAGGCAAAAGGACTTGCGGGCCAGACCCGGGCATTCGGGTTTCGAGCCGGTTCGGAGAATCGGAACGGGGACGTCAAAGCACCTGCAGACGGCGACCGTTGGAATCGCGGTGCACGGACCGGTTCTGGTCGCCGCGATCACAGCCGCGACCTGATCGGTTGGCAGCTGGGCAACAGGCCAGCCCGACATTCATGGCTTCAGAAGCAGCGGAACGGCAGCTTGGCCCAGCTTTCGGCGTAACGGGAATCGCGTGCATAGCCGCTGCTGGTGCCGTAGCCGACGCCGAAATCGCGCTCGCGATGAGCGGGGCGCGACTTCGAACGATTCCGGGCCGACAGGCCATTCGGCAGCCGATTGGGACTGGTGACGGTGCGTGCGACGTTCATTGTGACTCCTTCGTGATTTGGTGTGCTGGTAATCTACAACACCAAATCAATCCGAACATGGGCCGGAAGTCACCCGGCCGGATGTCACCTGACCAGATGTCAAACGATCAGCACGATCTTGCCGGTGTGCTGGCCATCCTCCAGGAAGGCATGGGCCTGTGCGGCCTGGCCGAGCGGAAATGTCTTGTCGACGATGGCGCGCACGCGACCGTCCCTGATCCATGGCCAGGCCAGGCGCTCAACCTGTTTGGCCAAGCGCGCTTTCTCATCGGCGCTGCGCGGCCGCAGCGTCGATCCGGTAATGATCGCGCGCTTGCGCATGATGGCCGCTACCGGTACCGCCAAATCGGCGCCGCCCAGCGACGCGATGTAGACAATGCGTCCGCCGGGATTGAGCGCATCGAGCGTCGCAGCGAAATAGGGCGCGCCGACCATGTCGAGCGAGACGTCCACGCCGCCGGCCGCCTTCGCTATTGCGCCGAAGTCCTGAGCAGTAGTGTCGACGACAATATCGGCACCGAGTTCCAGCGCGCGTGCGGCCTTGTCGCTGCCGCGCGCAGTCGCGATCACGCGTGCGCCAGCCGCCTTCGCCATCTGCAGCGCGGCGACACCGATTCCCGAGGTTGCTCCATGCACGAGCAGTGTCTCCCCGGACTGCAACGCGCCGTGCTCGAACACGTTTGCATAGACGGTGAAGATCGTTTCCGGCAACGCGGCGGCCAGGATGAAATCATGCCCGTCCGGCTCGGGTTCGAAAGGCACGGGCAGCACATGGCGTGCATCGACAACCGCGTATTCCGCATAGCCCCCGCCGCCGAGCAATGCACACACCCGATCGCCGACAGACCAGCGTCCGGTGGCTTCGACGATTTCGCCCGCGACCTCGAGCCCCAATGTCGCGGGGGCGCCTGGCGGCGGCGGATAGCCGCCATTGCGCTGCAGGATGTCGGGCCGGTTGACGCCCGCCGCGCGCACGCGGATCAGCACCTCGCCCGGGCCCGGCACCGGAACCGGCAGCCGCGTCGGAACCAGTGCCGCTGCCGGTCCGCTGCCGCCACTGACGGCAATCGCGGCCATCATCGAAGTTGTCATGCCCGCGATCTCCGCAACCTGGAAGGGATAGCGATTGTGCACTGGTCGCAGCCGGCGACTATCCTGTCGTCCCCGGATGGCGATCGCGCCTCCACTTCGAGAGATCCAATGAGCGACACACCTCCCGACCGCCTGGCAATGGACCCGCGCAGCAAGTTCCATGATGCGGCCGCAATCGGCCGCGGCGTGGGAATCCGTTTCAAGGGCGAGGAAAAAACCAACGTCGAAGAATATTGCGTCAGCGAAGGCTGGGTGCGGCTGCCTGTCGGCAAGTCGCTGGACCGCCGTGGCAACGCGATGACGATCAAGGTTTCCGGCGATGTGGTTCCCTATTTCCTCGACATCGCAAAATGATCGTGTGGGGCTACGGGGATCGCCGCGACGCTTGGCTGTGTTCGCGCTATGACGTTCAATTCAGGCAAGACTTTTATCGTTGCGGGCCGCCATCTGGATGGGTCAAGCCCTGGGATAGTGTCGCCAGAACCTGGGTGATGCACTGATTTGCGCAACGATCAGCGCGCTGATGTACATGTGGCTTTGGCATTGACTCCGAATTTCCACTCGCCCGACCGCGGTAGCGGGCGTATTCTCGGACAAGGTCACTGCATCCAAAATCGACGTCCATGGAGCTGTCATGAACACTCCGTATTCGAGACTGGTTACCGCTTTGTTTGGCGGCGCCCTGCTGGTGACTGCGCCAACTGCGATAGCCAGTGGCGGTGGCGGCTCCGTTCGCGGCAACACCATGCCCAGCCAGAGCGCACCGCGGTTCGACTCCACGGTCGAGTTCAAGAAAGGCATCGACGCGCTCAAGGCCGAGCAGTACGACGACGCCGAGCATGCGTTCGGCCACGTGCTGGAGGTCAATCCACGCGACGCCAACACCCACTTCATGATGGGACTGGCCGAAGCCGGCCAAGGCAAGCTCAAGGATGCCCGGGGGCACTACGAAAGAGCCGTCAAGTACAACGACAACCTGATTCTTGCGCACCTTGAACTTGGCACCACTCTCGCGAAACTCGGTGAGCCCGACAAGGCCAAGGAGATTCTCGAGGATCTGAAAAAACGCTCCGCCGCATGCGCCGACACCTGCGCGCAGGCCGCCGACCTGCGCAATGCCGTACCAGCGCTGGAATCCGCGCTCGGCGCTCCCGCCGCGTCGCCATCGACCTCGCAGGCGCCAGCCGAACAGGAACTGCTGACTGCAGGCGTCGACACCGGTGACCGCGACTACCTCGACGCCGTCGCCCTCATCAACGAGAAACGATACGAACCGGCTATCGTCGCGCTCAATGCGTCGGCGCGCGTGTTCGGCCCGCATCCGGACATCCTTACTTACCTCGGCTTCGCGAACCGCAAGCTCGGCAGGCTCGCAATCGCCGAAGACTATTACCGGCAGGCCCTCGCAGCGGCGCCGGACCACCTTGGCGCCACTGAATATTACGGAGAGCTCATGGTCGAGCGCGGCAACCTCACCGGCGCGCGACACATGCTCGCAAAGCTCGAGACCACCTGTCATTTCGGCTGTGCGCAAGCCGATGAGCTGCGTCGATGGATCGTCGCAGGCAAGCAACCCTCATCCTGATAGGCGCCGGCGTTGCGCTGGCCGGCATCGCGCTCGCCGAATCTGCGACACGGTTGCCGCTGCGCGCGGCGCGTTGGCTACCCGCTGACCGCCAAGCGCACGCCCTGGCTTACGAACCGACCGAATGCCTTGTGCCACCTGCCGACCCGGCAGCCGCACGGATGGTTGCGATCGGTCGCGCGGCATTCCGAACGCCGCTGCTGCTTGGCGGGCAGGCTGCACGCGCCGGATTGTCCTGCAACTCCTGCCATCGCAATGGACGCGGCAACCCCGACTTCCAGTTCCCCGGTCTTTCCGGGCCGCCGGGCACCGCCGATGTCACCTCGTCGCTGATGAGTTCGCATCGGGGCGATGCCCTCGACAATCCAAAGCCGATTCCGGACCTGAGCGGTGCTGCGCACACCCTCAAGGTGTCCAGGGATCCTGCGGATGGCAAACTTGAAACCTTCATCCATGGCCTTGTGGTTGAGGAATTCGACGGCGCCGAGCCGGGCACAACGACGCTCGACGGCCTTGCGGACTATGTGCGCGCGCTATCGCCACTCGGATGCCCGACGCCTGCCGAGCAACGCGTACGCCTTGCGGAATACTTGTCCGATGCCAGCGCAGCGGTGCGTGCGACGCAATCCTCACTCGATGCACACGACCGCACGACAGCACGGCTGATGCTGGCGAGTGCGCGATCCGCGCTCGGAATGATCGACGAGCGCTTCGCAGCTTCGACCCTCGATCGCGACCGGCAATTGCTGCGCAATGCGGACCTGGAACTTGCGGCGATCCAGGATGCAGTGGACGCCGGCAATGCCGATGCGGGTTTGCGCATCGCTGCCTGGCTGGCGAGGACATCGCGCTGGTCCAGGCCACTCGAACGCGACGAACCACTCTCAATGTTCAACATGGGGCGGCCTGTGGCTCCAGTCGCAAGTCCCCGCGGCGCCGACCCCCCGAATCAATAAAAATCGGCGATCTGGAGATCGGTGGCCCCGCTCTGATCATCGGCATCGATCAACTTTCACACCTGCAGGCATTGGCGGTGGACTATCCACGCGTCGAACTCCGGTTGCTGCAATGACCCCTGCCATCAGTCATAGACAAAAGGGTCTAGACAATCTGTTCTAGACGGACTACGCTGCATTCCACCGATCCGACAGCCGACACCGTCATGGCCAAGACACCCGCTCCTCCCAAGCCCACCACAGCCGAATTGAACCTTTTGCGGGTGATCTGGCCGCTGGGTGCGACCACGGTGAAACAGGTGCATGAAGCCGCGCAGAAAGAGCGTTCCGAGATGACCTACGCGACGGTGCTGCGGCTGATGCAGATCATGCATGGCAAGGGCCTGCTGCTCCGCGACGACAGCCAGCGCTCGCACGTCTATGCACCAGCGCAAGCACAGGAAGCGCTGCGTACGGGCCTGCTGAAGGACCTGATCCACAAGGCGTTCGCGGGGTCCGGAAAGGACCTGGTGATGGCCGCGCTCAGCGGTCACGTCACCAGCAAGGAACGCGAGGAAATCCGAAAGCTGCTGCGGAGTGACGACAAATGAACACTTGGCTGGCGTCGTTCGTTTCGGCCCTGGGCTGGGCGCTGGTCCATTTCGTCTGGCAGGGAACGCTGGTCGGCATCGCCGCTGCATTTGCGCTGATGCTGCTGCGCAGCGCCGGCCCGCAAACGCGTTACCTCGTGGGTTGCGCCGCGCTCGCGTTGTGCCTGCTGTTGCCCGTGGTCGGCGTGTGGACCGGATTGCACGCCGATGTGTCATTCGTGGGCACGGCCACCGCTGCGCCATCCAGTGCGGACACCGTGCAATTCTTCGCCAGTGGCCAGGACATCGTGTCGACGGCATCGTGGCGCGCGTCGTTGCAAGGCCGCTTGCCCTGGTTGGTCGCGATGTGGTCGCTCGGCGCCGGGCTGCTTGCAGCGCGCATGGCGCTCGGCCTGATGTGGGTCGGCCGGATCGGTCGTGCGCAATCAGGAACGACGCACCCGCGCTGGCAGGCGCGCGTGGATCGGCTCGCCGATGCGTTCGGCATCCAGCGTGCGATCGGCCTGCGCGTGGTGGACTCCCTCGACAGCCCCGTGGCGACAGGATGGTGGCGGCCGATCGTGTTGGTACCCGCTGCGTTGATCGCGAACATGCCGTTCGAATTGCTCGAGGCCCTGCTTGCGCATGAACTCGCGCATATCAAACGCCACGACTACATCGTCAACCTCGCGCAGTGCGCGGTCGAGGCGCTGCTGTTCTACCACCCGGTCGTGTGGTGGCTGTCGAAACAGATCCGAATCGAGCGCGAACAGATTGCCGACGACCTGGCCGCGCAGGTGCTGGGCGAACCGCGACAGCTCGCACTTGCGCTGCAACAACTCGAACTGTTCCAGGCGAGCCAGGCGCGGATCGACCAACCGTCCAGCACCACCCGCCTTGTTCCAGCAGCCAACGGAGGACATCTCATGTCACGCATCCCGCGTTTGATCCGCCCCAACCAGCACGCCCTGAGCTGGAAGATGGCATTGCCGATCATCGGCCTCACCGCGATCTGCCTGACCGTCTCTGCGCACGACCATCCGTCGGTGGTCCAACCTGTCGTCGCGACAACGGCAACTTCCGTCGTTCCGGTGCTGGCGACTGCGCGAACCGCAACGACTATGGCCACGCCCGCCGTGGTGGCGACTGCACCGGAAACCTCCGTGGTTCCGGTCATCGCATCCGTGCTGGCGACGAACACGTCGGCCAGCGCCGGCAATCCGGCAAGACCAGAAGCCGGCGCGGCCCACAAAGGCGCCCGGATGATCCACACATCCGATCGCAGCAACGATGCCTATGCCGTGGTCCGTGCTGGCCAGGACGGCATGAACATGTCGGGCGATTCGCGTGACATCCCGGCGGTCGAACGTGCCAGGCAAAAGGTGCATGGCGATTTCATCTGGGTGCGCCGTGGCAGCAAGGCCTACGTCGTGGAAGATCCGACTGTCGTCGCGCAGGTCCTCACCGCCCTGCAGCCCGTGGAAGCGCTCGGCAAGCAGATGGAGGCGATGGGCGCGCAGATGGATGGCCCGAGCAAGCATATGGAAGCCTTGGGCAAACAGATGGAATCGCTCAGCAGCAGCAACAATCCGCACAACGCGGCCATGGAAAGGACCAGCGCACAAATGGAAGCCCTCGGGCACCAGCAACAGGCGCTCGGCAACAGGATGGAAGCGCTTGGCAACAAGATGGAACAGGCCCGGGACGATGCGACGCGTGAGGCGCTCGACCGCCAGATGCAGGCGCTGGATGCGCAGATGAAGCCACTCGAACAACAGATGGACAAGCTCAGCGCAAGCATGGATGAACACAGCAAGGGCATGGAAGCCGCGCAAGAGCCGATGGAGGAACTGAGCCGGCAAATGGAAGAACAAAGCAAGCCGATGGAAGTGCTCGGCAAGCAGATGGAAGCCTTGGGCAAGCAGGAAGAGCAACTCAGCAAGCAGGCCGACCTGAAGGTGAAAGTGTTGATCGATGAAGCGATGAAAGGCGGCAAAGTTCAGTCCACGGACATCCTGCGCTGAGCTTGCGCGCATGCAATGAGATCGCAAGGAATGTGATTGCAGGGATCAGGTCAGCACGTCGGGACCATACGCAGCGGCTCAACCGCTGCTGCAAGAGCCGTCCGACACCGCATGCAACATGGACACGCTCACGAGGCAGGCAGCACGAAGGCGGACCAGGCGACCGGTCCGCCTCGCGGCAGTCAACCGTTGCCCCTAGCTGCTCTTGCGGGCTGCATCGCGAATCGCATCGCTCGCCCTGCCTGCTTCCTTCTGAACCTTGCCGAGGTTCTTCTCGACATTTCCGGCAAGTGCCTTCGACGAGTTGCCCGTGAGTTTGCCGACGGTTTCCTTCACGGCGCCCTTGACCTCGTGCTTGAGGCCTTCCTTGCGGTTCTTGTCCATGACTTGCATCTCCTTGGGCCTGCACGCTTGCAGGTTCGACAATCTCAGCCGTGCCGGCTGTAGTCTCCGTGAACGCAAGTCGCTGGCGGCAAGCTGGAGTTTGGCTTGGCGTTGAGGCCTATCGTTTCACGTCATCCACGCCGCAACTGACTACGCGGTTGCGGCCTGCAGACTTCGCCGCATACAGCGCGTGGTCCGCGGCGGCGATCAATTGTTCCGGCTTGTACCCGGCTCGCGGTTCGACCGCGCTGACGCCCACGCTGACGGTCACGTTCGGACCGACCAGCGAGTCCGGATGCGCCATTGCCATCGCTTCGACGAGCGCGCGCAGCTTCTCGCCAATGCGATGCGAATCGCGCAGGTCGCACCCGGGCAACAACAGGATCATTTCCTCGCCACCATAGCGCGCGGCGAGATGGCATTCGCGCTCGGCCAGGTGCGCGCAGATCCGTGCGAATTCGCGCAGGCATTCGTCACCATATCAATGGCCACGTGCATCATTGAGCGCCTTGAAGCAGTCCGCGTCGGCAAGTATCAGCCCCAGCGACCGGCCTTCGCGCGCGAGCAACGCCCAGTCCGCAGCAAGGCGCTGGTCGAAACAGCGGCGATTTGCAATGCCGGTGAGGCCATCGCTCATCGACAGCTGGTGCAACTTGCGATTGGCGAGCTCAAGCTCGCCGGCGACCCGTGCAAGGTGGATCGCGCCGGCAACCTGGTCGGCAACCGCATCGAACACCGCGCAGGTTTCGGCCGCGAAAAAATCCGCGTGCGTGCTTTCGATGTTGAGCACGCCGAGCATGCGCGTGCGATGGCGAATCGGCACCAGATACTCGGAGCGCACCGCGATGTTGCCGGGAACGTAATCCGGATCGCGACCGACATCGGCGATCAGCTGCGCCTGTCCGGTACGCGCGCAGCGGCCAGCCGCGCCCATGCTGACGGGCCACGGCGCCAAGGTTGGCTGCATCAGGTACAGCTCGCCTGCGCAAACTTCCTGGGCGAAAAACCCGCGCGTATCGTCGAGCAGGATGATGCTCGCGATCGCGACAGGCAGGCGCCGGACCAGGCAATCGACAATGCGCTGCAACACCGCTTCAAGGCCCTCGCCCTGCAAGGCCTCACGCGAGACCTGCGCAAGGATCTCGGTGAGCATCGCGCGCCGGCCGGCAGCATCCCGGTCGACCCAGGCAACGCCCTGGCCGGGGCCTGCGCTATCGCTCATGGCAGCGTGGCCGCTCATCTGCGGGAGTTTACCCTTCCGCAATGTGCGCGAGGGCAGCACCCCCAACCGCCGCCGTGGCGTGCAGATCCGCGGGTGTCGCTGCCCCGCCGCAACTGCTGGTCAGGCTTTGCGACCGTCGTACTTCATGACCTTGAGCTTCGACAGGTCCGCGCCTACCAGGCAGCGTACGACCGCTCAGTGCAGCTGCGGCAACGCCGACGCCGGGTCCGCGCCCTGCTGCACGCCTTGCGGCTGCGCACCGTTCTGCAACGCGCCGACCGCCTGTTCGCGCTGTTCGAGATAGTCGTTGATCGGGATCGGGACAGCGGTCGGAATGCTGTCGATCAACACGATCCGCGAGGCCTCAATCGCCGCGTTCCTGCGCAATGATGGAATGTAGATGATGCGCGGGGACAGCAGGCGCTTCGGGTCGACGTAGGCAAGGGTGCGTTGCCGCAGCGAGTATACGCAGTATTCGTCTTGCCCGGGCGCGTTGAGGAAGATGCCGGTGAGCAACAGGCGGTCGGGGTCCGGGGTGGGGACCGCGCCCTTGAGGCGCATCGGATCCAGGGTGATCTCCTGCATGCCCAGCGAAGCCAGGGTAAGCAACTGCAGGCTTTGGCCCGTGCCAAAGTAAATGGTTCCATCCGCAGTTCGCCCATCGGTGATCGTCGCCCAGCTGACCAGCAGGGGCATGTGGCGCTCGGACAAAAGTCTTGCATCCCAGTGGTCGCGAGCCTGGGTCAACCCCACCTCGCCCATCTTGTTTCCGGCCAACACGGCGAACAGGTGCCCGGACCCCGGCAGCGCGACCACATGGTTGACCGCACCGCTCACCATCGGAATCGACGATTCCTTCCCGGAGGTGAAGTCGAGGAACACCGGCCCCTGTTGTCGACCGTCCGGCTCATCGGGGATCCATGCCGGCTTGAAGATCGCGCCGGTATCGTTGACCCAGTGGAAGTCGGTCGCATGGATCCGCGGGAACGTGGCAAGCAGGGCTCCATCTTCGGCGCCATGGATCTCGGCATTGCCACCCCTGTCGACAACGAACAGACGACCGTTCGGGGACAACGATTGCGCAATCGCAGATTCCGTCAGGCCGTGCGCGATGACTGCACCCGACCCGATGTCGATGACTTCGTATTTGCCAGGCTCCTGCACCAGCACCACGCCGGCGCGCGCGGCGAAGTCCGCCTGCACGATGGCGCCACCGGCCGGGATCACGGTCGGTGCCAATGGCGGTATCGGGCGCAGCGCTGGCGCTGCCAGCAACAATCCAATCCGCCGGCGCGCCAGCCATTCCTGCAAGGCCTGGTCGGACTTGGCAAAACAGTCCTTGTAGGGCAGCGCGTCGCGAATTTGCGCTTCGGTGCGAAACACTGATGGCTGGTAGCCATGCGCGCATGCGAGAGCGCGAGCCCTCAGTCGGGCGTTGTAGTCGCCGTCGATGGGCCTGGCGTCCTGCGACAGTGATTTCGCAAGCGCGTCCATGGCCGTCCTGGCCGCGATGATCGGCGCACTGACCGGCATCGCCGCATTGATTCGGTCCGTGTCGGACTTGCCAATGCCGCAGCCGGACAGCACCAGCAGCGTAGTGCAGAGCATGCTGTTGAAAGGCAGACGGGTGATCCGAGGCGCGTTCAAGTCAAGGTTGTCCTGGCGTCAGCCGCGCACTGCATTCACTTGCCAACCCCTGCCGCTCGCGACCGCGATAGCAGGACGCGATGTCGCTGCGATGCGACCCGAACCGACGCAAGGGCGGGGCGTGATTGTCACACGCCGACCGGATTCGCCTTGTCCGCATCGAGCTTGTAGGTCTTGATTGCGCGCGCTACGTCCGCAGCGCTCATCCTGCCCTCCGCGGTCAATGCGGCAATCGCGGCATGCGCGATCCAGTAGCGGTCGACCTCGAAGAAACGACGCAGGTTTGCGCGCGTATCCGAGCGGCCGAAACCATCGGTACCGAGCACGGTGTAGCGCTTGCCCTCGGGCACGAACGCGCGGATCTGGTCGGCATACGCGCGCACGTAGTCGGTTGCGGCAATCGCAGGTCCTGCGCGGTCCGCGAGGCAGGCTGTGACGTGCGCGACACGGGCCGTCTTCGCTTCCGGATGCAGGCGGTTGTGGCGCTCGGTGTCGAAGCCATCGCGACGCAATTCGCTGAAACTCGGACACGACCAGATATCGGCGCTCACGCCAAAGTCCTTGTCGAGCAATTCGGCGGCGGCAATCACTTCACGCAGGATGGTGCCGGATCCGAGCAACTGCACATGCGGGGCCTTGTTCTTGCCCTTGGCCGACGCGTTCGCCGATCCCTGCAACAAATACATGCCCTTGATGATGTCGGCCTCGGCGCCCTTGGGCATCTCCGGGTGGGTGTAGTTCTCGTTCATCAGGGTGAGATACCAGAACGCGTCTTCCTGATCGTTGAGCATGCGGTGCATGCCGTTCTGCATGATCACCGCAACCTCGAACGCAAACGTCGGATCGTAGGCGCGGCAATTCGGGATCGCACCCGCGAGCAGGTGCGAATGGCCGTCTTCGTGCTGCAGACCTTCGCCATTGAGCGTCGTGCGACCTGCGGTTGCGCCAAGCAGGAATCCGCGCGCGCGCATGTCGCCGGCGAGCCAGCACAGGTCGCCCACGCGCTGCATGCCGAACATCGAGTAGAAAATGAAGAACGGCAGCATCGGCAGGTTGTTGGTGCTGTAACTCGTCGCGGCGGCAAGCCAGCTGCAGAACGCGCCAGCCTCGGTGATGCCTTCCTGCAGCACCTGCCCGGCCTGGTCTTCGCGGTAGAACATGAGTTGCTCGGCGTCCATCGGCTTATACTTCTGCCCGAACGGCGCGTAGATGCCGATTTGCCGGAACAGGCCTTCCATGCCGAACGTGCGCGCCTCGTCGGCGACGATCGGCACGCAACGCGGGCCAACGCTCTTGTCGCGCAAGGTGATGTTCAGCGCCTGCACGAACGCCATCGTGGTGCTGATCTCGCGCTCACCGCTGCTCTTGAGAAGGCGTTCGAACACTGCCGGTTCCGGCGCGATCAGGGTTTCATCGGATTTCTGCCGGCGCTGCGGCAGCGAACCACCGAGCGCTTCGCGACGTTGGGCGAGATATTTCGCCTCGGGCGAATCAGCGCCTGGATGGAAGAACGGAACGTCGGGTAGCTGCGCATCGGTGACCGGGATGCGGAAACGGTCGCGGAACACCCGGATGGACTCGTCGTCCATCTTCTTCTGCTGGTGGGTGATGTTCTGCGCCTCGCCGGCCTTGCCCATGCCGTAACCCTTGACGGTCTTGGCGAGGATGATGGTCGGCTCGCCCTTGTGCGCGCTCGCCGTTGCGTACGCTGCATAGACCTTGTGCGGATCGTGGCCGCCGCGATTCAGGCGCCAGATGTCCTCGTCCGACATGTTCGCGACCATCGCCGCGGTTTCCGGGTATTTCCCGAAGAAATGCTCGCGAGTGTACGCGCCGCCGAACGCCTTGCAGTTCTGGTATTCGCCGTCGACGGTTTCCATCATCAGCTTGCGCAGCACGCCCTTGCTGTCCTGCGCGAGCAGCGGATCCCAGTAGCTGCCCCAGATCACCTTGAGTACGTTCCAGCCCGCGCCATGAAAGCTGCCTTCGAGCTCCTGGATGATCTTGCCGTTGCCGCGCACGGGCCCGTCAAGGCGCTGCAGGTTGCAGTTGACGACGAACACGAGGTTGTCGAGGTGTTCGCGCCCGGCCAATGCGATCGCGCCCAGGCTCTCGGGCTCGTCGGTCTCGCCATCGCCGAGGAAGCACCACACCTTGCGGTCGCTCGGCGGCAGCAATCCGCGGCCTTCGAGGTATTTCCAGAAGCGCGCCTGGTAAATCGCGGTGATCGGCCCCAGGCCCATCGACACCGTTGGCGTCTGCCAGAAGTCCGGCATCAGCCACGGGTGCGGATACGACGGAATGCCGCGGCCGCCGGTTTCCATCCGGAAATGGTCGAGCTGATCGCTGCTGATACGGCCTTCGAGGAAGGCGCGCGCATAGATGCCCGGCGAGCTGTGGCCCTGGATGTAAAGCAGGTCGCCCGGGTGCGCGTCGTGCGGTGCGCGCCAGAAATGATTGAAGCCGACGTCGTACAGCGTGGCGCTGGAGGCAAAGCTCGCGATATGCCCGCCGAGGTCACCGGGCTTGCGGTTCGCGCGCACCACCATTGCCAGTGCGTTCCAGCGGATCAGCGAGCGGATGCGCCATTCGATCTCGGCATTGCCCGGCGATTTGATCTCGTTCTGGGTCGGAATCGTGTTGATGTACGCGGTAGTCGGCGAGAACGGGATCTCGGCGCCGGCGCGGCGCGCCTCATCGGCCATGCGCTCAAGCAGATAATGCGCGCGCTCCGCGCCACCCTCGGTCTGGATGATCGCCCTGATCGAATCGAGCCACTCGCCGGTCTCGACCGGATCAATATCCGCAATGGGCGCGTCGTGGCCACCGTTGCCGTTCTGCTGGGTCACAAGTTCCTCCGCCGCGCGGGCCGCCGCGCTGATGCTGTCCGTGGATCAGCAGTGTAGCGCAGCGACATGACGCGACCGGACCGATTCCGGGCCAGGCCCTGCCACCCCTGTCAAGAATCGTCAGGCGACTTTCAGCGTTTGCGCGGCAAGGTGACGACGACGCCGGAAGGCTTCGCATTGGCGGGTTGCTCAGGCTCCGGAGTGAGCAGGCCAGGTGACACCTTCCATGCACAGCCATCCGCTGCGAGGACCGACACGGACTTCTTGTTGTAGCGCGTGACAATGCCGCAGATGCGCTCACGGCCATCCGGTTGAGCGCATGGTTAGGCCGCAGCGCATAGAAGTGCCCTTGCTTGGAGATCATTGCTTGGCTTCCGATGAGATTGAGTTGGCCGGCTGCTGTTTGGTTCGTGCGCTACGAATCTTGGTTGCCCAGCTTTCTGCATCAGCAACCGCAACACCCACCTGCTTTTTGTCGTTGTCATCGCACTTTTGGTGAGTAGCAACTCCGGAGGCAGCTTTCTGAAGGGAGGTAAGTTGTGCTTGCCCAACGTAGGTGCCCAACACTTGCTCAATTGCTGAAATATTACCTCTCAAATGCTCGGATTCCGCCTCGCTCAAGTAAGCGCATTTTTGACCAAGTTGGGATCCAACGTACAGAGAGAACAAGTTCATCAGAGAAGTTGAACGCTGTCCTTCCGGAGAAATATCTTGGCAGCAAGCGACGCTTGCCGCTCCTAGCAGGCTGCTGAAATACCCCGGGATTTCGCGACGCAGCTCTCCGACAAAAGCGGCGCTCTGCTTTTTCCGGTCCGCGATTGCGATATGAAGGTATTTTTGACGTTTTCTCGTCTTTTTCGACGGCTCGTTGCTCGTTT
>JBBQTD010000018.1:0-56481 GCA_038234715.1 Lysobacterales bacterium | reverse complement strand
CGGCGCGCTCGTCAGCGGACAACTCAAGTTGCGTGACCGGACGTCCCATCTTGGCCATCATGGCAGGCTCCATAAGCACTGCAATGAAAGACAACTTGCTGAGATGTTAGTTCAAGTTATTTGCGAGACACCACACTAGGGCGTCGTCTGAGCGTCCCATCCGCATCAACAGGAAGGCGCGCTCGGTATACACCTGCGCCCAGCATGGGGCGCGCCTCGTCGCGAGGTCGAGGTAGCGGAAGGCATCTTCCGCATCGCCAGCCTCAACGGCCATAAAAGCTTGGGTCTTGTACGCCACGGCGCAGTCGTCTCGCACCCAACTGACCACCTGCCCGCTGGTCGCCGCGGTTGACGAGAAATACAGGAACTCATCCTGGTCTGAAAAGTTGACGATCCGTCGCTTGGGATCCGCCTCCTGCGCCTGGCAACGCTCGAGCAATGGCTTGATCCGTGTCTTGGCGGTGGCGAAATCCTTGGCCTGGATCAGGCCCATCACGGCCTTGAGTTCCGGGCTCTGGTTGCTGTCGACCGCTCCAGCGGGCACGGCCAGAACCGTCGTCAATATTTCCCGGTTGTCGCGCTGCTCCGCCGATTGCGCCGGTTGTTCCTGCATGGTCGCCGCCAGCATCGCCAACATGATCAAGCTGTCCATTGCGATATCCCCTGTTTGCCGCAGCACAACGAATGGCAGTGCGATTTGTCAGGTTTCGTCAAACCAGGAAATCCGACCCCCGGAACACCTGACCCAGCGTTTCTGCACGGTCATCGCATGGATCCGCTCCGCGGCAGAGATTGCCACTGCGCCATCGAAAGACAACGCAAGCCGCATGCATCAATCCTCGTCGCGGTGCGTGTCGTAGGTTGGCTCTGTGTTCATGCGCGGGTCTTCGTCGGAATAGACCATCCGCACGGGTTCGGCGGGCGGCATTGCCTTGCCGCGCGCGGGAGGCAGCCCAATGCTGGCGGCTTCGGCTTCGAGCAGCAGTTCGCCGCGACGGCCTTCAGGCAGGTCGCGCCAATGGCAGCTGTGAATTGCGCCTTCGAGGGCGTACAGCAGGTTGAGGCCGGGACGAAAACCGGCACGCTTGATCTTGATGAACGCGCCAATGGCGCCGGCATCGACAAGCTGTTCGCGCGAACGGATGCCGACCTGGCGCAGCCATGCCGAGGACTTCGGGCCGATGTTGATCAGCTTTTCGGGTTCGCTCACGTGCTCGCCTCCAGCCAGATCCGTGCGATGGCTTCCAGGCCCGTTTGGTCTTCCGCGTCGAAGCGGTTGGTTTCCGGGCTGTCGAGGTCGAAGACCCCGATCAGGGTGTCGCCTTGCAACAGCGGTACGACCAGTTCCGAACGCGAGGCGCCATCGCAGGGGATATGGTCGGGGAATGTATCGACATCGGCGATTCGCTGGGTCTGCCGGGTGACGGCGGCGGTACCGCACACGCCCCGACCCAAAGCGATGCGCACGCAGGCAGGCTTGCCCTGGAATGGACCGACCACGAGTTCGTTGCCGTCGAAGAAATAGAAACCAGCCCAGTTCAGCGAAGGCAGTGCGTGAAACACGAGCGCGGAGAGGTTCGCCGCATTGGCAGTGCGGTCACGCTCGCCCGACAGCAATCCGCGCGCCTGCTGGGCGAGTTCGGCGTACTGCTCGGATTTGGTTCCTGCAAGGTCGCGGACTGCGTGCATGGCGCATTCTAGCAGCGCGGCTTCCGCCCCGTTTCGTCGTCCGTGGGCGCAACTGCTTCTCGTCATTCAGGCGTGCGTCGTGCTGCTAAGCTTTCGCCATGAACGCGACCGCGAAATTGCGCCCCGACGGATTCCGCGAACGCGGCGGCGAAGTGACCCGCATCGAGGCTTTCGTCGATGCCGCATTCGCATTCGCGATGTCGATGCTGGTGATCTCGGTCGGCACGATCCCCGACAGCATCCCCAAGCTGCTCGAAGCGCTCAAGGGCACGCCGGCGTTCGCGGCCTGCTTCGCGCAACTCGCGCTGTTCTGGTACGCACATATGTCCTGGAGCCGGCGCTACGGACTCGACGATCGCGGCAGCGTGGTGCTGAGCCTGGTGCTGGTGTTCCTGGTGATGGTGTACATCTATCCGCTGAAGTACATGTTCGCGAGTTTGTTTGGCTGGATCACCGGCGGCTGGCTGACAATGGGCGTCACGCTGAGCTCGCTTGACGACCTGCGCACGATGTTCGTCCTGTATGGCGTGGTGTTCGCCACGATGTCGATCGTGTTGAGCCTGCTGCATCGACAGGCGTGGAAGCAGCGCGATGCGCTGGAACTCACGCTCGATGAACGCGTGGCTACGGTCGAGAGCATCGCCAGCGGATGGGTGTCGGCCGGCGTGGCGGCCCTGTCGATCCTCGTCGCCTGCAGTCTCAGCGAAAGGTGGCCGCTGTGGCTGTTCGGTGCGCCCGGCATGGTGTATTCGCTGATGTTCCTCAACGGTCCGATACCTGCCTGGTTCGGCCGCCGTGCGCGGCAGCGGATGACTGGCCGCATCGCATGATCCGCGGAGTCTTTGTCACCGGAACCGACACCGGCATCGGCAAGACCACGGTGAGTTGCGCCTTGCTGCTTGGCTTGCGCGCGCGCGGCTTGCGCGCCATCGGCATGAAGCCCGTGGCCAGCGGATGCGAGCGCACTTCCGACGGCTGGCGCAACGACGATGCCTTGCGACTGCTCGCGGCAAGCGATCCACGGCCCGACTATGCGCTGGTCAATCCATATGCCTTGCCCGAACCCACCGCACCGGAGATTGCAGCGCAAGCAGTGGGCGTGGCGATTGCATGCGAGCGCATGTGCATTGCGTTCGATGCGCTGGCGGACCAGGCCGACCTCGTGCTGGTCGAAGGCGTCGGCGGCTGGGCCTCGCCCTTGTCGGCGCAGCTTGACCAGTCCGGGCTGGCGCGCGCGCTCGGGCTGCCGGTGCTGATGGTGGTGGGCCTGCGGCTCGGTTGCATCAATCACGCGCGCCTGACCGCGCGCGCGATCCGCGCCGATGGAAACCGACTGCTTGGCTGGATCGGCAACGCCGTGGATCCGGATTTCCGGAATGCCGGGCAGACACTTGCGATCCTCGATCGGGTGATCGATGCGCCGCGGCTGGGCCTGCTGCCGCATGGGTGGATGGCAGCGGATGCAACAATGCATTCCGAGTTGGAAGATGCGGTCGAGGTCCTCAACGACTTTCGGCACGGTGCCGAACGAGGCGGATAAGCTAGGCTAGGCAGTACAGCATTCATGGTCGCCAGCACGGACGCCTTGGGGCGACCGTCCACGCCACCGCATCGGTGGAGTCGCTGTGCGATCGATCGCAATCGACAAGGACGCGCCATGCGCCGTATCGCCACCGCTGGGCTGTTCGTGCTGATCCTCGGAAGCGTCGTCGCCTGCGGTCGCGCCGGAAACGCGGAGGGTCCAGGTGGTCCGGGAGGCAAGGGCGGGCCTCCGGGCGGAGCGATGCCGCCGATGCCAGTCGAAGCGGTCACCCTCAAGAGCGAACCCCTTGCCGCGGGCGTGCAGACAGTCGGCAGCCTGCGCGCCGAGGAATCAGTCGTCGTGCGACCCGAAGTGGCCGGCCGCATCAACAGGATCCACTTCACCGAGGGCGGCCATGTTGCCGCGGGCGATCTGCTGTTCACCCTCGATGCGAGCCTGGGACAGGCCAGCCTCAACGAAGCCGTCGCCAACCTGCAGAACAGCCGCACGGCGGCCGAGCGCGCGCAGCAACTCGTGTCCCAGAAACTGATTTCCCAATCCGACTACGACAAGGCGCATGCCCAGTTCGGGGTCGACGCGGCGCGGGTCGCATCCGCCCACGCGATGTTGTCGAAGATGACCTTGCGCGCGCCGTTCGCGGGCCAGGCTGGCCTGCGCGAAGTCAGCGTCGGCGATTTCGTCAACGTCGGACAGGACCTGGTGAAACTGGTTCGGCTGGATCCGATCGATGTCGATTTCTCTGCGCCGGAAAGCCAGCTGGCGCAGTTGCACAACGGGCAGAAGGTTGACGTGAGCATCGATTCGTTCCCGAACGAGCAGTTCACCGGCGAAGTCGCCGCGATTGATCCTGTCATCGATCCCGGCACGCGCAGCGCGAAGCTGCGCGCGAAAATCGCAAATCCGGGCGGTCGCCTGCGTCCGGGCCAGTTCGTTCGCGTGCAACTCCAGACCGGCGGCGGCAACGTCGATGCGGTGCTGGTGCCGGAGCAGGCGCTGATGCAGGACGGCGATGTGCGCTTCGTCTATACGATCGTCGCCGGCAAGGCCAAGCGGGTCGAAATCAGGACCGGCGTGCGGGTGCCAGGCATGGTGCAGGCGGTATCAGGACTCAAGGTCGGCGACATGGTGATCACCGCAGGCCAGACCAAGCCGATCATGCATGAGGGGTTGGATGTGAAGGCGCTGCCGGCAGGCGCCGATGCCGCGCCTTCCGCGGTCGGCCCGTCGTCGAAGTAGCGAATTGACTCCCTCTCTCGCGGAATTGTGAGTGTAGGGCTGCGGATGTCGGGTGCTTGCCCAGCGCCTTTCCCTCATCCGCCCTGTGGACACCTTTTCCCGCAGGGAGAAGGAAAAGAGATAAAGGCGCGCCATGGTTCTTTCTGATATCTCGATCCGCCGACCGGTCCTGGCGACCGTGATCAACCTCGTAGTCCTGCTGCTGGGACTGATCGCGTTCCAGCGCCTCGCAGTGCGCCTGATCCCGAATGTCGACGTGCCGGTGGTGACGGTCAGCACGACCTATCCGGGCGCGAGCGCGCAGGTCATCGAGTCGCAGGTGACCCAGCCGATCGAGGACGCGCTGTCGGGCGTGGAGGGCATCGAGTTCATGCAGTCGGTCAGCCGCGAGCAGACCAGCGAGGTCACGATCCGCTTCCGCCTCAACCGCGATCCGGACGGCGCGGCGGCTGACGTGCGCGACCGCGTCGTGCAGGCGCGCCAGTTCCTGCCGCTCGACGTGCGCGAACCGATCATCCAGAAGCAGGAAGCCGACCAGCAGCCGATCATCTATCTCGCGTTCTCATCCGACCGGCACTCCCAGGTCCAGATCGCCGACTACGCGACGAACCTGGTCAAGGATCGGGTGCAGACCATTCCCGGCGTCGCCCAGGCGCAGGTGTATTCGAGCACCTACGCGATGCGGGTCTGGCTGCAGCCGCAGCGCCTTGCCGGATTCGGGCTCACGCCCGCAGATGTCGAGGCGGCGCTGCGCAGGCAGAACGTTGAGATCCCGGCGGGTCGCGTCGAGGGCAGCGCACGCGAGTTCACCGTGTTGTCCGAAACCGACCTGAAGACGCCGGAAGAGTTCGGCAACATCATCCTGTCGGACACCAACGGTACCCAGGTGCGCCTGAAGGATGTCGCCAAGGTCGAGCTCGGCCAGCAGGAAGACCGGTTCCGCGCGCGCTACAACGGCAAGAACGCGGTGCCGCTCGGCATCGTCAAGCAGGCTGTCGCCAATCCTTTGGATATTTCCACCGCGCTGCAGAAGATGCTGCCGGAGATCACCCGCACCCTGCCGCAGGGCATGAAGGTCGAGATCGCCTACGACTCGACGATCTTCATCAAGAAGTCGATCGAGGAGGTCTACAAGACTGTCGGCGAAGCGATCGCCCTGGTCATCCTGGTGATCTTCGTGTTCCTGCGCAGCTGGCGCGCGTCCCTGATTCCGCGGGTGACGATCCCGCTGTCGCTGGTTGGCGCGTTCGCACTGATGTACCTGTTCGGCTTCACCATCAATACGCTGACCCTGCTTGCGATGGTGCTCGCGATCGGTCTGGTCGTGGACGATGCGATCGTGATGCTCGAAAACATCTACCGGCACATCGAGGCCGGCATGCCGCCGTTCGAGGCAGCCCTCAAGGGCAGCAAGGAGATTGGCTTTGCGATTGTCGCGATGACCCTGACCTTGGCCGCGGTGTACGTGCCGCTCGCATTTTCCAGCGGCCGCACCGGCAAGTTGTTCGTCGAGTTCGCGCTGACCCTGGCCGGCGCCGTGCTCGTCTCGGGCTTCACCGCGCTGACGCTGTCGCCGATGATGTCCTCGCGCATGCTGCGACATGACAGCAAGCACGGCCGGTTCTACGAGACTGGCGAGAAGGTGCTGCGCTGGATCGATCGCACCTATCGCCGTCTGCTCTCGAAGGCGCTTCGGGCAAAGTGGATCGTGATTGGCGGCGCGGTGATCGTGTACGCGCTCGCGCTGTTCCTGTTCCTTGGCTGGCCCGACCGGCTCACGCCACCGCAACTGCAGGCGATGGCATCCAGCCAGGACCGGCCGGTCGCATGGGTCGGAACGAAGATCCAGTCGTTCCTGCATGGCCTGCCGGTCGAGACGGCTCCAGCCGAAGACCAGGGCTTCATCATCGGCATCGGCATCGCGCCGCAAGGATCGACGGTCGAGTACACCGACAAGTACGCCCGACAGATGGAACACATGCTGCTCGCGCTGCCGGACCAGCAGCGTGTATTCCAGATTGTCGGATTCCCGGACGTGACGCAGACGGTCGGCTTCACCATGCTCACCGACTGGAGCAAGCGCAAGAAATCCGCCCAGGAAATCGCCGGCAGTCCGTTTCCGCCGAGTGGACTGGCGGCGCAGATGTTCTTCGGAATCCCCGGCGTGATGGCATTTACGGTCACGCCGCCGCCGTTGGGCGCCAGCGATTTCCTCGACAAGGACATCAGCTTCGTCGTCCAGAGCACGGGTACCTGGGACGACCTGAGCAACACGGTTGCCAAGCTGCAGGCGAAGATGCAGGAAAACCCGCGCCTGACCAATGTCGACAGCGACCTCAAGCTCGACAAGCCGCAACTGAAGATCGATGTCGACCGCGACAAGGTAGCTGCGGTCGGCAGCAGCGTCGACATCGTCGGCCACACCCTGGAGACCTTGCTGGGCGGGCGCAACGTCACCCGCTTCAAGAAGGGCGTGCAGCAGTACGACGTGATCGTGCAGGTCGAGGACGCGGCGCGGCGGGTGCCGGGCGACGTGAGCAATGTGTTCGTGCACGGACGCGATGGCCAGATGGTGCAGCTGTCGAACCTGGTGAAGGTGCACGAGACGATCGCGGCCAAGGAGCTCAACCACTTCAACAAGCTCAGGTCGGCCACGGTCAGTGCCGGACTTGCGCCAGGCTATTCGACCGGCGAGGCGCTGACCTGGATGGAAAACGCGCTGCACCAGGTCGCGCCGGAAGCGCAATACGACCTGGCCGGACGCAGCCGCGAGTTCCGCGAGTCGGCGAACGACTTCGTTCTGATCTTCGCGCTCGCGCTGGCCTTCATCTACCTCGTACTCGCGGCGCAGTTCGAGAGCTGGGTGGATCCATTCATCATCCTGCTCGCGGTGCCGCTGGCGGCATTTGGCGCCTTCCTCGCGCTCAAGCTCGGGGGCCACGGCAGCTGGAACATCTACTCGCGGATCGGGATCATCACCCTGGTAGGACTGATCGCCAAGCACGGCATCCTGATCGTGGAGTTCAGCAACCAGTTGCAGGAGCAGGGCAGGTCGAAGTTCGATGCGGTCGTGGAATCGGCGGCATTGCGCCTGCGTCCGATCCTGATGACGACCGGCGCCATGGTATTCGGCGCGCTGCCCCTGGCCGTCGCCTCAGGTGCCGGCGCCGAGGCGCGCAACCAGATCGGCCTGGTCGTGGTCGGAGGCATGGCGATCGGTACCTTCTTCACCCTGTTCGTCGTGCCGGTGGTCTACCTGCTGATCGCGCGCACGCACTCCCATCGTGAGGAAGCGGTCGCGGGGTGACCCTTGGCTGACGCTTGCACAATGCGTCAGCGACTGGGGCTGGAGGCAGGGTCGCTCCTGCGCATCCTGTGCCGTGCAGGGATGCACCAATGTCGCGTGAGGGCCGCTCTGGCGCATCCATGCGCTCGCGGCATTCGCACACATCCATGTGCAGCACAGGAGCCGGAAGCGACCGCCGGCGACATTCGCACATCCATGTGCAGCAGTCGCTACCGCCATCCTGGCTCTCGCGAAATTCGCACATCCATGTGCAGCAGTCGCTCCTGCGCATCCATGCGCCCGCGACATTGGCACGTCCCTGTGCGGCAAAAGAAAAAGCCGGCACTAGGCCGGCTTTGAAAGAGCATTGCGTCAGGGGTTAGTCGACGCTAGCCCAACCACACATTGGACGTTGAAAATTACTTGCGGGCAGCGGCCTTGACGACCTTGTCCACGTTCTTGGTGGCGATGTCGGCGGCCTGCGTCGCGACATTGCGCATTTCGTCGTTGGCGGCTTCAACCTGGCCCTTGACCAGTTCGGCAATCGCCTGGTTGGTCTTGAGCTGGCTGGAGATCATTTCCTGACCGACGGCGGCAAAGCGCTCAGCGTGTTCCTTGGCGAGCTCGAGGCCCTTCGGCATGATCGTCTTGAGGTCTTCGATGTCACGCGCTTCGGAAGCCTGGCCGAAGAAGGAGACGTTCGCGTTGATGCGCTCTTCGAGGGTCTTGAACTGCAGACCGATCAGGCGCTCGGCGTTCTGCAGCGCGAGGGTGTTGGCCTGCAGCGCGGCGTTGGCGAACTGCTTGCTCATGTGGATCATCTGGTTCTGGATTTGCTCGTACATGGACCTGCTCCTGAAAGGGCGGGATGCCCAGTATGGGAAGCATCCTAGCAGGAGCTTTGTTGCAATGCAACATATCTCTTTCGCAGGAAGGTCATGCCGTTCATAAGCCATTGATCTTCAGCAGATATGCCAACTTACTGTCATCTGACGCGCTGCGTCATTCCTGGCCGCGATAGCGACAACCGGAGGTGCAGGTTTCATGCACCACCACCTCGGCCAGCAAGGGCAGTGCGGGCTTGAGGCGTTCGAAGATCCAGATCGCGACGCGCTCGCTGGTCGGATTCTCCAGGCCCTCGATGTCATTGAGATAGTGATGGTCGAGCCGTTCGTAAAGGGGGGCGAACGCATCCTTGATGTCGGCGAAGTCCATTACCCAGCCGGTATGCGGATCGGGTGTGCCTTCCACGTGCAGCTCGACCGCGAAGGAATGCCCGTGCAGACGAGCGCACTTGTGCCCGTCGGGCACGTGCGGCAACCGATGCGCCGCTTCGATGCGGAAGACCTTGAAGATATCCATGCTGCCGACTCTAGCGCATCAGCAGGTGCGGCTGGTCATGGCAGCGGCCCGAGCGCCGCGTCGGCCACGCTCCAGTAGCCGAGCGCGCTCGCGGGCAATTGCGGCAACGCCGCGCGCAACTGCAGTTTGCGCGCGTCCTCCTTCAGGCAGGATGGTGCGTCAATCATCCGTCACGGCGTAAAAAACCCCGGGTTTCGCCGGGGCTCTTGTATCCAACCCCGACTCAGGACAAGAACGGATCGAGCAACCGGATCGCGGTCGCCAGCCTTGCCAGGATCAGCCGCATTTCCTCGCGCCAGCAATATAGGCGCACATCGCCTGTTCGAATTCGACCAGCACCCGGCGCAGGCCCATCACCGATTCGGCGTCGGTTGTCTTGTTCGCGGACACCCTGGTCGCTTTTTCATCAAGCACGTTGACCGCTTGCTGCATGCGCGTCGTGCATGCCTGTCGATGCACCAGGTGCAGGTTCGATTGCAACTCCGACAGCGCGCCGTGGCGGAACTGCGCGGAGCCGCCGGTCATGATCCAGCCGGTGCTGCGCACCACGTTCGCCAACAACTCTTCCAGACTCAGTTCATTCATGACTCAAGTGCATCCTCGACATGGGGGGGCAATGCGCAGGCATGCATGCGCGGGTTGCTTGCTCTGGAGAACGCCAACGCAGCCTGCAATCGGACAACGACACCACGCGTTCGGGTGGGGATGTTCTGAACAAGTCCCTCCTGGACTTGTTCAAACCTACCGAGTCCGGCGCATGTCCGGACTCGGTTCCTTAGCCAGCTGAATGAGCACACCGGTCACAACGGTCCAGGCAAAGTGAAGTTGACACGCCCGGTGGGAGCCTCAAGTTCCGAAACTCCAATAATGAACGGAACCTATTGCCGCAGTTCGCCGCCGACTGGACGCTCAAAATTTGGTGCTAGGATGCGTTCGCCATTGACGGCCAGGTTTCAACTCAGGGAGAGCATCTCATGCTGCACTACGCCATCGTCTTCATCATCATCGCGATCATCGCTGCGATCCTCGGCTTCGGCGGAATTGCCGGTGCGTCGGCTGGAATCGCCAAGATCTGTTTCGTGGTATTCCTGATTTTCGCGGTGATCGCGTTCCTCAGGGGCCGCAAGGTCTAGGCCAGACGAACGGCATTGTCGATGGCGAAATCGACCGTGCCACTCCGGTGATTCAATCCATGCAGCGGGCCTGGGCCACATCCAGACCCTGGCAAGACGTTTGCGTCGGTGACGTGGACGGATGCGCATGCGCATTCGGTCGACATACGGCTTCGTCGATTCGGCGCTAAACCCAAGGAGCAAAATGCCATGTCCGATGCATCTGTTTCGCCCATGCAAAATGCGGCCGAGCAACTCGGCGTCGTCCGCGATCGCATCATTGTCGGGGTCGCCGACGCAGTGAACTCGGGCGTCGACGCAACCAGGCAGGCACAGGCGAAGATGGGAGAAGGCCTGGGATCACTGTTTGGGCAGGGAAAGGCCATGGCCCGATATGGCAGGGACGTCGTTCGCGCCCGCCCGCTCACGACCGTGGCAATCGTATTGGCCGCCGGCTACCTGATCGCGAAGCTCAATAGCCGCGACTAGCCGCGGCGGTCGATAGCTGGTCAACGTCGCAAGTCAGCGCTGCTGGCCAGCGAAGCATGCTGTTGCACGACGGTGGCCGGCGACGCATGGGGCCAACGCGCGTCGAAGGACAATTAGCACCCCCGGCGCGAACACCGGCGCATCGGCGTGTGCGCATGGGCGTACCCGGCTGAACGGCGTTGTTGCCGACGTCCGCTCCGCCGGAGGTCCGCGTGACCAAGAGCTGGACAAGAGCTGGAGAAGAAACCCGTGATCTGGACCATCCTCATCACCATTGTCCTGACCATCATCTGCGCCGCGCTGGCGATGAATTTCGCCACGCCGCAGAAGAAGCTCAACGACATCGTCGTGCACAAGTACCCGATCTCGGATCCGCAATTCCGCCGTGAAATGAGCGTCGTGCTCGGACCCGCAATCCTTTCCGGTAATCGGGTGACCGATCTTGAAAATGGCGACGAGATTTTCCCGGCCATGCTCGAAGCGATCCGCGCCGCTCGTAAGACCATCACGTTCGAGACCTACATCTACTGGTCCGGCGACGTCGGCAAGAAGTTCAGTGATGCGTTCATCGAGCGCGCGCGCGCGGGTGTCAAGGTCAATGTCACCATGGATTGGCACGGCAGCTCCAAGCTCGATGCTTCGGCGGTAAAGCAGATGCAGGACGCCGGGGTGAACGTGCAGTTGTACCGACCCCTGCGCTGGTACAACATCACCCGGCTGAACAAACGCACGCACCGCAAGCTGTTGATCATCGACGGCACGATCGGGTTCACCGGCGGCGTTGGCATCGCCGATTCCTGGCAGGGCCACGCGCAAGATCCCGAGCACTGGCGCGATATCCACTTCCGCATCGAGGGCCCTGTCGTCGCGCAACTGCAGTCGGCATTCGATGACAACTGGATCAAGTCGACCGGGGCCTTGCTCAATGGTGCGGATTATTTCCCGGCCATGACCCCGGTGGGAACGATGGATGCCAGCGTGTTCATGAGCTCCCCCTCGGGCGGGTCCGAGAGCATGCACCTGATGTACCTGATGGTGATTGCCGCGACGGTTCGCAGCATCGACCTGTCGGCCGCCTACTTCGTTCCGGACGCACTCATGTGCAAAGCGCTCGTTGCCGCGCGCGCACGGGGGGTGAAGGTGCGCATCCTGATGCCGGGGAAATACACCGATTCGGAGGCCGTAAGGCTCGCATCGAAGGCGGAGTGGGGGCCGCTGCTCAAGGCGGGCGTGGAAATGTACGAGTACCAGCCGACGATGATCCACAACAAGATGCTTATCGCCGATCGCGAGATGGTGTCGGTGGGATCGACCAATTTCGACATCCGCTCATTCCAGCTCAACGACGAGGCGAGTCTCAATGTCTACGACACGACGTTTGCCGAGCGCATGGGCAAGGTGTTTGAAGCCGACCTCGCAAACGCCATGCCGTATTCGTGGGAGATGTGGAACAGTCGGTCGTGGAAGCAAAGGCTTGCCGAGAAGCTGATCCTGCCGATCAAGTCGCAGCTGTAGTCGCCGTTCCTGGAATGCGCGACGCAAGGTCGCCCGCGAAACGAGCCGCTGCGTGGCACTCGATGGGCGCCGTCCTGCCACTGCATTCGATGCGTGCACGACGCCGCTGCGGGCCAAAAAAAGAACGGGTGCAGGCGCACCCGTTCTCGCAGCATCATGCGTTGAAGCCGATTTGGTTACGGCGTGTTCTTGCCGGCCACGCGCTCCACCTTGACGTCGGTGCGGCGCAGGGTGTCAGTAACCGTCGCGTCGCGTTCGCTCACTTCCTTGCCGACGATGACTTCCTCGACGACCCGTGCCTTCTTGTTGACAACCACTTCCTCGGACTTCTCGCGCACTTCGATCGTGCCTTCCTTGAAATTAGTGAAATCCGCTTCGGTCGCAGGACGATCGACGGGGCGACGTTCCACCGTGGCGCGTTCCTCACGCAACTTGATCAGCTCGGTGACCGGGGTTTCGGTCATGCGCTTGACCACGCGAACGCCACCACCCTCAACAACGCGCTTGCCGATCTGGAGTTCTTCCTCGACCACGGGCATCACCTTGGCCTTGTCCACGCACACTTCCTCGCACGCAATCGGCTTGGCGCTGGCATCGAAGCCTTTCCAGCCCTTGCTCTTCCATTGCGCCGCGCGCTTGTCGACATCGATGGAGCCAAACTCGCCCATGGTCTTGCTCGCCTTGTCCACCTCGGCTGAGTCAAGCGCATCCACTGCAACAACTGTGCTGCCTCGGCGGATGGCCTCCGCGTAGTTGCCGGCGTCGGCCTTCGAATCCGATTCGAAGAGGCTCGCGAAGAAATGTTCGACTTCGGCGAAGAAGCCATGGTGGTCGTGGGTCTTTTCGGTGGCGAGAGATCCGGTCTGCAGATGGACGCGATCGCGCGAGAATCCTTGCGACAACAGGCGGTCTACGGCGTTTTGTGCGGCGCGGTTGTCATCGAATGTACCAATGATGGTTTGCATTTTCATATCCTTATGAAGTTGGGGGAAATGACGCCGGGATCCCGCGGACGTCGAGTCGAAGTATTGCTACCTGCTGCGACGAAATAGTCAGGGCTTGCGTCTGACTCTTTCGTCTTTCCACTCACCGGAGGCCGGGTCCATGCGCTCGGCGATGATTTCCTCGCGACGTAGCGAGACGGTTTGGGGTGCACGTTGCTCGAACGTGCGCCGCGTGATGCGTATCTCCTCGACCAGTACCAGTTGCTTGCGCGTCACCACGCGTTCCTCGACGACCGGGACGATCATCACGTCGCCTTCGTAGCGAATCGCGACGGGACCTTGCACTTCACGGTTCACCGCAATGCGCTCGACATCCACGGCATCGGCCGTCAGCGGCTCGTCCACCACGACATGTTCTTCGTGCACGCGTTTTCGAATACGAATCGCGCCGGTAACGACGACGCGCTTGCCGACTTCGAGAGTCTCTGCAATCACCGCGGTCTGCATCGATTCCGAGCAAATGTTCTTGGCCGATGAAATATTCTCGCGAGTAGTCCGGGGCCGGACAGCGCGCGATGGCAAGCGCGTCTTTCCCGCAACTGCACTGTTCGCTTTCGCGGAAAGGGAAACCTTGTCGCTCTTGCGCGCCGGCTTCGCGGTCGCATTGGTCTTCCTGCTCATGGTTTGTGACTTCCTGTCGAAGCGAGCGCCTTTGCAGCACTCGTCTGGAGGCACATTGCAACACCGCGCCTGAACATTTGGCAACACATCGCATCGCATTTCGCGCAGCGCGCGGCGAGCTGGCGTAGGCTGCGTCCACATCATCGCAAGGAAGCGAAAATGAACGAGAACATTGGTGGCTTGATGCAGCAACTTCTGGGCGTTGGAGCCGGTGCGGTACCGGAAGCGGCGCGCGAAGAATTTCATCAGGTCGCGCAGCAGGCGTCGCCTGAATCCCTGAGCCAGGGTATTGCAGCGGCATTCAATTCCGAGCAGACGCCGTCGTTTGGATCGATGGTCGCGCACATGTTCGGACAGGCAAACCCGGACCAGAAAACGGGCATCGTCAATCGCCTCATCGGCGGGATGGGGCCCTCCGCAGCTGCCCTGCTGTCGCAGCTCGGCTTGTCGGGACTTGCGGGGCAGGCCAACGCCGTGACACCGAACCTGACGACCGATCAAGCCGCGCAACTCTCGACCGGGCAGGTGCAACAGATCGCAACGCAGGCGCAATCGGTCAACCCGGGAATCGTCGGCACCATGAGCAATTTCTACGCGCAGCATCCGGTGCTGGTGAAGACCCTTGGAGCCGTAGCGTTGTCGATGGTCCTAGGCAGGATCGGCCGCGGTCGTTGAGCGTCCGCAACGATTCAACCTGCGGCACGAACGACTTTTTTCACACGAGCAACTATTTTTCAGCCGCACAAGGAGAGTGCAATGAACAAGCTGATGAAGTCGACGGTATTGTCTGCATCGCTGCTGCTGGCGTGCAGCGCGTATGCCAGGAACGACTCGCCGCAAGGGGCGACGGCGCTGTGCAACGATGGTGCCTACACGCACGTCGTGTTGAAGGTCGGGGCTTGCTCGCATCATGGTGGGATCAGGACGTGGTACGGCTTGGGTGGTCCGCCCGCCACAACGCCAGCGCAAACGGCGCCCATGCGCACGCCCGATGCTCCCGTCGCGCCAACCGCCGTGCCGGCATCCTCCCGCACTCCTGCTTCCATGCCGACCAGCACTGCGACGCCGGGTGCGCCCGGCGTGGTGTGGGTGAATCCGCGGTCGAAGGTGTACCACTGTTCCAGCGACCCCTGGTACGGCAAGACGATGAAAGGCGCTTACATGAAAGAGCCGGACGCCAGGGCGCAGGGCTATCACCCCGATCATGGCAAGGCTTGCATGTGATGATTGTAGCGCTGGCGTGACTCGCGCAGGTGCGCCGTTCCTCAGCCTGTCTCCAGGTGCATGGAACCGACGCGCCGGTGCGGACTCCCATGCCAGATTTCCTGCGGAAAGACCGCGCGGGAAAAAACGCGGTGGGTCGGCACACCTGTGTTGCTGTCGAGTTCGATGCCCTCGCGTCGATACGCCTCGGCGATCAGCTGGCTGCAGTAGGTGCGCGCGGAATTGGTTGCGTCGAGAAGATTGAAATTGAATGGTCGACCGGCTGCTTCCTGCTCGATGCAGTACGCGACGACCGCTTCGCGAATACGGTTCTCTTCGGTGTCGGAAAAACCGCGTCCAGCCAGCGGGTACGCAACACCTACCAGCGTGTCCAGCAGGAACCGTTCGCGCACGAGTGCATGCGCATCCCACCGGTCGCCGGGCATGTCGATCATGCGGACTCCATATACATTGGCTTCCACGCAGCGCCCGGCCGGGCCTGCATACAGCGCACAGTGATCGATCTCGCCGGGAACGAGCGCACCAATCGCACCCCATATGCGGCCATAGACACTGCGATCAGTGCCGTCGCGCAGGCACAGCACATCGCCGGTCCGCAATGGAAGCCCATCGAAAATGTGATCGTGCAGCATGCAGTTTCCTGGCGAAGCGCGTGACCACCGACATCATAGTCGAGCGCGGGGGATGCAAGCGCAGCTCAACCCGGTAAGGCAGGCAAGTCACAAGCATTCCGACGAGCCGCAATGTTTCTTCGCCGATTTGCTCACGATTCAGAAACCCCGCGCTAGAGTCCAACCCTGGAGTTTCATTGCGGTCCGCGCGATGCGGGCCGCGCTCATGGAGGAGCACATGCAGACACTGACGTATCAGCGCGCAAGGATGTCCGCGCTGAAACCGTTCCCGACCCCGTTCTTTGTCAACGACGACCCGATCGTGCGGGTGACCGCGATCGCGATTTACGGCCACGACCTGCACCTGTGGCGCAGAAAAATTCGCTCTTCCACCAGCACCCTTTCAACCAACCCACGCAAAGGACTTGCCATGGATGCCATCGCACTGCTCAAGAAAGACCACACCACAGTTCGCGGATTGCTCGCCGAACTGGAATCCACCACTGCGCGCGGCGTCAAGACGCGCATCGCATTGCTCGAGAAGATCGCCTCCGAGATCAAAGCGCATGCCAGCATCGAGGAAGAGATCTTCTACCCGGCATTCAAGGCTGCCGGCAAGAAAAAAGAAGACGAGAAAATGTACTTCGAGGCGCTCGAAGAGCATCGCGCTGCCGGCGACCTGGTGCTGAACGATTTGCTGGGCACTGATCCCGCCTCGGAAAAATTCAGCGGCCGCGCGAAGGTGCTCAATGAACTCATCAAGCACCACGCGGGTGAAGAGGAAAAGGAAATGTTCCCGCGCGCAAAGGAGCTGCTCTCCAAACAGGAACTGGCCTCCCTGGGCGAACAGATGGCTGCGCGCAAGGAGCAACTGCTTGCCGCGATGGCCTGATTCCGGGCAAACGCGGCGATGGCAGAAGGAACCCGATTCCATCGCACGCAGCAAGTACCCTTGGACATCGAGCACAGGGCCAGCCATTCCCGAACGAGACACACACGACGCTGCACCTGGGCAATGAACGATGCATCAACGCGGCGCACGTCTTGTGTCCTCGCAACCGTCTCCACGCGAGTTCGAGAAAACCGCGACTTCAACAGAGCCAGTGGTCCGACAAATCAGCGATGCAACAAATCAGAGGTTCAACCGCTCCATGAAAGGAGAAAATCGATGAAACAACAAGCATGGTTACTCGCCTGCGCAATGACCGCGGTATTCGGAATGGGCGGCTGCCATCGCGCCGACGACGACAGCAGCCTGGCGGGCGCGGTCGCCACGACCACGGTACCCGTTGCGACGCCACCGGCAGCAGTGGCGACTCCTGTCGATGCCACATTCGACCAGATGGACACGAACCAGGACGGCAGCCTGACACCGGATGAACTCGCGGCCACCGATGCGCTCAAGCAGCACTTCACCGATGCCGACACGAACGGCGATGGCAAGCTTTCGGCGGAGGAGGTCGGCAACTACCGCTCCAAGAATCTCGCAACGCCGCCGACGATAGCCCCATCCAGCAGCTGATTGGGCGGCATGCTCGCCACAGACTCCACGCAGGCGTGCTCCACGCAGGCGTGCGTGGGGAGTGCGCCGGACTTATTCGCGACAAAAAAAGGGGCGACCGCGCGCGCGATCGCCCCTCCCGTTTCACACTTCTCACACTTCGCTTGCTTACAGCACCAGCGCTGCCGCCGTCTCACTCCAGTCGCCGGCACCCGCAGTGCCGACAGCGCACACCTGGGCGACGTAGAACGTCGTCGCGGCGAGGCCGGCGAACTGCGCGCTCGCCGCGAACGTGGTGACCACAGGCGACTACGCCGTCGGGGTTGCCGCCGGTGCGATGCGCCACTGGTACGCACGTGCCTGGCCAAGCCTGCGACAACGCGCGATGGCGGTGCCGCTGGTCTTGCCCTTCGCGAGCCGCAGTTGGGTTGGCGCGGGTAGCGGGCCGACAGGTGCCCGATCCCGCTGCAGCGGGAAGCCCGAGCTCATCAGCACAGTGCGGTCGCCCGCGCTGGCATCCTCGGCGTAGTGCGCGAGTTGGCGCAGCAGGCCCACAAGGGCCGCCCGCGTCTTCTTGCGTTGGCTGCGTCCGAGCCGGCTGTCCTGCCCGATCGTCACCGCCGCGGTGTACGAATTGCGCGCGGCGATGATGTCCGTCAATGCCGGCGCCGGTGTCAGGAACGCCTTGTTGCCGGTCATGCTCGCGATGATCCGCGCCGAATCGACGCTGAACTGCGCATCGGTTTGCTTGGTCATGAAGTTGACCGCGACCTTTGCTGGCCGCCCCACACCTCCGGGCGTGGCTATCGGTACGGCCAGTGCTTCAATGATCGCGCTGGAGACGCCGTTGACGATTGGGTCACGGCTGGTGAGATTGCCGCCAGCTGCGCTGGTCCCGTTGCCGGCGATGCCGGTATTGCTGTTGTTGTGTTCCATGACATGTACTCCTTGATTGGGCGAAGGCCTTGCATGAGGTCCTTGCCCGGATTGAACTGCTGGGTTTGCTGTTTTGGTTGCGGCGCAGGGCGACGCGACGCTGGCCCACCGCGGGGCACAACGTCATCGGGCGCGGTCGGTGCGGGATCCGCGCAGGCATGCAGGCGTCGCTAGCCAAAGACGTTGGAGCGAAAGCCCGGCTTGGGGCACTTGGCGTGCGAAAGACCCGAAGAAAACGCACTCCTGCTCGCAAGCGCTCCGAGCGACTTCGCTGGGCCGGCAAGGGCCCTGCCGATGACGGAAAAGCCGCATGCGGAATAAAAAAGCGTGCGCATGCAGGAAAAAAACCTGCAGGCCGCACGGCCGGTCGTGCACGCAAGCGTTTCTTGCGTGCACGCCGCGGTTTTTTTCGTGCAAGCCACGGGATATTTCGCGGACGGAAAATGCCTTGCGCACCACGCGCCAGTCGCCAGCGTGCACGATGCAAATGGAATGCACCTCGAAACAAACGTGAGCGTGCACTCGCGGTTTTTCGTCGTGCGCGATTGAACATCGGTGCACGACGCATGCGATCGTGGCGTGGAAGCCAGCATTTTTTTCGTGCACGAACAATGCCGCGTGCAGCACGCAACGCTTCCAGGCGCGCACAACAGGAGTGCATGCGTCAACGCATGCACCCTGGTGCACGACGAAAAAGTATTTGTGCATGGCGATTCCGTCGCCGGGGCGCTGTGCGCAACCACGGGCGTGCAGCATTCTTTCCTTCGCGTCATGGATCGGGAAGCAAGCCAGGTGGGTTTTTCGTTCGCCGTGCCGACCCGGCCGAGGGGGCCGCGCCCATTGACCGCGTGCGTGCCGACGCGGCAAGCTGCCGCGCGCGCGGCCGCCGGGGCCGTCCAGGAGGACGACACGCATTGGCATGGGGCGGGCGGGGGCAGGGAGCACATGGCAAGGAATCTGCAAGCGGGCTGGGCAGACCATGATCCGGATGCCTGCGCCGCCATGTGTCCTTTCCGGAGCGATTTTCGGGGTTTTTTTGCCGGCACTGCCAGGCAACCCCTGAACAAGATCAGCGGTTACTGCGCTGCATGGATGCACCGCCGCGAACAACGACGTAAGTCGTTGATTTGCGATCCCAAGGCGCATGGCATTTGCTCAGCCCAAGCCTTGCAGGAAGCCGCCGCGGCGGGCTTACTGGCCTTTCAAGCACTCTCCCTGCGAGGCGCCATCAACTGGAGTGCGCCCTACCGATTGTCCGGATCCGCCCGCACCACCAGCCCCTTGAACTTTCCGGAAGCATCCGTGCCCACACCCACCACGCGGGTATCTCCGGCCGGTCCGATGCGAAACACCGATGCCAGCATGCCGGCGCTGTCCTGGCGCTTGATCAGCACGAACGCGCCGTCCTGCCAGTTCTTTGCCAGCGCATTGCGCACCTCGGCAATGGACATGGGGCTGGCGACGTCGCCCACTTGGCCGGTGAAGTCGGCGGACACGTCCCTGCCCGCAAGCATCGCTTCCAGCGTCGCGCGCAGATGTGCGGCAATGTCTGGCTGGGTGTCCCTGATGGGCGTGGCGGACCTGGGCATCAACGCCGGATTCACCAGCCCGGCCACCACGCGTTCGATGTAGCTGGGCTGCGCATGGCCGCCTTGGAGGTTGGTGAGGATCACAACGGTCAGTCGATCATCGACATAGCGCGAGATCGTGCACGAGAAACCCTGCGAGATACCGCCGTGTTCAACGACCCGATGGCCGTTGACGTCTGCGATGGACCATCCGAAACCGTAGCCGGTAGTTCCTGGCTTGCCATTGTTGAGGGCAAACGGGGTCCACATGCGATACAGCGATGTCTTGTCCAGCAGCGACGTGCCGTACAGGGCGCGGTCCCATTTTTCCAGGTCGACCACGTTGAAGTACAAGCCCCCATCGGCCGTCGCATTGAAGGTCTGCGACACGAACTTCTCGTTCTTCAACTGGCCGCCTTCGATCGCGTATCCCGATGCGCGACCGGGGATGATGTCCCGATCGGAGAAGATGCGCGTTGCATCCATGCCCAGCTGCGCGAAGATTTTTTCGTGCAGGTAGTCGCCGTAGGGCTTTCCGGTCACGCGGTGGATCAGCGCCCCGAGCAGGACATAGTTGGTGTTGCGATAGGCCCATTTGTCGCCTGCCGCGAATTCGATCGGCAGCGCTTCGATCTTGCCGACCAGTTCGTCTTCGCTGAAGTCCTTGCGCAGGTCGAACGGGCCGCCGGGCTGGATGCGCTCGCGTGTCGCGTATTCCGCAAGACCGGACGTGTGCGACAACAGGTGCCTGACCTTGATCGGCCGCCATGGCGATGGCGCATCGGGAAAGTACTTGCCGATACTGTCGTCGAGCGCGACCTTGCCTGCCTCGACGAGCATCATCACCGCGGTGGCAACGAATTGCTTGCCCACCGACGCGGACTGCATCAGGGTCGTCGCATCCACAGGAACCTGCAGTTCGACGTTCGCGAGCCCGTAACCTTTGGCGAGCACCGCATGGCCATCGCGATAGATGCCGACCTCGACGCCTGGAATGCGTTCGCGCGCCATTTCCGCAACGACATAGCGATCGATTGCGGTTACCTTCGCGGGGCTCAGCGCGTCATTGTTCTGTGCGGTGCAGATCGTGGCCGCAAACAGCGCGCTGCACAACAACACTGCGCGAGCGGGGTGGGGATTCATGCATCCGGGTCCATGCAGGCAGTGACGTGGGCGTCGCATCGGGCTGCGGCGCAGCAGGCGGCAGTGCCGATGGTAGCGCCTGGCTGGCGACGCAAGAAGACGCGCCGCAGCAGGAGCTTTGCGCCCGAGCCAGGTGCTGCCATGCTTCCCGCGCGACGATCCGACTCCGGGCGCGCACGGAGATCGCCATGTTCGTCGAGAGTTACCAGACGCTGAAGCGCCAGTGGACCATGTTGCGTGCGCTTCCGCGCTGGCCGCAGTGGGTCGGCGTCACCGGGATCGTCCAGCAACTGCGCGATGCGGGCTACACCACGTCGCGACGCTCGATCGCGCGCGACCTGTAGGAACTGTCGGCGTACCTGCCGCTGTACGTCGACGACCGCCGCCGGCCGTTCCGCTGGAGCTGGGCGAAGGAGGCGAACTTCGAATTCATGCCGCGCCTGACCGCATCGCAGAGCCTCGCGCTCAAGCTGGTGCAGAGGCACGCCGCGCCGATGATGCCGCAGGCGATGCTTGACGACCTCGCGCCGGTGTTCGATGCCGCCGAGCGCGAACTTGAGCACACCGGCTGGAAGGACTGGCACGAGCGCATCGTGGTGCTGCCGCCGCATCTGGTGCTGCTTCCGCCCAAACTCGACCATGCCGTTCTGACCGATGTGCACATCGCCCTCGCGCGGCGTCGCATCCTGGTCGCGGATTACCTTTCGAAAGGCGCGCCCGCAGCGCAGAGCATGCGCATCCATTCACTCGGCTTGCTGCTGCGTGGTCCCGTGCAGTACGTGGTGTGCACCGTCGAAGGCCGGGAACGCATCCGCACCCTGCCCATGCACCGCATGCGCGCGACATCCGTCGACCCCATGCCCAGCGAAAAGGAACCGGTGGATTTCACCGTCCAGAAATACGCCGACAGCCTGGTCATCAGGCCCAAGGGCCGCATCCGCCTGCGCGTGCGTTTCCATGAATTCGCGGGCGAACACATCCGCGAAACGGCGCTGTCGAAAGACCAGAAATGCACCGTCATCAGCGAGGGCGTCATCGAGATCAGCGCGACGCTTCAGTGGGACGACCAACTGGAATGGTTTCTGCTGGGGATCGGTAGCAGGGCGGAGGTGCTCAAGCCGGTGGCGCTGCGAAAGGCGATTGCCGAGGAGCATGCGAAGGCGGCGGCGCGGTATGCGCGGTGATTGCGCGTACGGCGTTCGATCCGACTTCCAATGTGCGTTGACGCACAGACGCCGGATCCGGTGTGCTGCACAAAGCAAGGTGCGGAGATGACATCAATGCCGCAAGACGCAGCGATGGTGTCGTGATGCAAGGCTTTGGGATGGGTTCCGCTTCGATGGCGCATCCGACCGCCTGCGACCGATGCGCAGCCATCAATCGCATGTGACGCGCAATTGCTCTTGTACATCGAGGGAGTTTCCATGAAGCGCACGCTTTTCCTGAGCACCGCCTTCGCGCTGCTTGTCTTTGTTGGCTCGGGCACGACACAAACCAGCGCCGCTGCGGCACCGGAAGCACGGGCGAAAAGTCAGGCCTCGAACGGCGACTTCGGCGCTCCGCAAGCCGACGCGATCAACGCGGTGTTGACCAGTCCGCCGAACGTGCCGCCACCCACGAATCGCCACAAGCCGGCCCGAGTCATCGTCAAGCTCGAAGTGATCGAAAAGGAAATGCCGATCGCAGACGGCTCGACCTACACGTTCTGGACTTTCGGCGGCACGGTGCCGGGCAGCTTCATCCGCATCCGCCAAGGCGATACCGTCGAGTTCCATCTCATGAACAATCCGAACAACAAGATGCCGCACAACATCGACCTGCATGGCGTGACCGGGCCTGGCGGTGGCGCGGCGTCTAGCTTCACCGCGCCCGGTCACCAGTCGCAATTCACCTTCAAGGCGCTCAACCAGGGCATCTACGTCTACCACTGCGCGACGGCGCCGGTCGGCATGCACATCGGCAACGGTATGTACGGCTTGATGCTGGTCGAACCGCCTGAAGGTCTGTCGAAAGTCGATCACGAGTACTACGTGATGCAAGGCGATTTCTACACGGTGGGAAAGTACCGCGAAAAAGGCCACCAGGCATTCGACATGCAACGCGCGATCGACGAGAACGCGACCTATGTCGTGTTCAACGGCAGCGAAGGATCATTGACCGGCGACAAGGCGTTGACTGCAAACACCAACGAAACCGTGCGGTTGTTCGTCGGCAATGGCGGCCCGAATCTGGTGTCGAGTTTCCACGTGATCGGCGAGATCTTCGACACCGTGCGCCAGGAGGGCGGCACGGTCGAGCAGCACAACGTGCAGACCACGCTGATCCCATCGGGCGGCGCGGCGATGGTGGAATTTCACACCCAGGTTCCGGGCAGCTACATCCTCGTCGATCACTCGATCTTTCGGGCCTTCAACAAGGGCGCGCTTGCGATCCTCAAGGTCTCCGGTCCCCAAGACAAGTCGATCTATTCAGGGAAGGAAGTCGATTCGAGCTATCTGGGCGACAGCGTCGCGAGCCTGCAACCGGTTGCGGATGCCGCGAAAGCGGCAGAAGCAGGCAAGCTGACCGTTCCCGACCAGATCGCCGCAGGCAAGCTGCTGTTCGCGGGTACCTGTTCGACCTGCCACCAGTCCACGGGTGAAGGCATTCCGGGCGCGTTTCCTCCGCTCGCCAAGTCTGACTACCTCGCAACCCTGAAACCTGAGGATTTGATCGCGATTCCCCTCAACGGCCGTACCGGAAAGCTCACGGTCAACGGCCAGGCATACGACTCCGTCATGCCACCCATGAGCCAGATGACCGACGACGAGATCGCCAACATCCTGACCTATGTCCTGAACAGCTGGGGCAATCCCGGCGGCCATATCACCAAGGAACAAGTGGCCAAGGTTCGCGCGAGCACGCCACGACCCGAAGGTGCGGCGCACTGACCCATGCGCGCCGCTCTGCTCGTTGGCCTGCTGCTGCCAGTGATCGCACACGCTGACGGCACATTTGTGCCGATTCCCGCTGGCGCGTATCGCTCCGCACTGAAGTACCAGGACATCACCGGCGATACCCCCGTCGCCGCGTTCGCCATGATGCGCACGCCGGTGACCAACGCGGACTTCCTCGCTTTCGTCAGCGCACATCCACAATGGCGACGCGATCGCGTTCCATCCGTCTATGCCGAGCCTGTGAACTATCTGACGCAGTGGAGCGCGCCATTGCAGTTGGGCGACACGGTGAAACCACAGCAGCCGGCAACACGGGTCAGCTGGTTCGCCGCCTCGGCTTACTGCGAAGCGCATGATGCCCGACTGCCGACATGGGCCGAATGGGAATACGTCGCCGCCGCGGATGAAACACGCCGCGACGCACGCAGCGATCCGGTCTGGCGCGAACGCATCCTTGGCTGGTACGCGAAACCTTCTTCGTCGGCGCTCGCGGAGGTCGGGCAATCGCCGGCTAATGCTTATGGCGTGAATGACCTGCACGGCCTGGTCTGGGAATGGACCGAGGACTTCGCCTCGATGCTGGTCTCCGGCGATGATCGCAGCCAGTCCGATGCGAATCGCCTGAAGTTCTGCGGCGCCGGTTCGCTGATCACCCAGGACCGCGAGAACTATGCGGTGTTGATGCGGGTGGCGATGCTGTCGTCGCTCGAAGCCGTCGACAGCACATCCAGCCTCGGCTTCCGCTGCGCGCGAAGCCTGCCTGAAGCGGGATCGCCATGAAACATCCACTACTCCTCGTGCTGCTGTTGCTAGTGCTTTCTCCATTCGCCACGGCGAGCATGCCGTTACCTCCCGAATCAGTATTGCAACTGACGACTGTTTTCACGGATCAATCCGGAAAGACGTTCCAACTCTCGGACCGGCGAGGACATGTGCAAGTCGCAAGCATGTTCTACACGTCATGTACGAACACCTGCCCGTTGATGATTGACAGCGTGCGTGGGCTTGAGCATGCACTGACCCCGACAGAACGAAACGAGCTGCGAGTGTTGCTGGTGACTTTCGATCCGCAACGCGACACGCGTGCGGTGCTTGACGCTGTCGTGGTCAAGCGCAAACTCGATCCGTCGCGCTGGACACTCGCGCGCGTCGACGAAGCTGGCGTGCGCATGTTTGCCGCTCTGCTCGGCGTGCGCTATCGCAAGCTCGCCGACGGAGATTTCAACCACACCAGCGGACTGATCTTGCTGGATGCACAAGGGCGCATCCTCGCCAGGACCGATCAACTCGGAGTCGTGCCCGATCCGACATTCTTGCTGGCGGTACGGGCCGCACTGGACAAACCTGTAACGCCGATCATTCGATGAGTTGCGCTTGGAATCCCAATGAGACGGCATTCATGGCGACTTGCTTTCCAAATGCCGAACGGTCGGCCCTCAAGGCGATGCTCAAGCCCGTGGCGTTGCGGCGCGCGATTGCGCAGGCGCATGCGAAGGCGGCGGCGCGGCATGCGGGGTGATTGCGCGGCACGCGAAAGGCACTGTCTTGCGAACGCTCAAACGAAGAGGCCGTCGCTTGCGCGACGGCCTCTCGTTGTTCCGGCCTAACTGAGTCGATCAGCCACCGTGGTTGGGATCAACCGGACGCTTCCTGTCCTGGTTTGGCTGAGGCCTGCCTTGCGGCGCCGCTGGCTGGCGTGGCGGTGCGACTCGCATCTCACGGACCGGACGCGCCTCACGGACCGGACGCGGACCTTGCATTTGCGCCTGGCGCTCTGGACCTGCGTGCGGACCTTGCATTTGCGCCTGGCGCTCTGGACCTGCGTGCTGACCTTGCATGCGCGGCTGGCGCTCCGGAGCGGCGCGGGGACCTTGCATGTGCGGTTGGCGCTCCGGACCGGCGTAGGCACCTTGCATGCGCGGCTGGCGCTCGGGACCGGCGTGGACACCTTGCATGTGCGGTTGGCGCTCCGGACCGGCGTGCGCACCTTGCACGTGCGGTGTGCGCTCCGGACGGGCGTTCGCAGCATGCGCCCTTTGCTGGACCGCATCGCGATGTTGCATCGCTGCACTGCGCCTTGCCTCACTGGTTGCAATGCCGTGAGCCGAGGCCGGTGCACTGTTCGGATGCGGCTTGAGGGCATTTGCCGAACCTCGCAGGTCCCGCTGATGCACGAACGCGGCGGGGCGCGGCACCGCAGCGACGGCTGGAGCGCCATGGTTCACGGATGCGCGCAGTGCCGTGTCGCGGCGTGCAGCTTGCACGAGTTGGCGTTGTTCGGCGACTGCTGCGATGCGGCGCTGGTTCTGCGCGACCAGTTCCTCGCGGGTCGCCTCGCGGTTTACGCCATTGGGACCGTTGAAGCTGTAGCGGTTGTTGGTGATATTGATGTTGTTGACCACCGTCCGGTTGTACACGTTGGTGATGCGCACGCCGTTGCCGAATCGGTTGTAGGCCTGGTTGTAGTACAGGCCGCCATTGCGCCATTCACCGCCGGCGTAGCCGTTGCCGAGGTAGCCGTAGCCGTAGTTGATGCCGCCGTAATAGCCGACGCGCTGGCCCCAATAGCCTTCATTGAAGAAGTAGCGGTTTTCCCTCCAGGCCCAGTAGCCCGGCGTCCACAACACGCCGATCCGCGGCGGCCGGACCCAGGTGCCCGGCACCCAGTAGTAGTCGCTGATTTCGTCATCCCACGCCCAGTAGCCGGGCGTCCAGATGTACCCATAGCCCGGAATCTCCGGTTGTTCGTACACCGGCAGCAGCGGCGGCGCGACACCGACGTTGATGCCGATTCCGATGTCGACGTGCGCCAGGGCCGATGGGGCGACGGCGAACGACGATGCGGCCAGCAGCGCGATCACGGCGCTCGCCAGCCAACTGCGTTTCATTGAACGGGGGTTCGAGATGTGCGAGTTCATGATGATGCTCCTGGGTGTGGGTCTAGCTGTACGGAAGGGCTGCCAGCGGCAACAGGAATAGCGCATCCAGCAGCAAATGATCGAATCAGCGGACGCAGCCGAATACCAAGGTTCAGCGAGCGAAATCCCAGCTTAATGGCTGGCATCTGAAAAAGCGGCGGTTGGAGACCCAAACCTGTCCGTTTGTGTCTTGCCCCGATCTCGACGTGGCCTTGAGACGGCGTGAATTCTTGCGATCTTAAAAAAAAACGGACCGGTTGTGATTTCTTCACGAACAGACGATGTGCGGCTGCAGAGCGAAAAAACGCCTGGAAATGAGCTGTCACGCCTCATTGTCGCAGGGCGGCTGTCCGCAGAACACGTGGGCCAGGTCGGTTCCGCCCGGCCGGGGATCCTCCATGGACTTGGGCTTTCCATCGCCCGTCGTGCATGGGGTGACCATGGGCGGAACATTAAAAAATGTTCATCACGATTTACCGTGTCGTGACCCATCTGCGGGCCCGAATTGTTCAAGTTTTATGTTTGAGCAACGCAATTGCGCTTGATCCTTGGATGGGTCAAAAACGCACCGACTGCCAGCTGGGAGACAGGAGTACATGTCACAGAACATGTCACAGACCTGCCACAGGACATTTCTGCCCGTCAGGCGAAATCTCGGGCGAGCCCTCGGATGGATGACTCCCAATCAAATTCGTGCAGGAGTTTTTGTCACAAAAAACCCGCCTTGCGGGCGGGTTAGATGGTCATAAACCACTGATTTAATTGATATATCTGGTGGCTACGGGTGGACTCGAACCACCGACCTCGGCATTATGAGTGCCACGCTCTAACCAGCTGAGCTACGTAGCCAATCTTTGATCGTCCCCTGCGTCGGCCGTGTGTGTGCCGTGTCGTTTCCGGCCGTGCTGCATGGCCGTTGGGGAGCCGGGCATTGTCCACGGCGCGGAGCGGCGCGTCAATTCGAGGTGCGTCCGGCTTGTGGCGCATCGGCCGCGTGTGGCAGAGTCGGGTCATTGCTATTTTGGAGTTCCGTGCCGTGATCGATCCGGACGGTTATCGGCCCAACGTGGGCATCGTGTTGATGCGCGACGACGGGCAGGTGTTTTGGGCCAGGCGCGTGCATCGTGACGGCTGGCAGTTTCCGCAAGGCGGGATGAATACCGACGAGACCCCGCTCGAGGCGATGTATCGCGAGTTGCGCGAGGAAACCGGGTTGCTGCCTGAGCACGTCGAGGTGCTCGGCGCGACTCCCGGCTGGCTGCGCTACCGGCTGCCGTATCGCAGCACGCGCCGCGATGAACGCCCGCAATGCATCGGCCAGAAGCAGGTGTGGTTCCTGTTGCGGATGGTTGCCGGCGACGACGTCGTGCGCCTGGACCTGACCGAGAAGCCGGAATTCGACAGCTGGCGCTGGGTCGATTTCTGGTACCCGGTGGAACACGTGGTCACATTCAAGCGCCGGGTTTACGCGCGAGCGCTGGTGCACCTGGCGACGCAGGCGCAAGCCACGGCGACGGGGGTGGCGATCCTTGGCCAGCAGCCCATCGTGCGTTTCGAACACGACGAGCGGCCGCCGCGCAAGGTGGTTGGGCGCTGACGGGGAGCGGCGGTTGCGTGGGGCGTCGCGCAACGCGGGGTCGCCCTCGCAAGCTAATGCAGTAGCACCCGCAGTTCACTCTCCGCGCGCCGGTATTCACGGCTGAGGGTCGCCACGGCGCCCACCGCGTCGGAGAGGGTCCGATCGCGCGAGCCGTGTTCGATGTGCTTGGCGGCAGCCGATACCTGCAGCGCGCCGAGGTTCGCACTGGATGACTTGAGCGCATGCGCGGGCCCGGCCATGCCGGCGATGTCGCCGACCACGGCAGCCGCTTCGAGCTTGGTCAGGTGTCCGGGTGCGTCTTCGAGGAACACATCAACCAGTTGCTTGAACTGGTCGCCCATCGCGCTCCACAGGTCTTCGATGATTTCCGAATCGAGCGCCGGGCCGGTGGATGGCGCAGGCGGGTGAGCAGGCGCGCTGGTCGGGTCCGCGAATCCGGCAGCCGCGAACGGGGTCGTAGTCACTGGGGGTTCGACGCGCAAGGTCTGTGCAGGCGCCGGCGCCGGCGCCATGCCGTCGTCCACGACAGGCGCGCCGGGATCGTTCGTCGCTGCATCCTCGGTGGCTTGGGATTGGGCGGATCGGCGCAAGCGCGACGGCTTGTCGAGCCAGCGGCGCAGGGTGTTTTCCAGGTGCTCACGTGCAACCGGCTTGGACAGGTAGTCGTCCATCCCGGCATCCAGGCACTTCTGCCGGTCGCCGGCCATCGCGTTGGCCGTCATGGCGATGATCGGCATCGGCTGCAACTGCACGTCCGCTTCGTGTTCGCGCCATTTGCGTGTCGCGGTGTAACCGTCCATGACCGGCATCTGGCAGTCCATCAGCACAATGTCGTAGTGGCCGCGGCCGAGTTTTTCCAGCGCCTGTTCGCCATTCTCGGCGGTATCGCATTGCATGCCCGTCAGCGAGATCAGCCGTTGCGCGACAAGCAGGTTCACCGGGTTGTCCTCGACCAGCAGCAGCCGCCCCTTCATCGGGTTGATCACGGCCCGCGGCGGGGGATCGGCGAAGTTGGCTGATTCGATCGAGCGTTCCTGCGCGGGCGCAAGGCTGACCGCGGCGCGCGAATCGCGTCCGGCCGCACTGATCGCCTCGCCCGCGAGCAACTCGGTCAGTTTGGGCTTGAGGTCACTTTCTGCCACGAGGCGCGGAACCACGATCGCGTTCGACAGTGCTCGGACTTCGTCGGGGACCGGATCGCCACCTTCCAGGAACAGGATGCGGAGGCGTTCGACGCCATCCATGTTGGCCAGGTTGCGGTGCAGCGCGACGACCGTATGCTTGATCGAAACCAGGTCGACCACCAGCACGTCGAAACCCCGGGTCGGCGCGCCAGCGGCCTTGCGCAACTGCGCAAGCGCGTCCTGCGTGGTTTCCGCAAACACCGGGTTGAGGCCACCGTGCGCCAGGTTCGCGGTGAGCTTGCGGGTCAGCACGGGGTCGGATGTCAGTACCAGGGCACGCGCGCCCTGCAAACCCGTGCGCGGTCCGTCGATCTCGCTGGCCGCCTTGAGCATCGGAACCTCGAACCAGAACACCGAGCCGCGCCCGACTTCGGATTCCACACCAATGCGCCCTCCCATCAGATCGACGATGCGCTTGCAGATCGCAAGGCCAAGGCCAGTGCCACCGTACACGCGCGTCGTGGAAGCGTCGGCCTGCGAGAACGCGCTGAACAGCTTGCTTGCGGCTTCCGGAGAAATGCCGACGCCGGTGTCGCGCAGCTCGAATCGCAATTGATGGTGGGTGCGGGTCTCGCCCAGCCGGCTGACGTTGAGCGTGATCGATCCGCGCTCGGTGAACTTGAGCGCGTTGCTGATCAGGTTGCTGATGATCTGCCGCAGGCGCAACGGATCGCCGCGGAACGCCGCACGCACGTCCGGATCGACATGCAGCGACAGCCGCAGGCCCTTGGCCTGGGCCTGGCGTTCGAGCAGCCGGATCACCGAATCGAGCAAATCGCGCAGGTTCAGGCCGACGTTTTCGAGCTGCAGCGCATTCGCTTCGAGCTTGGAGTAGTCGAGGATGTCGTCGACGATCCGCAACAGCTGGCGCGCGGACTGCAGTGCGGTGTTGAGCATCTCGCGCTGGTCGAGCGCGAGCTTGGACGACTGCAGCAGGTCGAGCATCGGGATGATGCCGTTGAGCGGCGTGCGCACCTCGTGGCTCATCGTCGCGAGGAATTCGCCCTTCGCGAGCGTCGCCTGTTCGGCGGCCTGCTTGGCCAGGGTCAGTTCGGTCTGCAGGCGGCGATGCTCTTCGATTTCGTGGCGCAATGCGTCGAACTCAGCCACATGGTCGCCGTTGGCGCCAGCGGCATGGGTCGCGGCAATTGCGGCTTGCGCCGCGCTGACTGCCTTGTGCGCCGTTGTGGAAGTGGTATCGAGCTGGCTGCGGACGAGCTTGAGCACGGCCAGGAAACAGCCGAGCGCGATCGCGGCGAGGATCAGCGCGATGACGCGCCACGACACGCCATGCGCACCGGACAAATCGTAGGCAAGCACGACGATGGCGCCGCCGATGGCTACGAGCGTTATCCAGCGAAGCAGGGCGAGCAACGAGGACGTATCTGCCATGGGTCGGTCAGAGCACCGCGGCGTTGAAGTCGAAGTCCAGCGCGCCGGCAGCGCTCTGTACCAGGTTGCCCTGGATGTAGTCGATACCGCTCATCCAGAGCGTCGCCGCCGATTGGGCGTCTTCGACCCGGTGGCCGATGACCTGGATGCCGAGCAGGTGCGCGCGGTCGATCATGACGCGCAGCTCGTCGCGCAAAGCCTGCGGAACGTTGGACGCGACGTATTTCGGCGCGAGCTTGATGAAGCCCAACGGGATATGGTCGAGCAGGCGGTTGCTGTCGGTGGTGTGCTCGTACTGGCCCAGGCACAGCTGCACGCCGTCGTCGCGCATGGCATTGGCAAACGTCACCAGTGGAGGTGGGTTGAGCAGGGCATCCTCGAGCCTGCATTCGAGAACGAGCGCCGAGCCGGACAACTCGTGCGCCGCCAGTTCGGCTTTCAGCCAGCCGCCCTGGTCCTTGGTGGCGAAGGTGGTCATTGCCTGGGGCACGAATAACCTCACCAGCCGTCCGCTATCGCGTTGCTGGCGGACGACGCTCAGGGCGCGGGTCAGGACCCAGCGATCGATGTCGATCATGAGTTTGGCGCGCTCGGCCACTGGCAGGATCTCGGCAGCGGGAAGCAGCCGGCCGCTCGCATCGCGCATCCGCAGCAGGGTTTGGTATTGGGCGCCCTGGCCGCCTTGGACGGCGACGATGGGCTGGTAGATCAGGCCGAAGCCATCGTTACTGATCGCCTCGCGCAGTTCCTCGATCAGCGCGGATTCCTGGTTGAGTTCGGCGGCTTTGGGCGGCTGGTAGCGCTTGACGCCGAGGTCGCCGATGCGCGCCTCGCGACAGGCGCGTTCGGCAGTGTTGAGCAATGCGCTCGCATCGCCGAAGCCGAAACGCAGCGGACAGATGCCAACCGAGGCACGCAACCGCATGGCCTTGCCCAAGGCCTCGAATGGATGCTGCTGAATCTCGTCGCGCAGTCGCTGGGCCAGCGAATCCAGTCCCTCGTCGTCGAGTTCGGTTGCGAGGATCAGGAACGCATTGTCGTTGATGCGCGCGCCAACATGCAGGTCGCCAAGCGTTGCAGCTACTGCGCCGCCCGCGGCGACCAGCAGCTGCTCAAGGGCGGCCAGGCCAAGCCGGTCGCGCAGCGCGGCGGCGCCGTCGATTTCCAGGAACAGCGCACCGCCGACATTGGTGCGCTGGTCGGCACTCGTTCCAAGGGCATCGTTGACGCGGTCGAGCACATACGCGCGCCGGTACAGGCCGGTTGCCTCGTCGCGCGCGCCGAGCGCGGGGCCCTGTTGCTGCAGCGTGCGCATGCGGCGCACGCGATTCTGTACCGCCGCAATCAGGTGCTTCGGGCGGATCGGCTTGGACAGGAAATCATCGCCGCCGGCGTTGATGGCCTCGAACCGTGCGTCGGGATCGTTCTCGCCGGACAGGAAGACGATCGGCAGGCGCATGAAGGCCGGGTGCTCGCGGATCAGGGCGGTCAGTTCAACGCCGTTTGCGTGCGGCATGTGCAAGTCCATCAGCACCAGGTCGGGATGCAGCGCTTCGAGCGCCTCGAGCACGTGCATCGGATCCTGTTCGACCTGGGCCTGCATGCCCGCGTTGGTCAGCACGCTTTGCGCAAAAAGCGCCTGCGCACGGTCGTCCTCCACGATCAGCACGCGCACCTTTTCCTCGGCTGGGGGCGTCAGCAGCACCTGCAACTGGCGCAGCACGTCACCGGCGTTGAATGGCGGAAACAGCAGTGCATCAACACCGGCGCGGCGCGCGTCAAGGCGTGACTGCAGGTTGTCCTGCGCGGCCATCGCAACCAGCTGGATGCGCTGGTTCTGGTTGTGCGCGCGTTGCTGGGTTTCACGGCGCGCGGTGCCGACGGCGGTCAGGTCGGCCATGCGCGAAGCGTCCACAAGAACCAGCTGAGGCGACAGGGCCATCAGCAGCTCGGACAATTCTTCGACGGTTTCGACCGGTTCGACTTCGTAACCGTCGGCTTCGAGCCGCTGCCCGAGTTCGAACGCCAGCGGATTGGCGTCGCTTAGGTGGTAGATGCGTCGCGAGGTGGTCGCGCTGCTCGCGGTGGGCCGGGCTACTTCACCCGCATCCGCGGTCGCGACTGCAGTCTGGGCCAGCATCGGCGGCGGCGTCGCGCCGGCAGCAGGTGCATCTGGCACCCAACGCCGCCAGTAGCCCTCAGGTGCGATTTCGCTGTGCGCCGAGCGCTGTTGGTTGTCGGGGCGCGCGACCAGCGACGCAATGACCGCGGCCATCAACGCGAGCATCCGCTCGGCTTGCTGCGCATCGGGCAATGATTTTTTCGCCAGGTGCTCGCCGAGCATCTGCTCGAGTGTCAGCAGATGCTGGCTGGGTTCGATCAAATCGTAGCGGCCGCTCGCGCCGGCCAGCCGTTGAACGTCGTCGTTGAGCAACGCAATCCCGCCAACTTCCCAGCCCTCGCGCCGGTAGCGTTGAATACGTTGTTCGACCGCCTCGATGCGCTTGGGCAAGTGGCGCAGGAATGCCTGCCGGTATTCGTCCTGCTGGGCCGAGATGGTGTTCGTCTTGATCATGTCGCGTTTCCCCCGAAAGCCATTATGCTCTGTCCGGTGGTATGCGTGCGCGAAGGTCGGGGCGCTGCGTTGCTCATGGTTTCACGACGACCAGGCAGACGATCCCGATCAGCAGCAGCGCCGGAATTTCATTGAACCAGCGCAACCAGCGGGTACCCGGCACCGGCCTGCCATGCCGAAAGTCGCGCGTGAGTTTGACGCACCAGCCGTCGTAGCCCAGCAGCGCCAGCACCAACCCGAACTTGGCGTGCAGCCAGGGCTGCTGCAGGAAAGCCGGCGCCTGCATGACAAGCGCGATGCCAAACGCGAGGGTCAGCGACGCGCCGATGTGGGTGATCCCGAGGAGTCGACGTTCCATCGTCACGAAGCGTGCCCGCGAAACTGCGTCGCTGGCATCACGGTGGTAGATGAAAAGGCGCGGCAGGTAGAACAGGCCGGCAAACCATGTCACCACGAACACGATATGGAATGCCTTGATCCAGTTGTACATCATGCGATCGCCCCGGCCCGCGGGAGGGCAATCCGCAGCAGCGCGCGGAACCACCACAGCACCATCAACGCACCCAGCGTCAAGGCGCCAATCGCGACCCACAGGCCGAGCCATGGACGCACCGGCAGCAACCCGAGCGTGGCCACGACCAGGAGGTCTTCGCCGAGCGACGCCGTCCAGTTGCTCAAGGGTTCGGGCGAGGTGTTGATCAGCACGCGCGTACCGCTCTTGATCGCATGGCTGCCCAGCGCGAACGCGCCGCCGGCAAGCAGCGCGTTGCTGCCGAGCGTGCCATCCGCAGACAGCATTCCAGCCGTCAGGAACGCGCCGACCGGTACCCGCATCACGGTATGCAGCAGGTCCCAGCCCGTGTCCATGCCTGGAACCTTGTCGATGACGAACTCGATCAGCGCCAGCACCGCGCAGGCGCCGATCACCCATGGCGATGTTGTTGCCTGCAATGCGGCCGGCAGCGCGAGCCAGCCGCAGGTGCCTGCGAGACCGACGCCAAACAACGTCAGGTAAACCCGAACACCAGCGAGCCACGCCAGGGCAAGGGCAATCGCGATGACGGATGGATCGCCGAGAGTCGAACCAGACATTGCCGCCGACCTGCGAGTCCGGGGCTACGCAGTATAGCGACCCCCGGTCGGGGCGAGCGCCGACTGGATGACCCCAGCCTTGTTGTCCTCCCGGCTTGACGCTCGCGTGTCGCGGCGGCTATACCGGGCCATGGCCGATCTCACGCTGGCGCCGCACGCGGTCCCGCCGTCGCCACGGCGGCGTTGGCGCGGGGTGCTGATCAGCGTGGCGTTGTTCTGGCTTGGCAGCCTCGCGCTTGCCTGGTGGTGGTCGTCGCGCCTGGCGGCGCCGCACCTGGGCGCGGTCAAGGCAGAGAACGCCACCTTGCGGGGAAAGTTGAAGCAGCTCGACGACCTGAACCAGCGCGTGACCACGCTCAAGCGCTCCGACGACATCAGTCGCGCCGCGAACCAGGCGTTGCAGACGAGTCTGTCCGAGCGCGACGAGGAGGTTTCCGCACTGCGTGCCGATGTCGCGTTCTACGAACGGCTCGTCGGCACCAGCGGCCAGCGCCGCGGGTTGTCGGTGCACAGCGTAAAGATGGATCGGGACGCGAATGGGAGCTGGCACTATGCAACCACGCTGACCCAGAACCTCAATCGCGGGAAGATCAGCCAAGGCGAGATGACCTTGCAGATCGAAGGTGCGAAAACAGGCAAGCTGCAGACCCTGCAATGGGACGACCTGATGCAGAAGCCAGCCGCGCCGCCCCAGCCGTTCGACTTCCGCTATTTCCAGAAGGTCGAAGGCAACGTGATGCTTCCGCCGGGATTCACCCCCAATCGCGTACGCGTCTACCTGCGTTCGGAGGGCACGACGATCCAGCAGGTGTTTCCGTGGAGCGATGCTCTGAGCGGTGAAGTTGCAGCGCCGGGCGCGGGCAAGACGGGTACGAACTAGCACCTGTGCCAGCGCTGCATGCCGATGCCTGAACGCGAGCGCCCCGAACAGTGCGCCTTGAACATCTGCCCGCAACACCCCATCCTGAGTGGATGTCGGACAAGATCGCGATGCATCCCAGCAGCGGCCAACAGAGTTATCAGCAACTCGATGCGCCGCTGCTGTTCACAAGCGCAGCCGCCCACAAGGTTGCCGAGCTGATCCGCGAGGAAGGCAATGCCGCGCTCAAGCTGCGCGTGTACATCAGCGGCGGCGGTTGCTCCGGATTCCAGTACGGTTTCAGCTTCGACGAGGAACAGGCCGAGGACGACCTGGCGGTACTCAAGGACGGCGTGACCCTGCTGGTTGATCCCTTGAGCCTGCAATACCTGCTTGGCGCAGAAGTCGACTACAGCGAAAGCCTGCAGGGTGCACAGTTCTCGATCCGCAACCCGAACGCCAAGACGACTTGCGGGTGCGGCAGTTCGTTTTCGGCATAGCCAGTCGCCCACGGCGGCAACGTCAACATCGAACGTGCTGACATGACCGCGCCCATGACCGAGCTGCCCCCCGACTACGCATTCGCTGCGACTCCACCGGATCGGGCAGACCACCTGCGCGATGATCGCGATGCGCTCGAAGGGCTGTGGGGCCAATCGAGCGTGTTGCTGCTTGATGACGACGGCAATGCGGTCGCGACGTCGGACATGCGGGCGCTGTGGTTGCCTCGTGGCGCCGAACTCTCGCCACGGTTGCCGGATGACGCGTTGTTCCTCGGGGTTCACCAGCAGCAGGGCTGGTTCGCGCTCCGACTGCGATCCGGCCACTCCGCAAGCACCGACCGCGTTGATTTGCGCGCCGCCGCATTGACACTGCCCGCTTTCGAAGCCGGCCTGTACGCACATGCGCGCGCATTGCTGCACTGGCAGTCCACGCATCGCTTCTGCGGTCGCTGCGGCGCTGGCCTGCAGCCGACGCGCGCAGGACACGCTGCGCGCTGCACGGGTTGCGGCAGCGAACACTATCCGCGCACGGATACCGCGATCATCGTCTCGGTCACCGACGGCCGCCGCCTGTTGCTCGGTCGCCAGTCCAGCTGGCCGCCGAAACGCTATTCGGTGATTGCCGGATTTCTCGAACCAGGCGAACGCCTCGAGGATGCAGTGGCGCGCGAGGTGCTCGAAGAAACCGGGCTGCGCGTGCAAACGTGTCGGTATGCCGGGTCGCAGCCATGGCCGTTTCCATCGAACCTGATGGTCGGGTTCGAGGCCGAGGCCGAAGGTGGAGCACCGCGCTTCGGCGGCGAACTCGAGGACGCACGCTGGTTCAGCGCCACCGAAATCCATGCGGCGGTCGCCGCTGGGGAACTGCTGCTTTCGCCGCGCCTGTCGATTTCGAGCTGGTTGATCAGGCGCTGGCTCACGGGACAGGGTGCTACCAACCAGCCGCAATGATCTGCCGCATGCGGCGTACCGATGGCCGGATGTGCGGCTGAAGTCGCGGAAAACAGCGGTAGAATCGGCTGGTCAACGCAGGTCTTTCGAGCCAGCCATGTCCGCAACCCTGATCGCCGTGATCGTCGTCCTGCTTGCAGGACATGCGGCGCAATCGCTCGCCACGTTGCGGCGTTTCGACTGGCTGGTGGAATGGCGGCGCTACGTCGGCGGATTGTCAGATGCGGAAGGCGCGTTGCAAGGATGGCCAGGCCTGATCCTGATCATCGGCTTGCCGGTTGTCCTGGTCGCGCTGCTGCAACTCGCATTGCGGCAACCGTTGTGGGGCATTCCGTGGTTCGTGTTCGCGGTGCTGGTGCTGTTCTACTGCTGGGGTCCGCGCGACCTTGATCTTGATGTCGAATCGATCGTGGATGCGCCCGACGCGGAGCACAAGCGCGATGCCGCCGCGAGCCTGCTGCAAACTGATCCCCTGGAAACCGCCGACGCCGCATGCCTGGACGGACATGCGCTGGTCGAGGGCGTGTTCAAAGGCGCGCTGCGGCGCTGGTTCGGTCCCTTGTTCTGGTTCCTGCTGCTGGGGCCAGCTGGTGCAATGCTGTATCGCATCAGCGCGTTGCTTGGAAGCGACACAGCGCACGCCGATGCGCCCACAGCGCAGCGCGAAGCCGCGCGCTGGCTGCTTTCGGTCCTCGACTGGCCGGTCGCGCAGCTGATGACCATTGCACTCGCACTGGCTGCCAATTTCGATGCAGTGTTCGGGGCGTGGCGCGACTGGCACGCCGGCGGCATGCGCCTGGATACCGGGTTCCTCGGCGCCGCGGCGCGCGCGAGCGTCGACATCGAAATCGCCGACGACGAGACCGATCTTCCGGATGCCAACACGCTCGGGGCGACGCCTGCCCTGCTCGAGCTGCGCGACGCGATGAGCCTGGTGTGGCGGATGCTGTTGCTGTGGCTTGCGGTGATCGCGTTGTTCGTGATCGCCAGGTTCATCGGCTGACCATCGGCATTCGCGCCATCGTTGGATTTTCGTCGCATCCGGCAGATGCCGGATGCGCAGCGTCCGCGGCAGGATCGCTACGCGCTATCCCCTCGCAGCGCACGCACTCTCACTTCAAGCGTTGCTGCGCTGGCTTGCGCAGCGCTGATCGGTTCGCCAATGATCAGATCCACATGTGCGCGAAACCGCCGTGGCATGCGCAGTTGTCGCATGCGGCTGTTGCGATTGCTCCACATGCTGACCCACATCCCGCGCAATGCCGTCGGCACGACCGGCACCGCTCGCGTTGCGAGGATGCGCTCGACGCCGCCCTTGAAGGACGCGATCTCGCCGTCGCGGGTCAACGCGCCCTCGGGGAAGATGCAAACCACCTCGCCAGCAGCGAGCGCGGCGTCGACCTGGGCGAATGCGCGCTCCATCAGCGCGGCGTCCTCGCGCGCGCCTGCGATCGGGATCGCGCGCGCGGCGCGGAACAGCCAACCCGCACCGGGCGTGTTGAAGATCTTGTAATACATCACGAAGCGCGCCGGTCGCGGCACCGCGCCGCCGATCAGCAACGCATCCACGTAGCTGACGTGGTTGCACACCAGCAGCGCCGGGCCATCGTCTGGAATGTTCTCGATGCCCTGCACACGCAGCCGGTACAGCGCCTTCACGAGCAGCCAGCTCAGGAAGCGCATCAGGAACTCGGGCACCAGGGTGAAGATGTAGATCGCGACGATCGCGTTGAGGATGCCGATGGCGAGGAAGAACTGCGGGATGCTCCATCCCAGGACCTTCTGCGCCGCGATCCCGAACACCGCTGCCACAACGATGAACACCGCGTTGATGATGTTGTTGCCAGCGATCACCCGCGACAGTTCGCCGCGCGGCGTGCGGTTCTGCACCAGCGCGAACAACGGCACCAGGAAGAAGCCGCCGAACACGCCGATCAGCATCAGGTCGGCCATGATTCGCCAGCTGCCATGCGACTGCACGAAGCCACGCACCGAAAGACCGCCGACAGGAGCCAGGCCAGTGCGCGCGAAGTACAGGTCGATCGCGAATGCGCTGATCCCGAACGCGCCGAGCGGGACCAGGCCAATCTCGACCGACCGTCCGGATAGCTTCTCGCACAGCAGCGAACCGATGCCGGTGCCGATCGAGAACACACCGAGCGCGAGCAGGTACAGGTCGCCGCCACCGCCGAGGTTTGCCTTCGCGTAAACCTCGAGTTGTGCGGTAAGCGCCGTCCCGAAAAACCAGAACCACGAAATCCCGAGCACCGAGTTGAACACCGCACGCTGTTTCATGCACAGCCGGACGGTTCGCCAGCTTTCGACGAACGGGTTCCAGACGATCTTCAGGTGTGGCGAGGTCGCAGGTGCCGGCGGAATCGCATGCGAGGCTGCATAACCGGTCAGCGCGATCGCGAGCACCGCAAGCGAGGCAAGCGTGGGACCGGACCCTCGGACGAGCATCAGGCTGCCGCCAAGCATCATGCCGAACAGGATCGCGAGCGCGGTTCCGGTTTCGACCAGGCCATTGCCGCCGACCAGTTCCTGCGGATGCAGCGCCTGCGGCAGGATCGAATACTTGATCGGCCCGAACACCGTCGAATGCAGCCCCATCAGGAACAACACGACCAACAGCAGCACGGCGTGGTGCGCATAGAAGCCGTACGCGGCGATCGCCATCACCACGATCTCGAACACCTTGACCGCGCGGATGATGCGGGTCTTCTCGTACTTCTCCGCGAGCTGGCCGGCGGTGGCGGAAAAGAAGAAGAACGGCAGGATGAACAACGCCGGCGCGAGGTTGGTGTACAGCGATTGCTGTTCGAGACTCAGCCCCATCAGCGAGGTGATCAGCACCACCGTCGCGTTGCGGAACACGTTGTCGTTGAACGCGCCCAGCGACTGGGTCAGGAAGAACGGCAGGAAGCGGCGTTGCCGGAGCAGTGCGAACTGGCTGTGACCTGACATGCGCGGAGTGTAGAGGGCTACGCGTCGTGTTGCTCGCGCGCGATCGCGCGCCACCCGATGTCGGAGCGGTGGAACTCTCCGACCCACGAAATGTCTGCGACCGCCGCATAGGCCGCGCGCTGTGCCTCGGCCACGCTGTCGCCGAGTGCGCACACGCACAGCACGCGCCCGCCGGCGGTGACGACGTTGCCGTCGGCGTCGAGCCTGGTGCCGGCCTGGAAGGCCTTGACGGGGTTTCTTTCGGCGTTCGGGAGAAGTGCCTGCCCCGGATTTGATCCGCTGTCGCTTGGAGAATCAGATGGGAGGTTTGGTGTGTTTGGAGATTCCGCTTCGGTTTGCCCCTCACCCCAACCCCTCTCCCGTAGAGAGAGGGGCTTGAGCGGGGAGATGGGCTCAAGACCGTGGATCACATCGCCGATCCTTGGCGTCTCCGGATAGTTCGCCGCAGCCATCACCACGCCGAGTGATGGGCGCGGGTCCCACTGCGCCGCAACTTCGTGCAGGCGTGCATCGATCGCGGCCTCGACCAGATCGATCAGGTCGCTTTGCAAGCGCAGCATCACCGGCTGGGTTTCAGGATCGCCGAAGCGCACGTTGAACTCGATGACCCTGGGCGCACCGGTCTTGTCGATCATCAGTCCGGCGTAGAGGAATCCTGTGAACGGCATGCCATCGGCGATCATGCCGCGCACAGTCGGCTCGACGATCTCGCGCATCACCCGCGCGTGCACCTCGGGCGTGACCACGGGTGCCGGCGAATATGCACCCATGCCGCCCGTGTTCGGCCCGGTGTCGCCATCGTGCACGCGCTTGTGGTCCTGCGAGGTCGCCATCGGCAACGCCGTGACGCCATCGACCATGGAAATGAAGCTCGCTTCTTCGCCGTCGAGGAATTCCTCGATGACCACGCGCGAGCCCGCCGCGCCGAAGACGTTGTCGGCGAGCATGTCGTGCACCGCTGCCTCGGCTTCATCCAGCGACATGGCGACGATCACGCCCTTGCCCGCGGCGAGGCCGTCTGCCTTCACCACGATCGGCGCGCCGACCTGGCGCAGATGGATAAGCGCCGCTTCGAGTTCGGTGAACACCGCATAGTGGCCGGTTGGAATGCCGTGCCGCGCCAGGAAGTGCTTCGCGAACGCCTTGCTGCCTTCAAGCTGTGCGGCGGCGGCGGTCGGTCCGAAGATGCGCAGGCCTTTCGCGCGAAAGCGGTCGACGACACCCGCTACCAGCGGGCCTTCGGGGCCGACCACGGTGACGCCGACGCCTTCGATTTTCGCGAGCGCGAGCAGTCCGTTGATGTCGGTCGCGTTCACCGCGATGTTGCGGCACTTCGCTTCGGTCGCGGTGCCCGCATTGCCAGGCGCGACGAGGACTTCGCTGACGCGCCAGGATTGCGCGAGCTTCCACGCGAGCGCGTGCTCGCGGCCGCCTGAACCGATCACCAGGATTTTCATGATTGTCGGCTCAATGCCTGAAATGCCGCCGCCCGGTGAACACCATCGCGATGTCGTGCTCGTCCGCTGCGGCGATGACTTCGGCATCGCGCATCGAACCGCCCGGCTGGATCACGCAGCGAATGCCTGCAGCGCCCGCCGCATCAAGGCCGTCGCGGAACGGAAAGAACGCATCGCTCGCCATCGCCGAACCAGGGACGGTGAGGCCAGCCTCCTCTGCCTTGAGCGCGGCAATCTTCGCGCTGACCACGCGGCTCATCTGGCCGGCGCCGACGCCGATGGTGCGCAGGTCCTTTGCGTACACGATTGCGTTCGACTTCACATGCATCGCGACCTTCCACGCAAACAGCAAATCGGCAAGTTCGGCGTCGTTCGGTGCGCGTTTGCTGACGATCCTGAGGTCATTCGCGGTGAGCGCGTCGCTGTCCGCGTCCTGCACGAGCAGGCCGCCGGCGATGCGCTTGAAATCCTGTTGCAACTGCTGGTGTTCGACAGGCTCACCATGAACGGGCTGCAGTGCGCCACATGCAAGTACACGCACGTTCGGCTTTTTCGCAAACGCAGCGAGTGCTTCCGCCGACACATCCGGTGCGATCACGACTTCCACGAACTGGCGTTTGACGATGTCCCTGGCGGTCTTGGCGTCCAGGGCGCGGTTGAATGCAATGATGCCGCCGAATGCGGAGGTCGGATCGGTCGCGTACGCCCGGCCGTATGCATCGCCGATGTTCGCCGCGACAGCGACGCCGCACGGGTTGGCGTGCTTGACGATCACGCACGCCGGCGCATCGAAGGCCTTGACGCATTCGAGCGCCGCGTCGGCATCGGCGAGGTTGTTGTAGCTCAACTCCTTGCCCTGCAGGAAGCGCGCCGTGGCAACGATGCCTGTTGCGGGTGCGTCGCGCTCGACATACAGCGCCCCGGACTGGTGCGGGTTCTCGCCGTAGCGCAGCGCCGATGCGAGCTGCAGCGACAGGTGCATCGATTGCGGCCATGCCTGCGGCTGTTCAGGATCAGCCGCGCGCGGCGAAAGCCATTGCGCGATGCGGCCGTCGTAATGCGCGGTATGCGCGTACGCCTTGGCCGCGAAGCTGCGCCGTTGGGCCGCGTCGGTGCCACCCAGCGCGATGGTGGCCAGCAGCGCCGGATAGTCAGCAGGGTCAACCACCACCGCGACGCGCGCGTGGTTCTTCGCGGCCGCACGCAGCATCGCCGGACCGCCGATATCGATGTTCTCGACCGCTTCATCATGGGAGCTGTCCAGCTTGGCGATGGTTGCCTCGAACGGATACAGGTTCACCACCAGCAGGTCGATCGGCGCGATGCCGTGCTCGGCCATCACCGCGTCGTCGATGCCATCGCGCCCCAGCAGCCCGCCGTGCACCGACGGATGCAGCGTCTTCACCCGACCGTCCATGATCTCGGGAAAGCCGGTGAGGTCGCTGACGTCGCGCACGGCGATACCGGCATCGCGCAAGGCCTTGGCGGTGCCGCCGGTGGACACGATCTCGACACCATTGGCGATGAGTGCGTCGGCGAGCTCGATCACGCCGGTCTTGTCGGAGACGGACAGCAGTGCGCGGCGCACGCGCTGGCGCGCGGAGGAATCGGAAGCGGACATGGCGACCTTCGGAAAGCGAGTCGCGGATTATAGCGGCTGGCTGGCCAATGGTCCTGGCGACCTGGTCCTGCTCAGCTCAGCTGAGCCTGTAGTGCGCGAGCTTCTTGCGCAGGGTGCTGCGGTTGATCCCGAGCACGGCCGCGGCGCGGCTCTGGTTGCCAGCGCAATGGCGCAACACTTCGGCAAACAACGGCGCTTCGACTTCATGCATGACCAGCGCGTGCAGGTCTTCGGCCGGATGATCGCCGAGATCCCTCAGATAGCGCTGCACTGCGTGCGAGACGCATTCGCGCAACGACGGCTGGACCGTGGCGGAAGCGGATGAACCGCTTTCGCGCAATGCATGGACAGCGTTCACGTGGGACAGCACTCCGTGGGTTGAGCGGCGATTGTCAACTCGGCATCCGTGCGGAGTCCGTCGTGTGGACAGTCGTATTGCATCGACGGGGGAGAGGAGTTTACTCCTCTTCACCGATGCGCACGCAAGCATTTTTTATGTGCCGTACATCACGTTTCGCAATCGCAATGCGGATCAGCGAAATTCGAAGTTGTACGCGACCGCATCGCGCCCGGGATCGACGACTTCCAGCGTTGCATTCGCCGATTGTCCAGCGGCAATCAGCGGCGTCTTCGGCGCATTGCCGAGATATTCCTGCGCGCGGAAGCGACGCATGCCGACCTGCTGCCCGTTCAGATCGGACATTGTCAGTTCCAGCAGCGGCCACTCCTGCGCGAAAGCAGCGTTGTTGCGGAAGCTGACGGTGATCAACAGGGCGCCCCGCGCCGAGGGATGCGGACGCACGTCGCGCGCGGTGACCTCGAATGCCTTGGGCTCGCGCCACGGCGGTAGCGTGCATCCAACCACGGCGCACACGCTTTGCAGGGTCGGACGCAAGCCCGCATCGCGCGCGATGCGTTCGCGGTCGGCGATCGGATAGATCACAAGCAGCAACGCGAGCAGCACGGCGCTTGCGAGCCACCAGCGCCACTGCGATGGCCCGGCGATGCGTTTGCGCTCGCGCGCGAAACGCGGCGGCGACACCGGGGCCGCACGCGAACGCTTGAACAGTTCGCCCTGGTCATCGGGAAGCGACTCGGGCGCGGCAACATGCACCGCAGTGCGCTGCGAATTCGCGTTCGCAGCGGCATCGGTCAGATGCGCATACGCGTCGAAGCTCGCGCCGCACGAGGCGCACACGAACATATCGCCTTCGGGGCGATCAGCTTCAAGCGGCGCGATCGTCTGGCATTGCGGGCAGCGGGTTTGCATGCTGAACAGGGGTAGGAGTGGGGTCTTGCGTGCGTCGGTCGCTGCATTATCGCCTGATAGCGGAGGGCCGGAATTGCGCCGACCCCTTTTGCGCTCGTTCGATCCATTATTGCCCGATATCGCTGGCAGTGTTCAGCAGCGCAGTCGGGCGACTTGGCCGGCACCCATTTTCACTTCCTGACGCCGTCGATCCGCAGCCAGTCCTCGCGCGCGGTCACGCGCAGGTCGTCGAACCACGGGCGATAGCGCGCGAGCAGTTCGTGCTGCTGGCCTTCCAGGATCCCCGACAACGCAAGCACGCCGCCCGGCCGCACGCGCGCGGCAATGCTGTCGGCAAGCGCATCGAGCGCCGATGCGAGGATGTTTGCCACCACCACGTCGTACTGCGCGGCTGGTGCCTCTTCGGGCATGAACACGTCCAGCCTGGCCGCGACGTCGTTGCGCATCGCGTTGTCGCGGCTCGCGATCAGCGCCTGCGGGTCGTTGTCGATGCCGTCTGCGTGCTTCGCGCCAAGCTTCAACGCCGCAATCGCAAGAATCCCCGAGCCGCAGCCGATGTCGAGCACTGACTTGTCGCCAAGCCCGGTGCGATGCCGGGCGAGTGCCTCCAGCCATTCCAGGCACAGCGCGGTGGTCGCGTGGGTGCCGGAACCGAATGCAAGGCCAGGATCAAGCCTGACGATGGTCGCGTCCGCGCCCAGCACCTGTGCCTCAGCCGGCACCTCGGCGTTCCACGGCACGATCCATAGCGATGCGCCGAAGCGCAGTGGCGGATAGTCGTCCATCCATGCACGCACCCAGTCCTGGTCGGCTACGTCGCGAAATTTCGCAGAGGTGAGATCCGCATCCGGAACGTGCGCTTCGATGGCGCGCAGAAGCGCATCGCGGTCCGCATCCGCGTCGAACAACGCAGTCAACGTGAGGGCTGCCCAAAGCGGCATCGCCCCGACCCCGGGCTCGAGGATGGCGCGCTCGTCCGGCGTCGCCGCATCGGCATCCATCAACGTCACCGACAGCGCGCCAAGCTCCTCCAGCGCGGCTTCAATGCGCGGATGGTCGGATTGGGTGCACGCCAGGATGAGTTCAAGGAAGGGCATCGCGGTTGATCAGAACTTCGGGATCCGAATGGTCTTGCTGATCATCAGCGATCCGGACAAGGCGAACAGCAGCACCAGCGGATGCAGCTGCCACGGACCAAGTTGCCAGGTGCCGAACCAGAGCGCGTCCCCAATGCGGCCCTGGTATGCGGCGAATGCGAGCAGCCCGACCAGCAGCACGCTGCTCGGGATCGGCGTGCCCTCGAAGTACTTCACCTTGCCCGACGCATCCGCGGCCAGCGCTTCGGCGGTGATGTTGTAGCGCGCGAGGCGGCTCACGCCGCAGCCGACGAAATACACCAGCACCAGGCAATCCCAGAAACAATCCAGACCCGCGGCGAACGCCATCGCCGCCGGCGCGACGCCGAACGAGATCGCATCGGCCAGCGAGTCCAGTTCACGTCCGAGCGCTGACTGGGTCTGCCGCCAGCGCGCGATGCGCCCGTCGAGAACGTCGAACACGAACGCCGCCGGCACCAGCACCGCCGCCCAGTACAACCCCTGCGGCTGCGCCCCGGTCAGGAACGACATCACCGCGAGCACCGCGCCCATCCCGCAGAACGCATTGGCGATCGTGAACCAGTCCGCGAGGTGGAAGTCGCGGATCATCGAGAAGTGCGGGGGTTTGTTCATTTTATTGTCCAAGCCTGGTTCCTTCATTTCAGCGACCCGATGGCCATTTGCATGTTGTCCCTCGCGCGGGCTTCGTAATGGGCGTGGAACAAGTCGCTTGAATAGATTCGCCTGCGTCGAAGAAAGGACGCCAGGATCTCTTTTCGTTTTTGACGGTAGAGGAAATACGGGACCCAGCGGTATTCGTGGCGGATGTCCTGCTCGAATGCAGTGTAGCGGTCCGACGTGGCGCCGAGAATCGCCAGATCGACATCGATCAGCAGGGATGTGTCGCGATCCTCGGCGATTGCCTGGTGCTCGGTCGCCATGATCAACCCTCGCACGCGCTCGACAAGCGCGGGTTCTGCGCCGGCATCCTGAAGGAATTGCGCCGCCCAATCGGCGCTCTTGCGCTCGTTGCCGGTCCTGTACGGCTGGTAGACCGCATCGTGAAACCACAATGCGAGCTCGATGGCATACGGTTGCAGGGCCTGTCCGCGCAACAGGTCGAATTGCTGCAGCGAGTCGGCAATGTGCTGCCCTGTATGGTAGTGGCGATGTGGTTCCTTGTAGGCGGCGTCCAGCGCAGCAAAGGTGTCCTGGCTGTCCGGCAAGTCCAGGGACTGCATGAGCAATTGCCATCGCCGCAGGTTCATCGCAGGGCCCGCGGAGCATCGTCCTTGCGCAGGCCGAACGCCTGCAGCCGGTTCTTCCAGCACAGCACGAAGTACAACCACGCCTTTCGCCAGCGGTTGCCCAGCAGCACGATGTGCACGTGCCAGCCTTTCTCGCGGCGCGCGCTGTAGCCGCTGTACAGGATGGTGAACGCTTGGCTGTCGCCGGTGTACTCCAGCGCCAGCTGCTGGGCCCGCTGCAGTCCGCAGGTCAGCATCTCGTTGACGTCCGCCGCATCGGGTTGGCCCTGCGAGAGAGGGAAGACCAGGCCGTAGTAGTTCGGAATGAGGTCGCGCCTGATCCTGACCAGTTCGCATCGACGTCCGGAACACAGGGGCAGAGTGTCCATATCGCCATCCATCCTACGGTACCGCCGCAAAAGAACGGTATGCCGACCTGCGCCGCCGCCCGGGCGGTCGCTTTGCGAAATCGCGATCTGCATCGTCGCATCGCTCCAGTCGCCACAGCCACTGGTGCCGATCGGTCAAGGCCTGTGCGCTTGCAACGCGCCATTTGCCTTGGGTCTCCCGTGAAACCATGCGGCGTTGCAGCGAAACACCTTTGAAACCGGTTGCGGCACAGGTGTTTCGGAGTCCAGCCCATGTGTTTCGGAACATCGCACATGGGTTTCGAGCCAGCTCCCATGTGTTTCGAAACATTGCACATGTGCTTCGAGCCATTTCCCATGTGTTTCGGAACGTCGCACATGTGCTTTGACCCATTTCCAATGTGTTTCGGAACATTTCACATATGCTTCGAGCCGTTTCCCATGTGTTTCGGAACGTTTCGCATGTGCTTCGAGCCATTTCCCACGTGTTTCGGTACGTTTTACATGTGTTTCGAGCCATTCCCACAGTGTTTCGGAACGGTGCGCATGTGTTCCAGGCCATTTCCCATGTGTTTCGGCACGTTGCACATGTGTTTCGAATCAATTCGCTTGCGTGCGCAATCCGCGCTACCGAGCTTCGGCTCCTGGCGGGCAGGATGTCCGCTAGCGGGGCCCCTGCGGTGCGGCGCGTGGTGGCGGATTAGCCCACTGTGGAGGCAGGATGCCGGAACGAACGGCGAAGCCGGCCCGAAGGGCACGACGCAGGAGCGGCGTGTCAAGGGTGGCCGACACGATGTCGGCCATCGTTTCGTCGGCATAGGGATGCGCCGTCGAAACGGCCCGACGCCATGCGCGGACTTTCACCACAGAGGATGTGCTGAAAGCGCGAAGCCGGGCGCTTCTTTCTGGTTCCGTCTTTCTGCGACAAGGCAGAAAGATGAACCCGGCCGCTGTGCGGACGGAACGCTCTGCTTTGGATGTGCTCCGCGCGCCAGATCAACTTCAAGAGCGCCACGCTCAACCGAGGCCGATGCCTTTTTCCTTGCGCTCCGACAGCCGTTTCTCAAGGTAATGAATATTCGTCCCACCGCTGTGAAACCCCTGGTCCGCCAAGATCCGCTGCTGCAGCGGAATATTCGTCCTGATCCCGTCCACCACCAGCTCGCTGAGCGCCACGCGCATGCGGCAGATGGCCTGGTCGCGGTCGTTGCCGTGGACAATCAGCTTGCCGATCATCGAGTCGTAGTTGGGCGGCACGCGGTAGCCTTCGTAGATGTGGCTGTCGACGCGCACGCCTGGGCCACCGGGGGCGTGGAAGTGCTGGATCAGGCCGGGGCAGGGCATGAAGGTGTCGGGGTCTTCGGCGTTGATGCGGCATTCGATCGCGTGGCCGCGGATCACGATGTCTTCCTGCCTGATCGAGAGCGGGCGGCCGGCGGCGATCAGCAATTGTTCGCGCACGAGATCGACGCCGGTGATCATTTCGGTGACCGGGTGTTCGACCTGGATGCGGGTGTTCATCTCGATGAAGTAGAAGTTGCCGTCTTCGTACAGGAACTCAAACGTTCCTGCGCCGCGATAGCCAATCCGGATGCAGGCCTCGACGCAAACCGCGCCGATCTGCGCACGCTGTGCTGGCGTGATCCCCGGAGCGGGCGCTTCCTCGACGACTTTCTGGTGGCGACGCTGCATCGAGCAGTCGCGTTCGCCGAGGTGGATCGCGTGGCCCTGGCCGTCGGCGAGCACCTGGATCTCGATGTGGCGCGGGTTCTCGAGGAACTTCTCCATGTACACCTGCGCGTTGCCGAACGCGGCCTTGGCTTCGGCCTGCGTGGTCGCGATGGAATTCAGCAACGCGGCCTCGGTGTGGACGACGCGCATGCCGCGCCCGCCACCGCCGCCTGCTGCCTTGACGATGATGGGATAGCCGATGCGCTTGGCGATCGCCAGGGCTTCGGCATGATCCTCGGTCACCGGGCCATCCGATCCTGGCACGCACGGTACGCCCGCGGCCTTCATCGCGCGGATCGCCTCGACCTTGTCGCCCATCATGCGGATGGTGTCGGGGCGCGGGCCGATGAAGATGAAACCGGACTGCTCGACGCGTTCGGCGAAGTCGGCGTTCTCCGACAGGAAGCCGTAACCCGGGTGGATCGCCTGCGCGTCGGTGACTTCCGCCGCCGCGATCAGCGCGGGTATGTTGAGGTAGCTTTCGGTCGACGGCGCCGGGCCGATGCACACCGATTCATCGGCCATCGCGACATGCTTGAGGTTGCGGTCCACGGTGGAGTGCACCGCGACCGTGCGGATGCCCAGCGCGTGGCACGCGCGCAGGATGCGCAGCGCGATTTCCCCGCGGTTGGCGATAACGACCTTGTCCAGCATGGTCACGGGTCAGGAAATCACGAACAAGGGTTCGTCGAACTCGATCGGCTGGCCACTGCTCGCGAGCACTGCAGTGACGGTGCCGGACACGTCCGCCTCGATCGGGTTGAACATCTTCATCGCCTCGATGATTGCGAGGGTGTCGCCTGCTTTCACTTCCTGGCCGACTTTCACGAAGGGTGGCGATTCGGGGTTCGGCGATGCGTAGAAGGTGCCGACCATGGGCGAGCGCAGCACGTGGCCGTCGGGCAGTTCGCGGCCGCCCTTGCCGATGTGGGCGGTGTCGGCATGCGGCGTCGCCGGCGCAGTGGCGTGGGTCGGACGCTGCACGTCAGCGTGCGCAGATGGGGGAGCCTGCTGCGGCGCTGCGGCGTACGTCACCTGCTGCATCGGCATGTTCTTGGGCATGCGCGAGAGGCGGACGCTTTCTTCGCCTTCCTTGATCTCGATTTCCGCCAGATTGGATTCATCCAGCAGGTCGATGAGTTTCTTGATCTTGCGAAGATCCATGCGGTCACCTTTCGGGTCTTGCGAATGTGGGAGTCAAAGCCGCGCGAGTGCGGCGTCGAGTGCATAGCGGTAGCTGTCCGCCCCGAATCCGGCGACCAGACCGACTGCGAGATCGCTGAAATACGACTGCTTGCGGAAGGGCTCGCGTGCGTGCGGATTCGACAGGTGGACCTCGATGAACGGAATGCGCACCGCAGCGAGTGCGTCGCGGATTGCGACGGAGGTATGCGTGAACGCGGCCGGGTTGATCAGGATGAACGCGGTGCCGTCGCCGCGCGCGGCCTGGATGCGTTCGACGAGCGTGTGCTCGGCATTGGACTGCAGCGACTCGATCGCGTGCCCGGCTGCCTGCGCGCGTTCGGCCAGCGCGCCGTCAATCTCGGCGAGCGTCGTCGACCCATACACCGTCGGCTCGCGTTCGCCGAGCAGGTTGAGGTTGGGGCCGTGCAGGACGAGGATCTTGGGCACTGGTTCCGAAGTGACAGTCACAAGACCGCCACAATTGCTTGGGGTGCGCAGTGTCGCTTGATGGGCCAATCATGTCCAGCGGATGAGCCCCGTATCGACGACGTTTACGGAAATTGAACGAAGGTTACCGGCCGTCTAGAGCTTGTACTCAGCAGCGCCTAAGGGCTTGAAACCCATGCTGCGAGGGTGTTGGCGTCAGCGAATGGTCCATATTTGCGACGCAGCAGGTGTCCGTCGCCGTCGAGCAGCACACTGTAGGGCAAGGCGCCAAGCCGGTTACCCAGCCGCAGGCCGGCGCGGCCCTGCGCATCATCGAGCAGGATTGGGTAGTTAACCGGCGTTCGCAGGAGATAGCTGCGTACCGAAGCGGAATCGTCCTGCGCGATCCCGACCACGTCCATCCTGCCGGGAGCCCCAGGCCCGGCGAGCCCGGCCAGCAAGGGCATCTCGTCACGGCATGGCCCGCACCAGCTCGCCCAAAGGTTGATCAGTACACGATGACCGCGCATTGGCGGAAGTTGCTGCGGATGCCCGGCAAGATCCGTCAAGGGGAGGGGGCCGACCAGTTCGCCGTTCGCGGCCGACGCGATTCCCGACGGGCCTTGCGCTGGGACGACATGTTCGACCAGCCAGCGTCCGGCTGCGGTTCCGGGCAGCGGCCCTGGACCGTTGATGCGAATCGAGAGGATCAGCCCAGCCGCAGCGGCCGCAAGCGCAGCGAGCAGGGTCAGCACGATCGCATGCAGCTTCAACGCGAATCCCTCATTGCGTCGCGGCGCGAGCCAGCGCATCGCGGACGATTCCCTGGGTCAGGAGGTTGGGAAGCTGCTCTCCCTCGCCACCACTGCGTGGATACACCACGTAAAGCGGTACGCCGACCGCATGGTGCGCGTCGAGGAATGCGGTGATCGCAGGATCGACGCTGGTGTAGTCGCCGACCATGTACACCGCGTCCGCCGCAGTCATTGCCTCGTGGAATGCCGCGCGCGACAGGACTGCGGCTTCGTTGGCCTTGCAGCTCACGCACCAGTCGGCGGTCATGTCGACGAACACGACCCGATGTTGTGCGCGCAGTTCGGCGAGCCTGGACGCGGAATAGGCGACTGCTCCTGACTCCGGAGCCTGTCGGGCAACCGGAGGCAGCCGATGGATCACGTTGAGCGGCAGCAGCGCGGCGAGCAGGACCAGCCACGCGAGTGGTCGCACGCTGCGGTGGCGGCTGTAGCGACCGCGCTCCCACCACCACAACCCAAACGCCAGCAGTACCGCGCCCGCGAGCAGGTACAGCACGCCGGTCGAACCGCGTTGCGCAGCCACCACCGACACCAGCCACGCGGCGGTCAGGTACATCGGGAACGCGAACACCTGCTTGAGCGTCTCCATCCACGCGCCGGGTTTTGGCAGGCGCGAGGCGAGCGCGGGCACGAACGCGATGGCGAGGAACGGCAGCGCCAATCCGAGTCCGAGCGCGAGGAACACCGCGATTGCGGTCGCCGGCGGGCATGCCAGCGCGTACGCGACCGCCGTGCCCATGAACGGCGCCGTGCATGGGGCGGCAACCACCACCGCAAGCACGCCGGTGAAGAAGTCGCCGGACGGTCCCGATTTTTCCGTCAGCTTCTGTCCGACCCCAACCACGCCGGCTCCGATCTGGAACAGGCCCGAAAGACTCAAGCCGATGGCGAACATCAAATACGCCAACGCCGCGACGATTCCGGGTTCCTGCAACCAGAATCCCCAGCGGTCCGCTTGGCCGGCCGCGCGCAATCCAATGACCAGCATGCCCAGCGCCGCAAAGCTGAGCAGCACCCCGGCGGTGTACCACAGCGCATGCCTGCGGGCCCTGGCGCGGCTTTCATGGGCCTCGACCAGTGACAGCACCTTGAGCGACAGCACGGGCAACACGCACGGCATCAGGTTGAGGATCAGCCCGCCACCGAGTGCGAGCAGCAGCGCCGCGATCAACGAAATCGATGTGGCGCCAGACGCAGTCGCGGTGACGATTGCTTGCGGGGACGCCACGCCGCCTGCTGGCAGGTCGAGCGCCACGCTACGCCGCATCGGCGGATAGCAGATGCCGTCGGTCTGGCAACCCTGCAGGACGACGTTGAGAGTGATGTGCTCGGACGCAGTGCCTGTGCGGATCAACGGAAGCGGAACTTCGACCAGATCCGTGTACACCGCGACATCGCCGAAATGCGCGTCGTGGCGTTGCTGCGCGGGCGGCCACTGCGGCTGTCCGGGTTGCACGTCGGATGCGGGGCTTGCGACCGCGAACGACGTCTTGTCGCGATACAGGTAGTAGCCCTTTGCCGGCGTGAAACGCAGCAGCAGGCTATTGGGCGTGTCGACGATCGCCTCGAAGCCGAACGCCTTGTCGGGCGGCAACGGCAACCCATCGGTACCGGTGAGCTTGCCATCCGCGCGACCGGTCAGTGCTGCGAGCGCGGAGTGGGGCGGTGCAGCCGGCGCGTTCGCATCAGTGGTCGCTGGTGTGACGCCGGGAATTTGTGCAGGCAACGCCACATGCAAGGTGCGTTTCTGTGGCGGATAGCACACGCCTGCGTCCGCGCAACCCTGGTACTTGACGGTCACATCCACGGCTTGCACGGCACTGGCAGCTATTCCGGCCAGGGTCGCCGTGACGCGGTCGTGGTAGATCTGCACGTCGCCGAAAAACTGGTCGTGCTTGTGGATGCCCTCGGGCAACTGGAGCGGAGTCGACTGAAAGGTCGCATCGGCCGACTGCGCCGACATCCGCTCGCGATAGAGGTAGTAACCCTTCGCGATGTTCCAGCTGATCTGGATCCTGCCTTGATCGATCGCCTTCGCGCTAAGGACGAACGCCTGGTCGACCGGCAGCAGGTCCGACTCGTCGATCGCGCGTGCTGGCAGCGACCATGCGAGCATCAACAACGCGAACGTTGCCAGCAAGGCGGCAGGTCCGTGGGTCATTGAGCGGACCGCAGCGCGGTGTGCGTTCATGCCTGCTGTCCGGGCTGCGCCGTTTCGGCGTGCACCCAATCCAGGTAACGTTCCAGGCCTCCCGCCACGTCGAGCGCAAGCACCTCGGGCACAGCGTGGGGATGCATGCCGACGATGTGCTCCCGGAGGGCGTCGAAGCGCTCGCCAGTGGTCTTGATCAGCAGCAGATGTTCCTCCGCGCGCTCCAGCTGGCCTTGCCATCGGTAGATCGAGCGCAGGCCCGGCACCACGTTCACGCACGCCGCCAGCCGTTTTTCCACCAGTGAGCCGGCAATCGCGTCCGCCGCGGCGGCTTCCGGACAGGTGCACAGGACAAGCAGGACAGGCATCGCGGCAGCCGGCAGGGGGTCGCACAGACTAGCCGGCGCATCGCCTGCTGTCATGTGAAGGCGCGGCATTGACGCGTTGTGTTCGATCGCTATCCGCGGGTCCGGCACATCGAACCCCCTGTGGACGCGATGCATCGTGTCGAGGTCCGGGTGCGTGGGGCTATCGTGCAGCCGGTGTCGGCGGCGTGCTGCCCACAACGTCAACTAGTTGCATGAAACGCCGGAGCCTGTCGCTCCAACGCAAGCCTTCGCGGCATGAAGTCCCAATTTCGGAAGAGCCGCAGTAGTCGGGGGTTCACTGTTGCCGATGCCCGGGCTGCTGTTGCTGAGCATGCTCTGGCTGGTGAGCCTACTCATGCTGCCGCTCGTCGCAGGGCTGCCCGGCGAGATACCGTGCGCAAGCGATCCGTTGGCGTTGCGGTGCAGAGGGGTAGGGCGACCCAGCCCTCCACTGACTCCGTTCGCGGTTCCCGGCAAGCTGTATCCACTGACGACGCCGGCTCCGCGGACGGAGCTCCCGAACGTGGTGGCGTGTGCGTTCTTTGTTCCCGTTGCGCTGGATGCGCCAGTCGATGTGGGTGCATCGACCTTGGCGGAAGCCTGGGCCATCATGATTGCGGCGCCCGAAGAAGGCATTGACGTCGTGCCGTGCACCCCGGGAAGGGAGTAGGTGCTGGTGGAACTGGAGTTGCTGCGTGCCCTCATCGCCGAATGCGCTCCGGGCAACGAATACCTGCCCCCGACCGCACCGGACGTGCCAGTCGCTGCGCGACCGGCGGATTGAAAAGACGCGCCTGGTGGTGTGTACCAACCGGGTGTTGGGGTATAGGACCTTGGTGCAGTGGCGAGGGAGCCACCGGCTCCGCGGGCCTGCGCATCAACGATCGTCGCTGTGATGACAATCGCAATGCCGGCGACCGACAGCGTAATCTTGTTCATGTCCAGACTCCGGAAACCAGACAACCATTGTAACTCCGGTGGTGTTAAGCACTGCGTGACTGCACTTGGGTCGGGTGGCCCCTTTCCACACCCTCGGCGGGTCTCTTTTTCACACTTCAGCAGGTTTCTCCAAATGCGGCGTGCCACAGCGCGTCCTTGACGGCAGTGGATCCTTGACGGGATACGTTCAGTCGATCTGCGTTCTCCCGCCGGGACCGATCACGCATAGCCAGTCCTGAATCGGTCCCCTTGAAATGCCGAACAACGACACCATTGAACCGGGGTCGCGACTTTCCTGCGTCATCGTTCGCGCGTAAACTTGGCACTCCTGGCGGTCGAGTGCTAACAATTCAGGCTAACCGCTTTCGTTTCAGTCACTTGTCTTCAACTACGTTCAACCACTTGCGAGGTTCCCTATGAAGCTGCAACCGCTGTTCGACCGCGTCGTCATCAAGCGTATGGAAGAAGAGAAGCTGTCCGCTGGCGGCATCGTCATCCCCGATTCGGCCACCGAAAAGCCGATCAAGGGCGAAGTCATCGCTGTCGGCGCCGGCAAGGCCCTCGACAACGGCAGCGTCCGCGCGCCGCAGGTCAAGGTCGGAGACAAGGTGCTGTTCGGCAAGTATTCGGGTACCGAGGTCAAGCTCGACGGCACCGAGTATCTGGTCGTGAAGGAAGACGACATCTTCGCGATCCTCGGTTGATTTGCAGGCGCGCTGATTCCATCCAGCTGATTCGCCACATCCATTCCTGTCGACGCGCGCGGGTTGCCGTCGACCTCAAGACACTCATTAAAGGATTCATCCAATGGCAGCCAAGGAAGTTCGTTTCGGTGAAGACGCGCGTGCGCGCATGGTCAAGGGCGTCAATGTCCTCGCCAACGCGGTCAAGGTCACCCTCGGCCCGAAGGGTCGCAATGTCGTGCTCGAGAAGAGCTACGGCGCCCCCACGATCACCAAGGACGGCGTGTCCGTCGCCAAGGAGATCGAGCTCGCCGACAAGTTCGAGAACATGGGCGCGCAGATGTTGAAGGAAGTCGCTTCGAAGACGTCCGACAGTGCCGGCGACGGCACCACGACCGCGACGGTCCTGGCGCAGGCGATGATCCGCGAGGGCATGAAGGCGGTTGCCGCCGGCATGAACCCGATGGACCTCAAGCGTGGCATCGACAAGGCCGTCGCGGGCGCTGTCGAACAGCTCAAGGCGATCTCCAAACCCTGCAGCACCTCCAAGGAAATCGCCCAGGTCGGTTCGATCTCGGCCAACTCCGACGAAAATATTGGCGAGCTGATCGCCAAGGCGATGGACAAGGTCGGCAAGGAAGGCGTCATCACGGTTGAGGAAGGCTCAGGCTTGGACAATGAACTCGACGTCGTCGAGGGCATGCAGTTCGACCGCGGCTACCTGTCGCCGTACTTCATCAACAACCAGCAGTCCATGTCTTCCGAACTTGAGGACCCGTACATCCTGCTGCACGACAAGAAGATCTCGAACGTACGCGAGCTGCTTCCGCTGCTCGAAGGCGTTGCGAAATCGGGCAAGCCGCTGCTGATCGTCGCCGAGGAAGTCGAGGGCGAGGCCCTGGCCACGCTCGTCGTCAACACCATCCGCGGCATCGTGAAGGTTTGCGCGGTCAAGGCGCCGGGCTTCGGCGATCGTCGCAAGGCGATGCTCGAGGATATGGCGATCCTGACCGGCGGTACGGTCATTTCCGAGGAAGTGGGCCTGCAGCTCGAGAAGGCCACGATCAAGGATCTCGGCCGCGCCAAGAAGATCCAGGTCACCAAGGAAAACACCACGATCATCGACGGCGCTGGCCAGGCCGACGGCATCCAGTCGCGCATCAAGCAGATCAAGGCGCAGATCGAGGAGACCTCGTCGGACTACGACAAGGAGAAGCTGCAGGAGCGCGTGGCCAAGCTGGCCGGCGGCGTTGCGGTGATCAAGGTCGGCGCGAGCACCGAGATCGAGATGAAGGAAAAGAAGGC
>JBBQTD010000017.1:0-60469 GCA_038234715.1 Lysobacterales bacterium | reverse complement strand
CATCCCGGCGGACCCCAACAATGCAACAAGCGCTCCCGCGGGTTTCGTCCTGTGGTTAGCAGCGCTGGAGATCACCCAGTCCGCCCGAGGCCCGAAAGGCAACGGTGGTGGGAAGGATTCAGGGCGTCAGCCCCCGGCGTTCCTCGCGGTAGAGCGCGTGAGGACACAACAATGAAGCGGATGTTGATCAATGCCACGCAGGCGGAAGAACTGCGTGTCGCCATCGTGGATGGCCAGAACCTGTACGACATTGACATCGAGCAGGCATCCAAGGAACAAAAGAAGTCGAACATCTACAAGGGTCGCATCACCCGACTCGAACCTTCACTGGAAGCTGCTTTTGTCGAATACGGCGGAGAGCGCCACGGCTTCCTGCCACTGAAGGAAATCTCCCCCGATTATTTCGCCGAAGGCCTCAATCCTGACAAGGCCGGGATCAAGGAACTGCTGCGCGAAGGCCAGGAAGTCGTGGTGCAGGTGGACAAGGAGGAGCGCGGCAACAAGGGCGCGGCCCTGACCACGTTCATCTCGCTCGCCGGCCGCTACATGGTGCTGATGCCGAACTCGCCGAATGCGGGTGGCGTGTCGCGCCGCATCGAGGGCGATGACCGTGCAGCGCTGAAGGAGGCGATGGACATCCTCGCGATCCCCGAGGACATGGGCATCATCATCCGCACCGCCGGTGTTGGCCGCGATGCCGAAGAACTGCAGTGGGACCTCGACTATCTGTTGCAGGTGTGGAAGGCGATCACCGATGCCGCGCTCAGCAAGCCGGCGGCTTTCCTGATCTATCAGGAATCGCGTCTGATCATCCGCGCGCTCCGCGACTACATGCGCGCCGATGTCGGCGAGGTGCTGGTCGACAACGAGGCGATGTACACCGAAGCGAAGGAGTTCATGCAGCAGGTGATGCCTGCCAGCCTGCGCAAGCTCAAGCTGTATTCCGATGCGACGCCGCTGTTCAACCGCTACCAGATCGAATCGCAGATCGAGAACGCGTACGAGCGCCAGGTCCGCCTGCCCTCCGGCGGCGCGATCGTGGTCGACCAGACCGAGGCGCTGACCGCGATCGACGTGAACTCGGCGCGCGCCACCAAGGGCGGCGACATCGAGGAAACCGCCTTCAACACCAACTTGGAAGCAGCCGACGAAGTCGCGCGGCAGATGCGGCTGCGCGATCTGGGCGGCCTGGTTGTGATCGACTTCATCGACATGGCGTCGAACCGCCACCAGCGCGAGGTCGAGAACCGTTTGCAAAGTGCGCTCAAGCACGACCGTGCGCGCGTTCAGATCGGGCGCATCTCACGCTTCGGGCTGCTGGAGATGTCGCGGCAGCGCTTGCGTCCGAGCCTGGGCGAATCGAGCCAGATCATCTGCCCGCGTTGCGAAGGCCATGGCCGCATGCGCAGCGTCGAATCGCTGTCGCTGTCGATCCTGCGCCTCGCCGAGGAACAGGCGATGAAGGAGAACACCGGACAGGTGCTGATCCAGGTGCCGCCGGACATCGCAAACTACCTGCTCAATGAAAAGCGCCGTGCGCTGATCGAGATCGAGCAGCGCCATGAGGCGCCGGTCGTCATCGTGGCCGATATCCAGATGCAGACGCCGCACTTCGAGGTCTCGCGTTTGCGCGAGAACGAACTCGGTGAGGAGTCCGCGCGCCCGAGTTACCAGCGTGGCACGCCGCGCAAACTCGCGACGCACGCGTTGACCAAGGCTAACCTCAACATTCCGATACCGGCCGTGACCAAGGTGCAGCCGGTCGGTCCCGCGCCTGTGCGCGAGATCGAGGAAGAAGACGAGCCCGTCGCGGCGCGCGTTGCGCAGCCAGTGCGGCCAGCCACTCAGCCAATACAGCGTGCAGCAGCTTCGGCTCCAGTGCCGCTTGTGACGCCGCGTGGACAGGGCATCGTCGCTCGCATCCTGAGCATCTTTGGCGCCAAGCCGCACGTAGAACCTGTTGCTGCAGCACCGATCCCGAGCGCGCAACAATCGCGCCAGGGGCAGCAACATCGAGACCGCCCGCAGCGTGATGGCGCTGGCCGGGATGGACAGAGCCGCGATGGCCTGCAGCAGGGTCGTGGCGGCGAACGCCGCCCGCAACAGCAAAACCAGCAGCGCCAGAATGCCAACGGCAGCGGTGCGCAACAGGGCGCGAAGCCCCAACAGCAGCAACAGCAAAAGCAGGCGCAAGCGGGAAATCGATCTGCGCAGGATCAGCAGCAGCGACCGAAGCAGGAACAGCAGCCGCGTCCGCCGCGTGAGCCGCGTCCGCCGCAGGAACGCGCTCCCGCCGACGCGCGCGCAGCCGAGCTGCGCCAGCCCAATCTAGCCCAGCCTCCCCGCGAGCCGCGTCCACCGCGGCCAGCCATCGAGCAGGTTGCCGCACCGGTTGATGGCGATGCGGCAGCATTCTCTGCAGCGGCAGTCCAGGCCGCATCCGTGCAAGCCGCGGCGGTACCGTCCGATAGCGCTGCGCCCACTGAGGAAGCTGCAGCAGGCTCGACCAGCGCGCGTCGTCGCCGTGGTCGTCGCGGTGGTCGCCGTCGTCGTCGCCCGGATGATGCAGCCGGTGCCGAATCGTCGGTCGAGGGAACCGATTCGCAATCGGAAATCGATTTCGACGAGGAAGACGCCGAGTCCATCGAGGCTGTTTCGGCTGATCCGCCTGCGGTCAGTACGATGCCGCGTCCAATGCGTCCGCCGGCGCTCAAGTCGGCTCCGCAATCAGCTTTCGAAACACCCGCAATGGCACAGCCTGCGCAACCCGCGCCGGCAACTGCAGTAGTCGCGGCGGAAGATGCCAAGCCAGTGACTGCTGCCGCCATTCCAGTGGCAGCTGCGAGGATCGCAGTACCCACGCCAAGTCCGACGCGGGCCAATCCGTCCCCGGCTCCGGTAGCTCCCGCGCCTGTTGTTACGCCTATCGCAGCGTCGATCGCTCCGATTGCAGCATCGCAGCGTCCTGCAAGCCCGCCCCAGGCGCCACCACAGCCAGTCGCAGCGGTCGCGGGTGCGACACCTGCACCGGTCCCCACTCCGTCGGCAACGACGGCGCCAATCCAGGCGACGCAAGCGCCGGTGACTTCGACTCCGGCCACGATTGTTGCTCAACCGGCAGCAAGTCCACCGCCAAGCGTGCGAGCGGAGGTCCCGCTAGCGCGACCGGCAGCTGCCGTCGCGCCCCTCGAAAGCAGTCCCGTTGTCAGAGCCGCTGCACCACCGGCGACAACTGCGTCGGTGCCTACGCCCGCCACCGCGACAACTCCCGCAGCGGCGCTTCCTGCGATGGAGAGCCAATTTGCTGCAAGTGCAGCAGCCGCAGCTCCAGCTGCAACGTTACCGGCTGCAACGAAAGCCCAACCAGCCCCGATCGACAGACCTGTTTTGCCTGCGCCAGCGGTACCTGCGCCGGCACCTCCTGCCCCCAGTCGGCCCGCAGCCCCACCCCACTCGTCCACGTCGTCTCCCGCTGCGCCGGTCAGGTTGAGCGATGCGATCAGCGCCTCGATTCATCGTTCCGCGATCAGTCAGCCCACGAATGGCCAGGTATTGCAGGCACAGGTTGCGAAGCCGCCGCCAGCGAGCCCGACCGCACATACACACGCTTTGCCCACTCTTGCACCAGCCGCATCGGCACCGGTCATCGCTCATTCAAGGTTGGCGGATTCAAGACTGGCCGCTGCAACGCCGGCGGAGACGAAGCCTGGGGTGCCGGTCGCGTCGGGTACAGTGATGCCGGCGCCGGTGCAATCTGTCGTGACAACTACCGCAGGTACCCTTGCGCCGTTGTCGCCTCCTGCCCCAAAAATGGCGCCTCCTCCCACAATTGACTTCGACCGAACACAGGACGGCGATCACGCGTGAAACGGTGTTCCATCCCACGCGATGCCAGTGGCCGTGCGTGCGGGGACTCGATCCCCGTCTGACGGTACCGGAATGGCTGGCCTGGATGCGTCGCCCGCAGACAGTCCGCGGTTGGCGACTGGGTGGCTGACGTCGCACCAGCGCCTGCGCTAGTGCGATTCCACAAGCCCGTACTGCGAAGCCAACCGAGACATCGCGAGCGCATCCTGCACTTCGAGCTTGTCGAACGTGCGGTACTTGTGGGTCGCCACCGTCTTTGCACTCACGCTGAGGCGTTTTGCAATGTCTGCCATGCGCAGCCCCCGGCACAACATCAACGCGATCTCGAGCTCGCGTGGCGACAGCGCATCGAATGGCGTCACATCCGCGTTCATCGTGCCCAATGCCATCTTCTGCGCCATCTCGCTTCCGAGGTAGCGCTTTCCGCGTGAGACGTCCCGTACGGCCCTCAGCAACTCTTCCGCGGCGCAGCCTTTGCCGAGATAACCGCTCGCCCCGGCATCGAGCAGACGCCGCGGCATTGGCCCGTCTTCCTGGATGGTCACGATGATCACACGTGCGCCTGAATCGCCACGCACGATACGCTCGGTGATCTCCAGTCCGCTCACTCCGGGCAGATGCAGATCGCAAAGCACGACGTCTGGCTTGAGCTGGCGGATCAAGGGCAGTCCGTCTTCGCCGCTCGCGGCTTCGCCAACCACGTCGATGTCGGTTTGGCCGGACAGGATCAATCTGAAACCCGTGCGCACCAGCGCATGGTCGTCAAGCACGAAAACCCGAATCATCCGACGCTCCCCAGCAGTCGCTTGTTTTTGCATCCCCACCCGAGCCTACGCTGCACACAGCTGCAAACGCAATGGCGCGATCAATCGCGTGCAATGAGAAGCCGCCCAGCTACGCGCAGCCCTTTGCCCCGGCATGTGCGTGCAACTGGAAACCTACGGTCGCCGATGCTGACGTTCGCGTGCCGATCGCCTCACCCGGTGGTCGACGGGCCCTGCTTCGTCGATGCGGTACTGGCTTCATCAGCGGAACGACGCTCCACCAGCTCGTCGATGAGGCGTTTCAGGAATGCATCCTGCGCCGCAAGATGCTGCTGGATTTGCAGCGCCTCGTGCAACACGGCCTCGGCGTCGTTGTAGGTGTCGATGGCGCGCTTGTCGGTCGCCTCGCCTGCAATCTTTTGACCAACCATGATGATTGACAGCAAGACCAACTGGATGAATGTCTGCGCAATCCACGCGATGAGCATCGCGGTACCGCCCTTGATCGCATCGGGCAGGCTGACCAGTGCAAGCCCCGCAAAGGCATACGCGCACCACATGGTGCCGACCGCGTCGGTGATCTTCGCGCCGATGTAATTGTTGAACCTGACAATCGGCCCCGGCTGCCCCGGGTCCTTGACCTTCGGGGCATGGCGCTTGCGATGCTCGATGTGCGGATGCGGAATGTGTGCGTAGATGTCGGTAAGCCAGTGGTGCCCTGGCTTGTGGGGATCGACAACAACCGTCCCGCAAGCTGCACAGGTAGTGGCGCGCGCGGCGATGTCCGTACCGCATTTCGGGCAAGAGGCCATGACGGGGTTACTCCCGGGTGAGTTGCAATTGAGTGGATCTGGATGGGATGGCTGGGCTGGACGTGGAAAACCAGGACGGTCCGATGCTGCATCGGATTGCTCGACGATACACACCCCGCCTGACTATCAGATTCCAGGTTAAGTCGGGCTTCCGAACCAGCCTGTGCCGCGTGGCTAGCGCGGTTCTCCGGTGGATTCGGAAAGAAACAATTTGTCTGGGTTCCGCCCGCCGGCGCCACTTCGAAAATCGAACATTGCGTCGAGCGGATTTGCGAGAGCGTCGAACGATCCCTGGCCGATGCGCCGACCTTGCAACCAGTTATCCTCGACGAAACGAATGATCGATGTCTGGTCGGTGATCGTGTGGTCGACGAAATTGTGCCGTGCCCATGGCGACACCACCAAGAGGGGCAGGCGCGGGCCGTAGCCGCACCGACCTTGCGCATGCACGGACTTGGCGTCGATTCCCGGCAAGGCCGTGCTTCCGTCGCCACACGCATTGCGATCAGTCAGCGCGTCCTGCGGTGTGCTCGACTGGTTCACGATCGGCGGCATCTGGTGGTCGTACCAGCCATCGGAGTCGTCCCAGGCTATCACCACTGCGGTGTCTTTCCATTGCGGACTTACCTGCAGGAAATTGATGACGTGGACGAGGAAGGCCTGTTCGTCGAGCGGCGTGGAATAACCGGCATGACCGTTCTGCGAACCTTTCGCCTTCAGGAACGACACCGCGGGAAAATTGCCTGCGCGCACAGCGCGGTAGAAATCCTCGAGGTCGTACTGATGGTTGGCTGGATCACCGCTGCGACCGATTTGCGCGACGGATGCCGGGCGTGCGTGGGTCGGATTCGCGGTGCTCGCGTAGTACTGGAACGGCTCGTGGTGCGCAATGTAGTCGCCCTTCTGGTGCCCGGTCACCGAAGACGGCGAACTGCGCTTGCAGCCCGTCGTGCCATCGGGATCGGCCTGGGTGAGATCGAATCCACCCTGGAACCAGCCCCAGCTGATCCGCGCGTCGTTCAGCAGGTCGCCGATGTTCCTGCCGCCCATTGCCACCTGGACACCGCGTGAGCAAACGTCGTGCATTGGATCAGGATCGTTGATCAGCGTCATGGCGCCGCTGCCGTCATCGACCGTATCGTCGGACTGGAGGTTCGCGCTCGCGATGATCCCGTTCGTCTGCCCCGACACCAGGTTCAGCGCGCCCACGGTTGACGGTCCAAATGTGGTCCCGAAGGAGTTGTCGCTCATCGCAAAGTGCTGGGCATAATTCCACAAGGCAGTGACCGTGTTGCCATCGTAATAGCCCATCACCAGCCCTTTGGTCGTGTCCGGCCCGCCTTTGGTGCCCTTGCCTGGGTTGGCTTCGCCAACCGACATCGGAAACTGGTCCATCAAGCCCGCGTGGAAAGCAGCCTGTTCGGGACCATAGTCGTGGTCCTGGTCGGCAGTCGCGGCCTGCGAACGATCCAGTCGGAACGGATTCACCGCACCGGCGCCATTGCGCAGGTTCAACCGGTTCGGGTTGATGGTCAGCAAGGCCCCACGCAGCCCGTTGACTGACGGGGTACCGACTGCAGATCGGAACGCGGGTTCACCGGCCGGATTGGCTGCATCCGGATATGTTGCGAAATAGTGATCGAATGAGATGTTTTCCTGGAAGATCACCACCAAATGCTTGATCGGCGTCGCCGGTGCCTGCGCCGGCGGAATCGCGCCGGTTGCGGCAGTGGAGGCGAACAGGGCCCATAGCAGGACGCCGCGTTGAAACATCGGGTTTACTCCCATGCTGATGGCCGGCAGCACGACGGATTGGATTGGCGCCGCAGTTTAGTCCTGATCGCGCCCGTGCATTGGCAGGCGAGACAGGTTCCTTTGCAACGCCGCAAGTGCTTACAATGGGAAATCAATTGACGAGTTGGTGATCCTGAGTCATGAACGAACCCACGCTGGAAGAGCTTTTGGCAAACGTCATGCGCGACACCGGCTGGATCATGGCCGGCGGATCCGCGCAATTCCGGCAGGGGGCGCTTGCGGAGCTGCAGTCGAGCCTGCGCCTGGTCCACCAGCATGCCGGCACGGCGCGCATCCTGCACGCGGTAAAGGTGCTCGGCGAAAAAGCCGCGCAGGTTGCCGCAACCAATGCCGCAAACACCGACGCGGTGATGGGGCTGCGTCGCGTTCTTGAGGAATTCGAGTCGGCGATGAAGGCGTATCTGGCGACTGCGAAGAAGCGTTGAGGATATCCGCCAGGTTCGACTGACATCGAACGAACGGCCTCGCGGCATGAGCGAATCGACTGAAACGCCGCCGATCGGGGGCGTTCTTTGTTTGGCGGAGAGAGTGGGATTCGAACCCACGGTGGTATCTCTACCACGGCGGTTTTCAAGACCGCTGCCTTAAACCACTCGGCCATCTCTCCGTTGTATACGTCGCGGCGGTTTTACTCGGGCAGTCCTGCCCGCGGCCCTTCGGGGACGACCTTCGGTCGTTCTGGATCGTTCCAGACGATCCAGTACTCCGGGCATCCTGCCCTCCGCCCGTTGGGCTAACCTTTGGTCGTTCTGGATCGTTCCAGGCGATCCAGTCAAGACCGCTGCCTTGAATCGCTCGGCCATCTCTCCTTTTGATCTGCGATTGTCTCATTCACGGCGCGATTGGGCCGCTGATTTCTGTTGCGCCATCTTCGCGCAATCCTCGCGGCTCTTCGTGCAACCGCTGCGAGTTGCTTCGAGCAGCGGCGGCAGGCGCTGGGCAAGGAAGTCAATGAACACGCGCACCGCGGGCAGAAGTCCGCGACGCGATGGAAACACCGCATGGCAGATGCCCTGCGGCAGCGACCAGTCGGGCAACACGGGCTCGAGCTCGCCACGCCCGATCGCTTCAGCGCAGACCGTTTCCGGCAGCAAGGCGATACCGAGGCCGCGTTTGGCGACTTCCATCAGCAGTGGGAAATCGTGACCCATCAGTCGCGGCTGGATGTCGACGCGCGCGGTTACGTTGTCAGGTCCGTGCAGTTCCCAGCGTTGGCGGCTCTCGTCTTCGCTCATGCTCAGCGTCAGGTGTTCCGCGAGTTCCTGTGGCAACGTCGGGCGGCCTTTGGCGTCCAGGTAGGCCGGACTTGCAACCAGGAGTTCGCGGATCTGACCGAAGCTGCGCATCACCAGACTGCCATCGTCGTTGAGCTGGGTGCGCACGCGCAATGCGACATCAAATCCTTCGTTGATCAGGTCCACGCGACGGTTGCTGACCTGCAGTTGCAATCGCACCAGCGGATGCATGAGGAGGAAGTCCGGCAACAAGCCTGCAAGCTGCTGTTGCGCGAGTGCAACCGGACAGCTCACCTTGACCACGCCGCGCGGCTCGACGCTGAGCCGCTCGACCGCTTCGCGCGCCGATTGCGCCTCCGACAGCATTGCCTGGGCGTGCCGATACACGTTCTGGCCTACCTCGGTTACCGCGAAGCGGCGCGTGGAGCGCTGCAGCAGGCGCACGCCCAGGTCGGTTTCGAGTTGCACGATGCGCCGGCTCAGGCGGGACTTGGGAATGCCGAGTGCGCGCTCGGCCGCAGCGAATCCGCCGTGTTCGACCACCATCGCGAAATAATACAGATCGTTGAGATCCTGCATGGTTGGCTCCAGGAGGTCCGATTCCGTCAGCCGACGGAATCGACGCCGCGCATGTACGGCCGCAGCACGGCGGGGACGGCGATCGAGCCGTCGGCGTTCTGGTAGTTCTCCATCACCGCGATCAAGGCACGCCCGACCGCTACGCCCGATCCATTCAACGTGTGCACGAGTTCGGGCTTGCCAGTGGCCGGGTTGCGCCAGCGTGCAAGCATGTTGCGGGCCTGGAAGTCGCCGCAGTTCGAGCAGGACGAAATCTCGCGATACGTGTCCTGCGACGGCAGCCAGACTTCGAGGTCATAGGTCTTCTGCGCTGCGAATCCCATGTCGCCAGTGCACAGCAGCATGCGCCGATACGGCAGTCCGAGTTTTTCGAGCACGACTTCGGCGCAGCGGGTCATGCGCTCGTGTTCTTCGTCGCTCTGGGCCGGGCGCGCGATGCTGACCAGTTCCACTTTTTCGAACTGATGCTGGCGGATCATCCCGCGCGTGTCGCGGCCGTGACTGCCAGCCTCGGCGCGAAAGCACATCGAATGCGCAGTCATGCGGATCGGCAGTGCGCCGTCGTCGACGATGTCACCGCGCACGATGTTGGTCAGCGGGACTTCGGATGTCGGAATCAGGTATTTTCTGGTGTCGCCGGTATCGGCGGCAAACAGGTCTGCCTCGAACTTCGGCAACTGTCCGGTACCGCGCATCGAATCCGCATTGACAAGCAGCGGCACGTTCACTTCCAGGTAACCGTGCTCTTCGGTATGCAGGTCGAGCATGAATTGCGCAATCGCGCGATGCAGGCGGGCGATGCCGCCACGCAACACGGTGAACCGCGCGCCGGACAGCTTCGCGCCCGCATCGCCATCAAGGCCCCCATCGCGCGCGCCCAGTTCGACATGGTCCCTGACCGCGAATTCGAACACGCGCGGCGTGCCCCAGCGATGGACCTCGACATTCGCGCGCTCGTCCGCACCCGCCGGTACGGATTCGTGCGGCAGGTTGGGAATGCAAGCCGCAATCATGTCGATCTTCGCGCACAATTCCTCCAGCCGCGCCTCGCTGGCCTTGAGTTCCTCACCGATTGCGGCGACATTGGCCATCAACTGGGCGACGTGGTCGCCCTTCGCCTTGGCCGCGCCGATGGCCTTCGAGCGCGTGTTGCGCAGGTTCTGCAATTCCTGGGTGCGTGTCTGCAGCACCTTGCGCTCAGCTTCGTGCGCCTGGAGCAGGGTCTTGTCGACATCGAAACTGCGCTCGTTGCGCAGCCGCTCGGCCGTGGCTGCGTAATGGGCGCGCAGCAGGATTGGATCAAGCATGGAACACTCCGGCGATCTTTCGCACGACATTATCGCGGGTGGGACGACTGCGCGGCAAACGGCAACCCGATTTGCCTTGCGTGCGCCGCTGAGGCTAACTGGCATGCCTGAGCCAGCATCGCCATGACCGATCAAGACCTTCCACCAGAAAATCCTCCGCTTCAATCGCTGCCGGAACGCCTTCGCGCAGCGATGCGGCCGGGCAAAGCCTGGTTCGCGCTTGCTCTTTTCGGGCTCGCCCTGGGTCTGGGCTGCGCCGTTGGCGCGCTATGGATGCGCGCAAGGCCAGCGCAACCTGCGCCCGTCACTGCTGGTTCCGCAGCCAATCCAGATCCAACCCATCCGCCGCTGCCGGCTCCGATGACTGGCGGGTTGTCGACGCTGCCGCCAGAGGCAACGCCTGCCCCGAATGCCCCCCACATCGCCGCAAGTCCACCAACTGGGCCCGATGCATCGGGGCTTGCCAGCGACGAGCAGTCGAGCGTGTCGGTCGAGCAGCACGTCGCTACGGCAGCTGCTGCATCGGCTGCTGCCGCGTCCATCGATGACAACAGCGGAGCGCAAGTGATCGAGCGAAGGCAACCCGAATACCCGAGCGATGCCTTGCAGGCCCACGAAGAGGGTGAAGTGCGATTGCAGATTTCGATCGATCCGCTTGGCAACGTCGAGGACGTGCGCATTGCCCACAGCAGCGGTGCAAATTCTCTCGACCGTGCCGCAATGGACGCCGCGCGCGGCTGGCGCTATCGGCCGGCGCGCCGCGCTGGCGAAGCTGTTTCGGGAGCTCTCGAAGTCCCGGTTCAGTTCAGCCTCGACGAACGCTAGTCCCACAGGTCACAGCGGCGCCGTGATCCGCCCCATCCCGGCATCAAGTCGGATGCACGTTCTTGATTCGACACGGCTTAACTGGACCGCAGCCCCATTCCGACGTCTTGCGCCAGCCCGATGAACTCCGGAAACGACGTCGCAACGTTTTCGCAATCGCGGATGTGGACGTCTCCGTCGGCACGCTGTGCGGCCACCGCGAATGCCATCGCAAGGCGATGGTCGCCGAGGCTGTCGATCACCTGACCACAGGCAAGTGCCCGCGCGCCAACGCCATGGATCGTTGCTCCGTCTGGTGTCTCATCCACCTCCACACCCAGCGACCGCAGGCCTGCGGCCATCCCTGCAAGCCGGTCTGACTCCTTGATCCGCAGTTCTGCTGCACCGCGCACGCTCGTCGCACCCTCGGCGAAGGCGGCAGCGACAAACAAGGCGGGAAACTCATCGATCATGTCAGCTACGAATGACGCAGGCATTGCGATGCCGCGCAGGTTCGCCGAGCGCACACGCAGGTTCGTTGCCGGCTCCCCTCCGAGCTTGCGTGAGCTCTCCTCGCGGATGTCCGCACCCATGGCGCGCAGTGCGGTCAAGAGACCAGTGCGGCGGGGATTGATTCCAATGTCGCGCAGCATCAGGTCCGATCCGGGAACAATGCTCGCTGCGACCAACAGGAATGCTGCAGACGAGAAATCGCCCGGGACGTCGATATCGGTCGCGTGCAACCGATGGCCGCCTTCAAGTTGGGCCTCGCCAGGCGCATAGCGGATTGGCCATCCGAACGCGGCGAGCATGCTTTCGGTGTAGTCGCGGGTCGGCTGGGTTTCGCGAAAGCGCGTCGTCCCATTCGCATAGAGCGCTGCGAGCAGGACCGCAGATTTGACCTGCGCGCTCACAACAGGTGATTTGTAATCAATACCTTGTAATGCCTTCTTCGCGTTGATTCGCAAAGGCGGGAAGCCGCCATCAAGCGCTTCGATCGAGGCGCCCATGCGAGTCAATGGCTCGATCACGCGGCCCATTGGCCGGCGCGACAACGATGCATCTCCGACCAGCATGCTGTCGAATCCCTGCCCCGCCAGCAGCCCGCACAGCAGGCGCATCCCGGTACCCGCGTTGCCGCAGTCGAGCGCCCCCTGGTTCACCGGATTCGTGCTGGCATGCAAGCCATGCAGGCCCGCCCCGTAGACGATGCGTTCCCCCACCGAAGGTGCTTCGATGCGCACACCCAGCCGGCTTAGGATGGCAGCGGTCGCGCGCGTGTCTTCGCCTTCGAGGAACCCCTTGATGCGTGAGGTCCCTTCGGCGATGGCTGCGAGCATGACGGACCGATGCGAAATCGACTTGTCGCCCGGAACCCGCACGTCGCCGCGCAATGCGCTCCCAGGGCACGCGATCCAATCGAGGTTCATGCGTCCACGCCGTCCGCGCGGATCGCATCGATGGACTGCAGCAGCTGGCGGTTCTCGCTGGGCGAACCGACCGTGATGCGCAAACAATCGGGCAATCCGTAGCCTGACATCGGGCGCAGAACGATGCCGCGCGCGACCAGCGCCGCTTCGATCGCGGCAGTCCGTGGTCCGAACCCGACCAGCAGGAAATTGGTCTGCGAGGGGTGCACGAAATACCAGCGGTCACGCAGTGCACCTGCAAGCTTTTCGCGTTCCTCCAAATTGCGTTCGCGCACCGAATTCACATGGCCCTGATCGGCAAGGGCTGCCGTCGCTGCTGCGAGACCAATGCTGTTGACGTTGAAGGATTCGCGCACGCGCTCCATCACAGCGATGCAATCCCGGTGCGCCAATGCATAGCCAACGCGCAAACCCGCGAGACCATAGGCCTTCGAAAACGTTCTGGTGACGATCAGGTTGGGATGCCGCGGCAACAGCGAGACTGCAGTCTGCAGCACCGGATCCGTGACGTACTCGGAATACGCCTCGTCGACCACGACCAGCACATTCCGCGGCAGCGAATGCAGCAGTCGATCGAGTGCATCCGTGGCAAACCAGGTACCGGTCGGGTTGTTGGGATTGGCCAGGAACACGAGCCGCGTCGTCGGGGCGACAGCAACAGCGATCGCTTCGAGATCATGGCCCCGGGCCATGGCATGGTCGCGCGAATGGGCTTCGGCCAACCTCAAGGTAGCGCCGACAGCCTGCGCCGCGAGCGCGTAAACGGCAAAGGCATAGCGCGAGGCGGTGACATCGCAGCCGGGGCCGGCGAAAACCTGGGCAAACTGCATCAGCAATTCATGCGAGCCGTTGCCCAGCAGCACTTGTGCTGGCAGCACGCCATGATGGGCAGCCAGTGCGCGCTTGAGATCGCCGCCAAGCGGATCCGGATAGCGATGCATTTCGCCGATCGCGTCGAGCGCAGCCGCGCATGTTGCGGGACTCGGGCCGTACGGGTTCTCATTGGACCCGAGCTCGACAAGGGCGGATCCCACAATGCCGCGACGCAATGCAACCAGGTCGTGGCCCGGGTCATACGCGTGCAGCCCACGGATTCCCGCTTGCGCGAGGGCCTCGAACGAGACGCTGGCTTGATCCAGCCCATCACGCTGCGATGCAACCATGGTCACAAGCCAGCCGCTATCACAGCACCGCCACCGGGTACGAGCCGAGCACCTTCACTTCCGACGTGTACGGCCGTAGTTCTTCCAGCGCTGCGCGGACTTCCGGCTCACCGACATGCCCGGCAATGTCGATGAAAAAAGCGTATTGCCAACGCCCGGTATGCGCGGGCCGCGACTCGATCCGGTTCATGCTGATGCCATGCTTGGCGAGCGGATTGAGCGCATTAAACAGTGCACCCGGCTGATCCTTGACGAAGACCAGGAGTGAGGTTCGGTCGTGCCCGCAGGGCGGGAACAGTTCGCGACCAAGCACCAGGAAACGCGTGGTGTTGTCGGCGTGGTCCTCGATCGGCCCAGCCAGTGTCTTGAGTCCGTATACATGGCCGGCCGCTTCGCCAGCAATGGCAGCTGAGTCATCCGATCCGCGTGCGCGGCGCGCCGCTTCCGCATTGCTTGATACCGCGATCTTCTCGGCCTTCGGCAGGTTTGCGCGCAGCCACGCCTTGCATTGCGCCAGCGATTGCGGATGCGAATACACCCGCTCGACGTCCTCGATGCGACCGCTACGCGACAGCAGGTATTGGTGCACGCGCAGTTCGACTTCACCGCAAATTTTCAGCGGCGACGTCAAAAACATGTCAAGCGTGGACTGGATCGTCCCCTGCCCCGAGTTCTCCACTGGCACCACGCCGAAATCCGCATCGCCGGATTCAACCTCCTGGAATACTTCCTCGATGCTGGCCAACGGCAGGCCGTGCGCGGAATGGCCGAAGTGCTTGAACGCAGCCTGCTGCGAGAACGTACCTTCGGGGCCGAGGAACCCGATCTTCAGCGGTTTCTGCTGGGCGAGGCAAGCCGACATGATCTCGCGAAACAGGCGCACGAGCAGCTCGTCGCTGAGCGGTCCGTCGTTGCGATCGACAACACGGCGCAACACCTGCGCCTCGCGCTCAGGTCGGTAGTAGTCGAGTGCTGCCTTCAGGGGACCCTTGGCCTTGCCGACCTGCTGCGCCCAACGCGCGCGCTCCGCGATCAGCTGCTGGATGCGCAGGTCGATGCCATCGATGCTCGCGCGCGCTTCCGCAAGCGTGGGAATAGCCAATGTCGGCGCGATGACTTCCGGCGGCTGCCTTGCCGCCTTGCGCCCACTGCGCTTGAGTGTCGTCATGGCATCTAGCCGTTTCGCCGCGCGAAATCGGCCATGAACTCCACGAGGGCCCGCACACCGGCGATCGGCATTGCGTTGTACAACGATGCCCGCATGCCGCCCACGGCCTTGTGGCCCTTGAGGGCGAGCAGCCCGGCGGATTCGGATTCCTTGAGGAAAGCCGCGTCGAGTGCATCGTCGTGCAAGGTGAAGGGCACGTTCATCCACGAGCGATAGCGCACGTCGACAGGATTCCTGTAATAGCCGCCGGAGTTGTCGATGGCTGCGTAGAGCATCCCGGACTTCGCACGGTTACGCTCGGCCATCGTCGCAAGTCCGCCCTCGGCATCGATCCATTCCAGCACGAGACCGGTGAGGTACCAGGGGAAACTCGGCGGCGTGTTGAGTAGCGAGTGTTCTTTCGCATGTGCGCTGTAGGTCAGGATATTCGCCAGTGGCCGTGGCTTGCGTGCGAGCAGATCGTTGCGAACAATCAGTACGGTCAATCCCGATGTGCCCATGTTTTTCTGGGTGCCGGCATAGATCAGCCCGAACCGGCTGACATCGACTGGTCGCGACAGCAACGTGGACGAAAAATCCGCGACCACTGGCACGTCGCGGACGTCGGACACGCTTTCGAACTCGACACCGTGGATGGTTTCGTTCGGTGTCACATGCAGGTATGCCGCGCCAGGCGTGAGCTTCCACTCGCTGCGATCGGGTACCGATGTGTAGTTGCCTGCTTCGCCGCTCGCAGCGATGTTCGTGCGGACATAGTGCTTGGCCTCCGAAAGCGCCTTGGCGCCCCACGCGCCGGTGAGCAGATAGTCGGCAGTGTCTTCGGGCGCAGCCAGGTTCTGCGGAATCTGCGCAAAATGCTGGGTTGCGCCGCCCTGTAGGAACAGCACGGCGTAGTCCGCGGAAACACCCAGCAGGCGACGCAGGTCAGCCTCGATCTTCTCGGTCATCGCGACAAACTCCTTGCCGCGGTGGCTGATTTCCATCACCGACGCACACTGTCCACCCCACTCAAGGAGTTCGGCCTGCGCGCGGCGCAGCACGGGTTCGGGTATGGCGGACGGACCTGCGCTGAAGTTGTAACCACGCGACATCTGGATTCCTCATCGGATCGGATGGCGCAGTGCAACAAACAAGCGAAGGGATTGCAAGTCGTCGCGTAGGCAGCCCCAGGTTAGTGGTATGCCGCATGCGACTGGGTCCAGTCACGCAAGCAGATTCAAACCCCGATCAGCTGCCGAGCTTTGGTGCGAACAGCAACAGGGCCGTCAGCACGGCGCCAAGGGCGGCTGCCGCTCCGATCAACCACCAGACCGTGCTGCCCTTGCCAGAAGGCAGGGATTCGCCCCGGGACGGGGCTGTCTGCATGGCATGGACTGCAGTCACCGGACGCATGGTCTGGGTCGAATGTGCCGTATTCGGCAGCGGCGTAGTGTCGTGGCGTTGCACCGGGGCACTCAATCCGGGTGCTTCAAGCACATAGCGATTCTGCTCCCACGCGAGCTGGTCGCCGGCCATCAAAAGCGCATTGCGTACCGGCACACCGTTGAGCACGGTGCCCTCGCCCTGGCTTGCGCCAAGGTCACGCAGCACCACGCGATCCCCGTGCAGTTCGACCCGCGCGTGCCGGTCGCCCAGCGTCGGCTCGTCAAGCCGCAAGTCCGCCGAATCGCCCCGGCCGATCACCACTGGATCGCACAAAGGGAAGCTTTGGCCGTAGTGTGCCCCGCCGACCCCACGCAGCAGGAAACGCTCCGAGCAAATCGGACTGTTGCGCGTATTGTCGCGATTGAGCGCGGCGTTGGCCGGAGGCAGCTGCGAGGTCATCGGTTCGGATTCGCTGCGCAACAGCATCTGCACGCGACCCAGCGAGATCAGGTCGCCAGGCCGTACCAGCGCGAGCCGGCTGACCGGCCGCGCGTTGACGTGGGCGGTGGCCTCCGAGCTTTCGATCACCAGCCACAGCCCGCGTCGATCGTTCGCCAGGACTGCGTGGCGATCGACCAGGCCTTCGAGGCGCACGCGGCTGTCGCTGCCGCTGCCCAGGCTGATGCGACTGGGCTCGACAACATCAGGATGCTCACCGTTCGGAAACGTCAGACGCATGTGCCCTACCTCCCGGCCGCGACTCTAGCATGCGCGACTCACAGCCCGCAGAATACGGCCTCGTAGCAAGAAGCACACGAGAACTTGATGACGCACATCGATTCGTTCGATCACCCCACCACCGGTTCCGCCGATGGCTCTCCCCTATCCGGCAATCCGGAACCGGGCGCCGGCGTCGCTGGGCTACCCTGAGGTTAACGGCATGGCCGCGATCGATATCCACTACGCCCACGACCGCGGCATGAAAGAGGCGCGTGCCGCCGTCGAGCGCGTCGCGGAGCGCATGTCCGAAAAATTCGGAATCCGTCACAGTTGGGAAGGCAACCACCTCGAATTCAGTGGGAGCGGTGCCAAGGGAGGCATCGTGCTCGAAAAAAGCGAAGTGCACGTCAGCATCACCCTCGGCTTCCTGCTTTCGGCATTCAAGGGCTCGATTGAGTCCGAGGTCCATCGCTACCTGGAACGGGAATTCGGCTGACCGCTGTTGTCGAATCGCGTCAACTAGCGGCGCCAGCGTCGAGGTCCCGTCGCCTCGGCATCGAGCACCTGCGCGAACGGATCCGCATCGCCAGCGAAGAGCCGGCGCGACACTTCCAATTCCTGTGCCACGATGCTTCCGACGAAATCGTCCGCGCCTCCAAGGACGCGGAATGCGCTCAAACCGCGCTCGAGGAACGACTGCAGCGCCGTCAGGCCTGCCAGTCTGGCCGGAAGTCGCGACAGTTTGAGCAACTGCCACAATGCGGGTGTGTGGACTGCAGCATCGATGGCGCCTCCGATGCGGCTGATATATGCAATCTGTTCCCGGCGCAGGCGCGGATGCCCGACCTTGCGATAGGCGCTTGCGTAGTCGATGGCATCGATCGGCTTGCCTGGCCGCAGGGTGCGCGACAGTTGCACGGCCATGCGCAAGTCGAGCGCATGGCTGATCGACGAAAGAGCCAGGGCATCGCCGGCGGTATCGATCATTTGCAACGGCAGGATCCGCATCATTTTCGGCAGCACGCGCGCGACATCGTTGTCGCGTCCGCTGAAGTCGCGATCGCCATACAGGTCGCTCAGAAAAAACTCGGCTGCCGGACGCGAGACCGGATCGTCGATGAAACGTTCGAAACTTGCCGCAAGCCGGTGCATCTGATAGCGCCGGAGTTCGGGAAGCCTGGGGTCGCCATTGCGTGGCTCAACCACCGGATCGTGCAGGGCACGCTGGCAGGCAAGTCGATGCAACACGCGTCGGCGGAGCGCTTCGGTCGCCAACCCGCTGCTCGTGACGCCGGTGTTTCCTGCCCTCTGCCGCTGCGAAGCCGATGTGCCCACGTGCAAATCCGTCCTGGTTCGCGGTTCGCGCCCACCGGTGAGGCTACAATCGCGGGCAAGCCGACTCAACGAATACCCGCATGCTGTTGATCCAGCCCGCCCGCGAACCCGCCAGAACGCAATCCCGGATCGGCCTTGCGATCGCCGGCGGCGGTCCGATCGGCGGCATGTACGAACTCGGCGCACTGCGCGCAATCGATGATGCCCTTGACGGCCTCGACCTGACGCGACTTGAAGTGTATGTCGGCGTCAGCTCCGGCGCGTTCCTCGCCGCTGGCCTGGCCAACCGCATGCGGACCGAGGAGATGTGCCGGATCTTCATCACCGGCAAGGACGATCGCCTGCGGTTCCGTCCCGAAGCCTTCATGCGCCCAGCAATTCCCGAACTGTTGCGTCGCGCATCCGGCTTGCCAGGTCTTCTTGCCGGGTGGGGACGCGACGTTTTGCAAGGCAGGCGCAGTGCGCGCCTGAGCGACGCCCTCATGCGTTTCAGCGCGCTGATTCCGCCTGGCCTGTTCGACAACAGCGGCGTGGAGCATTTCCTTCGCGAGGTCTTTACCATTCGCGGCCGTACCAACGACTTTCGCGAAGTCGAAGCGCCGCTTTACGTCGTCGCCGTGGACATCAACAGCGGCGAGACGGTGTGCTTCGGCGCAGATGGTTGGGACAACGTGCCGATCTCGCGTGCCGTCCAGGCCAGCGGCGCGATGCCGGGTCTTTATCCGCCGGTGGAAATCCATGGCCGGCATTTTGTCGATGGCGCCTTGCGCCGAACCATGCACGCCTCGGTTGCCCTCGAACACGGCGTGGACCTGCTGATCGGGATCAATCCCATGGTTCCCTTCGATGCAGGCGCCAAACAATCGCCTGGCGGACGCCGCACCAACCTCGTCGATGGCGGGATGCCTGTCGTCCTGTCGCAGACATTCCGTACGCTGCTTCAATCGCGCGCGCAGATCGGCATCGCGCGGTATGCACAACAATTCCCAAAGACGGACCAGTTGTTCCTTGAGCCAAATTCCGACGACCGTCGGACGTTCTTCACCAACGCCTTCAGTTTTTCGTCGCGGTTCGCCGTTTGCCAGCACGCCTATCGCGCAACCCTGGACGATCTGCGCAAGCGCCGCGCCGAACTCACACCGTTGCTTGCGCGCCATGGCGTTCGGTTGCGCGCCGAGGTCATCGACGATTCATCGCGCACGCTGATGACAGGACTGCACGAGCGCCCGCATCCAACCGATACCACTGAACGCCTGCGTCGCGCGCTCGACGACGTCGACATAGTCCTGAAGCGCGCCGTCTCGAAGCCGCGCCACCGCGGTGCCCGGGCGACCTGAGCTCCTTCATCGATGGTGTGAATGCTCTAGACAACGGCCTGAGACTGCAACGCAAACCGATTTCATCTTTCCCGACCATTGTCTTCCCGACGACTCCAGAGGATCCTCCGATGGCCAAGCTCAAATCATCCGCCCGCGCGAAAGCCGCGCCGGAAACCCCGAACCTGCAGCACAAGGCCGATCAGCTGAAGCGTTCGATCAGTGGATCGGCGCAGCATATCTGGATGGCCGGCGTCGGTGCGTTCAACCGCGCGCAGGAAGAAGGCACGCGCCTGTTCGAGGCACTGGTGAAAGAAGGAATGAATATCGAGAACAAGACGCGCAAGCTGGCCACTGGCAAGGTCGACGCCGTGCGCGACGCCGTCGAGGAACGCGTCGGACAGGTGCGCGGACGCGCAGCCGATACCTGGGATCGCCTGGAAAAAGTCTTCGAGGAACGCGTGCAGCGCGCCCTCACCCGCCTTGGCGTGCCCGGACGCGAGGAGATTGCTGCATTGATCGACCGGGTCGACCAGCTCAATCGCGAACTGCGCAAGTTGTCCGCAACGCCAGCCAAGGCGTCCCGGGCGGCCAAGACTGCGCCTGCGACGAAACAGAGTGCGAAAAAGGCGACCGCAGGCAAGACGCCGGCCAGCAAGTCCGTCGCCCGCAAGACAGCTGGCAAGAAAACCGCAGCCAGGAAGGCAAACGCCGCGGGTGCCTGACCAGCTTTGCCACCAACACAACGGACACGCCGCTTTCTGGAGCCGTTTTCATTCCAGCGCGAACATCCGCGTCGCTCACCCGCCCGCTTGGGTGGCGCCGGAATCGACGAGCACGCCGCGATCGATCCCCATCAGGATCTTGCGCACCAGGGCCATGACCGCGGCGGTCCCGAAGTAGGCACCGTGGATGCTCCCGCCGCCAACACTGGCGGGAAAGAAACTCGAGCAGTCGACATCCCAGACGTTGTCGGTCTGTGGCGGACTCTCGACAAGAGGCGGCCGATGTGCAAGTCCACTGCGACCGAGGCGGCGCGTACCGAAGTGCTTGAGCCCCGCCGACGCACCGAGCACCGCATCGCGCCCGCTGTAGAGCGACGTGATCCGATAGGTGAGGTTTGACATCGCATCGCCATCGTCGTTGTCCGGGGCGCCTGCATCGAACAGGTCGTTGTCGACATCCGCGGCGATCATCACGAGCTGATTGACCAGGCTCACCAGCAACGGCTGGTTCTTGCGCGTCCACGCCGCCGCCATCGCCTTCTGCAACACATAGTTACCCATGCTGTGCGCGATCACCGAAACCTTGGCCCTGCAGGCACGGTCCGCGTTGACCATCGTCAGCCGTTGCTTCGCGATCAGCCAGTCGAACAGCTCCGAGAGGACGTCGGTCAGGTCCTCTGCGCACTTGCGCGCCGTGGATCGATCGGGCTCGTAACCCACGACGCTGCCCATCGACGGCCAGTCGTACAGCACGCAAAGGCCCATGCTCGTCGGGCCATCGAACATCTGGTCGCATACCGATTGATACAGCGCCGTCGCATCGCCGAAGCTGTTGTTGAAACCATGGATCAGCAGGGTCACATGGCTTTGTTGTTCGTTCTGTGCCGGTGCAAGCGAAGGAAATCGGTCGGCAGCCGCAGCCAGTGCATCGCGAAAATCATCCGCCGATGTGGCCTGCCAGTTGGCGATGTTGCCCAACGGGCCGCCATCGCTGACCCAATACGTCAGGCCATCGCCATTGATGCCGCTGCCGGTGGCGCCATTGTCGCGATCGCTGATAAGCCAGCACTTGGGCATGACGTGTTCCTGGGGCCTCGCAACGACCCATTGATCCGGGTAACAAAGTCGGAGCCATCCGCTATTGCGTTCGCGCGGCGAGCGAAGGACAAGACTGCCACTGCTGAAGCAGCAGCGCGCGATGCCAATGCATCGCGTGCTGCGCTCACCAGTGAACGCCTCTCATCAACGAAGCGAACGCAATCTGCTCGTTGCTTGGCTGCGCGGTAACCTCACGCATTCCCTTGATACCCTTAGCCGCAGCCGAGTCGGGGAACAGTTCGAACGCGGTGTTCATGACCACCCCGTACATCTTCGGTGCGAGCGCATTAATCGTCGCGGCGAAGATTCCAAGACGTGTCGCGATACGGGTCGGACGCTCGATGATCGCCTTGACGATCAAGTCGGCGGCCTCGTCGGGCGACAACGTCGGCACCGATTCGTACATCTTGGTCGGCGCGATCATCGCCGTCTTCACCAGCGGCATGTTGATCGTCGTGAACGCGATGTTCTTGCCCGAGAACTCGGCCTGCGCACAGCGGCTGAACGCATCCAGCGCGGCCTTGCTGGCGACATAGGCCGAGAACCGCGGCGAACTCGCGAGCACGCCGATCGAGCTGATGTTGATGATATGGCCCTTGCGGCGCTCGGTCATCTTCGGCAGCACGCCCATGATCAATCGCAACGAACCGAAATAGTTCAGTTGCATCGTGCGTTCGAAATCGTGGAAACGATCGTACGACAACTCGACCGAACGCCGGATCGAGCGACCCGCGTTGTTCACCAGCACGTCGACGTGGCCATGCTCGGCCAGGATTTCCTTCACCAGACGGTCGCAGTCCGCGAGGTCTGCAAGGTCGGCCTTGTACGCCCAGCATTTGCCGCCTGCCGCGACAATCGCGTCCCTCGTGGCGTGCAGTTCTTCCTCGCCCCGTGCAACGATGAGGGTCCTGGCGCCAGCCATGGCGACCTTCTCCGCCGCGGCCTTGCCGATTCCCGAAGAACCACCCGTGATTACCACCACCTTGTTGTTGACCTTGCCCTTGAGCGAGCGATCGACGAACAGATCGGGATCTAGATGCCTCTCCCAGTAGTCCCACAGCCGCCACGCATACGTGTCCAGTGCCGGTACCGTGATCTTCGTACCCTTCAACGCGCGCTCGGCCTCGCGGTTGTCGAAGCGTGTGGGATAGGTGATGAACTTCAGCGATTCCTTCGGGATCTTCAGGTCGCGCAGCAGCATCGCGATGAATCGCTTGATCGGCGGCAGATTGCCCACTGCAGCGCGCACCGCGGACGGCACGAACGAAAACATGCGCGCATCGATGCGCATGGTCATCTCCGGCGCATGCCCGGCGCGACAGAACGCGTTGAGCACCTCGCCCACGCGCTGCGGCTCCGGGTCGACCAGGTGGAAGCAATGCCCGTCCAGGCCTTTCTTGTGCGCGATGTGGTCCATCGCATCTGCAACGAAATCAACAGGCACGATGTTGATGCGCCCGCCCTCGATGCCCAGGGTCGGCATCCACTGCGGCAGCATCTCGCGCATCTTCTTGATCAGCGGAAACATGTAGTAGGGGCCGTCGATCTTGTCGATCTCGCCGGTCTTCGAGTCGCCTACCACCATGCCCGGCCGATAGATGCGCCACGGGATCGTGCAATCGTTGCGCACCAGGCCTTCGGCATCGTGCTTGGTACGCAGGTACGGATCATCCAATCCTTCGGCCTCGTCGAACATGTCCTCGCGGAACACCCCCGAATAGAGGCCCGCGGCGGCGATCGAGCTGGTGTGATGGAAGCAGCCGGCGCCGAGGGCGGTGGCAAGAGCGATCGCATGGCGGGTACCATCGATGTTGGCGACGCGCTGGCTTTCGGCGTCCGCGGAAATATCGTAGATAGCCGCTAGGTGGAAGAAGTGCGCGATCTTGCCGGTCATCGTGCGGATCTTCGCCGCTGGCACCCCGAGCTTCGGCTTCGACAAATCGCCCGCGATCACCACGAAGCGCTTGCGATCCCAACCCATCGTCTCGGCAATGCGCTCGAACTTCTTCTCCGACCCGGCGCGGATCAGCACGTGGATTGTGCCCTTGCGCTTGAGCAGGTTGCTGACCAGATACCGGCCGATGAAGCCAGTCGCGCCGGTGACAAAATAATTCATCGCATCACTCCTCTTGCGATCGCCCAGCCTGATGCCAGGCGACGATGTTGCCACGTTGCCGGACGCCACCGGACAACACGTCGCAGCGTACTGCTGGCGTTGACCGTCCTCGGGGCTCATGCTATCACCGCACCTTGCCACCAGCAGTGTTCCGACCGTGTCCCGCGACACGTCCAAGCTCCATGAAAAACCCGAATTGACAGGACCGCCCTCACCCCGCCATCGGTTTCACAGGCGGCCCTGTCTTCTCCCGCGTTGCGGGCGAAGGACGATGGCGCAGCTGCAAGGCATCTACCCTAGTTCGAGGCGCGCCATGACCGATCTGAAGACCCAATTCGAAGACTCCGCCAAGGCGGTAATGAACCTCAAGCAGCGTCCCGACAACGACGTGCTCCTCAAGCTCTACGCCTTGTACAAGCAGGGTTCGGAGGGTGACGTCAGCGGGCCGAAGCCCGGCTTTTTCGACTTCGTCGGTAGCGCGAAGTACGAGGCCTGGGAAAAGCTGAAGGGTACGAAGACCGACGACGCGATGAAGAAATACGTGGCCCTGGTCGAGTCGATGAACGCCTGACGTTTCCGCCGACCACCGCATCGAGCGACGCGTTCTGCGCATCGCACTTTTCATCGAACCAACCAGCGAACCGGCATGGCGCGTCAGACCAAGCAGCGCATCCTCGACGCGAGCCTTGCGCTGTTCAACGCGCAGGGCGAGCCGAATGTCACCACCAACCACATCGCGGACGACCTGGAGATCAGTCCGGGCAACCTGTATTACCACTTCCGCAACAAGGACGATATCATCGAGCAGATCTTCGCGCGTTTCGAGGAGCGCATGGATACTGCCCTGGTCGCGCCCGAGGATCGCCTGCCCGAACTAGAAGACATATGGCTGCAGCTGCACCTGGTGTTCGAGTGCATCTCGGAATACCGCTTCCTGTACCGCGACATCGTCGACATCCTCAGCCGCAACCGCATGCTTCGACTACGCTTCGCGCGCATCCTCAAGCGCGCCTCGGACAGCGCCAGCGTGGTCATGAAGGGGCTGGTCCGCAACGGCGCAATGCGTGCATCCGCCGCAGAAATCGAAGCGACCGCGACCAACATCTTGGTGATCGCGACGTTCTGGATGAACTATTCAAGCGTGCGCGGCGACCGCGACGAGAACGCGTCGATCCGACTGGGCATCGTGCAGGTGATGATGCTCATCGCGCCATTCCTTCGCGATGCCGAACGCCTGCACCTAAACAACCTCACCCGCGCCTATCGCATGTGAGAGATTTCGTTGCGCGGCGCGAAGCCAAGTGCTTCCTTCGCGCCGCCCAGGATGAAAATCCTGATGCATTTTCGAATATCCGCTTTTGTCATGCTGGGCGCAGCGAACAGCCTCTCGTGCAAGTTCACGCAGCCTTGCGCGGCTTGCGCACCACGCGTTTTGCAGTCGGCTTCGCAGGCTTGCGCGCCTGCTTCGAAGGCTTGCGCTTGGGTTGCGGGTTGCCGCTCTGGATGCCGAACAGGAGCGAGGTGTCGTCGAACTTGCTCAGCAACGGCCGCAGGCGCAACTGCGCGTCTGCCAGCGCCTCCGCCGTGGCAGCCGCAGCCTCCCGGCCGAACACACGTGCCAGACGCGCAAATTCCCAGCGGAACGCATTGCCGCGCGCGCCGATCTCTTCGACCATCGCCCCGGTGCGCTCGCCGATTCCTTCGAGCATAATCGAGGAAGCCTGAGGCAACCGACCGACGATCGCCGCGGCTTCGGTCAACGACTTGCCGGCATTCTTGCGCAGCAGCGATGCCGCGCCAATTCCGGCCAGCAGCACATCGCGCGCAGGGCGACGCTCGCGATTCATCGGTTGGGCCTTGGTCTGCTTGCTCATGGTGCACCTCCGGTTGGATTGAAACTGGCTCTTGCCGACCAGCTGATTTGGAGTATCCAAACAACCGTTTGAGCAATGGCACTAGGGAACATCTGAACAAGTGCAGATGTTTCATGCGGTGCATGGATGCACCGCTGCGAACAACGGCGCAAGTCGTTGATGATGCGATACATCCATGTATCGCACCTCCGCTGCGCGAACGCCGGCCTCGCCGTTCCGCCGCGCTCCTGCGCGGCAGGTCGCGAGAGCCGAGTCCGGACATGCGCCGGACTCGGCTGGTCTGAAGAAGTCCAGGAAGGGCTTGTTCAGTCCATCACTGGGGATCCTCTGAAGAAGTGCCTTGCTCGTACCTCCCAATGGCGGCGAAATTTCGGGATCGGATGAATGGCGAGGCCGCCGGCGCTTGCCATTGCCACCTACTGGCGACATGCTCGCGAAAGGACGCAACCGGAGATCGTCATGGCAGCCAGGAACACCAAGTGGGCAGCGTTTCCCCATGCTTCAAATGCCTTCGACTTCGCCGGCGACAAACTCAAGACCGCGTGGCCTGCCCTGCATGCCGGCGACTGCGAACCGTACCCTGACGCCAAGCGCGCGACGGCCCTGCTCAAGGCCCTGGCGAAGCCCCCGAAAGGGCTGGACGCGGCAAAACTCTCTGAGACCTTGCAGGAAGCATGGCGCGCATTCCATCGTGGCGATTTCCACGACGCCTACACCGTCGGCGAAGCGCTCGGGCCACTCGGTGCTTCGGTCGCGGCCAAGGCCATGGGCGTGCATGCTACCTATCTTCTCGATGACGAAGCCGAGCGGCTGCGGCGCTTCCAGCAGATCGTCGATTTCAGCGAGAAAGCCATTGCCGCCCTGCCCGATGAACCCAACGCCCACTACCGTCGTGCGTTCGCGCTTGGCCGCTACAGCCAGGGCATCAGCATCGGCAAGGCGTTGACGATGGGGCTGGCCGGCAAGGTGCGCGCCGCACTGGACAAGACTCTCCAACTGGCGCCCAAGCACGCCGAGGCGCACACCGCGCTCGCGGTTTTCCATGCAGAAGTCATCAGCAAGGTTGGCGCGATGATCGGCGGATTGACCTACGGAGCGAAGGCCTCCGCGGCCGACTCGCATATCAAGACCGCGATCAAGCTCACCCCTAACTCGCCGATCGCCCACATCGAGCACGCGAACGTCTTGTTGTTGCTGCACGGGGCGAAGCAGGAGGACGCCGCGGCCACGGCCTTCGAGAAAGCATCGAAAATCAAGCCGCTCGACGCAATGGAAAAGCTCGACCAGGAATTCGCGAAAGCGCAACTGGAATGAGCGTGTCACGCAGAAAATAGCGCGCAGGGCTCCCGAAGGCGTTGCCTCGCTCGCGTCGCCGAAACGAGCGATTTGTTCCAACCGGCTCACACGAAGCAAAAGTCGGCGAGCACGCCGGCCGCCAACGCCCCTTCACGGACGATCCGCGCTGTTGGCCGTTGAGGTCGCGCGGTCCGCTGCATACAGGACCGCCAGACCGTGCGACGTCACTGCAACAGCGATGGCAACTCGTCCTTCAAAGAACAGGTGCGGAACCGCTTGGTGCCTGCATCCTGCCGATCGCCACCGGCAGTTTGCGAAACACACCATCCCGACGAAGCAGCCACAACCCGAACAGCAGCACCGGAATGTGCAGCCACCACAGGCCGAGCCACAGCGGCATCCTGCCATTCGCGAGCCAGCCTCGGCCGACCAACATCAGCCCCATGTAGTTCATGTAAACCGCCAGGGCCAGTATCAGCAGGCCGTAACGTGCCTGGCGGGGATCGGAGCGCGCCAGCGGGAGTGCGAGCAGCGCGAGGAGCAGAACAGCTATCGGTGTCGCGATTCGCCAGTTCAATTCCGCACGCGCCTCTGGTTTTGGATCGCGCAGGAGTGTGCCCGTCGGCGCCGTGGCGGCGTCCTGCTCGGTGCGCGATGCGGAGTTGGCGGGCAACCGAACCTCGTTACGCTGGAAGTGCAGGATGCGATAGTCGCTTTGCCCCGGAACACCTTCGACGCGAATGCCGTCGATCAGGCGCAGGTACCGGTCGCCCGCATCGAGGAACAAGACGCCTTCCTTTGCGGTAATGACATCCGTCTTGCCTTTCCTCTCGGATTGAATGAATACATTCTTCATCCTGCTGCCATCGTTACTCAGTTCGGTAACGTAGATGATCCCCTCGCCGTTCGGCAACTCGCGGAATCGACCAGCTTCGAGGCCTGCGATCAGCAGCGACCGGTTCGCGTCGGAGATCATCGCGCTTGAAGTGTGTTGCGCCCATGGTCCCGCCCATAGGGACGAGAAAGCGACCAGCGCTGCAGCCGGCACCGCCACCAGCCACAGGGGCTTGAGCAGATCACGGGGACCGCGTCCGACCGATGCCAGGACCGAAATCTCCGACTCGCGATACAGGCGGCCGACACACAGGAGAATGCCGACGAACAAACCCAGCGGCAGTATCATCGGAAGCCAGCGCAATACGCGCAGGCCCAGCTGGGAAACCATCAGCGACACCGGCACTTTGCCCTCGGTGATCAACGAGAGCAAATCCACCACCAGAACGCCCAGGGAAACAAATAACAGAACGACGACGGTCGCCAGCACAGACTGGACGATTTCGCGCAACAGGTAACGGTTGATGATCAGCACGAGCTTCACATGAAGGGCGGAAGGTCAGGAATCAGACACGGTTGTGGAGGTCTTGCCAGCGTTGTGAGGTAAAATCGCACCTCGCAGCACCCGTCCTCCGGTGGCCAACGGCGCTACGGGTGCCTCGTTCCGTGCATACACTCGTGTGTAGGGTGACAGAGCCTTTTTCAGAATGCACATGGTTTATGCGCCAACGAAGTGCAGACGCAGGCGCGCAGGCGCTGCCCAACACGAGGGAAAACATTGAATAGCAGCGTGAGAGAACGTGGGTTCAGGCTCCCATTGCCGGACAAGTATCTGATCGCAATCGCCGTCGGCGTCGCCATGGTGATGATTTTCTATCAGCTTGGCCTGATGCCCTTGTTGAACCCCGACGAAGGCCGCAACGCCTCGGTCGCATGGGAAATGCAACGGGCTGGCACATGGCTGGTCCCGACGTATGACGGCCTTGCGTACCTGGACAAGCCTTCTTTCTATTTCAAGGTCGTGGCGATTTCGCTTTCGGTGTTCGGCCATTCGGAACTTGCGGCCCGGCTGCCATCCGCGCTGTTCGCCCTCGGGACGTTGTTGCTCGTGTTTAATTTCTGCCGCCGCGAATACGATCTGCGTACCGCCGCCCTGGCGGTGGCGGTCGTCAGCACAACGCCGATGTTCTTCGCATTCGCTCGCATCGTCATTTTCGATGCCACGCTGGCATTCTTTGTCTGCGCAGCGATCTTCGCTGGCTACCTTGCTGAAATCGCCGAGGGGGCAGCGCGCCGCCGCTGGTCCATGGTTGCGGTCGGCGCAATGGGGTTCGCCGCATTGGTGAAGGGGCCCATCGGATTCATCGTTCCGATTCTCGTACTGGCCGTCTTCAACCGGCTCGATGGCAAGCGCGGCGCGATGAAGCGACTGCTGTGCTGGCCAAACCTGCTCTTGTTCTTTGCGATCTTCCTGCCATGGTTCATCGGGGTTTCGCTGATGCGCCATGACTTTCCGTACTACGGAGTCATTGAGGAGTCTGTGCTTCGTTTCACGACCAAGCAGTTTCACCGTTCGCAACCCTTTTATTTCTATCCTCCGGTCATCTTCGCGGGCATGTTGGCCTGGAGCCTGATGCTGCCGCAAACACTGTGGCTCGCTTGGCGACAGCGCGCCTCATCGAGCCGCCCGGATCGGCTGATGATCGTCTGGGCCATCGTTGTCACCCTGTTTTTTTCCGTATCGCAATCAAAATTGCCAGGCTATGTCCTGACAGCGGTGATAGCGCTCAGCGTGCTGCTCGCGCGCAGGCTCGCAACTGCGTTTGATAGCGACGATGACGTGGTGGCCAGGACCGGTGCCTTTCTGCTGGCGCTTCTGAGCGGCGTGGCGGCAGCGTTGCTGTTCTTCTATCTCGGCCATTTCTTGGGAATCGATGCGAAAATCCACGTCACAGGTGCGGCCAGCCTGGTCGCGGAGTTGCATGCGGTTGCTGCCGCATGCGCGGTTGCACTGTCGGCTATCGCGGCCGCCTCGCTCTACGCAGGTTTCCGAAGGGATGCTCGAGTGGGATTCCTTGCGTTTGTTGCATGCCCCGTGCTGCTTTTGGTCTTGCTGCTGCCTGCTTTGGTAGCAGGTGAAAAAGCGACATCGGATGCCCAGCTGGCGACGGATCTCCGTCTGATCGCGCCACAACGCGATATCGCTTGCTACGCGTGTTTCCCCGGAGGGATTCCGTTTTACCTGGGCCGGGACGTCACTGTGTTCACCAATGCCAACGGGGCCGAAATACAGAGCAACTACATCCAGTTTTCACTTGCCTCTCCGGGTCCGTGGCCCAGCCAGATGCAGCGTGCCGATCGTCTTGACAGCTGGATTTCGCAACGCACCCGCCCGCTCTTCCTGCTCGCCCAAAAAGAGAATGTGCCAGTGCTGGAAGCGCTGGCCGTCAAACGGCACAGCCATGTGCAGGAGATGGCCGGCAGTCGTTATTGGGGGCTACTTGTAAGCCCTGCGGACGCGCACTGAGATGTGCGGAATCTGTGGAATCGTTTCCTTGTCGAAGGGAAACATCCCCGAGCATCTGGAAAGGTTTCGCACCGCCAGAATCTGGCCGATGCTCGATCGGATGAGTCACCGTGGTCCCCAGGGGCCGGGCGTCAACAGTTCGGGCGCGGCCACGTTCGGCACGCAGCGGCTGGCAATTCGCGGCCTTGATGACGGCACCCAGCCGCTGATGGACGACGCGACTGGAATCATTGCCGTCTGCAACGGAGAAATTGACAACCACCAGATCCTGCGCGACTGGCTGGCGACACGCGGGCGTGCGGTCAATCAGGAAACCGACGTTGCAATTCTTCCGGCGCTGTACCTCGAGCTTGGCGAAGCCTTCGTCGAAAAGCTCGAAGGCGTTTTTGCCATCGCGCTATGGTGCCCGCGCGAACAGAAATTGATCCTGGCACGCGACCGCGCCGGGGAACGCTCGTTGTTTTATCGCGTCGATGACGGCATCGCAACGTTTGCGACAGAAGTCGCGGCACTGGCCGCAGCGTCGCCTGGAAAGCTGGAAATCGACCCCAACGCAGTAGCCGGTTACCTCAGCCATGGCTGCTTCATTGCACCGGACTCGCCAATCGCCGGCATCAGCAAGGTATGTCCCGGGGAAATCGTCACTTTCCGTGGGACGGCCATCACGGCACGTCGCTACTGGCACTGGCCTGCGATGGACAGCCCAAAACGCAAGCCCTCCCTGGAGGCATTCGACGCGATTTTTCGAGGCTCCATCGAGCGCCAAACCAGCGTCGATGTCGAATACGGTATTTTCATGAGCGGCGGGCTCGATTCGTCCCTGGTCGCCGCGGTGACGAAGTCAGTCCACCCACAGCGCTGCGCCCGCTGCTACACCTTGCGGTTTTCGGAGGATTCCTACGACGAAGGCGCGTATGCCGAGCGCGTCGCTGGACTGCTGGGACTTGCAATCGTCTCCGTTCCCGTCGAACCGGAGATGTTCATCGAACAAATGCCGCGCCTTGTGCGCACAGTGGGCGAACCGCTCGCCGATCCAGCATGGATACCAACCGCGCTGCTGTCACAACGGGCGGCACAGGACGTACGGATCGTTTTCAGTGGCGAAGGCGCCGACGAGCTTTTCGCCGGCTATCCTACCTATGTTGGAGCCGGCCTGGCGCGAAAATACGATCGCCTACCTCGATTTGTGCGGTCGGGCGTCAAGGCGCTGGTCACAGGCTTGCCGCAGAGCGACAAGAAAGTAGCCTTGTCCTTCCTGCTCAAGCGCTTCATCCAGGGCGAAGGGATGGATCCCCTTGCGCGCCACCGTAAGTGGACCGCCAACATCGCGCCGGAATTGCTGGTACGCCTCGGTGTACCGCCGCAGACGAAGGCTGCGGGATTCCAGGGCGGCCTGCTCGACCGGGCCCAACTGCACGACGTTGAAACAACGCTCGCCGAAGGGCTGCTGACAAAGGCGGACCGGGGAGGCATGAGCGCGTCCCTCGAAATCCGCGCACCGTTCCTGGATCGCGCCGTCATGGAATTCGCCGCCACCCTGCCCGTGGATGAACGCGTGCGCGGACTGACCACCAAGGTTTTCCTGAAACGCTATGCGGAAAAATACCTTCCCAAAGACATCATCCACCGTCGAAAACGCGGACTTTCGGTGCCACTCGCGGCGTGGCTCCGCGGACCCTTGCAGAGCTGGGCCGCGAAAAAACTGTGCTCCGGTCGGCTTGCCGAGGCGAACGTCAGTCCTGGCACGGCTGAAGCGCTACTGCGTGAACATGTTGCAAGGCAGGCAGACCATGCGCGACCCCTGTGGGCGCTGCTGGTCCTCGACGAATGGCTCGCCTGGTTGCAGGAGCAGCCGATTCGCAGCCGACAGCAAGACCGGGAAACGCCGGCAGCACGATGATGGAATAAGAACGGTTGAAGCTGACGTTGAGGGATTTGTAATGCCGCCTGACGAAGAATGCAAAGCGCGCGCCGCTCGCACGCAGGGCCACGGGAGTTCGAATGGGAACGTCTAGCAGCTACTGGCTGGTGCTTGGATTGATCGGCCAGGGAATTTTCACTGGCCGTTTCCTGCTGCAATGGCTCTACAGCGAATACAAGCGCCGCAGCGCAGTGCCGATTAGCTTCTGGTACGCAAGCATCGTCGGTGGCGTGATGTTGCTGATTTATGCGATCCACAAGCAGGACCCGGTGTTCATGACAGGCAGCGTGGGCGGTCTCGCCATATACATGCGCAACCTGCTGCTGCGCCTGCGCCAAGCGCGGGACACCACACAGTCCAGCTCGAACTGACATGCGCAATTCCAGGCGCCACCAAGTCGTTCACCCCCATTGCAATTTCGCCAGGCCGAGGAATCGTTGCGTCGGGATCCCGTTGTCTTTCGTCGCTGGCCCGGAGCTATTGATGCAGCCACCGGTTGGCTTGCGCCATCCAGCCGTTGCCCCGTGTCGATAGACAATCATGCCGCCTGGATCGTCGCGGGCATGGCAGGACAGGCGCTGTTCGGCGCCCGATTCGTATGCCAATGGCTGATCAGCGAGGCCCGCGGCAAGAGCGTGATTCCCCTGGTGTTCTGGTACCTGAGCGTCGCAGGCGGAATCATCCTGTTGAGTTACGCGATCCATCGCGGCGATTCGGTTTTCATCATCGGAGAGTCGGTGACCTTGCTGATCTTCCTGCGTAACCTGCAGTTACTCTACCTTCGCCGAAACACGCGATGAGCTTCGAAGCGGCCTGCGAAAAGTCCTGACCGGCTACCGTCGTCGGCTTGTCGACCCATGATCGAAAGTCATGCGAGGCGTTCCGCGCCGATCGGAACGCCGGCGGTTCTGCCCCGAAAGCATGGTCGCAGTCAGGCAGGTGTGCCCGAAGCGTTTTCGGCTGGGAATTCGAGAGCGGCGAGTTGTCCGTCGCGACCGTCTGGAGGGTGTAGCGGATGAATCCGTTGCGCCCCCGGCGAACAAAGACCCTCGGCAACCGCCGCTGCTTTTTTTGCAGTGCGGAAGGCTGTGAACAACCTCACAGCCCTCCGCTGCCTGGGTTCAACAGCAACCTACAGCCAGTTCGCAACGCCGCCGTGCCGCGAGCACGCGCCGCTGTGAGTCTTGCTCATGCTGTAGGTTCCGTCCTTGCACTTCGCGGTGGCTCCCGCTGGCGCCGCTGCAGAAGGGGTCGGTGCTGGAGCGGGTGCTGCATGTGCCGCAGGCGTGATCGCTGCCGGAGGAGCGGCTGGAGTTGTCGGCTTTGCGGCTGCCACGCCGCCATGACCCGAACACGTTCCCTGCTTTACGGGTAGCTGGGCCTTCGTGCCATCCTTGCACGACACCATGTCGACGGGATGGGGCGTTGTCGGCGGTGTAGCAGCCTTGGCGAATGCGCCAGCGCTCAGGGTCAAGGCTACGGCTAACAGGATGTTCCGCGTCATGGGGATGCTCCAGTGGTTGGCTCCGAGGGCGATCGCGCACAGTCGTGGCGAATATAGCGCCGCCTGGTTGCGCATGCACTTGGAGCCGTCGCGTCGCGACTGAGTTGCCACGACTCGTGTCGCAGTCGGACCGAGTCCTCCGCCCGATCGAGTCGGCGACAGTCCATGTGCCGTGCGTGGACGCATGAATAAAAAAACGGCCTAAGCCGTTGATTTATATGGTGGGCGGTACAGGGCTTGAACCTGTGACCCCTGCCGTGTGAAAGCAGTGCTCTACCACTGAGCTAACCGCCCGGAACTGCGCCCCTGAGGGTCGCGCAGGATAAGCTGCGCTGGGCTTCCTGGTCAAGTTTGCGATGCGTCTGCGCGGTCCGGTCCGAGCCAAGAGAAGGCAGCACGCAAGCAACGGGCAACCATCTCCAACTGGCAATCAGTGCGCGGCCACCGCGGAAATGCGATCAGCAAGAACCAGATCGGCGCTCTGCACTTTACCATCGCGTTCGAACCGGATTGCCACGTGAGTTCCCACCGGTTGTGAGCGCCAGCGCTCGCGCCACTCGGCGAGGCTGTGGGTGGCGATCGTTTCGCCGCCTATCGCCACGATGCGGTCGTTCAAATGCATGCCTGCCTTCAGCGCCGCGCTGTCGGCGGCAACATCGACCACCTTGAAGGCGTCGCCATCGCCGAGCAGCCAAAGCCCGCTGCGGTCGAAAGCATCGGGTTTTCCCGCCAGCGCAACATTCGGTGCGAGGTACATGATCTTCTTCGCGTAATCGAATGCGACATCAAAGCGCCGCAATACGCCGCCGCCCAGTTTACCGGTCACGTCCGGAGTCGTGAAAGCGCCCTTGTTTCCCATATACATGTCGCCAGCGACGCCGTCGACGCGCACACCCCCAATCTGCAGCGTACCCAGGCGCGCAGGACGACCTCGCGAGGCTCCACCGACGCCCCAGCCCATCACTGCTTCCGGTGCGGCGTGGTACTTCTCCACAAGATGGTTGTCTCTCACGAAAGGCGCATGCAACGTCAGTGAGGCCCGCGAACCGGTATCGACGCTGATGCGCATCGGCAGGCCATCGAGCGTACCGGCGACGATCGGGATGCGGTCACTGAGCTGGAACTGGATCGCGGTCGCGCCGGCCGGCGGTACGAACTTCGCCGCATCGCTCATCACCAGCCGATGGTGCGTGTAGTCGACCTCAACGCCGAAGCGACGGAACATCTCGTATCCCACCAGACCGTCGGCCTCGATGCCCTCCACTTTCGCCAGCGAGCCAAGATCCATGATGTAGAACACTGGCTTGGCAAGGCTTGCATTGCCGACGCGCACTTCCTGCGCGTGCGCGAGGGCCAGATCCACTTTCTCGTCGCCGACGCCCGCTCCGGCGAGTTTGCCCTCGCCAACAATGCCGAACTTCTTCGCCGCCGCAGGGGTGAGCAGGTTGACGCCGCCGGTATCCACCATGAAACGCGCCGGCTTGCCGTCGATGCGGCCATCCACGTAGATGTGGTTGTTGACGAGGTCGAACGGGATCGTCGTAATGCCGCTCGGATCGTCGATGCGCGCGGTGGCCTGCATTTTCGGCATCGCGAAATCGCCGTCGACAAGCGCTACATTCAATGCAACGTGCGCAATACGGACATCGGCATGCTCGCGAGGATCAGTTCGCCCCGCGGCGTCGGTCGTGTCGTTGGTGCTGTGGAAGGCGAGGCGAATGCCGTCCACCTCGCGATAGTCGTCGAAGGTGCTCGTCACGATGTTCGAGCCATCGCGCTGCTGGAGGCGCGCGAGCAACCCGCTGTCGTTCGCGAACCACAATGTCACCGGGTCGCCGCCGTGCGGCGTCGCGATGACCACGTCGTAGCGCTTGCCATCGAGCTGCCTGGACTCCACGACACCGTAGGTCGCAGTCATCCTTTGCGGATACCAGTAGGCATGCGCGTCCAACCATGCCTGGCTGCGTGCGCGCCGCACGGCTTCCGGGGCATCCAGCACCGCGACTTCGCCGCCCGGATCGCGTTGCCAGGCACGCGTTCCGTCGTATCCGTCGGCGCCTTCCACCGACCCAAGCTTGTAGGCATCCGCCGATCGACCGGTGCGCAGGTCGAAACTGGCATGCAAGGTGCCAGACAAGCCTCCAGTACTGATCGCGCCATCAGCGCTCCAGCTGTGCACTGTATCCCAGCGTGCGCCGCCGCTTGCGGCTTTGGCCCGTGCGAAAACGCCAACCGCATCACCGGCATGGCAGGTCGAAGCGATGGCGAACGACAACAGCGACAAGGCGACAGGACGCAACATAATCGGCTCCCTTGGATTACGAAGGCGCACCGCAACGATTGCGGCGGCTTCCTTCGTGTTGAATAATATGCACGCATTTCAACAAAGGCAACCCAACTGATGGCACGGAAGAAAGTCAACGGGATCATCGAGGATCCGAAAAAGATCGCGGTGTTCGCCACGCCGATCCGGGTGGAACTTGTCACTGCGATCCAGGCGTTGGGCGGCACAGCGACGGTCGCCGAACTGGCTCTGCAGCTCGGCCGGTCCGCCGATGGGCTGTACTACCACCTGCGCGCACTGCTGCGCGGAGGGCTGCTGGAGGAACGCGAGGGAGCAGCAGGCCGCAGCTACCACCTGACCATCCCGGATGGCGATTCGTTGCGCCTGCGTTACAAGCCAGGCCGGACTGCCAATGCGAAGTCCGTCGCGAAAGTCGCAGCGAGCATGTCACGCCTCGCGCACCGCGATTTCCTGCGTGCACTGGCCCAGCCCGAAACCATCGCGGAAGGGCCCGCCCGCGAACTCTGGGCCGCACGCCTGCGCGGATGGTTGGACCCGAAGCAACTTGCCCGGATCAATCACCTGCTGCGACAACTCGCAGACTTGCTACTGAGCACGCGACCGGCGGAAGGCGGCAAGCTCGTGGCCCTGCACTGGAGTCTCGCACCACTCGACGCGAAGCCCGTGCGCCGTTCGGAAGCAAGAAAAACGCAGCCGCGCGCCAGGGCCCCACGGCTCCGCAGGGAATAACCCGTTGCCGCTGTGGTCAAGCTGATCGGCATGGAACCGAGCGGCCGCGATCGCACTCTGGTCCAGCCGCCGCGAATTGCGCCTCACGGTGGCGCCCAGGATCAGCGCAGCGTGTCGGGGTCAGCTAGGCCGGCCTCACAAAGCTTGTCAGTCTTCCTTGAACGCCGGCGTCGAAACCCGACTGACCCCGCTCTGCAGACGCAGCCGGGCCAGGAAGCGACGCAGCGCCGCAAATGCCCCCACAGCCCGATGACGCCGCCGTGTCAACCAGAAATATCCAACGCACAGGCAGACGAAGGCGATCACCAGCAGCGGCTGGGGCACGCCGACAAACAGCGCCACGCCCGCGAACAGGCCAAGCGCCAGGTTGATCACCACCAGCGTCGCGACGAGCTGGCTGGGCGTAAAGCCGGCTTCCAGCATCAGGTGATGCATGTGGTTTCGATCTGCGCGGAATGGCGAATGTCCGCTCACGATGCGATGCAGGATCAGCGACACGCAATCGATCAACGGCGTCGCGACCAGCCAAGGCGCCAGGATTGGCGTCACCGGGTGATGTTCATTCTGGGTCAGGCCGAATGCGACCCAGGCAATCGTGAATCCGAGCAATGCGCTTCCTGCGTTGCCCATGAAGGCGCGCGCGCGCGGCTGCCACGGCAATCGCATGTTCATCATCAGGAAGCCGAACACCGCCCCTGCGAAAATCACCAGGCGTTCGGCAAGACCGAAATTTCCCGAATACAAGGCCGCCGCCTCGAGCATGCACAGGGCCGCGAGCACGAGTCCGCCAGCCAGACCGTCCACGCCATCGGTCATGTTGATCGCATTGATCACCCCGACCGTGGCGAACATCGTGAAAGGCACCGACAACGCACCCAACCCCGTCGGTTTCATCGCGAACACCCGAATCACGTGATCGACCCTGACTCCGCCATACACCATCACCAGCACTGCTGCGCATTGCGCGATCACCCGGAGCCACCAACGCACGTCGTAACGGTCGTCAATGAAGCCGATCAGCACAACCAGTGCCGCGGCGGCGAGATACGAGGCGCTCAGCGGCGTGACAATGCCAAACACCACAATCGTCACGTAGATGCCGACCAGCATCGCGATGCCGCCGGTGGAAGGCGTCGGCAAGTCGTGATCCTTGCGTCCATCGGGCCGGTCCAGCAAACCGTAGCGCAATGCGACGGGGCGCAGCGCCCGGACCAGCAGGTACGTCAAGACGGTCACCGTGACCAATTCGACAAGCACGCGTACGAGGTTATGGTCTATCTCGATCATCCAATCAATCCGACTGTCAACTGGGCGGAAAAACATCGACGCCCGCACCGCAGGATTGCGCGTGCTTGCCAAGGCTTGCATGCGTGGCTGCTGCTGTTAAGCAGCTCACTCGCCACATGACGCGATCAGCGGGATGGTAACCCAATGCGCGGTGTGGGGAACACTGCTGACCACAACGCGCGGCATCCGAAATCAGGCAGATGAACGCCGTTTTGCAACATTGCGTTTCAACGCGACGCCAAGAGCGGCCACGGCGCACCGGTCAAGGAAAGGAAACCCGGCAGGCAATCTTGTTCAACCCGACGCAGTGAAGTGCCATGCTGCAGGCAGCGCAGGCTCATGGCATGTCTCCGGGGACGTGACTAAGCCATGAATCGGGAGCCTCTTCCGGCTTGCACATCCGGTCGTCGTTCAGCCCGTGTGCGGTTTCATGTCGCCCAACGGTTCGCAATCGGCGGATCGACGTCGTTTCAAGTCCAAACCCAGGAGTTCGTCATGCCGGTTATCCGCCTGCTCAGTTCAGCCATCGCATCTGCAATCCTGGCGCTCGGAACCATGGGAGCGATGGCACAGGATGCATCGTCCGATCCGCCCGATCGTGTCGTGCGTCTCTCCTACCAGACAGGGGACGTTGAATACGCGGCAGCCGGCGATGACCAGTGGGGGCTTGGCGAAGTCAATCGACCGTTGCTTACCGGCGACCGTCTCGATACTGGTGCCGACGGCCGCGCCGCGCTCGAACTCGGAAGCGCCAGCGTGCGCATCAACCACGACAGCGCTTTCAGCGTCCTCGACCTCGACAGCTCCGTGGCGCAGTTCGAATTGACACAGGGCGCGCTGAATCTACGCGTGCGGCGCATGGACCAAGGCCAGACTTACGAAGTGGACACGCCCAACCTAGCCTTCGTGGCCGGTCGTCCAGGCAACTACCGCTTCGACGTGTTGCAGGGGGGACGCGTGACGATCCTCACCGTCTATTCCGGCGACGGGACAGTGTACGGTGAAGGCGGCGTAAGCCTGCCAGTCGCCGCTGGGAGGTCGTATCGCATCGCCGATACGCGCCTTGAAAACACGATCGAGCACCCGATCGCCGCACCGGACGATTTCTACGTCTTCATTCAGGCACGCGAACTGCGTCGCGAGCACTCGATCGCGGCGCGGTATGTCTCGCCGGACATGATCGGCTCCGACGACCTGGACGACAACGGCGACTGGAACGAATCGCCCGAATATGGCGCGGTCTGGTATCCGCGCCATGTCGCGCGCAACTGGGCTCCCTACCACGACGGTCACTGGGCCTGGGTCGATCCCTGGGGCTGGACCTGGGTGGACAATGCGCCGTGGGGATTTGCTCCATCGCACTATGGTCGCTGGGCCTGGGTCGGCAACCGCTGGGGCTGGCTCCCCGGCCCGCGCACGCAGCGCGCGGTGTACGCACCGGCGCTAGTCGCATTCGTGGGCGGATCGCACTTGTCGCTCGGCGTCAGCGGCGGCGGCGAACCGGTGGGCTGGTTCCCGCTGGGGCCGCGCGATGTCTATCAACCGCCCTACCGGGTGACCCGCAACTACTTCACCAACATCAACGTGACCAACGTGAAGGTCGTTAATACGACCGTCATCAACAATGTCTATAACAACTACACAAGCAATCAGCCGGTCGCGGTCGTCTATGCCAACCGCAACGTAGCCGGCGCGGTCACCGTGGTCCCGCGCAACGTGTTTACCGGCGCGCGGCCGGTGGCGGCCGCCACGATCAAGGTCAACCCGGAGGAACTGGCGAAGGCGACGGTCACCCCGGTCGTGCGGGTCGCGCCCACAATTGAAAGTGCGGGGGTCAAACCTGCCGTTCAACCGGGTGGAGCGCCCAACCACATCGCCCAGCCCCCCGAGCACGCGGTCATTGCGCGACATGCGCCTGCAGCGGCTCCGGTGCCATTCGCTGAACGCGTGAAAGCCGTCGCGGACCAGGGCGGCAAGCCGCTCGCTCCGGCGCAATTGCACGACCTGGGCAACGCGCGGCCGGCCGCACATGCACCGCATGTCATGCTCGCATCGCCCAACGGCGCGATAGTCCCATCTGCGAAGGAACCTGCGCCAGTCGCCGGCGCAAAGGCGCCCACTCCTGCTGCGGCCGATGCATCGAAGGACAAGGGCAAGAGTCCGGATGGTGTTGTCGCGCCAACAGCTGCTGCGAACCCGGCCGGCCATGCACCGCATGCCGTAACCGATCCGGCGAACGGCAAGGGCCGGCCGAATTTGGCGGGCCCGGCACAGCGGCCGCATCCGACCGAGCCAGCAAATACCAAAGGCAAGATCCCGGCCGCTCCGGAGCAGCCCAGCGCGGCTGCTCACCCGGCGGACGCGACAAAGGCGGTTGGCAATGAGGGTTCCGGTGCCGTCGAGTCAACGCCTGCACGTACGCCGCCGGTTGCGAAGCCCGTTGCGGAGCATGCCGCGAGCAACGGTGGCAATCGTTCTCCACGGCCGCAGCCGGCGAACGGCCCAATGCAAAGTCCGCAAGTTCAAGCGGATCAGGGAACGCAACAACCACTGCGCAAACCGTCACCGGCGAACGACGCCAACACAAACGGTGCAACGCCAGCCACCCCTGCCCGACCAACGCGCCAGCCACCCGCAGCCAAGCCGCCTGTCGACGAGAACGGCAATCCCGCGCTGACGGTTGCTCCGCGTCCGGCGAACCCGACGGCGGGTTCAGCTCAACACCCGCATCCGGCCGCATCGAACCTGACGCCCGAACAGATGGCAGCCGCGCAGAAACGCAAGGATGACAAGGCGATCGAGGACCAGAAGAAGAAGGATCAACAGGAACAGCAGCACTGATGCTGCTTGTTTCAGGGAGCGGCTGCCCGCCGCCTGTGACTGGTTACGGAAACGAACCGGCACGATTGGTCCGGATGCACTGTCCGTTCCCTACCCTTTCCCGCAAGGAAGTAGGAAAAAAATGGAACGACGGTGAAGGATTCAAATCCCCTCTCCCCTTGCGGGGGAGGGGAGCCGCAGGTCGAGAGAGGGTTGCTCTGTGAGCGCCTCACGCTGCAGTGGACACACGACTCTTCCTTTTGGAGGTCGCACCGTGCGCACTGCCATCAAATCACACACGCTGTTGGACCTGCGCCGCTCGGTTCCAGCGTTCATCCACATCAACGAAGGCAAGACTTCCGACGTCCGGGTTTTCGACACACTCGGCACGGTTTCCAGACTCGTCAGACCGGCTGTTCTCTCACCTGAGCGAACCGCTGCAAAGCTGCCGCCCGCGGATGTCAGGTTTGGGTCGGTTGCGGCGTTCGCAACACTTGGCGTCGTGCCAAGAGCGGACGTTCGGAATCCTGCGAAATCCAGTGCAATTGAAGGAGCCGGACGCCGTTGGGACGTCCGGTCTCGTTTTCATCTCTATTGCCGCAACGTCGTCGACTAGCGCGACGCTTGCAGGCATATCCGTGCGTTACAAGCCCACGCCAATGCCGACAGTGCCTGATGTTTCCGACCCGCTGAATGCAGCTCCCAAGGTCACGGCGACATGCGGGGTGAACTGGTGTTGGACCCCTACCGAAAACGCATTCTGGCCCTGATAGGTGCCAAAGGCTGCGCCGAGACGCGTGGTGCTACCCGACACTGCCGCTGCACTTGATGTCATTCCGGCCATTGCTGCACCCAATGCCCCAACGCGACCGATGCGCTGATCGGTTACCGCGAAACGGCGGTCGATACTGGACGACAATGCACCGACCTGGGAATTGGTGAATGCATTTGCTGATGAAAGTGTCGCGGCGTTGGCACCTTGCATCTGGCTCAAATTCACCGCGTCGTTGGCCTGGGTGCCGTTGGCCATGTTGGTCACCTGCCGCAGATTATCCGCCGAGCCCACCGACACCGTGTTGGCGCGCGTGTTGGTCGAGTTCGCGCCGAGCGCGACGGCGTTGTCGGCCGTCACTGACGCGCCACGGCCAAGCGCGGTGCTGTAGGTGCCCGATGCGACGCTGTAAGCGCCCAACGCGGTTGCCCGGTTGCCGGACGCGACGCTACCCGCACCCATGGCGACGCTCTCGTACGCACTCGCTGTGGATCTGAACCCGGTCGCCGTTGCGTACGTACCAGTTGCATGGCTACCAGCGCCGGTCGCGGTGCTGTAGGCAACTGCGTGGGAATACGCACCGACCGCCAACGCGCCGTATCCATTGGCAACGCTATATCCGCCAATCGCCGAGGCGTCCCTTCCTGCAGCACTGCTACCCGCGCCTACGGCTGTGGAAACATAGCCCGACGCGGTCGAGAACGAACCCGCGGCGAGGCTGTATCCGCCGCTTGCGTTGCTGCCACCGCCGGTAGCCGTGCTGTTGCGGCCACTCGCCGTCGAATACGACCCCAGCGCTGTCGCGCCATAGTTGATGGCCTTGGCATCGTCGCCAAAGGTGCTGCTGAAATCGCCGCTGGCGGTGCTGTTGGAACCCACGCTCGTGCTACGCGCGCCGCTGGCAATGCTGCCGGCGCCAACGGCGGAACTGTGATCGCCGCTGGCGGTGCTGTGATACCCGTTCGCCGTGCTATCGAGCCCATACGCATGCGCGTATCCACCGGTCGCGGTGGACCCGTTAGCGGTGGCATAGGCCGAGGCGCCGGTCGCGGTGCTGTTCAAGCCATAGGCGTGACTGAACGCGCCAGTCGCGGTACTGGTCCCGCCGGTCGCCTTGCTCAGCACCCCTGTGGCGACACTGCCCGCACCGCTGGCCAGGCTGTAGGCTCCGAAAGCGCTGCTGGAGATGCCCGACGCCGTGCTGTAGGAACCGACCGCGCTGCTGAAATCGCCGCTGGCGTTCGCGCTCGTGCCAAAAGCGTCACTGGCGTTTCCGCTTGCATTCGCATTGGTGCCACAGGCTGAAGCACCGATTCCGGTAGCTGAAGTGCCGGTAGTGCCAGTGCATACCTCTCCAGCCCGGGCATTCGTGGTGGCGACGCCGACCCAAAGCGCAATCGCGACAGTCAACAAGCGTTGCTGTGAAATTCTCATGGGTATTCTCTCCAGCCAAAGGACCGTTGTAGTGGATGAAACAATAGTCCGTTGTGGGATCTTCCTGTCGAAGAACTCGCGACGCTTCAAAGGAATCCCGCAAGCGGTTCAGGTTCAGCGAAAGTTGGCACCGAACACGAGCCCGATGAAGGCACCCGACATCCTGAAAGCAGACGCTTCCAACTGTTCGCAAAAGGTCGCACTCCGACCGCCGCGGCCGTGCCGCCTTCCGTATGGCCTAGGGCTCCGGCTTGGAGCCGATCAGCCGCCCGACCGTCGTAAGGCAAGATCGATACGTCGCGCCCTTGCTTGCATAACTGGCGGATGTGTTCGATCAATTCAAGCACGTCGAAGCTTTTGCGTCCGTCGTGCTGCACGCCGTGCACGTCCCAGAAAGAGTCGACTGCAACGCGGTTCGTTCCACCAGCTACCAACAGCGCAAGGGCGATTGCGAACCATGCACTACGGATCGGCACTCACATCAACCTCGACTAGGAACTGCGGGCAGAGGCGATCTGGAAGTCGGCCAGGATGACCGCACTGCGCAGGCCGACACCGCGATCCTGACTGGACTGCTACAACCATGGCGGAGTTGCACGTCGGCTACGGGCTGACAGTGACGATTGCCGGTGGAGGAGGTCGAAAGCCGTATTCGAGCGGATCAGTTGCACGTCGGGAACTTGAAAGATCCGATCCGCGTGCTCCAGTTGAGCGTGCCGCTGGCAGCCAGGTATTGGTTGGTGTACCAGAACGTGCAGTCATCGGACGGATCGATGGTCATCGCGCTGTAGTCACCCCAGCGCGTGTTTCCTGCCTTCTCCGCGCCGGCGCCGGCATGCATCGTCTTCTCGGCGTTGAGCGTGTTCAGTGGATCCGATACAAGCCGCGCGGCATAGCGAACCGATGGATTGCTGGTTCGACCCGACGCGCTGTAACCCACGGCGACGTCACCATTCTTGTCCATCGCGATCGAAGGCATCCAGCGAAACGTTGCGTCCGGCGAATACGTGGACTGCTGGTAGACCACCGGCGTGGTGCCAGGGCTGCGGATCTCGTACCAGCGCACGCCGGTGGTGGCTGTCTGGTTGCTGCCGCTGACATCGATCGCGTGTGTGGCGACCAGCGACTCGTGGCTACCGAAGTTGCGGTAGGCGAGGCGATACATCATGCGGTCGCCAAGTGAATCGAGGCCGTTCACCAGCGCGCCCATCTGCTTGATGCAATGGCCGCCGAAGTCGCAGGCGCCGATGAAGGCCGCCACCGGAATGCTGGTTGGTGCGCTCAGGGTCGTATGCGCGGGGTTCGCCCAATCGACATGGAACTTCCACAAGTTGAGCGAGCTCGACGTCGGACCTGTGCCGCGCGTGTCGAAGTTCACCAGATAGTTTGGGGAACCGACCGGCGGCGGCGTTGCACCGTCGAGATCCGAGGGCAGCACCCCTGCGAAGTCAGAAGACAACTGGAAGCATTGCGAGCGCGCAGGTGCACCGGTCAGCATGCTCGCGCGATCATAGGCGCACAATTTGGCGGCAGTGGGCTGGGGACCGATCATGTTGGCTGTTTCGTAATACGCGTCCGGCCACACGCCGATCTTGGGATAATCCGGCAGATCGGTGCTGCTGGGAGTGAATGCATACAGCCACCAGCCCGCGGTCGCATCGCTTGTCTTGGATACTGCGATGCACAGCATCTGGGGCCGCGATTCAAACGCGAGCTGCGAGACGATCCAGCGCTTCGCGGCCTTGTCGTAGACCACCGTCGCGTCGCCACCAATGTCCTGCTCGCAGGCGCCACCGAATCCCTGCCACAGGCTGTTGGTCGGCACCGGGCCGAACACCACGGCCTTGCTGGCCTTGTCGAAAACGGCAAAGCCGCTATTGACCATCTGCACGAACTGGGTCGCGCCGACCGCGCCCACCGTGTCCGGCGGTGGTACGTTCACCGAGAACTTGCCTTGGGGACCGGCAAAGCCCTTGCCCACGCCGAGCACATTACTTCCGACGCTGACTGCGAAGGCGCTGTCGGCCATGACCGTGACCTGCACGATGCGCGGATCGGAGAAACGCGCACCTGGAATCGCGTCGGCAGACGGGCCGTGATGACCCGGGCCGGGAATCCTCTCGACCGGTTCGGAACGTCCGTTCTTGTCGAAGTCGTCGGGCCGCACGACGATATCGCGCAGGGATTCGAGCGATCCGTTTCTGATCGAGCGGGTGATCATTACTCCAGACCCTTTCGGCCGGATGCTTGGCCCGGTGGGCTGGTCGCTTTCGGCGGCGCCGACATTCATCGCGAGCAGCAACGCCGATACGGCGAAGAAAGCTCCGCGCAACAATGAAAGGTGCATTCGTATTTCCTTCTTGTTGGATTGCATGCGGACTCCCGACCCCTCACGTGTTTATCACGCAACAGGCTTGGCGGTCGCGGATTCGGGACGTCCATCGTTCGCCCGGCTGGCTCGTGCTGCGGTCTGCCTGGCCATCGTGGAGGCTGGTGCTCAGCGCCATCCACTCGACCAGCGCAAGCCGCCAATGCCAGCCACAAAGGTGTGGATCATGCACCGAGTCGTGCGTCGTGACCACCCTGCGCGACAGCGCGCACAATCTCACCAGTCACCACCGGCTGGATAGGAAGGCAACTGGGCGCGACTGCTTCGATGACCGCCGCCTGCATGCTTCCCGACAGAAAAGGTTGCGTTGATAGCGACGCAAGAAGAGTCTTCCCCGCGTCAGTGCCTGCTGGCACGATTGCTCCATCCTGACTTCATCCACCACGACGGCCGTTGGCCACGGAGAGTACACGCATGATCACTTCACACAATCGCCTGTTGGCAATCGCCATCACGCTGGCCGTCGGCAGTCTGACTGGCAAAGTCCTGGCCCAGGAGAGCTGCGCGGGCGCAACGGGTGCGTCCGCATCGAGTACCGGAGACTTTGCGTGCGGTACCTCGGCGGCGGCCTCGGGCGGCGGCAGCAGTGCAATCGGCAGCTACTCCACTGCAAGCGGGTACCAAAGCAGTGCCTCCGGATATCGGAGCACCGCCAGCGGCAGGAGCACCACAGCCGTCGGCGCCTATGCCGTCGCCAGCGGTGACTACGGCATTGCAGTTGGTTCCCACACCACTGCCAGCGGCTTTTCGAGCATTGCCAGTGGCGCCTTCAGCACGGCCAGTGGCGACTTCAGCATCGCCAGCGGATACAGCAGTTACGCCTCGGGCTTGCGTGCCACAGCAATGGGCGCGAGCAGTGTTGCTTCCGGCAGCCAAAGCAGCGCATTCGGAAACTCCAGCTATGCCGGCGGCGCCCTCAGCACCGCTATCGGCGCCAACGGCATCGCCCTCGGCCCCTACAGCACGGCCATCGGCGCGCTCAGCAGTGCTTACGGCGCCTACGGCACGGCAACCGGCGTGCTGAGCGTCGCCAAGGGCGACTATTCCACCGCGACCGGTGCAGGCAGCAAGGCGCTCGGCAACTTCAGCACCGCCACCGGCGTGAACAGCCTTGCATCCGCAACCGGCAGCACCGCCAATGGCTTCCAGGCCTATGCCACAGGCGCCTATTCGACTGCAGTCGGCAACTTGAGCGACGCCAGTGGCATCGGTGCAAGCGCATTCGGCACCAACAGTTACGCAAGCGGACAGAGTGCTTCTGCGTTCGGTGCAGGTGCGCGCGCCACGGGCGTCGATTCACTGTCGGCAGGCCACGCAGCCGCGGCCAGCGGCGACAGCGCCATCGCGCTGGGAGCATCGGCGGTCGCCAGTGGCGCGCAATCCACGGCGGTCGGTGTGGGATCATCCGCGACCGCCGCTAATGCGACTGCGCTGGGAAGCGGCGCGAACGCGTCAGCCAACAATTCGACAGCGATCGGGTACAACTCGACGAATACCCGCGCCAACACGGTGTCGGTGGGATCGGCCGGCAATTTCCGCCAGGTCACCAATGTCGCCGAGGGCGCCCAGGCCAACGATGCGGTGAACCTGAGCCAGTTGCAGGGCGCCAGCGCGGCGACCTTGTCTGCTGCCGACGCGTTCGCCACCCATGCGGTCAACACGCTGGCCGGCCATGTCAACGACGAGTTTGCGGTGCAGGACAAACGCATCAGCAAGATCGGCGCGATGGGCACTGCGACTTCGAGCATGGCGATGAACACCGCTGGGCAGGCCGGTTCAAACCGGCTCGCTGTTGGTGGCGGATTCCAGGACAGCCAGTCGGCGCTTGCGGTCGGCTACCAGCACGCGTTCAACAACAGCCATGCAACGGTCTCGATCAGCGGTGCATTCTCCAGCGGTGAAAGCAGCGTCGGGGTCGGTGCAGGAATGAGCTGGTAATCATGGTCGGGATGTCGGATCAACCGGCGGGTACAAGCAAGCCAGCGTAGTTGCCCAATGGTATTGATGGATTGAATCCGGGGCGCGACGGCCAATTGTCTGTCGCATCGCTTTTCGTCGAGTCAGCGCCACAGGATGATTGTCCGTTTGCACTGAACGAAATGGGTCGCGTCCCAAGTGCATGACTGTGGTGATCCATCTTCTCGTCGAAGAGGCGGGAGATCTGGTCTTCAGCTCGCCAGGAAGCGGACGCTTGCGAACGGCAACTATGGGTCGGTTGCGACGGTGACTACTGGGGCACTGTGATGAGCCGAAACCGGTTCTACCTTCCAGCATGAACGTTTTGGTCGGTGAGCAGTCAAGTCGCATCGTATCCGGCATGTGCACAGTCTGTGAAAAAAAACGAGGCCGTCGCGACGCGGCGACGGCCTCACGCACACTTGCTGATCAGACGCGATCTACTGCTGCATCAGTGTTGGTCGTGCTCCTTCAAGGATCGCGGCTCAGGCCGCGGTGCCTGTGCGTACGCCCGTGGCATCGGGCGGGGCGCCTGGGAGTACGCCTGTTGCATCGGACGCGGTGCCTGGGAATACGCATGTTGCATCTGGCGAGGTGCCTGGGAGTACGCCTGTTGCATCTGGCGCGGTGGCTGGGAGTACGGTTGTTGCGTCCGGCTCGATGCTACGGAGTCCTCGTATTGGCGAACCGGCTGCGCAGGCTGATGCACATAGCCTGTCGACTGTCCGTTGGCCTCCGGATACGCAGGCTGGCGACGTGGCACCATCGTTCGACTCGCACCCGATCCCGGGTTTAGGCGCGGATCGCTACCTGATTGCATGCCGGCTTCGCTGCGTCCAGTGAACGGACGCGTTCCGTCGGACCTCATCGAGCCTTGCGCACCGGGAAGCCCGTGCTGTTCGAGGAACCCGGTCTGGTTTGGACGCATTGTGCTTCCCGAATGCGGCGCGAAGTTCGCAGACTGCAGTGCAAAACCCGAGCGTCCTGCGGATGACTGCAGGGGAGCCAGCGGCGGCACATGCGCGGCGGGGACGGCGTGCTTGAAGTCCCCGGGACGCTGGGTTGCAGCGATCGGCGGCGCCCCGTGGTTCACCGACGCATGCAGCGTCGGATTGTGGGCGGCCAATGCAACTTGCCTGACCTGCTCCTGCATCGGCGCGATGTGCCTTTCGTGCGCGACGGCGATCTCCCTCGCGGTCGGTCGCTTGTTCGCGCCGCCCGGCCCGTTGAAGCTGTAGTTATTGATCGTCACGTTGTTGATCACCGTTTTGTTGTAGACGTTGGTGATGTTCACGTTGGTGACGCGGTTGACGGCCGTGTTGTAGCAGAAGCCGCCGCGATTCCAGAAGCCGCCTTCGTAGCCTTCGCCGACGTAGCCGTATCCGTAGTTGATGCCTCCGTAGTAGCCGACGTGGTCGCCCCAGTAGCCTTCATTGAAGACGTAAGACTCCTCTCTCCATTCCCAATAGCCAGGTGTCCAGTACGCGCCGACGTACGGGGCGCGCACCCAGGTACCCGGCACCCAGTAATAGCCATCGCCGTCGTCGTACGCCCAATAACCGGGCGTCCACAGGTAGCCTGGCTCCGGAATGGGCGGCTGTTCATAGATCGGCAATTCGGGAGGCGCGAAGTTGACCGAAAAGTAGACCCCCGCCTGCGCGTGCGGCGCAAAGGACAAGGCCGAGGCGGCCAGCAGCGCGATCGTGGCGCTCGCCAGCCAAGTGCGTTTCAAGGGTCGAAACATTGTGACGGCACGCGTTTTCATGATGGTAAGTCCTGCTCTGTTGAGCTGAGTGGTGGGGCGCAGCGACAACAGAAATAGCGCATCCGCCAAGCAAGACAATGATCCATCCAATGACGGTGACTATCGGGGTTCAGCGAGCGAAATCCCAGTTAAATGGGTGACATCCTGAAGATCGCGAATGGCGACGCCCAGGCACGTATCCGTCGTGTCGCGGTCCGAATTGGACCTGGCATCGATGCTGGGCTTCTTTGCAATTCTTGCGAAATTCGAAGCGCGGCTGCTGCTGCTTTCGCAGCATGTACTCTCGGGCTGCAACCCGCAGCCACGCTGGCAAAATGGCAGTCAGCGATCCATTGATCGTCGTCGCCAGTGCGTCGGTTGCGGCCCCTTGTTCGCCGTGTCCCGCAGTAGTGAACCGTCGCCGCCACTCACTCTCCATGGATACTGCGTGACCGTGTTACATGGCATTACCGTGTGCGGATCATTAAAGAATGTTCATCCCGATTCGTCGCTCAGAGGACGATCTGCGAGTCCGTAATGTTCAGGTTTTCTGTACGGGCAGCGTAGTTGCGCTCTATCGGTGGCGCGCGTCTGGAAGTCCAACGCCGATGTCGGCATCAACCGGGCTGGCGCGATGGCATCCCTCCGGCTGATCCTTTCCATTGATGGAGACAGCCTTCCCGCAAGCTGCCGGTCGCCCACTTCCGATGCCGTATCGCCTGCGGCTCTGAGAAAAGGTGATCGGCGCAATCCCTTTCTCCCTTTCTGCTTGCGGCAGCAGTGATCCTCATGCTCGTCGCCGACCTTGTGACTCGCTTCGCAAATCAACCCATCAGCGAAGTGATCATGGGTTGGAGCGCTCAGTCGCCAACTGCAAACTGGGCGTAGCTTTGCAATGCGTGGTGGCCGCCATTCGACCAGGACGCCTTGATGAAAAACTCAAACTGTCCATGGGCAGCTACGTCATCGTCGAACACCCGCACAGCGAGTTCAGCCTGTTCGCGCATATGAAGAACGGGAGTGTCAAGGTCAAGCTTGGTGAGCGCGTTTCGCGTGGCGAACAGATCGCCGCCACGGGCATGTCGGGAGACGTTCGGTCGACTGCCGCGGCCGCCATCTGCCAACAGTCGCTACACCACCACCACGCACTTCATCATCATTCCTGGCACCGAGCCACTCCAGCCCCTGCGGAATGGCCCAGCGCCTCGAACGCGATCAGGCCGAAACCGAAGGCCCGGGTTGCACGGATCACTTACACCACGGCCGCGTTGAAATCGAACGTCAGTCCGTCTTCGGGGCTCTGCACGAAGTTGCCCTGGATATAGTCGATGCCGGACAGCCACAAGGCCGCTGCGGTCTGCGAGTCCTCGACGCGATGGCCGATCACCTCGATGCCGAACCGGTGCGCACGATCGCTCAACACGCGCAACTCGTCGCGCAGGGCCTGCGCTACATTCTCGACAACGTATTTCGGCGCGAGCTTGATGAAGCCCAGCGGAAGCTGCTCGAGAAGTCGGCTTGCCTCGGCGGTATGCTCGTACTGGCCGAGGCACAATTGCACGCCGTTGTCGCGCATCGAGTTCGCGAACGCCTGCAGCGCGGGTGGATTGAGCAAGGCATCCGCGAGCCGGCATTCGAGCACCAGTGAGGAACCGGACAATTCGTGCGCGGCCAGTTCGGCCTTCATGAAGATGTCCTGTTCCTTCGCGGCGAAGGTCGTCAGGGCCTGCGGGATGAACAACCGCACCGCGCGGCCGATGTCGCGCTGCTGGGCCAACACGTTCATGGCACGGATCAGCACCCAGCGGTCGATGTCGATCATCAATCCGGCACGCTCGGCCAATGGCAGGATTTCCGCCGCCGGAACCAGCCGGCCGCTCGCATCGCGCAGGCGCAGCAGAGTCTGGTATTGCGCCTGGTGGCCGCCCTGCATGGCCGCGATCGGCTGGTAGATCAGTCCGAAACCGTCGCTTCCGATCGCTTCGCGTATCTGCCTTGCCAGCGAGGCTTCCGGATTGATCTCGGAGACCCCGGGAGGTTCGTAGGTCTTGATCCCCTGCTCGCCGACGCGCGCCTCGCGGCAGGTGCGTTCGGCGGTGTTGATCAGCGCGCTCGCATCGTCGAAACCGTAGCGCAGCGGACAGATGCCCACGGAAGGCACCAGTCGCATTGGATTACCGCCTGCCTCGAAGTAGTGCGTCATCAGTCCGTCGCGCAGTCGCCGGGCGAACGCGTCGAGCGCGGCGTCGCCGAGCTCAGTCGCGAGAACCACGAACGCGTTGTCGTTGATGAGCGCCGCCACGTGCCGGTCGCCAACCAGTTCGGCGAGCACGCGGCCCGCTGCGGCCAGCAGTTGCTCAAGTGCAGCGAGTCCGAGCCGGTCGCGCAGTGCCGCCGCGCCTTCGACTTCGAGGAACAGCACGCCGCCGACCTGGCTGCGCTTGTCCGACACGGAGCCGATCGCATCGTTGACACGGTCGAACAGGTAGGCGCGCCGATACAGCCCGGTCGCTACGTCCCGTGCGCCCAGCATGCGATCGCGTTTCTCGATGGTGCGCTTGCGGCGCACGCGACTGTGCACCGCGTCGATCAGGTTCTGCGGTTGGATCGGCTTGGACAGGTAATCGTCGCCGCCAGCGTTGAGCGCTTCCGTCCGCGCCTCGGGAGCGTTGTCGCCGGTCAGAAACACGATCGGGATGTCCATGAAGTCTGGGTGTTCCCGGATCAGCGCGGTCAGTTCGACGCCATCGGCATCGGGCATGTGCAGGTCCATGAGGATCAGGTCCGGGCGTAGCGTTTCGAGCGACTCGAGCACATGCATTGCTTCCAGCTCGACCTGCGCCTGGATGCCCGAATTGGCCAGAACGCTCTGCGCGAACAGCGCTTGGCTGCGGTCGTCCTCCACGATCAGCACACGCACGGCTTCTTCCATCGGTGGCGCAAGCTGGCCGTGCAATTGCCGTAGCACCTGGTCTGCGTTGAATGGAGGGAACAGCACGGCATCCACGCCAGCGCGGCGCGCCTCCAGCCGGGTCTGCAGGTTGTCCTGCGCGGCCATCGCGACCAGCCGGATGCGTTCGTCCTTGTCGGGCGAGCGTTGCAGGATGTCGCGGCGCGCGGCGCCGACCGCGCGCAGGTCGGAGATGCGCGAAGAGTCCACCAGCAACATCTCGGGCGATACGCTCATCAAAAGCTCGGACAATTCGCCGACGGTCTCGACGTTTTCGACCTCGAAGCCTTCGTTCTTGAGGCGTTGCCCGATGTCCGCAGCGAGCGCATTGCCGTCGCTGAGCAGGTACACGTGGTGCGTGGCGGTCCATCCGAAGGCGGCCGCCCGGGCTGACTCGCTTTGCGCAGACGCACGGGGCGTCGCATCGACGAACGGTGAAGGTGTCGCACCAACGGCTGGCACGTCGGGAACCGGGCGCGGCTGGATTTCCCGGGACGCGGATTCGGCTTTCGCCACGAGCTTCTGGTATTCCGGCGTCGCGGCCAGCGCCGCCGTGACCATCCCAAGCAGCGCAAGCATGCGCTCGCTCTGCTGCGGATCGGGCAGCCGCTTGCGCGCCATTTGATCGCCCAGCGTCTGCTCCAGCAACAGCAGGCGCTGGCTGGGCACGATCAGGTCGTAACGGCCGGCGGAACCAGCCAGCCGTTGCACATCGTCGTGCAGCAACGCCATGCCGACCAGATCCCAGCCTTCGCGCCGAAAACGCTGAATGCGCTGCTCGACCGCCTCGATGCGATTGACCAGATGACGCAAGAAGGACTGTTTGTATTCCTCTTGCGGAGACGAATGGGTCTGGATCATCGCGTGTCTCCCCCAGCACAACCGCATGAGGATCGGCTGGGATTGGATGTTTCAAGCTGCGAATAGCTTGGGCAAATCATTGCGGCGAAACAGACGAACAAGAATGAAGTGTTGCCGAGGACAGAATGCACGCGCCAAAGACGAGCGTGAAGAACGGCGCGAGGTAGAAGGAGCCTTGCCAGAGTCACAAACAGTACCGTAAGTCTCATCCTGCGCTGCTGGCCCTGAACTGGGTCAATGCGGCCAATGCGGCGAATAGCTGAAATCGAGTCGATCGCCCCCACGAAGGGCCGGGTCGTGCTGCGTCGTTCCTGATTCGTCCGCTCCGGCTGTTAGTTCGCCGCCCACGCGACATCGTCGAACCTCAGGTGCCCTTGTCGCCTGGTCAGGATCTCGATAAGTTCGGAACTCGTCATTTGGGTGTGGGCAATTTTGCTCAGACCACGGGACTGCCTTGATTTGCAGCTCCGCCTCCGGCGTTGCAGCGTGCGCCTGAGCCACGTCGATTGTTGTGCGCGGATAGGATGCAGGATCTCCAGCCGGTAGCCAGACAAATGACCGACACGCATGCGGCCCGATCCTGGAAGCTCCTGCCCCGCAGCATCTGGGCGCTCGGCATGGTCAGCCTGTTCATGGATGTCTCGTCCGAAATGATCCACGGCCTGCTGCCGGTGTTCCTGACCGGCACGCTCGGGGTGAGCGCTGCGCTGCTGGGCTGGATCGAGGGCTTGGCCGAGGCGACCGCCTCGATTACCAAGATGTTCTCCGGCGCCTTGTCGGACTGGGTGGGCAGACGCAAGCCGCTGATGCTGATCGGCTACGGACTGGCCGCCCTGACCAAACCGTTGTTCCCGCTTGCGGCGACCGCCACCACCGTATTCGCAGCACGCATCATCGACCGTGTCGGCAAGGGCATACGCGGCGCACCGCGCGATGCCTACGTCGCCGATGTCACCGCGCCCGAACAACGCGGCGCGGCGTACGGATTGCGCCAATCGCTGGACACTGCCGGTGCCTTCGTCGGCCCTCTGATCGCGATCGGCTTCATGCTGCTCTGGCGCGCCGACATGCGCCGCGTGCTGTGGCTCGCGGTGCTGCCGGCATTCATTGCGTTGGGAATCCTTGCGGTCTGGGTGCGGGAGCCGGAGCGCCGCCTGGCATCGCAAGTCAAACCGGTGAACCCGCTCGCGTTGCATAACTGGAAGCGTTTCCCGGCCCGCTTCTGGAAGCTGCTACTGGTGGTCGCGCTGTTTACCTTGATGCGCTTTTCCGAGGCCTTCCTCGTGCTGCGTGTGCAGGCCACTGGCCTTGGCCCCGCCTGGGCGCCGCTGGCCCTGGTGGTGATGAGCAGCGTGTATATGCTTAGCGCGTGGCCAGCGGGTGTGCTGTCGGATCGGATGCCACGACGAGGCGTGCTGGTGATCGGCTGCCTGGTCATGCTTGGCGCCGACCTGTTGCTTGCGTTCGGCGGAACAGTGATCGCGGTGCTTGCTGGCATCGGCGCATGGGGCCTGCACATGGGCCTGACCGAAGGCGTGCTGGCGGCCTGCGTCGCCGATTGCGCACCAGAGGACCTGCGTGGCAGCGCGTTCGGAGCGATGAATCTGGTGCGTGGCGTGCTGCTGCTGGTAGCAAGCGTCGCCGCCGGCGCGCTGTGGGCGCATGGCGGGCCGCACGACACCTTCCTCGCCGGCCAGCGATGGCAGCGGTCACGACCTTGGCTGCACTCGTGTTGCTGAGGTCGGATGCACGTTTGGCGTGACGCGAAGGATCGTTGAATCCTGGCGCCAGCCCATCGCACGCCGAACAGGAGTTCGACCGATTGATCTTGCCTACTTTGCCAGCGTCCCTTGGCGTCCCAAGCGCGGCAATTGTGGATATCGAATAGCTAGCGGTGCTTTGCGATATGCGGTGCTTTGCGATATCCGGGGCCCCAAGCCAGCCGTCATAATTCATTTTGGGACGGACTTCGGCCTGCACGTTGAACCGCATGCTTGAAACCAGGGAAAGTGAAATCTCTATCTTGTTCTGTCCCAATTGGCCCGGTTCCTTCACCTTCAAAATGTCCCACACGCCAAATCGCGGATCTGGAACGATCAAAGACGGGTTGGAGGTTCTCGAACGCCTCGGCAGGTACGATACGGAAGCGAGGCCCCGAACAACGGCGCGCGCCTCATCGACTTTGCACTGCCAAATTTCGATGACAACATACCGCAACCCTTCCCGAAGGCGAACCCGCAAATGAATCAAGTCACAGCCGCCGCGTGCGCTCTCGTGTTCGTTTGCGCCTGTGCGTTTGCCAATGCATCCGCTTCGTACGCGACGGACACAAATGTCCGATGGCGTTTGTCCGAGGACCCGCAGGCAGTGCTCGAGGTATTCGATGGCAAGCGCTTCGTGCCGATCGGAGTCATCGATCGGTCGACCGACACGTGGTCTGCGGGGAATTCGCCGGAACTGCATGGAGCTGAAGGCCACTGTGCACCAGGGAGCAATGACACGGCGCCCGTGCAGGCATTCCTTGACTCCGTCGCCGACGGCGCCAGCGGCTCGTGGAATGGCTGCTACAACATCGATGAAGGCGTACTGGTTCTTACGCCCCCAGCGCATGCGGCGCTGGTCTCCACCGGGGCATTCAAGACCTACGCTGCGCCGCACGTTTCCGGCAATGCCATGTTCATCGCGCGCGACACCGGATCGGGGCCCATGCTGTCGATCACCAATCCAGTGCAGACGACCGGCAACGGCGCGTTCTACGCGGGTGGGTCGATGGGCAACCTTTCCTTCATCGATCGCTCGCGCGCGACACTGACGAGCCGGCATGGTCTGTTCATCCAGGGTCTTTACGACTGGACGTTCGGACAGATCATCGGCCAGGATCTTGCCGGCTCCGCAGTCTACACATCCAAGGAAACCGTCAATGGCGACCCGGATGCTTTCGGATCGGGCAAGAATGCATTCCGCGCGATCGTGTGTTCGCGTTGCAACCGCCCGAGCTTCGATGCCGAGGATCTTGGCGAAGGCGGCGAATCGATTGGTTTCATTGCGGCGTATGGCAACGGTCCATCCTCGGCAGTGCAATCGAACGGCGGTATGGTCAACGCCGGCCAGGGCACGTCGGTCGAAAGCCTTTCTGCGTTGATGACGCGCGGCTGGGGCGTTGTCTACGGCAGCCCGCACATGCATGGCAGCCGGCAGAACCTGCGGGGCGTGGAGCTCGACGCGACCGAGAACGGCATCTGGGTTGGAGCGCTGGTGCAGTCGGTGATTTCGGGCCGGATCATCTACGATCCGGTGCCCCCGAGCAAAGTCGTCTGGCCGCTCACAGCGATCAAGCTCGGCGGCATGGGCTCACAGGTGCGCGACGTCACGTTGCACTTCATCATCCGCATCGACCCCGGCACAACCCTGAGGAATGTCGTGGAAACCGGAACGTTGATTGACTTGTCGAAGGATCCCAACCTGATCGCCGACGAGATCGACCTCACCGTCCTGGACAACGCGAACCTCGGCATCTTCGCGGCCGATCGCCTGCGCGCCAGCGCTGCGCAGTTTATCAAGAACGTCAATCCGCTCGCGCAAGTCAGGATCAGGATCAATGGCCAGGTCGTGATGGACACAACCGCGAAGCCGGCGCATTGATCAGGCGTTGGTAGGGCGGCGATTGACGGGTAGTGCGGCGCGCCTGACTATCCGGTGCAGATCACCGATTCCTGAAGTGTGCCAGCAGTTCTAACGCACGCTACAGAAACGCTGTAACACGAGCATTGCCCATGTACATCCCTCCCGGGTTTGGCACCGTAACGCCTTACTTTTTCGTTGCGAACGCGGAGCGCCTTGTTGCCTTCATGGTCGATGAATTGGGTGGCAAGGAAGTCCTGCGCAGCATCCGCCCGGACGGACGAATCGCCAATGCACAGGTCGCGCTTGGCACGTCCACAGTCATGGTCAGTGAGTCTTCACCGAAATACCCACCGATGCCGGCGTCCTACTGCCTTTACGTTGACGATGCCAACGCAACAACGAGCAGCGCCGTCGCGAACGGAGCAACTGTTGAAATGGAGGTTGCTGCCATGCCATACGGGGATCGGCAAGGGGCACCACCAGTTCGCCCGCTATCCATCGACACATTCCGCAAGACAGCCTCAGCGCACTGACGCACGCACGACAAAAAGCCGGGCCCCGAAGGGCCCGGCTTCCGGCACGTCCTGTGCCAGCATGCATCCTGCTCGCTCCAGCTCGCACCGTCATCGGCGCAAACCGGCTTGAAGCCCCTCCCCCGCAAGCCGGACAGAGGTAGCCTTACGCCGCCATCAACATCACCGCATCACTCCAGTCGCTGGGACCAGCTGTACCGAACACGCGGACCTGCACGATGTAGACCGTGCCGGGCACAGCGGCCTCGATCACGAAGCGGGTCTTCGTGATCGGGTCGGGCAACGTCCAGACAGTGGGCGCCAGGGTCGTTGCGCAGCGCCACTGGTACGAACGCGCGGCAGGCACCGCAGCGCACAAGGCCACCAGCTGATTGCTGTTGTTTGTGCGACGGATCCGCACGTGGGTCGGTGGCGCGAGCAAGCCCACCGAACCACGTGCACGCCTGTTCTGCACAGGGAAGCCCGAGCTGATGATCTTGACCCGGTCGCCCTGGCTCGCGTGCTGCACGTACAGCGCCAGGTCGCGCAACGCATGAACCAGCGCGCCACGCGTCTGATCGCGCAGCGCGATCGCCTGCTTCCCGCGACTGAGCCCGTTGACGGCACTCACGTAGGCGGTACGCGCAGCGGTCACCTCCGCCAGCGTCGGAAACGGCGCGGGATACGCTGCGTTGCCCGCCATCGACTCGCCGATCCTCCCACTGATGGTGATCATCTGCTGGTCCGAACTGCGGGTGAGGAACGCGATCGCGACCTTCGCCTTCGAGACCGCACCGACAATCGTCGGCGGCGGCGGAACGACAGCCTGGCCCACGGCAGCCACCAGCTTGCTGACTGCGGGCATCGACGAGGCAGCATTCGAGCCCGAACCTACCGCTTCGACGTCCGAAGCGGACATGACGTTGTTGCTGTTCATGACACTTTCCTTTCTTGATTGCGGCGCCCGAAGAGCCTTTTCTGGACTCGATCGCAGAAGCCGCTGGATGAAAAAAATAGGTGGTATCGCACAAGGGCCGCGGAAAGGCCGGGGAACAGTGGATCGTCGCTGCCGCCAAGGCGGAGTGCGGATGCTCGAAGCATCGCCAAGGGTGGTTCCCCTCGCGGAGGCGACGACACGATTCCCGGACGGATCCGTCCGGTCCGGTTCGCTGTCGTCAGAACGGCACTTCCCGATATCCATCCGGATGTTTCGACGGGCAGGACTGCGCCTGCTCGTGCCCGCCCTGCGGGCCAACATACGCAAGCCAGAGGTCAACTTTGGGTCCGTGCGCGAGATACCGCACCGATACCAGCACCAGGCGATGGGCACTACGAACGAAACGCCGCCACGTACAAGCCTCGCTGTCAGGTGAAATTGTCCGGCCAGGCGCCGGAATCGACGCATGAGCGTCGCGAATCACTGCAAAAAGAGGGTTACATGCTGCCCACGAGCGAGGTGTTTGCCCGCAGGTGTCGTTGCAGCCGCGGCAAGACGGCACGCATTGCGCGCCCAACCGCCGACTTGCGCGCAGATCGTGCTGTGCCACGCCGTACGAACGCACACGGACGTTGTCGACAATAGAAGTACGCGCAGACAGCGGATACAGGCTCGCAACGCAGCCGGTGGCGTGCGCTTCCACCACACGCTTGCTGCGCCTGTCCACGCTGAGGCTGGAAACCTCGCTGGATGCGGCAGCACAGAGCCCCTGCATGCGCACGCCTGCCACCTGCATGCTCGCGCAGACATGCTGCATCCGCGCGGACACCACGGTTGTCCCGGCAACACATGCCACATGCGGACCAACACCTCCGGCGAACGCGAAAACACCACCGGCACGCACGCTGGCAAAGGCCTCATGCGGACTCTGCATTGGCTCATTCGGAGCCCGCAAGCCGGCATGCTGGGCTTGCAAGCGCTGATGCGTGGAGCGACACCGGGAACACGCAGGGAGCCTTGCGACGATCTGCGCAGTCACCTGTGCATCGCGAATTGCCCGGGCACCAGCCCAGGTGAGAGAATGCAAACTCGGATTCCGTGTCTCTTCACCGGGTCCGGTCGCGCTTGCCGACCCGGCCTGATACCCGGAGCCCGCGCAAGCACCGCCGACATGCAAACGCATCGTGTCCTTCAAGGCGGATGAATTGGGGTGGTGGGCGGCGCGAAACATGACGGTCGGCATCTGTAATGGGAACGACCACCAGTGTGAACCTACATCGCGTCACGCTATGTCGTGATTCCGGAAAACTTTCTTCCCGACCCAATTTTTTAAAGGAACAGACCGTGCACGTCGATCCGACCGCAACCCTTGAACGCCAGTGGACGATGCTGGGCCTGATTCCCGCCTGGCCGCGGACCATCACCGTAGCCGCCCTGAGAACCGCGATCCATGGCGTCGGCTTCACGCCCTCGCGGCGCACCGTGAATCGCGACCTGCAAGAGCTGTCGAACAGGTTCCCGATCACCGTCGACGCAACCGGCAAGACGTTTCGCTGGGGCTGGATGAAGTCCGCCCCGCTCGCGTTCCTGCCGCGCCTGTCGGTAGCGCAGTGCCTGGCCCTTGCGCTGGCGAGGAAGCACATGCACGCGCTGCCGAAGGCGGTCGTGGAAGAACTCGACACGCTGTTCGACGCGGCCGAACGCGAACTTGAGCCCACCATCTGGAAGGACTGGCACAAGCGCATCGCGTTCGCGCCGCTGACCTTCGCGCTGCTGCCGCCGACGATCGATGCGAAGGTTGTCTCCGATGCCCAGCACGCGCTTGCCGGCCGCGTGATCCTGACCGCGAAATACTGCTCGATCGGCGGCAAGACCGCGACCCAGCGCACGATCCATCCGCTCGGCCTGCTCGTGCGCGATAGCGTGCACTACCTCGTGTCCCAGCTGCCCGAGTACCCCAAACCGGTCCAGCTCGCACTGCACCGCATGAGCGACACCACCATCACATCCGAGCCGAGCCACGAGCCCCGCGGCTTTTCAATGACCCGCTATGCCGCCCGCAACCTGGCGATCAACCCCCGCGGCAAGATCCGTTTGCGCGCGGTGTTCGACGCCACCGCCGCCAAACACCTGCGCGAAACCCGCATCTCGAAATACCAGACCTGGCGGCCCATTGAAGGCACGGACAAGGTCGAGATCCGCGCAACCGTCGAGGACGACCTGACGTTCAAGCGCTGGCTGCTGTCGTTCGGCAGCGAAGTGGAAGTACTGGAACCAGTGCATTTGCGCCAGGAGATCAAGGAAGAGATGCAGAAGGCGTTGCGGGGGTATTGCTGAACGCAGCGTGGCATTGCGCTCACCTGCGGACGGGATCGCAATGATGCAGCGGATGCGCGATCGCTCGACCAGTTGGCCAGTCATGCCGATCACTAGGGATGGTCTGAACAAGTCCGTCCTGGACTCGTTCAGACGCACCGAGTTCGGCACATGTCCGAACTCGTTGCTCACGAATCAACGACTTGCGTCGTTGTTCGCGGCGGTGCATCCATGCACCGAAGGAACCTCTGAACTTGT
>JBBQTD010000016.1:0-63135 GCA_038234715.1 Lysobacterales bacterium | reverse complement strand
CGCTGCGCGACGCGACACCAGGTCGCCAAAAGTCCACAACCAGCTGCCACAAGCTGGACCACGAAGGCACCGTCAGGCCAGGTAACCCTGGTTTTGCGCATGTCGACTCAATGCGACGTTTCACTTGCACGGCCTTCTGGACTGTCGCTGCCATCCGGGTTGGTGTTTGGCGCGATCCGGAGGCGTTCGCCGTAACCTTGCGGCCCAGCCCGTATCCGAAAAAACGAAGCCCGGCGAGGTGCCGGGCTTCGCATGGTCACGGTGCTGCTTCGATCAGCCGCGGAAAGGCTTCGGCGGCGGCGGCGGCGGCGGCGGTGGCGGCGGCGGCGGCTCAGGCGCCGGAGCGGGCTCCATCACTGGCGCCGGAGGCGGAGGCGGAGGCGGCGTGTACGCGACTGGCGCGGGGGCCTCGGTCACCTCGCCAAAGCGATAGATCAAGCCTAGCGAAAGAAGATTGACGTGGTCCTTGTTGCCGAGGCCATCGTCGACCCGATAGCGTTCCGCTTCGGCGCGCACGGCAAACGATGGAGTGAAGTCATACTGCAAGCCGGCGCCAAACTTGTAATTGCCTCCGCGCTTGCGAACATCGCCACCGAGCACCCCGACAGCGCCGCTTCCGACGAAGCGGTCCCTTGTTTCACCGTAGGTCGCGCCAACCCGGCCGAACACCGAAAATTTGTCGCCGAGGGGCACGCTACCGACCAGGTCCAGGTTCACGCCTTGCACCTTGATGGTGCCAGTCAGTGTTCCCAAGGGCACCGTGTTCGCAACGAAACCGAACTGGCCCAGATTGTAATAGCCGCCTTCGAGGGCGATGTACTTGTTGAAGCTGAATCCACCAAAAAGCTTGAACCCGGTATCGTTGTCGTCATTTTTGATCGACGTCGTCGCAAAGCCGGGAAAGAACAGGCTGTCGCTGATTCTTGCATCGTCGATCCTCGCCTGCGACCGACCAACGTTGCCTCCGACGTAACCACCCATCTCACCTGCGAACGCCGCCGGCATGGCGAGCGAAGCAAGTATAGCCAGCCCCAGAGTCCGTGAGGACATGCCAAGTTTCATGTGTATCTCCTTCTAGATTTCCAATATGTCGTCCTTGCGGACCACGGAGTTCCCTCTTCGATCAGCCCCAGAAAACCATCGCACCAACTGGTGACCCTCGATCAGCATCCTTTCACGACCACTGCACTTGGTACCGGACCTGCTTTGTGCGGCGGCACTATACCAGCAAGGTTTCACTGTGTAGCAACGTACCTGACTGCAGGCAAAACGAAATTTAAACAAATGCAAGGATGGCTCCGGCGTTCGATGCCGATGCCGGGCAAGCCGAGCCACCCTCCCCAATTGCCCTGGGCCGCAGCTGAGCTGTTGAAACGTTCGGAATTACAAGAACTTTTGCCAGCCCGAGCACTTTTGTCATTCCGAGCACAGCGAGGGATATCGAAGTTGCTTCGCTCTACGCAAATTCGAGATCCCTCACGAAGCCTGTCCTGAGCCTGTCGAAGGGTTCTGGATGACAAGAGCTGCTCTTGTTGCTTTGCCGCTCCGCACAGGCGTAAATAGCGACGGTTAAATCCCGTCGGCAGCCACCCAGCAATGATCAATAACGACGTCCTCCGCAGCATCCGTTACCTACTCGATCTCAGCGATGCCACAGTCATCGGGATTGTCAAACTTGTCGATCCTGACTTCGCCGTCGATGACGCACAGGTGAAGGCATTCCTGAAAAAAGAGGATGACCCGGACCGTCTCGAATGCAGCGACCCGGTGCTTGCACACTTCCTCGACGGACTCGTCGTCCACCTCCGCGGGAAAAACGAGAGTCAAACGCCGCGAGCCATTGCGAAGCGCATCACCAACAATCTTGTGCTGAAGAAGTTGCGTGTCGCGTTCCAACTAAAGGACGTCGACATGCACCGGACCTTCCAGGACGCCGGCTTCCCGGTTTCGAAGCCGGAACTGTCAGCCTTGTTTCGCCAACCAGATCATCGCAACTTCCGCCAGTGCGGCGACCAGATGCTGCGCAATTTTCTCAAGGGATTGACGCTTCGCTTGCGAGCAAACTAGCGGGCATGCGACCTGCGATGGGACGTGATGCATCTTTCCGGTAGGGCTTGCGGTCTCTGACGGAGGGCTAAGTGCGCGCCTGCGGGGTCTTGCATTGACGCAACTTCATTCAAAAATATGTGATTGCAGGACCTGATCCCGCACCCCGAGAAACCAAGGTTGGCTCAGGCTCACCACATTATTTTGCGGAAGTTCAACACTCTGGTCTCGGTATCGCCGAATGTAAGCTGTGTCGAGGCTTCATTGTGGGTGATGACCGCTCGCTGCGTAAGATCTGCGGACTGGAAGACCTGATCAGACCTTCCCTGGAGGATAATTGCCCGTCCCCGTTTTTGGGAATCGATCGATGCGATGGATCAAGACGACCGCTGCGCTGTCCGCCATCCTGTCGGCTGTGGTCCTCGTGCTGCCTTGCATGGCGACCGGCGACGGCGACAGTCGATGGATTGATGCCCAGCGGATCAAGTGGCATGTGCCCGGGGTTACCGTCGTGGTCGTCCAGGTCGGCAAGGCACCTCGCGTATATTCGAGTGGACTGTGCGACATCGAACGAAAGACGGCATGCGCGGCCCACTCCGCATTCCAGATCGGATCGACAACCAAGTTCTTCACTGGCCTATTGGCTGCGGCGCTTGCGGATGAAAAGAAACTGCGGCTCGATGATGCGCTCATCGATGCGTGGCCGGACTTCCGGCTCAGCGATTCGCGATGGACGCAGGTGACGCTCAGGGACTTGTTGGGCGGGCGCAGCGGTCTAGGATCGGTGGACTGGCCGTATTTCTGGGATCAGGCCTTGACCAGGAAGGATTACCTGGCCCGAATCGCGTTCGTACCCATGGCGGAGCCATTTCGCGCGCGGTGGGCATACGCCGATGCAAACTTCGTGGCGGCGGGTACCTATCTGGAACGCGTTTCCGGCAAGCCCTGGGAAGCGTTGCTGCACGAGCGCATCCTGGATCCACTCGCGATGCACAACAGCGGCTTTCAGCCGCCGGCCACCACCAACGGCTATGGCCTTGACGCCAGCGGTCGGGATGTCGCAATGCCAGTCACGACCACGCAGGCAATCGGTCCAGCAGGCAGCATCGTTTCGACAGCCGGGGATCTGTCCCATTTCCTGCAGATGGTGCTTGACGATGGCCGATGGCAGGGACGACAGGTCTTGCCGGCGGCAGCGATTCGCATCGCGACCGCGCCGGTCATTGGACTGGGCTACGACAAGAGGTTCTATGGTCCTCCGGGAGCCTACGGATTCGGGGTCTTTCTTGCGAGCTACCGCAACAACACAATCCTGCATCACGGTGGTGGTTACCCCGGATACACCGCCCATTTCGCACTGTTGCCGCAGCGGAAGCTTGGAGTCGTCGTGCTGACGAATCGCAACGCCAGCCTGTTTCCGGAAGCGTTGACGCTCGGGCTGCTCGATCGTGCACTCGGAATGTCTGGCGACGACACCATGGCGCGCTGGTTCAAGGACCAGGATCCGCAAGCGAGCCCACCTGCATCCGATGCAGCCGCGGCACCGACCCGACCGCCCGGTGACTACGTCGGACGCTATCGCCACCCAGCATGGGGGGATTTCGAGGTCAGCCGCGTGAACAACCAGATGCGGATACGCTTCGGCACCTACGAAACGCAACTTGACCACTACCGCTACGACAGCTTCAGCTTTTCCTCGAGTCCAGGCTGGGAACGGATGCGGCTTTCCTTTGAGTCGGATTTCGACGGAAACATCACCAGCTTCATGCTCGATGACGCAACCAACGCGCAACCGCAACGGTTTGAGAAACAAACGTCAGCGGAGGCAATCAAGCATTCTTGATCTCCGGCGTTCACCGGCACTTCTCGAGCTTTCGGTTGTTCGCGGTGACAACAGCACCCCTCCCGCACCCGTTCAGTCCTGCAGGGCGTTCCCGCAGTCACCAGCAATGATCAACAACGACGTACTGTGAGGCAAAGGGGTCAGGTTAATTTGATTGGCGCTCGCCTTTGATGCAGGAGCTGGCCAGATGAACCTGACCCCTTTGCCCTGCACCGCAATCGCAACCGGGCTCGAACGTGCGGAATGCGTAATCCGGTCATGTCGGAAGTTGCCGACCTGCCGGATCTTGAACAGGCCCCCTTCGATGCGTGTACCAACCGGCTGCTCTATGTCCACGCTGTATCGGTCGATCCACAGCAATTGCGCACGCGCTCCATCCCAAAGCCAGACACTGGTCTGTGCAGGGACAACCATGCCTGCAGGCTCGGTGTAGGTGCCGTCGATGTAGAAACGCGGATGCCCGTCGGCATCGGACGGCAAGATCCTGGACTCGGCCTCTACAGGACCTGCCGTCGGCACGTCTCGCGCTTGGTCGATCGCGCTTTGCGCATGCCAGGCCGCGAGCAGTTCGGCCTGCTTTCCTCGGACTGGCTGCGGATCTGCGGTGTTCCACGCGACGCGGTAACGACCAACGCTCCGGGTCACGATGAAGAAGTTGCTGAATTCGCCGGGTGACCTGACCAGAAAGCTCGTAGGGTCGAGCGCGAGTACATCGGGTTTCTGCCTGGGCGCGAGTTCGATCAGAGCGTGGCGAACCTCATCGGCTGTCGCGTTCTGGTGCGCGTTCAACCACGCCGCGACCCAGCTTCCCGCCAGTGACCACTGCTCGGCAAGCAGGGCGGGCGATCCCGGATCGTTGTCGAGGAACATGGCCTCAGCGGCATGGTGCTTGGCGACGCGTGCGCTGGTTGCGGTGTAGTTTTCCTTGATCCGGGCGAGATTCGCTGACGCGGTCGTTTCCATGGTCTGCGCCCTCATGGGATCGCAAGCCATCCAAAGACCCAAGAGAGCGGCTGTCGCGCAGCGGAGGAAGGGGCGTTGATCCATCGCATCGTCCAGGGTCAGTTCTTGCCAGCGCACACTCTTCCAGCGGCTGATGGATTGCAAGACGGAACCTTTGAATTCGGGATGCGGTGCGGTGCGGGGCTCGGCGCTGATGACGGTCTTGGTCATGCGCTGCGACGCCGTCATGCACGGCGGAGTGCGGGTTCGGGGGTGAGCAGAATGTTGTTCCAGATCAGGCCAGGCTGTGTCCATGTCGTGTGGATAATGGTCGCACACCTTCCAACGGCACCGTGTCATGTCCCTCCTCTCCTTCCCCGGCTGTACCGAACACCCCGATGCGTCCGGACACCGTCTTGTCGGCGCCGGGTGTGGCCTGGGCCGGACGCACGCAGGACTTGTCGGTAACAGCAACGGACGTGCTCCGGGCCGCCAAGTCCATGCGGCCTGCCTGCAACGGGTTGCTGCGTGCGGACACGGTTGTGGCGGCTGCAGGCAATGTTTGCTGCGCTGCCGGCACGGTTTGGCCCTGTCGATTCAGGACCTTCATTCCTCCAAACGAAGTTTGGTCCGCAGCAATCGAAGTTTGGTTCCGTGCGAACGAAGCTTTGTTTCGTGCAATCGAAGTCTGGATCGGGCAAACAAGGTTTCGTCCGGTGCGATCGAAGTCTTGTCGGCTGCAAACGACGTCTTGTCCGGAGCAACCGAAGGTTTGTCCGCAGCAATCGAAGTCTTGTCCGGTGCATACGAAGCCTGGTTTCGTGCGAGCCAAACCTTGGTCAGCCGGACGAAGCCTGGTTTCGAGCAAACGAAGTCTGGTTTCGAGCAAACGAGGTTTGGTTTCCAGCAATCGAGGTTTGGTTTCGGACGGTTCAAGTGGCATTTCGGACCATCGAAGGCCGGGAACGGCGGGTCGAAGCGTGTGCCGCGCGGTACAAGGGCGCAGATCACGCGTCTCCATGGTCCATCTGCCGCGCAGATCCTTTGCTTCGGCGGTGTACTTGATCACTGCCGCAGCGAGGAACTCCAACTTGCGATATCCCGTGAGTTTTTGCCTGCTGGCAGGGGATGTCCGCTTGACTGGCCGAATCCGATTCACGCCGCTGGATTGATTCCGGCGCAGCAGGCGAACACTACGGAGAATGCCTGGCGCCCGTCTGCTTCGGTTCCCTGGCAAGCACCTGCCCCGTCACCCAGGCCGAAGCCAGTCGGGTCGCCTCGGATACGTCGTCGGATTGCATGTTCTTCCTCTTCTGGTCCAGGTCGGTCGTGTAGCTCAGTTTTCCCTGGTTCACCGCCAGGATCAGCCACGCGTAACCAAGGACGTCATCTTTTTCGATGTCCTTGCCATCGAAGTAAGCCTGGGAAAGCGAACGCTGGCTCTCGAAGTCACCTTCCGCCGCGGCATGCTGCATGAGGTCGATGGCCTTTGCCATGTCCTTGTTCTCGCCGCGGCCTGTCGCATACATCGATGCGAGCCGCTTGCGCGCCTGCAGCGAGCCATGAGCGGCCGCCGCTTCGGTCAACTTCGCACTTCGTGCCATGTCCGTGGGGACCATGTCGCCACGAAAATAGATACTGGCCACCCGAAGCTTGATGTCGTCGTCGCCCTGTTCGGCGGATTGGTCAAGCAAGTCCATGCAACGTTTCGTGTCCTTTGCCACACCGTCTCCAACGCCGAAAATGTAGGCAATCCGAAGCTTCATTTGCGCGTTGCCCTGGGCTGCCGCGCGTTCAAACCACTCAGTTGCCTTCGCGGGGTCTTTCGGAATGCCATAGCCCCTTGCATAGATCAACCCGAAATGAAGTTGCGCGTCCTGCGCGTTGATGGAACCTGCGGCGACGCCTTTCTGAAGCCAGGCGATGGCTGCGTTGCCGTCAGCCGAAACGCCCCAACCCATTGCGTAGATCCTGCTCAGCGGAAAGAAGGCACTGCTGTCACCCTGCGCAACTTCTTTCAGATACCACTGCACCGAAGCGGCAGCGTCCTTGGTCACGCCGAGCCCGTAGGCCGTAAGGTTGGCCATCAGGAACTGGGCGTGGACGGATCCTTCCGTTGCGGAACGCTCGAGTTGGGCGATGAGTGCCCTGTTTGTTTCGGGATAAATCTCCGTCCCGCCAGGCAGGTCTTCGCGAGGTCGCTTTGGAGTCAGGCCCAGTTTGAACACGACTGGAACGCGAGCAATTGAAGTCCTCGGCATGCCTTTATGCAGTTCGGGATGAAACCGCCAATGCCACGCAGCCGCTACTGCAGTCGCGTCCAGATCCTTGTTGCCGCTCGGGTACTCGATCTGGATCGCGGCTGGATTTCCGTCCGGGTCGACCAGGACCAGGAGACTGACAGCGCCTTCGATGCCACGGGAGAGCGCCGAACGCGGGTAATCCGGCGGGTGATTGGACATGAAGGAAACATCCACCGAGGCCTGCTGCAACGGTGGACCGCTGCTCTCGAGGCCGTCAGGGTCGCTTGCCGACGACGGGTGACCAGCCGGGGTGGACGGGGTCTGCCCTGCGGCACGATCCGCGACGCCAAACGACAGCGCGATCGCGAGAACAACAATGGTCTTGAATGCATGCACGAGAAAATCCAGAAAGTGGTATTGCGCGGAAAGGAGGCAACATTTTCGCCGCAAGAGCCAAGCGTCAGCTGCGCGTTGCAGCGCCTATTCGCTGGATGGCACGGCGGACAAATCCATCGACACCGCTCCCCAAACATGACCGTCAGGATCAGCGAAGTCGCGACCATACATGAACCCATGGTCCTGGACGGGATTCAGATCCGGGGTTCCACCGTTTGCGGAGGCCGCGTCGTTCATTGCATCGACGGCTTCGCGTGAATCGCACGAGACATTCAGCGCGACCTCGCTCGATGTACTCGGCGGAATTGGGCGCGTAGTAAATGTGCGCCACCTGGCGTGGGTCAACAGCATCACACTGATCGACTCGCTCAACACCATGATCGCTGCGGTATTGTCGGTGAACTGCGGGTTGTTGACGAAGCCCATGGCGGTGTAAAAAGCCTTTGATACTTCCAGATCAGCTACGGGCAAGCTGATGGTAATCATTCGGGACATGGTTTTTTCTCTTTCTGTGGTTGAGTGTAGTGCAGCCAACCGCCCGAGCTACTCTTGCAGTCTTTGCAGACGACTGCCAGACGGTGAATTCGTCCTTGCATTGCTGCCTGCCAACGACAACCGAGATTCGGCGCGACGATCGCGACCGGTCATCGAGCACAGTAAAGTGCAGATCGCCTGGCCCGGCAGCAAGCCCTGACAATTCGCCCGGAGACAGGGGAACGAGTTCAATTCTTCGCTTCGCAAAAGAACTCGACCCCTGAGATCCTCCACCGGACCTTCTTCGGGATGACCTTCGGCACACAGACCTCCGGCACATCTTCATTGCGGCGGGAACAGCGAAGATGGAACTGCGAGGCAGCGAACGCCGCCGCGTACACCCAGCGCACTCACTCCGGCAAGGATGCAGACTTGAAAACGATTTTCTTCAACGCCGATGGGCGCCTGCGTAACGGCTGGTGGATCCTGGTTTTTATCGGGTGCATTGCAGCCACCCGGTTCGCTTATCGCCCCGTCACCCATGGACTGAAGGATCTCGGCGTTGCGGCCGGATGGCTGGAACCGGCTTCGTTCTTCTTCATCCTGATCGCAACCTGGGCCTGCACGCGCATGCGCAAGGAGCCGCTGTCGAGCATCGGCTTCGTGCTCGACCGGCGCTGGATGAAGGAGGTCGCGTGGGGAACGCTGTTCGGCATGTGTTCGATGCTCGCTACCGTCGCGATGATCTGGGCGATCGGCGGCGTGCGTCTTGAATTGAATCCCGCGCGCAGCGTGGTCAGCCTGGGATACGGCTTCTACATGTTCGCGTTCGTCGCGCTGTTCGAGGAGACCTTGTTCCGCGGGTTCGCGTTCCAGCGACTGCTCGACGGCGCAGGCGTGTGGGTCGCGCAGATCGCGTTGGCGCTGTTGTTCGCCGCGGGCCATTGGGGCAACCCGGGAATGCATGGCTCCACGGAAGTCTGGGCCTCGATCGACATCGCGCTTGCGGCGGTGATGCTTGGGCTGGCTTACCTGCGCACACGCAGCCTCGCCCTTCCGGTCGGCCTGCACCTGGGCTGGAACTGGATGCAGGGGCACGTCCTTGGTTTCGGTGTGAGCGGCATCGCTCAACCCGGCTGGTTCCACCCGGTCTTCCTGGGCAAGGCGCAGTGGCTCACCGGCGGCGACTTCGGTCCGGAGTCGAGCGTTTTTTCGGTCGTCGCCGACATCATCACCATCGTCCTGATCTGGAAGTGGAAGGGCTCCGGCGCGGGTCGGGCAACTGCCGCAGGCGCAGCGGACCAAGACACGATTGGATCGGGATCGCGCGGGCTGCAGGTTGCGTGACGGTAGCGAAGGACGCTGCGATGGGATCATTCACGCGGAGATCGAAACGAACTAACCCCATTCCTCCCCAGGGCGCGTTCTCAGGGTGCGTACAAACCCACCTTGACGACCCAGAGGAATTGACATGGCGCGCTTTCCACAAATCGACAGTCCCTGCCCGCTCGGCCAAGACGAACTCGCGAAGATCGACGGTCACTGCGGGCGGTGCCACAAGACTGTGCATGCGCTTGACGACATGGACGATGCGGGTCGGATGGCCTTCATGAGCCAGGCCAAGGGTCCGATCTGCGTGTCGTATCGTCTGCCGATCGGACTTGGCGTCGCCCTGGCGCTGTCACTGGCGGCCCCAGTTTTCGCGCAGGACGCCACGCCGACGCATGCAGCGATCGGACAATCCGTCGCCCCAGTCCGGCTCAATTCACCGGTTCCGCGTGCCAACCCGGGAACACTCGCAGTCACGAAGCCAAAGGCACCGGAGGTGATTGTCACCGGTGGTGGTGTGCGCATTCCATCGGCCGCGCGATGGACCGAAGACCTGGGCGTTCCGGAGATTCCGACGGCAGCCGATGACAGCGTCTCCGCCAAGCAGGCGCCTGTTTCGGGCGCAATGCGCTGACCTCAATGGACTGAGGCCGGGACCGCCGCCGCAAGGGCCAGGGCATCGACGATGCGCATCCTGCGGGCTATGGCGTTCATCGCCATGGGGCCGGAAAGTGAGCCATCGCCGATGACGAGTGCGATATGCCCGGCATCGAATTCGCCCAGGGCAGCGTCGTAGCTCACCCAGCGCTTCCCGTCCCACGACTGCACCCACATGTGCGGCCCGAACACGTGCTGTCCGCCCATGAACTCGCTCGCATACGCCAGCCCGGAAACCACCCGCGTCGGAATGCCGCGCGCGCGCCGCGGCGGCGAGCAGGACCGCGAACTCGGTGCAATCGCCGCCTTGCTTGTCGAAGGCCTCGCGTGCGGTCCAGTAGTTCAGGAACTCGATCTGGCCGGACATTCTTGCGGTGACCGCTTTCACCAACACGGGCATGCGTTTGTCGACAGGCATGTCCAATGGGACGATGCGGGCGAATGCGGCAATGACCGGGTCGGTGCTTTGCACCCACGGATTGGGTTGCAGATCGCGATTCAGTTCGGCTTCGCTCGGTGCGGCTTCGTGTCCGCATTGCTCGCGGCAGATCGTCACGATAAGGTGGTCGCCACGCTGCTCGACGTGCTGATCGCCGGTTTCCGGCAGCGACACCGCAACCCCATCGGAAAAAGCCAGCTCGTAACGGATCTTGCCAGCCAGCGCATGGTCGGAAATCCGGTAGGGCGATGGAACGAGCAAGCTCTTGACCTGCGCGCGCGCCTGATCCTCGGTGGCGGAGACGGTATTCGCTGCACAAGCCGTGCTCGCTGCCGAGACGGCTACGGTGCAAAGCAGACCAATGCCGATCAGTTGGAGATGCCGGGAGTCGCGTGTCATTGAACGATCTGCCTCAGGCTCGATCAACCTGTGGGCCGAGGATCGCGCTACCGCATGGCCGATTGCAACATGTTGCTTGCGGCCAGAGCGTCGCGGGCATGGACCCGAGCGTGATTGCTGATCCAGCGCGTGGTGAGTCAACACAACCGATGCGCCGCGCATGAAATTGCTGCGCTATCCTGCGTTCGAGCCCATTTGCAATTCAGGGCTCGACTGGGGAGTCGACCATGACGTTGCGATGCACGGTGTTTGCGGTGGGTCTTGCAGCGCTCGTTCCTGCTACGGGAAATGCCAGCGCCGTCCACGCGCAGCAAACGCCCGCGCCCGCCACGAGCGACAATTCTGCCGAACTGCCGCCGCCGGGCAGCTACGGTTTCGATTCGATGAAGCCCGGGACCACGCATGGCGTGAAGCTCGACGCCGCACTGATCGCGAAACTCAAAAGCTGCACTTATTCGAAATCCAACAGTTTCGGCGACGATCGCCCCGGCTACGCCTGCAAGATCAACAGCCACATTGGATTCATGGCCTACAGGACACAAGCCGATTGTCAGGCCGAATTGGAACTTGAGCGGGCGAACGCGGATTGAGCAGAGAACAAATTGGCCCGAACAGTTGACGATGCCTCAGGCCACCTTGTGCGGCGAAGGGCTGAAGTGCAATTGCAGGCCCAGCGCCTTGGCCACCTTCATGATGGTGGAAAAGCTCGGGTTGCCCTCGCCGGACAGCGCCTTGTAAAGGCCCTCGCGGCTCAGGCCGGTGTCTCGCGCGAGTTGGCTCATGCTGCGCGCACGCGCCACGTCGCCGAGTGCATGCGCGATGAACGCTGCATCGTCGCCGCCTTCGGCCATCACCGCTTGCATGTAAGCCGCGATGTCGTCTTCGGTCTTGAGGTAGTCCGCCGTGTCGTAACGGGTGAAGGATTCCTTGATCTTCATCTCAATCGCTCCACTGTGCGGCGATGGTTTGGCCTGCACAATGTCGCTGTCCTGCGTGGACTAGTCGCCCCCGCACAGCAACACGATGACCAGCAAGCCGCGCCGCATGAATTAAACCCGGTATCCCGGACCGTAGTCGACCCGAATTTCCGAGATCCCGGCGCCCACCGGCTTCACGTCGCCGGGATTACCCAGGCCCATGCGCCGGATGCGCGCTTCGATCCTGGCTCTGGCCTGCCGATCGCGGAGAGCAACCAGCCAATGGTCGAACGTGGCGCTCTTGATGAGTTCGAACATGTAACCCACAGTTTACAGAATTCGGACTGTCGGGTCAGGCGCCTCAGAAACTCGCGAAATGGGAGCCATAGGTGACTAGTCCAGCTTGATTGCCTCGGCCCCCTTTTCTTCGTACACGCGAGCAGGCCCCGGACGCGGCCCAAAGGGCACGGTTTCTCCACCCTCTATCACCCACGCCTCCAGAAGTTCGGCGGAAAAGAAGAACACGATGGCCGAGTAGTACGTCCATACCAGCAGCACGACGATCGATCCGGCCGGGCCATACACGCCACCGATGTTTTCGCGCGCAAGGGCCACGCCGATGACCCATTTGCCGATGGCGAACATCACGGCCGCCATTGCGCCGCCTCCCCATGCGTGACGCCAATGCAGCCGCGCATCGGGCAGGTAACGGAACAGCACGGCGAACAGGCCGCTGAAGATCGCCAGGCTGAAGAGCTGGTTGAAGATGGCCCACGTCAGCCCTGCCTGCGGGAGCGCCAATCCCATCGCCGTGCCCATCAAGGTCGAGACGATCAGGACAAAGCCGATCGCAAGCAGCACGCCTGCCGAGACGACGCGTCGCCGCATCCATCCCCAGACATAATTGGACGAGCGCGGTGGAATGTCCCAGATGAGATTGAGGGTCGACTGCAGTTGCGCGAATACCAGGGTCGAGCCGTAGATCACCACACAGATGCCAAACACCTTGGCGCCCATCCCGATCGGCGCGTGGTGCTGCACGCTGTCGATCACCGCCTGCGCCGCGATCCGCGCATCGTTCCCCGCGACCGCAGCGACCTCGCTGAGCAGCACATCCCTGGTCGCCCAGCCGAATGTCGATATCGTCCACAACACGATCACGATCAGCGGCGCAAACGACAGCAGCGTATAGAACGCCAGAGCGGCGGCCATGGCGAAGACGTCGTGCACCAGAAAGACCCGCATCGCGCGCCGCACCACGCGCCCTATCCGCCTTGCCATTGCCACGCTCCCTGTGCGCCTGCTACTGATCGGTTGTAGTTGTAGGCAGTTTGTCCTGTCTGGCCGGTGAATGACGCACTCGAAGGTGCTGTCTGGAGCTGCAACCTCGGCGCCAGTAAATGGCCGGAGTGAATCAGGCGCTTCAAGCCGCTTCAATCGGATAATCCCTCTCGCCCCTTTTGACATCAGTCCTCGAGCGCTTCGGCTCCGACCGAGCGCAGATACGCCTTCAGTCCGCGCTGCGGAGTCTCCACGAACGCATCGCTCGTCAGCCGGCATCGGCAGCGCGCGTGAGCACCGGATCGAGCGCGTCAAGTCGCAGATACACCACGCTGCCATCTGCCGATGGACGGCAGCGCGCGTCCTCGACCAATGCTCCGCTGCTGCCGGGCTTCTCGTACGGAAACACGGCGATCGGCATGCCGCTGAAATCCGTGCGGCTCAAGGGTTGATCAAGCAAGGTCTCGTAGCAGCGCTGGGCGCGGTCGAGATCCGTCGTCGGGATTTCGAACCAGACGGGAACATTGGGAGTGAGCATGGTGGCGATCCTTTGGCGTGCGGAGTGCACGCGAACAGAATGCGTGCGGCTGCTGCCAGCATCCTGTCAGTAGTCCTCGGGTGGCTGAGGACGAACACGAGGCCTTCGCGCAACCGACGGCCTTTTTCGCATCCGCCAGCTTGGGATCGCCGCACGGCGTTACGTCTTGCTTCTGTCAAATCGCATTCAACTCCGCGTCACATCCGCCATCCAGACTCGCCGCTTCCCAGGCCCACTACGGAGCGGATCATGGTCATGCTGAAATCATTGGTGTTGTCGGCGGCGATCCTCGCCGCACTCGCCGGAACCATCAATTCTGCGCAAGCCGCGCCGTCAACCCAGCTTGGGGAGCGAATCCAGCACGTGCTGCTGTTCAGCATCGATGGAATGCATGAGGTCGACCTGGCGAATTGGATCACGCGCCATCCGCATTCGACCCTCGCGCACCTGAGTGCGACGGGCACCACCTACACCGCGGCGCATGCGCCGACGCCTTCGGACTCGTTTCCGGGCCTGCTTGCGATGGTGACCGGCGGGACCCCGAAGTCGACCGGCGTCTACTACGACGATAGCTACGACCGCACCTTGTATGCGCCGGGCAGTGGGTGCAGCGGCAATCCCGGGATCGAGGTCGAATTCGACGAGTTCATCGACCGCGACACGACCCAGTTGTTCAGTGGAGGCATCAATCCCGCCTACCTGCCGCTGGAGAAAACATTCTCGGGCCGGTGCGTGCCGGTGTATCCGCACCAGTTCCTCAAGGACAACACGGTGTTCGAGATCATCCACCACGCGGGCGGCCTCACGGCGTGGGCGGACAAGCATCCCGCGTACGACCTGGTCAACGGCCCGTCCGGAAAAGGCGTGGACGATCTGTACACGCCGGAAATCAATTCGCTGATCGTCAACGGCGGAATCGCCAATGGCGTGCACCTCAGCGCAGCGCTTGCCAGGTGCGACGGCACCAACTCGCTGCCGCTCAACAAGGTGAAGGATTACACCAACTGCATGCCCACGGTCGAAGCTTATGACGACACCAAGGTTGAAGCCGTCATCAATCAGATCAACGGTATGAAGTCCGATGGCACCGCGCATCCCGGCGTGCCCACGATTTTCGGCATGAACTTCCAGGCGGTCAGCGTTGGCGAAAAACTCCCAGTCGGAGGCTACAAGGACGCGGCCGGCACGCCGAGTGCGAACTTGAGTGGCGCACTGGCGCATACCGACCAATCGCTCGGACGGATCGTCGCTGAACTCGACGCACGCAACCTGTCGCCCTCGACCCTGATCATCATCAGCGCCAAGCACGCCCAGTCTCCGGTGAACCGCGGCATCCTCGCAATGGAGAGCGGCGGCAGCGGCGACACGACCGTGCAGGATCCGGCTGGAATCATCGCCGCGGCGGATCCGACCGTGGATTCGCCTTCGAGCTTCACGAACCCCAACGGCGGCAACACCCTATCCACCAATGGCCACTTCCAGACCGACGATGTCGGACTGCTCTGGCTGCAGAACGAGTCCGCACCCAACCGGGCCAACGTGGTTTCGCAGCTGCAGGCAAACGCCACGGCGATCCACGCCGATCATCTGCCGGCGGGAACGGTACTCTCCAGCAGCATCGAGTACGGCAGCAGTCTGGCAACCCTTTATGGCAACCCGGCCGCGAACAATTCCCTGGCCCACGCACGCGCGCCCGATGTCTTCATCCAGCCCAATGCCGGCGTTATCTATTCGGGCAGTTCGAAGAAGATTGCCGAGCACGGCGGCGGAGCGTGGGACGACACCAACGTCGCCTTGCTCGTCTCCCTGCCCACATGGAGCGAGCGCGCCGTATCGACGCCGGTGATGACAACCCAGATCGCGCCCACCATCCTCCAGGCGCTGCGTCTGAGCACACAGGCGCTGGATGCAGTTCGGATCGAAGGAACCCAGGTCCTGCCGGGCCTGCTCGCGCCGGGGCAGATCTTCCACTAAGGAACCTCTGGACGAGTTCAGAGGCTCGCCAGCTTCACTGTTGAGTAGCGCTTCCGCGGTGCACGGATGCATCGCCGCGAACAACGACCCCAGGTCGTTGCTGATGCGATACATCCATCGATCCCACCTTCGCTGCGCGAAGGTGGGTTTCGCGGTTCCGCCGCGCTGCTGTGCGGCTGCAAGCAAGATGGGTTGAGCCACGCGCCCCCAACCACAAGCCGCCATTGCGCGCCACCCGTCCCATGGCTCGTGAGGCGTTACGCGCGCGCCGAAAAGTGGCTTGACGTAGTGCCATTGGTGGCAGAGACACTTTCTTGAAATTACGAAAGGGGCCAGAGCGAATTATCGTTTCAAGCGGATATTCCCTCTGACCCATTTTCCCGGCGCGCCCCGCCGCCAGGGTGAACGATCGATCACCACGTCCATCGCAATCCGGCCTTGACCGAGCTCGTTGTGAACTGGCTGTTGAACTTCGCGCCGGCTTGCAGCCATGCGCCAATGCCAGACGTGGCATTCCAGTCCACGCGCCCGGTGACTTCGCCAAAAGTACCTTTGAAATGGTCTGCCAGATCCAACTCCGATCCGGCGTCCACCACGGAGGCGCTCGGCGAGTTACCGGAGAACTGATCCCAGAAACGCCCGGTGACCGAGCCGGTCCACGTTCCACCCGCGCCGCTCGAAAACACACCACCGATCCGCGCGCCGACGGCGCCGCGGACGGTGTCCTCGTGGCGGAATTGCAATTGCGTGTGCGTCGCCGGCAGCGAGACGTTGCCGATCTCGGTGAAGGTGCCGGCCAGCGTGATCATCGGATCGATTGACCATCCGCCCGCGTCGAAATGGAAGCCCGCATTGCCCATCGCGCCCGAGGTCCTGCATTCGATACTTCTTGAGTCGAATCCGCCGGCGCCGTTCGGCAGGTCGTTGAACCGGATGCGGAGCATATCCGCCTTGAGCAGGGCATCGGCGAAGAAGCCGCCGTGGCGATAGGTGGCCGTGACACCGAACAGTCCGCCCTTGTAACGGAAGTCCGATGGCGCAACGCCTGCCATCGCGGAACGATCGAATTTCAGATCGGCGCCCGCGTAACCGGCCATGACGCCCAGTTTGAATGCATCCGGATCGGATCCGCCGAGGCTCGCTTCGTATCCCAGCAGGAAGCCCCAGACATTCTGGTTGTAGTCCAGATCGAAGTTCGTGGTCATTCCCGCGCTGGAGAACCCAGCGTGATCGGAACGATTGCTCCGGCTGCCCACCGCGCTGGACCAGAAACCCGATCCATTCGCTGCGCCGGAAGGTGACGCGACACGGTCTTGCCAGCCGAGTGCGGTTTCGTACCAGATCGTTTGTGCGCCGATGATCGCGATCGGCGACTGCACGGCGGCTTGATCCGGCGTGCTGACCAGGCCGAACGTGCCGGGCTGCGTTTTGGCGAGGTAATAGTCGAACGCGCCCTTCTCGAGAACGCCGATGCCGTTGATGTTCTGGTAGCCGCCGCCGACCACGGTCGAGGATGGATCAAGCACGAAGGAACTGGTGCTCGAAGCGCCTGCAACGACGACAATCGGGATACCCGCCGCGCCGGTGAAGCCGCCGATTCCGGGGTTGGTGTCGGCGACCGCGACTGACGTCTTGCCGCTGGCCGAGCCGCCGACATGCAGAGTGTCCGCGGTCGATCCCGCGCCACCGAGAAACGCGTTCACTCCAAGCGTGCCGCCACCGAACGCACCCGATACCCTCACGCTGTCGGTATTGGAATTGCCGGTAACAGCCTGGCGCATGTCGAGAACGCCGCCGCTGTTGTCGAACGTGGCCAGGCCATTGAATGCGGCCGCGCCGGTGACTGCGATGCGTGAGGTATTGGTGAGCGTGTCGGCGGCATTGCCATCGAAGTTGAATGCCATGCTGTCGGCGGACGCGCTTCCGAGCGTGATGGTGCCTGCGTTCGTCACCGTGTCGAGCGCGGCCCCGCCAAAGTTGAACGCGCACCCCGCGCTGCAACCGCTCACCGTGATCGTGCCACCTGCGAGGTTTGCCAGCGATGCAGTCCCCGTGCCGAAACTGCTGGAGCCCGAGGTGTTCCAGAGTCCCGCGTTGTTGATTGCGTCAGCGCCGGTCGTTCCGTGCAGGTCAAGCGTGCCGTTGAGCGTCCCGGCATTGTTCAGCGTGAGCGAGCCACCGGTTTGCATGATCGCCGGAATGCCGAGCGCCGCAGTCGAATCGATCGTGCCGGAATTGTCGACTTCCACCGCGCCCGATGCAGTGCTGATGTTGAGGCCCGCCAACGCGCCGCTGAGATTGACGCCGGCGCCAATCGTGGTGGTGATCGCACCGGACGTCGAATCCATGTACAGACCGTAGCCCTGGCTGGAGGACACGCTGGTTCCAGCACCCGACAGGTTGACCGCGGTCGCGCCCGTCTTTGCATCGGTGCGGATGCCGCTGGCGAAAATCGTGCTCGTCACCGGGCCGGTGTCGACGATCTGGGTGCCATTGGTCACGTCCACTTCAACCGACCCGGTTCCATCGGCGCTCGCGCGGATGCCATAGAAGTCGGCGTAATTTGAACCACCGTTTTCCAGCACCGTCGCATTGCCCGCGCCCAGGGTCACATGCGCGCGCAAGCCATCACCGACCGGGGTTGCTGCAGTTCCGATCAGCGCATCGCTGATGATCGTCGAGTTGCCGGCACCGGTGAACCCGATGATGCCAAAGCCGGCGTTGTTGGTTTGAATCACTGTGTTGCCGGTCGTCTGTATGAAACTGTTGCCGACGCCGCCAGCCGTAAACGCAAAAATTCCGTAAGACGAGATCGAAGGATCGTCGGCCGTTAGCCCCGTGACCTGACCGCCGCTCAGGTAAATCGACACGTCGCCGACCACGTCGGGAAAACCGCCGCGCGGACCAGCATACAGTCCGGCGGTGCCGATGAACGTGCCGGTGACCGGTGCGGCCGCTGAACCGACCTGGATCGCGCCGCCGTTCTGGTTGAACAGCGAGAGCCCGCCCCACGCGGCGGTCGTGTCGGTCGCAATGGCCGATCCATTTCCGGAATACGTCAGCAACCCGCCGTTGGCGAAACCCTCGAGCCCATTGGTGGGGCTGGAAGTGGTCACCAATCCATTGTTGACGATATCGAGTCTCACGCCAGCCGCATCCTGTTCGAACCATAAACCGGCACCGGTGACTGTCGCGCCGTTGTCGACGACCGCGGTCATCGGCACGCCGGTATCGAAGATGTAGTGGCTGGCGTTGGGAACTGGTGGCAACCCATCAATGACGATCGGCATGCTCGAATCGGTGGTGGTGGTGCCGCAGTCGACGAGCCCCGTCACCGCATCGACCGTGCAGTCGGCCAGTGCCCCCGCAGGAAACAACAACGCCGATGCAACCGCGGCCCCCAGGAGCGTGCGGCGCAAAACCTGGCGCTGCAAGGACGCGCAGGTCCCCGACGCGATGCTGGTTGTCATGTTCTCTCCCCCGAGTAAAACATTGGCGGAGTCTAACCCTTTTGGAACCCGCAAGATCGATTCAAATTTGGCTGCCAGATGCGCGGGATTGACTCCCCCGCCTGCGGGGGAAGCGCTCGAACAGAAAATGGGACGGTGCATTGACTTCATCGTGCCCATGGCCCTTCCTTTTCTTTGCACTTGCCGAATGCTGCAAGGCAATTGGGTGCGGGTTCATCGCAACGGCGCAGACTCCGGTGCTATGTCAACAAGGAAGTTCATCCCCATGCGTACTACCGTCAACCTCGGACTCGCCATCACGCTGGCGCTCGGAATGGCCGGCAAAGCCCACGCCGATCACGACCATGGCGGCCATGGGCACAAGGAACATAAGGAGCACAAGCACGAGCATGAGCGTGAGCGTGGGCACGGACACGCTTACGGGCACGCTTACGGGCACGCTTACGGCCATGAAAATCACGAGCGTGGACATGGCCATGCCTACGGTCATTACCGTTACGCCGGCTACTCGGAACGCGGGCGTGAAAGCGTGGTGTGGTACGGGCATGCACGCGGTGTTTTTGTCGCCCGCTCGGAAGACGGCTGGATCAGCTCGCGGTTGGGTGAAGTCAACGACTACGGCGTGCGTTACCGCGAGCCGTTCGTCAACGAAGTGGTCACTTACTATGGAGCGCCGCGTCCGTTCGTGGTCGAGTTGCTCGGTACGCGGCGATGGGCGCCGGCCGACGTGTATTACGCGTGCGGGTTCGCGCATGCCATGGGTCGGCCCTGCGCCGAAGTCGTGCAGCGTTACGAGCGCAACCCGTCAGGCGGATGGGGCGCGGTAGAGCAGTCCTATGGCGTCCAGCCGACATCGCCGCAGTTCGTGGCGTTCAAGCAGGGCTTCGCAGCGAGCTACGGCCGCTGGGGACATCCTGTTTCGGTTGCGAGCAACGAACATGTCGAATGGAATAATCAGCCGGCGGGCGCTCCCGCCGCCGTCGCTGTCGCCAGCGGCGCCTATTCGGTCAACAGCGGAGACGCGTGGGTCGATCATCGGTTGGTGGAAGTCAACGACTACGGCGTGCGGTACCGCGAACCGTTCGTCAACGAGATGGTGACTTACTACGGTGCGCCGCGTCCGCTGATGGTGGATCTGCTCGTGACCCGGCACTGGACGCCAGGCGATGCGTACTACGCCTGCGCGTTTGCGCATTCGATCGGCCGGCCTTGCGGCGAAGTGGTGGATCGCTACGAGCGCAATCGCAGCGGCGGATGGAATGCGGTGGAGATGGGCTATGGCGTGCGTCCAGGTTCGCCGCAGTTGCTGGCCTTCAAGGGTGGATTCGTCAGCACGTATGGACGCTGGGGCCATGCCGTTGCGATCGACCGCGACGAGCGCGTGCGCTGGGATGAGCGGACGAACCGTGCGGAGTATCGCGACGCGTACGAACACGGGCATGGGCATGGGCATGGGCACGCCTACGGACACGACCATCACGAAGACCGCCACGACGGGCACGACCGCGGTCACGAATACGAAAAGAAAGACAAAGACCACGAAGGCCACGACAAGGGCCACGGGCACGGGGACGACCACGCAGACAAGCACGGCGACAAGGAAGACAAGCACGGTCCAGCCTGAAAAATGCAGCGGGGCCATTCCGATGGATCAAGGGGCCGGTCGTGGTCTTCTGGAAGGTCCAAGCGGACGCGGTCGCGGGTGGGATGTTTCCTTCAAGAATGCGAGCATTATCTTTGATCGAGCTCATGGTGTATCAAAACGACGCATTGCGAGGCAAACAGCATTTGCGATCCCAGCGTGATTTTCTTCGCACCCAGGTGTTCGAGCGTGTGGAAGGTCTTTTTTGGCATCGGGATATGGTCGGTCAGCACGAAGCAGGGATTGCCCTGGAATACCTGCTCACGCATCGAGGTGCCTTTCGGGTCCATCACGAACAGCTGATGATCTTCGGCCAGCTCCTGCACCACCCGCTCGAAGCTCAACGTGCGCACCGTAACTCCTGATTCCACCGGGCGTGTCTCCGCTTTGCCCATGCCCCGGGAAGCGTCCAGCGCCTTGGCGACCTTGCCCAGCAGCGCCTGCTCGTGGAAGCCCCCGATGTCACGCATTGCGTTGACATCGAAGCGGATCGTGCGGGAGTAGTTCTCGGTGCTCTCCAGCACCAGATGAACCGTCACATCCGCACGATGCGACTGCGCCACGAAGATCGCATTCATCAGCGTGTGCGCCAGGATTTCGGCATGGGCCTGGGTGCCGACGGACGCCAGCAGCTTCTGGCTGTCCGTGGGTGCCGCCCGCGCTCTGAGTACAAAGGTTCGCATTGGAGAAAGGGGCAATGGTGTCAACCTTTTTTTCTATTCGCCACTATCGCGCCGCTGCAAAAAAGGAAGCACGATCGCACTGCCGACCAGATATGAACCGACGAGGAAGCGCCCTGCGATGCCCAGCCAGAAGTGCCCCGGCTCCGCGCTGCGCGCGATGAGGCGGTGCGAATGCCTCGACTGTTCGATCAACTCGCCGACCAGAAGATCGACGTAGGCCAGGTACATGAAGAACGCGCCGAACGCGATCAGCAGCAGGCACAGCGCGATCAGGCCGAGGCCCTGCGGTGCGTCGGTCGAGACCGGCAACAGCCGGTACGACATCCAGGCGAAGATGACGATAGCCGCGATGGAAGCAAGCATGAACATGGCATTGCTCCATGCGATGGCACTCGAAAGTCAGGGTTTGCAATCCGACCTCTCCGTCGGATTCATGTGTGAGTCGAGGAGTCGACACCGAAGCTTCAGTGAATACAAGAGGCGACCCGAAGTCTATTGCATCCCTCCGAACCCGAACACCTCACGGACTACCGGGGAATGCGCTTCCTTGTTCCAGCAGCGAGGCTGGCCCGCAGGCGAGTAAAGTGCAGAACCTCGCGCACGGGCGGGGAAACGCGCGCCCGCCTCACCTATCCCCACCGGCCACGAGACACCGTAAAGGACGAAACTCCACTATGTCTGAAGGCGACATCTTCTGGAGCCCGCGAGGGCGCGATTACCGGATTGGACGACTGGTCGCCGGCGGCGGCGACGGGGTCTACAGCGTGCCGCTGTCGCGCGAGGTCGTCGCCAGGATCCATGACGGCAGCTCCGATCTCGCGGTCTGCGAGCGCAAGGTCCTGGCGATGCTGAAGCGGCCTCCCGCTTTGCCCTTCATCGTCGAGGACGGCGAGCGTTTCGTGCTGATGGCCTGGCCCGTTGCCTCGCTGCACGACACGTCGGGCCGATTCAAGGGCTTTCTCATGCCCGCGGTCGACATGCAGACCACGAGCCCGCTCGAATGCGTGCTGCAGGAAGAGCAGGCGCGCGCCGAAGGGCTGCCGACCAGTCTGGGAGCGAAGATCAATCTTGCCGCGCACCTCGCGGTCGCGATCAACGAACTGCACGAACAGGGCCACCGGGTGGTTCACCTCGCCCCGTCCAAGCTGCGTTTCTACCGTCAATCGCTGCACCTGGCGGTCATCGATTGCGAGCGCTTCAGCATCCGCGCCGACAACGAACGCTTCGCCGCCGCTCCTGACATGGCCGAACCAAACGCCGCCAACTATCTGGCGCCGGAGTTCCAGAACCAGCCGATCCCCCGCGACAACGAGGAATCGCAGGATCGGTTCGCGCTGGCCGTCCTGGTCTTCGAGTTGCTGAACTTCGGAATGCATCCATTCAACGGAATACCAACTGACGACGCAGTCCCTGCCGACATCCCGGGCCGCATTGCCGGGAACTTCTATGCGTATGGATCGATCCCCAACCCGGACCTGGAGCCGAGTCCCGGCAGCGGACATCTGGCAATGCCGAAGGAACTCAGATCGCTGTTCGATCGGGCATTCGCAGGTAAAGCAAGCGCGCGACCGCAGGCACAGGAATGGGCGACCTGGCTGCCGTTCTATGCGATACCGTCGAACAATTGCGTGGTCGTGTGCCAGGTGAACACCAGACACCATCATTTTGCAGACCTGCCGTGCGCGGCGTGTGAGCGCGCATTGTTGTTCCCCGATACAGCAGACGAAGCGGATGTTCCTGTCGGGGACGCGCCGGCCGATCCCGTGAGGTGGATCGTGCCTCCGTTTGTCCAGCCCGAGCGCGCGTTCCCACCAGCAAGACAGCTGCCTGCAGCAAACCGGCCTCAACAGCCCGTGCAGCGCTCGGCGTCACCGAATCTTCGTGCCATGGCGCTGGTTGTTGCGACGCTGGTGGTGGTGTTCTTCGCAGGTAGTTACAGCGGGGTCTTTCGGAATTCATCGGCAACGGATTCGAAACCAACTGCGGTGCAAGAACCAGCAGGCGCGCCAGCAGCGCCCGCGGCGGATCCCTATGTGGCGGGAAATCCGGTCCTGGAACAGAGCGAGGCAGAGACCGACGGCTATGTCACGGCTGCCGCGCTGGCCATCGCGACGGACGACCGCTCCGAATGGCAAAGGGCGATCACCAACCTGCACACGGACGCTCCGGCGCACGCACCTGCCCCGCCAAGCGCATTCCAGCCAGCGTTCGTCAGCTTCGCCGCGGGCCTGTCCCCGGTCAGTTTTATCGAGGCGAAACGGCAGGGGCTCCTCACCGAGCTTCGGCAGGTGCTCAGACACAATCCCTACGATGACGAATCGGCCTACGAACTCGGCTGGCTGAGCCTGGTCGGCGGGCAGCGCGCGGAGGCGAGGAACTTTTTCCTGCACGCAATCTGGGTGAATCCTGATCGGGCTGACGCGTGGTACGGATTGGGTGTCATTGGTGCCGGCGATGACCAGATGACCGGCGCGTTGGCCACAGCAGAACTACTGACCACGGATCCGACACGTGCCGCAGCGATGCGGAGCGCCTTTCCGCCGCTGTTGCTGCGCCTGTGTTCGGTCAATCCGGATGACTTTGCGGGGCTGCAGGCAAGGGCACGGCATATCGCAGACCACGACCGAGCTCTCATCGCACCTGCGGATTACGGCTCGCCAGCCAATGGTGCAGCAGCGTCACCGAAATGAGCGAACCGCAGCTCAGAAGCGACCAGTCGGTATTGCGTCGCTTGCGCTGGATGGCCGCGCACTTCGGGTCGCCGCCCGAATTGACGCGCAAAACTGACTGAAAGCTGAACATATTCAACCGAACGGTTGATCTTCATCTTCCAGTCCGGCAATATTCAACCAGATGATTGAATTAGAGCCTGACCCACCGAACCCGCAGGATCCGCTGAACCAGGTCTTCCTTGCATTGGCCGACGGCACGCGCCGGCGGCTGGTGCACCAGCTGGCCGAACGGGAACAGACCGTCAGCGAGTTGGCGGCGCCGTTCAACATCTCGCTGGCGGCGGTCTCCAAGCACCTGCAGGTGCTCGAGAAGGCGGGGCTGGTGCGGCGACGGGTCGACGGGCGCACCCACTACTGCTCGTTGCGACCGGAGGCACTGGCTGGCGCGCTGGACTGGATTTCGATCTATCGCAATTTCTGGAATTCGCGGCTGGATGCGCTGGCCGCGGCCATGGACCCGCCCGCGATGCGCGGCGACAACGATCCTTTCTGACACCCGATCAAGGAGGCAACGCCCATGCAACAGCTCGTCATGAATCGCCACATCGAAGCTCCGGTTGCACGCGTGTTTGCAGCGTGGTGCGACCCGGCAGTCATCCGGCGCTGGTTCGCGCCCGGCGACATGCATGTGCACGAAGCGAGTGCCGATGCGCGGCCGGGCGGTCGTTACCGGATCGTGATGCAGGCGCCCGATGGCAAGCAGCACATCGTCGGTGGCGAATACATCGACATCCGGGACAACGAAAAGATCGAGTTCACCTGGGCGTGGGAAGGCTCGCCAGCGCCCACCCGCGTTCGCGTGGACCTCAAGCCGTCGGAAGCGGGCGGCACCGACCTCACCCTGACCCACAGCAACTTCCTCGATGAAGAAACCCGCAACCGCCACGAACACGGCTGGACCGGTTGCCTGGCCAAGCTCGGCCCGGCGCTGGCTGCATGAAGCCGTAATGCCGGAACCAGCGCCGGCAACGCTCGAATCGCTTCCCCACAGTTGCATCCACCCACCACGGAGCTCGCCATGAAGCTTTACTACAACCCGATGTCCACCTATTCGCAGAAGGCCATGATCGCGTTCAACGAAAAAGGCATCGCCTTCGAACCGCAGGTGGTCAGCCTGATGGACCCGAGCAGCCGCGATGCGTTCGAGACCGTCTACCCGATCGGCAAGCTGCCGTTCTTCAAGCCCCGCGAGGACTACGCGGTGCCCGAGTCGACGATCATCATCGAGTACCTGGAAGACAATTTTCCCGATACCGCGCAGCTGATTCCGGAAGGCCGCAACGAAGCGCGCCAGGTGCGCTTCATGGATCGCATGACCGACTTCTACCTCAACGATCCGGTGGTCTCGCTGTTGTTCATGAAGTTCGGTTTCCGCCCGCAGGACGATGCGGCCGAGGCAAAGGCGCGCAAGCACATCGCGACGACCTACAAGGCGCTCGATGCGCGCCTGGCCAAGCAGCCCTACATTTGCGGAGAGAATTTCAGCATGGCCGACTGCGCGACGATTCCACCGCTGTTCTACGCGCAGGACGTGATGCCATTCGACGCCTACCCGAACCTCAAGGCCTATTGGGAGCGCGCGCAACAGCGCCCGTCCTACGCGAAGGTGATGGCCGAGTTCGTGCCGATGTGGAACGGCATGAAGGCGCAGAAAGCAGCGGCCTGAACCTTGTATCTCCTCGCCCGCTGCAAGGCGGGCGGGGAACGTCCGGTTTTCCCGATGCGCTGCTCAACTGCCGAAGGACGCTGCAAGCGCGCCCGATCCATTGCGTCTTGCGCCGCATCCCAATGCGCTCTTTGTGCCGATCGCGCAGCCGACGTAAGCCGAGCACACACAACGCTGCGGTTCGTGATGTCGAGCGTCAGGATTCGCAATCCAGCAATCAGTTGAAGGGTGATTGCAAGAGTTCTCCTTGGCTGCCCTCATTGAGCCTTCCCGTACCTGATGCATTCAAGCGCGCGACTTGGTCCTGACCTGAGATTTCCCGTCGGATTTTCTTCTTTGTCCGACGGAACGGCGCGATTTCCTGTCGGAATCGCAAAAAATCTGTACGGATCGCTAGCGCGTCCGCCGGATTCCGTTGGAAATCCGTCGGATTTCCTCGCGTGTTGACAAGATTTCCACGTGTGCTGACAAGATTTCCACGCGTGTTGATGGGATTTTCACGTGTGCTCACAAGATTTCCACGCGTGTTGATGGGATTTCCACGTGTGCTGACAAGATTTTCACACGTGTTGTACGTTTCCCGGGAAAATCCATACAACAATCCTGGGGAGTTCATCAACACGCCACGATTTCCGGCGGATTTCCAAGGGATTCCGTCGGAAAACATGGAGAAACATGCAGCAATTTCCGGGATCCATATGGATCCGCAGGATTGTCGGGTGGAACGGTTCGCGATTCGGTCGGAAACGCAGGGGATCCACACCGCCTGCGGGCGTTGTTGCATGGAACCCCGCACGTTTGCATTGACCAGCCGGGAGGTCTGGACGGATGCGTGATCCATCCGTGCGGAACGGCTCGATAGCTAGCCGAAACCGGGCGCTGCATCGCTGCTTGCGATTCCCGTTGTTGCGACGCAAGTGCATGCCGCAATCGCAAATTGATGGGCGATGCTGGGGGCGATCCCAGGCGCCTACATCAGATGACCGTCACCGCGTCTCCGTGAAGTACAACATGCAGGACCCTGCAAGGCCGCCATCTCGCCCGCCTGTGCGAATCGGGTAGCCGTGCGATGCGATGTTGCATTCGAATTGACACTGATGCTGGATCGATTCAGGGCGGAATTCCGTATGGCGCATAGTCATCCGCTATGCTCGGATGATCGACTTCGCCGCAGCGATATCAGCAGCACCGCCAGCGGCGTCTCCATTGCGCTTCCTGGCCATGCCGCGCATGTAAAGCGCGTCAGCGGATGTCGGATTGATCGCAAGCGCGGCGTCCTGGCTTGCGACGGCCTTGTCGAAGTTTCCCATGCGGAAATAGACAAACCCGATGCTGCCCAGCGGCGAGTCCTTGTCAGGGGCCAGACGATGGGCCTCGGTGCAATCGGCGAGCGCGGGCTCGAGTTCGATATTGGCTTCGGCGCGCGTCCAGCATCGGTTGTTGAGAGCCACGGCAGAATCCGGCCGGAGTGCGATGGCTTTGTCGTAGTCGGCAATCGCGTGGGCGAAATCCTGCTGGTGGTCGAAGGCAAGTGCTCGATGAACAAATGCCTGTGCGTCATTCGGCACCAGCTCGATCGCTTTGTCGTAGTCGGAGATCGCGTGTGCGAAATCGTGCTTGTGGTCGAAGGACACCCCTCTGTCGATCAAGGCTCTTTCGTCATCTGGCTTCAAGCGGATTGCTTCGGAATAGTCGGCGATCGCACGGTCGTAGTCCTTCATGCCAGCGTATGCGATGCCACGCCGCCGAAATCCGATCTGGTAGTTCGGGTCTAGGCGAATCGACTCGCTGAAATCCGCGATTGCGTTTGCGTAATCATGCTTGTCGAGGTAAGCCATGCCACGTCCACCGTAAGTACCTGGAAGTCTCAATCCCAGGCGAATAGCCTCATCATCGTCCTTGATCGATCCATCGAAATCGCCGCTCGCCCTTTTCGCGATCGCTCGATACATGAACGCGCCTGCATCACCCGGCTTCAGGGAAATCTCCCGGTCGAAGTCCTGGAGAGCATGCACGAAGTCCTTCTCGTCCAGGAGCGATACTCCGCGTTTGAACAGAGCTTCCACGTCTCCCGGATTCAGCCGTATCGCCTCATCGAAATCGAGGATCGATTTTGCAGGTTGCCCGCTGTCCTGATAGGCAAGCCCCCTGTTGAAGTAGGCGGCTCCGCTTACCGGCCCGAGCCGAATCGCCTGATCGAAGTCCAGGATCGCATGCGGGTAATCCTTGTTGTCGTAGTACGCACTTCCGCGATCGAAATAGCTGCGACTTGTCGTCGGCTCGAGTCGGATCGACTGATCGAGATCCTTGATCGCGAGAACAAACTCGCTCGACAGGATATGGATCTCGCCGCGCTTTCTATATGCGAGGGCCAGTTCGGAACTTCCGAGCGTCGCCGACTCAATGCGGCGGGTCAGCAGCTGCAGCGTGGTGGGCGGCTGCGAGGCATCCAGATCCGGGGTCAGTTCGCAGTAGGCCGGTCCGCATGGAGAAACAGCCAAGGCAACAGTCAGGACAACTCTGGTCAACGCATCCATCTGGTTTCCATCTGATTCGGTCGATGTGCATTGCCGATTTGGCACGCTGGCGACTCGCCGTTGCGCGCTATCCACTACTTCGCATCATCCCTGTAAATCGCCACCCCGCGCGTTCCATCCGGGTTGATCCAGCCGCGGTACATGCCTTCGGTGTTGAACGGCATCGCGATGTTGCCGTGCGAATCCATTGCGATCGCGCCGCCGTCGCCGCCCAGGTCGTGGACGCGCTTGACGACCACGTCGTCGGCGGCCTTGGCGAGGCTGTCGCCGCGATACGCGACGCGTGCGCAGATGTCGGACGCGACGTTGAGGCGGATGAAGTATTCGCCCCAGCCGGTGCCGGAGACCGCGCAGTCGGCGATCGCGTAAGTGCCCGCGCCAATGATCGGCGAGTCGCCGACGCGGCCCCATTTCTTGTTGGTCATGCCGCCGGTGGATGTCGCTGCGGCGAGGTGTCCGTGCGCATCGAGTGCAACCGCGCCGACGGTGCCGAAGTGCGCGCTCGGCGGCTTGATCGCGCCGGCGGATTCTTCGGCCTTGGCGTCCTGCAGCTGCTTGAAGCGTTCGGGCGTATAGAAGTATTTCGGATCGACGAACTCGATCCCGGGCACAGTCTTGCCGAAGGCTTCGGCGCCGTCGCCGATCAGCATCACGTGTTTGGAATGCTCCATCACCGCGCGTGCGAGCAGGATCGGGTTCTTGACGGTGTGGATGCCGGCGACCGCGCCGGCTTCGAGCGTCGCGCCGTCCATGATCGACGCATCCATTTCGTTGACGCCTTCGTGGTTGAACACCGCGCCTTTGCCGGCATTGAAATGCGGATCGTCCTCGAGCACCACGACGACCGCGGTCACCGCATCGCGCGCGGTGCCGCCGGATTTCAGCACCGCGTTGCCGGCGTCGAGCGCCTTGTTCATCGCGGCGCGGATTTCCGCTTCGCGTTCGGGCGTGAGTTCCTTGCGCGACATGGTGCCGGCGCCGCCGTGGATCACCAGGGCGGTGCGTGAGGTCGTTGCGGTGATTGCATCGGACGGTGCTGCGCTTGCAGCGACAGCGGACAGGGGCAGCATCATGGCGAGTATGAAACTCCGGATCAGCATGGCGGTTCCATCAGGGCGGTTCGGTGATGGCAGGTACCCGCAAAGGATACCGGAGCGCGCAGGACGCGGCGAACCGCGCGGATTGGATTGGCCCTGGCGCGCTGTCGCAGTCGTCACGGCGCGCTCAACGACATCCGCGGACAATCACCGGATGTGCCCTAGACTGTCGCAATACCTGCTCGCCGTGTTCTTCGTGTCGGCGGGCGTGCTGCACTTCGTGTTTCCCCACAAGTACCTCGCGATCATGCCGCCGTGGTTGCCGTGGCATGCAGCGCTTGTCGCAATCAGTGGCGTGTGCGAGATCGCCGGTGGCATTGGCGTACTGCCCGCGATGACGCGTCGCCTTGCCGGTGCCGGTTTGATTGCGTTGTGCGTGGCGGTGTTGCCGGCGAATGTGCAGATGCTGTTGAACGCGCATGCGGCAGGTGCCGCGACGTGGTGGCAGGTGGCGCTGGTTGTGCGGCTGCCGTTGCAGTTGCTGTTGATCTGGTGGATCTGGCGAGCGAGCAGGCCGCGCGCGGCGTCCTGTGCTACCGAATGCCCTGTGAGAAAAAAGGAGAATGGGCTCAGAGAGATAATATCCGCTTGAAGCGAAAATTTACTCTGTGAGCCACCCCGTATTCTCAAACCTACTTGTGCGCGTCAAGCGCCTTGATCACACCGACTTGCTGCATCTCGTTGTTCAATGCATCGCCATCACTAATCTGTTCCCGGGTCATTTGCGCCATGAGCCGTTTCCACTCCTTCTCGTCAAGACCTTGCTGTTGCTTGTCAATGTTGCCGGGAATCGGTTTCTCCACGGCCAGCAAGTACAGGGCGTAAGCTGCCACGATGTCTTGCCGCACGCCTTTTCCGGATGCGTAGAACTGGCCCAGGTTTTCCATGGCAATAGTACTTCCCTGTGTCGCGGCCTTGCGATACCACTCGGTTGCCTGGGCAAGGTCGACTGGTACGCCATTGCCATCCTCGTACATGCTCCCAAGCATGTACTGAGATGGTTCGTTTCCCTGAGCGGCGGACTTGCGAAACCACGAAGCGGCTTGGGCATCGTCTTTCGCGACCCCCGTTCCCAGGTAATAAATCATCCCGACTTCATACTGCCCACCAGCGTCACCCTGGGCCGCAGCCGTGCGGAACCACATCGCACTTGCAGCGGAGTCCTTGGTCACCCCCGAACCTTTGCCGTAATAGATGCCCAACATGACTTGCGCCCTGACATCGCCATGCTCGGCGAGCGGCTTGAACTCAGCCGCTGCGGTCGCGAAATCGCCGCGATGATCGGCGTCAAAGCCCTTCTTGAGGGGATCCTTGTTGTCGACGGACCGCCTGCAAGACAGGTTGGGGACAACATGAACCAGTACCGATTGTTTGCCAAGCGGATGATTTCTGGTGACGTATAACTTTCCGAAGAAGTCCGAGTGAGCGGCATAGCAACGGGCCATGGGGTCGATTGGCCCTGCTGATCCGGCGCTCGTGGATACGGATGCCACGTCTATTGAAAGTACACGCTGTTTTTCGCCAACCTGCAGCTCAAGCGTGAATTCCCCTTCAATGCACGAGTCAGCTGGCACCACAGTGGCGCACGGATTGGCACCGGCATTTGCATGCGGAGATGCGACCGCCACGAGCGTCGCCGCCAAAATGATTCGTAGATTGTGCATAGGTATCAACGAGGATACAGAAAATTCTCCCAAGATCATGCTGCAAGCCCCCAATACGGACATGGGATTCGGGAAAAATAGACTCAGAGTGAAGACGTCCGTCCGAGTGGGTGCCGTCGGTCTGCCGCAGGCCATGATGAGAGGCTCGAGCACCTGCAAGTGAAGGTGTACTGGAACTGGAGTGCTCCAAAGCGGACATGACCGAGTGGCAGCCATGGGTCGATTTGCGAAGTTCGCTCTGATCAGCATCGAAAGGTTCATCGCGGCGGCTCGGCGCGCTGATCACGCCCGTCCAATGTACGCACCCTGGGGATCGCAGGAGCGTCTTCAGCCGGGCTGGACGGCGGCGACTTCGGTCTTGGTGCCGCATGTCCTGAAAAGCTGGATTCTTCCCAAGGCAAGGGAGTTCCTTTCCAGGGCAAGCAAGCTCCTTCGCGGGGCAATGGAGTGCGTTTCCAATGCTAGGACTCAACCGTCCAGCGGCTGCGCCTTCGGGAATGTCACCGTCGCGCGCGTGCCCTTGCCCGCTTCGCTCTCCATCTTGACCGGCCAGCCGAAGCGTTCGGACAGGCGACGCACGATGTTCAATCCGATCCCGTGGCCGCCCTGGCGTTGCTCGCCGCCGCGATAGAACGCTTCGAACACATGTTCGAGTTCCTCGCGGGTCATGCCCACGCCGGTGTCCTCAATCACCACCTTGCCCGGTTGCACGCGGACGGTCACGCTGCCGGTATCGGTGTAGCGGCAGGCGTTGCGCAGCAGGTTGCCGAACAGCACCGCGAACACGCGCGGCGGTGCATGCAGGGCGAAAGCGCCTTGCTCCTCGTACTTCAGTTCGACCGGTTTGTGGTCGATCAGTGCGCGTGCCTTGTCGATTTCGTCGTGGATGACTTCGTTGACCACGAAGTCCTCGTCGGGCAAGCCGACATCCCCGTCGCGCGCCATGATCAGGAAAGCCTCGACCAGCGATTCCATCTCGCCCACCGCCGACTGGATGCGCCCAATGGTGCGCACCGCGTGCGGCGTCAGCGACGCATCGCCGAGCAGCACGTCGCCGGCCATGCGGATCACGGTCATCGGCGTGCGCAACTCGTGGCTGGCGTCGCGGGTGAAATTGCGTTCGCGCTGCACGAAGGTGTCGATGCGGGTTGCGAACTCGTGCAGCGACGAGGCGAGCACGAGAGTTTCGCCCTGCACGTCCACCGGAAGGTTTTCCGCGTTCAATGCGGTGGCATCCGGTCGCTTCGGGTCCCATTGCTGCACCTGGTTGGCGAGCCAGATCACCGGCGAGATCGCGCGGTGCGAGGAACGGTAGGTCATCCATGCGATCGCGTAGATCACGATCAGCACGAACGCGAGCGGCACCGCGCCGAACCAGAACGCAAGCGCGTTCACCTGGGTCTGCTTGAACACCAGCAGCAGGCGGCCCTGGGGTTCGTCGTCGACGTAGACAAGCGAACCGCCCATCGCTTCGGGCATCTCGTGGTAGCCCGGGGACAACCAGCGCAGGGCCTCCGGAAGGCTTTGCTGTCCCTGCCCCCGCAGCACCAGGTAACCCATCATGTTGAACGTGTCGGGGATGTGGTGTTCGGGGTCGTCCGCATGACGCTGCCAGAACCACGCCGCTTCCTGGGTCAGCGCGTGCTTTATCAGCACCGACTTGAGCACTTCCGATGCGCCGTACACACCGAACATTGTCGCGAGGCCGATCGCGATCACCTGCAGGGCAAACGCGACCCAGATTTTCCTTCGCAGGCCGCGCTCAGCAATCATGTTCGCGCATCATGTCAGGGATGGTGCCGACCCCGCGCTGCGGTAGTCGATCACAACATCCGCAGGGATGTGCGCAACGATGAATCATGTCGGCGGCGGTGCGTCGAGGTCGGCGATGCGATATCCGGCGCTTTGCACGGTGTGCAGCAGCGGCTTGTCGAATGCGCGGTCGATGGTCTTGCGCAGGTTGTACAAATGGCTGCGCAACGTGTCCGAGTCGGGCAAGCCATCGCCCCAGATCTCGCGTTCGATGTCACGGCGGCTGATCACCTTTGGCGATTCGCGCATCAGGATCGCCAGCAGCCGCAAACCGATCGGCGAGAGCTGCAATTCCTGCCCGCCACGCGTCACCCGCAGGCTGGCTGTGTCGTAGACCAGATCGCCGACTTTCAGGACTTCGGCACTGACCTGGCGCCGCTCGCGACGGATGAGCGCGCGTACGCGCGCTTCGAGTTCCTGGATCGCGAATGGTTTCACGAGGTAATCGTCGGCGCCCGCGGTGAGGCCGCTGACCTTGTCGTCGAGCGTGTCGCGCGCGGTCAGCATCAGCACCGGCGTCGCCTTCTTGGTTTCCTCGCGCAACTTGCGACACACCTCGAGTCCGTCCATGCGCGGCATCATCAGGTCGAGGATGATCGCGTCGTAGCTGTTCTCGTTCGCGAGGCGGAATCCATCAACACCATCGCTTGCATAGTCGACACCAAAACCCTTGCTCTCGAGATATTCGCCGACCATCTCGGAAATATTGCGGTTGTCCTCGACCACGAGGATCAGGCCGGCGGGCTCGTCACGGTTGCGCATGGGGATGCTCCTTCAGCTTTGTGAAGATTACACCGCGAACATAGTGATACCGATGTGAAATCAGCTCGGGGGCCCTCTTCCAGATTGCCCACGGCTCCCTAGATCTTCACCCGCCCGATCAGGATGTCCTTGAACATCACCCAGTCGCCGATGAACGAATAGATCGGGTACTTGAACGTGGCCGGCCGGTTCTTTTCGAAGAAGAAATGCCCGACCCAGGCGAACCCGTAGCCGCAGAACAGAGCCCCGAGCGCCCACCAGCCGTTGCCGGTTGCGATCGCCGTCGCCAGCAGCGCCAACACGCCGCAGCTGCCGACGAAATGCAGCCGCCGCGAGGTCCGGTTGGAATGTTCGGAGAGGTAAAACGGATAAAACGCGGAGAAGCTGTCGAATCGGCTCATGACCCGTTTCCTCTTGCGGTCGGATCGATAGGATGTTCCGCGGCCTTTGCGCGATCCCAATAGCGATCCTGCTGTTCCAGCGACAGGCTTGCCAGCCCAACGCCGTCGGCCAGTGCGAGAGCCTCCATGCTGCGGAAGCGTCTCTCGAACTTCGCGTTCGCGCTGCGCAGCGCGGTTCCGGTATCGACCTTTGCGTGACGCGCAAGGTTCACGCAGACGAACAACAGGTCGCCGATCTCGTCCTGCAGTCGCTCACGCACGGCGCTGTCGTCGGGTGCGATCGCGGCGGCTGCGAACTCGATGCGGACTTCCTCGATTTCCTCGTGCAGCTTGGCGATCACAGGGGTTGGATCGGGCCAGTCGAAGCCGACGGTCGCGGCGCGCTTCTGCAGTTTCAATGCGCGTTGCCATTCGGGCATGCCGTGCGCGATGCCGGCGAGTGCGCTGGGGTCGTCGTGGGTTCCTTTCGCCTCGCGCTCGCGGCGTTTGTACAATTCCCAGTCGCGCGTCTGCGCCTGCGCGTCACTAACCAGTGTCCCGGCAGTCGCTCCCGAAATCCTGCCTTCCGCGGCATTCGGACATCCCGGTGCGGCAAACACATGCGGGTGTCGCCTTTGCATTTTGTCGCTGATCGCAGCGACGACGTCGGCGAATGCGAACTCGCCGGCTTCCTCGGCCATGCGCGAATGAAATACGACCTGCAGAAGAAGGTCGCCGAGTTCGTCGCGCAAATCGTGCATGTCGCCGCGATCGATCGCGTCGGCGACTTCGTATGCTTCCTCGATCGTGTACGGCGCGATCGTGGCGAATGTCTGCTGCACATCCCATGGACAGCCGGATCGCGGATCGCGCAGGCGCGCCATGATGTCGAGCAGTCCGCAGATGCCGGCGGGATCGCTCCTAGTCATCGAGCCATGCCTTCCAGTTCAATTTTGCATCGCCCAAGGCGATGAAGTCGGGATTGAGCAACGACTCCTTCGTGTTGTAGCGCAGGGCGGCGCCATCGAGCGTGAGTACCGCGCCCCCCGCCGCTTCGAGCACGCACTGTGCGGCGGCGGTGTCCCATTCGGAGGTCGGACCGAAGCGTGGGTACACGTCCATGCGTCCCTCCGCGATGCGGCAAAACTTCAACGACGAACCCATTCCGATCCGTTCTGTCGCGCCCATCTTTTCGAGTGCGGCGACCGTGCGCGCATCCAGATGCGAGCGACTCGCTGCCACGCGCAACGGCGTTGGTGCGGGCTGCTGCGTCGTCAACGCGACGTCGGACGCTCCTTCGCGCACAAACGCACCGACCCCGCGTTCGGCATGCACCATGTAATCGAGCGCGGGCGCGTAGACAACGCCCATGATCGATGCGTCGCCATCGATGAGCGCAATGTTGACGGTGAACTCGCCGTTTTTCTTGACGAATTCGCGCGTGCCATCGAGCGGATCGACGAGCCAGTAACGCGTCCAGCCGCGGCGCGTGGTCCAGTCGATCAACGCCGATTCCTCCGAGAGGACAGGAATGTCGGGAGTCAACGCGGCTAGCCCGGCGCAAATGATGCGATGCGCCGCCATGTCCGCCGCGGTCAGTGGCGAAGCATCCGCCTTGGCCTGGACGTCGAAGTCCTGCGCATACACTTGCATGATCGCAGCGCCTGCGTCGCGCGCGATGCCGATGCATGTCTCGCGCCACGCGCTCATGCCGCCTCTCCGTGCGACTGTCCAATGCCGTTCGCGCCGGCACGACGCGCCAGCAGTTCGCGCACGATGAAAAGGCCGGCGAGCGAGCGACCCTCCGAACAATCGTCGCGCAGCATTAGTTCATGCAGGTCGGAAAGCTTCCATGGCACCACGTCGATCTCCTCGGGTTCATCGCCCGGCAAGCGTTCGGGATAAAGATCCTCGGCCAGGACAAGGTGCGTCGCGAACTCCATGTAGCTCGGCGAGAGAGTCAGCGGACGCAGCAGTTCCAGTCGCCGGGCGCCGAAACCGACTTCTTCCTTGAGTTCGCGATTGGCGGCCTGTTCCGGCGTTTCGCCCGCGTCCATGCGCCCTTTTGGCAGGCCGAGTTCGTAGCGGTTCATGCCGCATGCGTATTCGCGCACGAGCAGCACGGTTTCCGGATCGCGCATCGCGGCAATGATCACCGAGCCAGGTCCGCGACTGCAGACGCGGCGGTACCGACGGCGTTCGCCATTGCCGAACTCAAGGTCGAGTTCCTCGACATGCCGGTCGCCTTCGTCGCGCGCATGCAAGGCGTGGATCTTCGGTAGCGGCTTGTTGGGCAGATCAACCATGTTTTCGTTTCCACCACCATGCGTCCTGGACAATCAGCAGGCGACTGCCATCCGGCTGCGCCTGGCCCAAACGATGCAATCCTTCCGCCAGGCGTGGGTCGCGCGCGGTGAAGTGCAGCGCGACCGTGTAACCGATCAGGTCGGCCGTCACGTTCCCGGCGACCTGCATCGGACCGCCGCTGTCGCGAATGCGGCCGAGCACGACGCCCGGTTTTTCGACGCCGAAGTCAACCACCAGGTCGCCCAGATAATAAGGCAGGGGCGTGCGTGGGCCGACGAGTGTCGCCTGTCGCCAGTATGCGCGGCCGCTCACTGCGACTGGCACCCCGTCGTCGAAGCGCGCGTGATCGATTTCCAGGTGCACGCTGCCGATCGGGAGGAGGTCCGCGCGCATGAAGACCTTGTGCAGTGCATCGCCGACCAGGTCGGCACGCATCGCGGTCACATCCAGGATGTGCGCGCGTTGCTCGACGTGCGCCTGCATGCGCTGGTCCTTGGGAAGCCTGAAATGCAGGTCGGCGCGTAACGTTCCCCCAAGTGCAGCAACCGGGTCGGCGTGCCACGCCAAGTGTCCGAGCGCCTCGTCGCCCCACCATGCACCGAACGATTCGCCGTCCCACGCAGTGCCATGGATGTTGTTGAGCTCCAGGGGGTCGAGTTGTTCCCGCAACGCAAATGCTGCGATCCGCGCCGGCATGTACCGATATGCCGCGACGACCAGCAGCACGGACAGGATCAGCAGCGGCAGGCGGCGCACGCACGATCCAGGGTGCGGACGACTGCGCGCGGCGCATGGACACCGGAAGGAAGGGACAGGATGATGGGGCGCATCGAATCATCGGACGTTCGCGACAATGGTACCAGAGCGCACCAACCAGGCATGGATGACGCGCGATCTCGCGGTGTTGTGGCACCCGTGCACGCAGATGCACGACCATGCCGGCGCACAGGACGAGCGCGCGCAGATCCCATTGTTGCCGGTGCGTTCGGCCGAAGGCGCGTGGATCACCGACATGGACGGCAAGCGCTATCTCGACGCGGTGTCCAGCTGGTGGACATGCCTGTTCGGCCATCGCGATCCGCGCCTGGTGAATGCGTTGAAGAAGCAACTCGATGCTCTCGATCACGTACTGCTGGCCGGATTCGGCCATGCGCCCGCGATCGAACTTGCCGAAGCGCTGGTCGCGGTTGCGCCGCGCGGACTGGCGAAGGTGTTCTATGCCGACAACGGGTCGTCCGCGGTCGAAGTCGCGCTGAAGATGAGCTTTCATTTCCACCGCAACAACGGCCATACGGGGCGCACGAAGTTCATTGCACTGACCGGCGGCTACCACGGCGAAACCCTGGGCGCGCTCGCGGTCACCGATGTCGCGCTGTATCGCAGCACCTATGCGCCGCTGTTGCTGGAGCCGGTCTTCGCGCCATCGCCGGATGCCTGGCTTTGCGAACCCGGCGAAGACGCGCAGGCCTGCGCAATGCGCGCCGCGGATCGCTTGCGACGCCTGCTCGAAGTACACGGCCAGAGTGTCTGCGCGCTTATCGTCGAACCGCTGGTGCAATGCGCCGGCGGCATGCGCATGCACCACCCGCGCTATCTCGCCGAGGCCCGCCGCCTGTGCGATGTGCACGGCGTGTTGCTGATCGCCGACGAGATCGCAGTCGGGTTCGGTCGCACCGGCACCCTGTTCGCTTGCGAGCAGGCGCAGGTCACCCCGGACTTCCTGCTGCTGTCCAAGGGATTGACCGGTGGCATGTTGCCGCTTTCGGCCGTGCTCACCACCGAACGCGTGTATGCCGCGTTCTACGCCGAATATGCCGCGCAGAAGGCCTTCCTGCACTCGCACAGCTATACCGGCAATCCCCTCGCATGCAGTGCGGCGCTCGCGGTGCTGCAGACATTCGCGCAGGAACCGGTGATCGAGCGCAATCGCGCGACGGCAGCAATGATGGCGAAGCTGGCGGCGCCGCTTGTCGAAAATCCGCATGTCGCCGAAGTGCGCCAGACCGGAATGATCCTGGCGATCGAACTCGCGGTCGACGCGCGCCTGCGCACACCATTCGCCGCTTCCGAACGTCGCGGCCTGCGCGCGTACCGGCATGCGCTCTCCAGGGGCGTGGTCCTGCGACCACTCGGCGACGTGTTGTACTGGATGCCGCCCTATTGCGTGTCCGAATCGGATCTGTCGCTGCTTGCCGAGGTCACCAGCGAGGCAATCGCGGTGGCGTGCGCGTGATTCGGGCCTGAAGGGACCGCTCCCAGGCGGTCGCGTGGCAGAATTGTACTGGTGACTGGAATTCCGACATGAGAATCCCGCGCGTCCACGTAACGGTGCCGCTAAGAGTCGGCGAGACGGTCGGCTTGCCGGCGCCCGCTTGCGAGCACCTGCTTCGCGTGCTGCGCCTGGCTGAAGGCGCGCCACTGATGTTGTGCAATGGCGATCGCATGGACTACCACGCGACACTCGTCGAGGTTGGCAAGCGCAGTGCGAAGGCGCGGATCCTCGACGCGACTCCGAACTGTTCGGAGTCGCCGTTGCGGATCGTGCTGGCCCAGGCGCTTGCGCGCGGCGAGAAGATGGATTGGGTGATCCAGAAAGCGACTGAGCTCGGCGTTTTGACGATCCAGCCGATCGTCACCGAACGCACCGAGGTCAGGCTCGATGCCGAACGCGCCGGGCGACGGCATGCGCACTGGCAGGCAGTGGCGGTGGCGGCTTGCGAGCAGAGCGGTCGCGCGCGCGTTCCGCGGATCGGCGAGCCGGAAACACTGGCTGCGTATGTTGCCGGGGTGGAACCCGGGGCGATCCGCCTTGCACTGGACCCCGAAGGCGACTCCCTCACGGACGCACTGGGCGGGAGTTTCGTTCCGAAGGACGCGATCGGGCCGATCCATCTGGTGGTCGGGCCTGAAGGCGGGCTCTCGGATCGCGACCATCTGCAATTGAATGCGTCGGGTTTTCGTGGGCTCCGGCTTGGCCCGCGCATCCTGCGAACGGAAACCGCTGGACTCGCGGCGCTTGCGGCGCTTCAGGCCTTTGCTGGCGACTTGCGCTGAAGCCCGCTGGAGCCAGCGGAAAATTCCGGCTTGCGGGTTTCTAGGCAGCCCCGGTATCGGCGAGGTGCAGCACATCCACGATCTGCTTTTCCACATTCGGCAAGTCGGGAACCACGACGGGTTCGTCGTTGAACCGGGCCTGCGAGTAGACGCCGTCAGGCAGATCGATGTCCTGGTCGGTGTCTTCGAGCAGCGCGCTCTCGGCAATCGTGACCAGGCGCGGAAACCCTTGGGTCAGCACCGCGAAATAAGGCATTTTCGGATGCTTGTCGACCGCCTTGAGGACGGCGACCTTGGCCCCCAGCGCGGCCGCTTCCTGCGACCAGCCGACCAGCCGCGAATACGACACGATCGGCAATGCCCAACCGCGCCAGCGCACGCGTCCCAGCAGCCACGCGGGCGCGCCGGGTACCGGCTCGGGATCGGAATACGTGATCACCTCGGCGACCGAAGCATTGGGCAACAACACCTTGCCGCCACTGACCGAAATCAGCACGCCGCGAATGTCATGGGTCGTGGGAGCATTCATCAGCTGGCGCTCGAGGGGTGGTCAGTCATTGGAAAAGGAATGTCATTGCGGCTGGCGGCTCAGCCCGCCGTCGCCAGTGCCGCCAGTTCGACCGGTGACCCCGACTTCACGCCCTGGCTCTCAAGGGCGCTGGCCGCGGTGCCGTCGAAACACGTTGCTGCCGTTTGCACCAGCACCTTGCCGCCGTTTGCGATGTGCGCTCGCGCCGACTCGACGATGCCCGGATCGGCACCACTGAGAATTGCCACGATGGTGGTTGGATCATTCAACGCCGCAGCCAAGCCCTGGCTGGGGCGGGCACTGCCGGCTTCGATCCACCAACCGCTGTCGCTTATGACTCCCAGGCCAGCACCCATGACTCCGATCGCGCCGGGACGTGCGAGCTCGCCCGACTGGGCCAGATAGACAGGCAGCTTGGTGGCTTTGCCCAGTTGTTGCGCGAGGCGGTCGTGCTTGCCCGCGTCCAGGTGTTGCCACAGCAGTACTGGCACGCGCAGTGTCAGCGGCAGGGCGCCCAGGAACTGGCGAACTGCATCGGGTCCGCCCAGACCGGCGACGATCGCGATCAACCCGCCATTGCCCTGGATGCCTGTGTGCACCCCTGATACACCGACGGGCGAGGTCGCGGACGCGTCTGCGGAATCCTCGCCCCCGGTGCCTTCTTCCAATGGCGCAAGTTCGAGGTGGCTGACGTCGATGGCGACTTCCGGGGCTGGCGGCTTTGCGGTGCGCGGAGTCGAAAGGTCGGCATTCATGTCCAGCAATGACAGGCCTGACTTCGATTCAGTGGCAGCCGGTGCATCAGCTGCGGGTACGTGCGCGTCCGCGCTGCCTTCGCTGTCGGCTTGGTCGGTGCCGGCAGGATGGTCGGATTGCTCAGCCAGCAGATCGTCCAGCGCAATCGCAGGCTCGTGCGCTTCAGATTCCGTCTCGGTTTGCTTGCGCTCGGAATCGAAACTTGCGCTGAGCGCCGCAAAATCGGCATCGTCCATGAGCGACAGACCGATTTTTTCAGGAGAGGCAGAAGGCGCGTCGTACTCAACCGCGTCGTTCGCCATCGGAACCACGGAATCGGATTCGCCTGGATCGGGCCGGGTCGAATCGGCCGTGCCTGAATCCGCGGGGCCCGGGGCATGCATGTCCGACCCATCATCGGCTTCGCTCGCGGACGAGCGCGGCAACCGTTCGGCATCCGGACTCACAGGCGGTAACACATCATTGCGACCCAGCACTTTTGCGGCAAGATGACGCGCCCAGCGCGCAAGGTCCCAGCCGCTCAGGCGACGCGTCACGTCGGCGTCGTCGAAGATCACCGTTGCGTCGGGGTCGTCAAACAGGGGTTGCCAACGTTCGAGCCGCGCGGCGTCGGTGTTCTCGTCCATGCTTACCAGCCACACATCCGGCTGCTGCTCGCGCATCTTCACTGGATCGAGCTGGTCGAAATCGCCAACCGCAAGCGTCTGCGCGCCGAGCTCGTCGAGCGCATGCTGCAGCTGCTGCTGGGCCTCGCCGGGGCGACCCAGGACCACGACGCGCGGCGCTGGGTCAGCCATCGTTGTGCACCGGTGCGAGCAGTTCAAACACGTTACGCATCAATTCGGCTTCCTGATAGGGCTTGCCCAGATAGCGGTTGACGCCAATCTCGAACGCGCGCTGGCGATGCTTTTCGCCGGATCGCGACGTAATCATGATGATCGGCACATCGCGCAGGCGCGTATCGTTGCGCATGTGGGTGGCGAGTTCGTAGCCGTCCATGCGTGGCATTTCGATATCCAGCAGCATCACGTCCGGCACGCGATCGACCATCTTCTCGATTGCGTCCAGGCCGTCCTTCGCGGCCAGCACTTCCATGTTGTTGCGCTCAAGCACGCGACCGGTGACCTTGCGCATCGTGATCGAATCGTCGACCACCATGACCAGGGGAACCCGCCGGACTTCCTGTTCTGGTTCGACAACCCGGTCTTCGATCAGGACCTGGGCAGCAACACGACGTACCAGCGGCACGACGTCGAGGATCACCATCACCCCGCCGTCGCCCATGATGGTCGCGCCGAAGATGCCGGGAATCGAGCTGACCTGCGGACCCACCGGCTTGACCACGATCTCGCGGCTGCCGAGCACCTCGTCCACGCAGATCGCCGCGCGCACATCACCAGAACGCGACAACAGCAACGGCATCTGCAAGCTGCTTTGCGCCTTGGCGGGAGCGCCACCGAGCAGGCGGCCGAGGTCGTGGATCGCGTAGTCCTCGCCGGCATACACGTAGACCGGATTCGCCGACGCAAGCTGCTTTTCCAGCTCGGAGCGTGCGATGCGACCAACGCCCTGCACTGACGAGATCGGTACCGCAAAGCTGGTTTCGCCGATCTTGACCAGGGCAGCCTGGGTCACCGCGAGCGTGAATGGCAGGCGGATCGTGAACTGGGTGCCTTTGCCCTGGGTGGAGTTGAGCTGCAGCGAGCCACCGAGCTGGCGGATCTCGTTGTGCACCACGTCCATGCCGACGCCACGTCCAGCCAGGCGACTCACGCTGTCGGCAGTCGAGAATCCGCTCTCGAGGATGAATGCATACAACGTGGTGTCGCCGACCTCCGCGTCGGCCTTGAGCAAGCCGCGCTCGATCGCCTTGCGCCGGATCGCGTCACGATCCAGGCCGCGGCCATCGTCGGTGACCAGCATCACGACTTCCGATCCTTCACGATGCACGCTGACGGTGACCGTGCCTTCCTCGCTCTTGCCGGCCTCGCGTCGGACTTGCGGCGTTTCAAGTCCATGCACCACCGCGTTGCGCAGCATATGCTCCAGCGGCGCGGTCATGCGGTCGAGCACATTGCGATCCATCTCGCCCTGCGCGCCCTCGACCTTCAGCAGTATCTGCTTGCCGGTTTCGGTCGCGGTCTGACGCACAACGCGGCGCAGGCGCGGAACAAGCGCGTCGAACGGCACCATGCGCGTACGCATCAGACCGTCCTGCAGTTCCGAACTCACCCGCGACTGTTGCAGCAGCAGGGTCTCGTACTGACGGGTCACATCGTCCAGCGATACGTGCAGGCTGGTCATGTCCGCCGCGGACTCGGCCAACGCGCGGGTCAACTGCTGCTGGGTTGAGAAGCGGTCGAGTTCGAGCGGATCGAACGATTCTTCGCCTTCGCCAGCGCGCTGGTACCGCGCACTGATCTGCGCTTCGGTCTCGATCTCCAGTTTGCGCAATTGCTGGCGCAGACGCATCGTGGTCTGCTCGAGTTCATCGAGGTGCGTGCGGAACGTGCCGAGTTGCTGTTCCAGACGTGCGCGATAAATCGCGACCTCGCCTGCGTAGTTCACCAGGCGATCGAGCAGGTCGGCGCGGATACGCACCTGCTCCTGTGGCGCTCGCACGCCAATGTCGTCGTCGTCGTCGAACGTGGCTTCCACCGGCACCGACAACGGCTTGAGCGCTGGCTTGGCGCGCGCTGGCTGGACGACATCGGTTGCTTCGGCCGGGGCCTCTGCATCCTCTGTCGCAGCTGCAGATTCTTCGATTGGCGCGGCAATATCTTCGGCTTGCGTCGTTGTCGACTCGATCGGCTCTGCAGCCTCGGACGTCGGAGCCGGGGCCCGAGGGGCCCGTGTCGGCAACGGCAGTGGCGCGACCTCACCGTGCGCAAGCGCGTTGAACACTGCGATCAGGTGTTCGGGCAAGGCGACTGCCTGGCGATGCTGAATGCGCGAGAGCATCCCGTGCAAGCGATCGAAGCCCTGCTCGAGGACACCCAGCCCCTGTGGGCCCAACTCCATGCGCAGTTCGGCGGCGGCTTCAAGCACCGACTCCATCGCGTGTGCGAGCTCGCCCATGGACATCATGCCGCACATCCGCGCGCCGCCCTTGAGCGTATGCAGGTCGCGCTGCAACCCGACCACAGGCTCGCGTTCCGACGGAGTGACACGAAGGCGTGTCAGAAGTCCGTCGGAGTGGTCAAGGATGTCGGTGGTTTCCTCGATGAAGATATCCAGCAATTCCGGATCGATGTCGGTCAGATCCAGCGGCTCATTCGGGTCGGCGTCGATCTCGGCGTGATCAAACGCGAATGCGGCTTCCGCCGTCCGCGCGGCGGCTGGTTCGTGTTGCGCGGCATCTTCGGCTTCCGAACGCTCGGCGACTGCCCTCTGCGCGGCCTCGGCGACTTCTGCACCCAGTGCCTCGGTGTCGGCGCGTTCGGCTGCGGCCCTCGCGGTTGCAGCCTGCTCCGCTTGTTCCTGCTCGGCTGTAACGCGCTCGGCGGCAATGCGCTCGGCTTCGGCCAGCTCGGCTGTCGCGCGTTCGACTGAAGCCTTCGCTTCCGCAAGATGTTGCGCGGCGGCTTTCTTGGCGGCTTTGCCAGCGCGACGCTTGTCCGCGGCAACACGATCGGCCTCGGCCTGCTCTGCTGCGGCGCGCGCCACTTCCAGCTTGGTTCTGGCGATTCGCACGCTGTCATCCTGCTCGGTCACGACTGACTGGAGCAGTTGTTTCTCAAGCACAACCCGATCCGCTTCGGCCTGTTCGGCTGCGACGCGTTCGGCTTCCACCAGGTCCGCTTGGACCCGCTGGGATTCCTGTTCGGCGGCGGCGCGCTCGGCTTCCTGCTCGGCAACGGCACGTTCCGTTGCGGCGTGCTCGGCTGCTATGCGATCGGCATGTTCTGCCGCCACACGTTCGGCTTCGGCATGTTTTGCCGCCACACGTTCGGCTTCGGCATGTTCGGCCGCGACACGCTCGGCTTCCTGCTCGGAAGCCATGCGTTCGGCTTCGGCCTGTTCCGCTGCAACGCGTTCGGCTTCTTGTTCGGCTGCAATGCGCTCGACCTCAGCTTGCTCCGCCGCGACGCGCTCGGTTTCTGCCTGCTCTGCTGCGACGTGCTCCGCCTGAGCCCGCTCCAGGGCAATGCGTTCGGACTCGGCCTGTTCCGCTGCAACGCGCTCGGCTTCGGCCTGTTCGGTGGCAATGCGCTCGGCTTCGGCCTGTTCCGCAGCGACGCGGTCGGCTTCCTGTTCTGCAGCCAGCCGTTCGGCCTCTGCGTGCTGGGCCGCGATGCGTTCGGCCTCCACTTGTGCTGCTGCGGCACGTTCTGCTTCTTGCTCAGCAGCAAACCGCTCAGCTTCCGCGTGTTCGTCAGCAAGGCGTTCACCGTCGCGGTCGTCGATCGCGGCCGGTTCAGCGGCTGACGCCTCGACTTCCGTAAGTTCCCCCGCAGTTGGCTCGACTTCGACATGTACCACGTCGCGCTCGACTTCTGATTGCTGGTTTGTCGTGCCGTCGGCTTCGGCGCGTTTTTCGGCGGCAAGACGATCCGCCTCGGCGTATTCAGCTTCAAGCTTTTCATATTCGAGGCGTTCAGCTTCTGCCTCAGCAGCGCGACGCTCAGCCTCAGCCTGCTCTGCTGCTTCGCGATCGGCATCCGCGCTTTGCGCAGCAAGCCGTTCGGCCTGCTCCGCTGCAACGCGCTCCGCTTCGACATTTTCGGCTGCAATCCGCTCGGCCTCGGCCTGCTCCGCGGCAATGCGCCCGATTTCGGCCTGCTCTGCTGCAGCGCGCTCGGCTTCGGCATGCTCGGCCTCAACCCGCTCTGCTTCGGCGTGCTCCGCCGCGATCCGTTCGACTTCGGCTTGCTCCTCTGCTAAACGAACTGCCTCTGCGTGTTCTGCTGCATCACGTTCGGCTTCGGCCTGCTCTGCTGCGACGCGTTCGGCTTCGGCCTGCTCTGCTGCAGCGCGTTCGGCTGCGGCTTGCTCCGCCGCGATGCGTTCAGCTTCGGCTTGCTCCTCTGCTATACGTTCTGCCTCGGCGTATTCTGCTGCTACTCGTTCTGCCTCTGCGTGTTCTGCTGCGATACGTTCGGCTTCATGCGCGGCGGCAGCTTCGGCCTCCGCCTCTCTTGAATGTGCACCGGCCATGTCGGCTTCCCACATTCCCTCCGCATGCCCTGTTCCAGCGAACTCGCCCGGTTCTTCTTCCGTTTCGTCCATCTGGACCGGAAGTGTTGGCGTGGTGGGCTCGGGAAGAGCATCGCGCAGTGCGACCGCACGGTCTGCGAGCACTTCCTGCGGCGCGATCATGGGCCTGGACTGCTGCAACGCGGCCAGTACGCCTTCGATTGCAACCGCGACATCGCCGATCAAGGCGATACCTGCTGCGGACGGCTGCTCGCGATGCGCCAGCAGTCGGCGGATGTAGCCTTCCGTCGGCGACAGGACATCCGTGATGAGCGGCACTTCGGTCATCGCGAATGCACCGCTGATGGTATGCACCGCGCGCAGCAGCGCGTCGGTCGCCTTCGCCGGCGAGACGGCGGCTGTTGCGCTCCAATGCTGGATCGTCTGCAGGTGCGCCTCGACCTCGGCTCGCAGGATTTCAAGCAACACCGGGTCGACGCTCGCGTACTCGCCTTCCGGAACCGCTTCTTCTTCGGTTGCCGCGACCTCGATTTCTTCCTGCGACACAGCTGCCTCTTCGGCAACCGTTTCCACGACCGGCTCGGCCACGGTCTCGACAACTGCAGGCTCGACAACTGCAGGCTCGACAACGGCGGGCGCTGCGGGCGCATAGAAGACTTCTTCGCCCGCCGCAACGCGATCGGCATAGACGATGAGGCCGGCGATGTCCGCTGTCACGGTGCCATTGCCCATGAGCGCTGCGCGGAACTCCGGCAGCGTATCGGCCGCGAGCCCTACCAGCGCCACCACGGCCTGACTTGCAGGACGGCTGCCATCAAGAACGCGGTTGAGCATGCTTTCCACGTGCCAGCTGAACTCACCCAGCTCAAGCGCACCGACCAGCCGGCCACTGCCCTTGAGCGTATGGAAAACGCGGCGCAGCGGGCGCAACACATCGGTTTCGGTCGGCGCCGCAGACCATTCGGCGAACAATTGGTTGAGGTTGGTGGTCTCTTCGTCGAGCTCTTCGATGAACACCTCGCGGATGTCGTCATCGATCTCGGCGTTCTCGGCAAACCCGTAGTTGATGCGTGGTACCGCTGGGGCAGTCGGTGCGACGGCTGCGCTGACCTCGGCAACCGGTTCGGAGACAACCGGCGCTGGTCCTTCCGCGGCGGCAACAGTCTCGATGGGTTCGTCTGTCGGCGTTGCAACCCTTTCTGCCGCCGACTCTGCCCGCTGGGCAACCTCGGCAACCGGGGCTGCTTCAACCATCGCTGGCGCGGGAGCCTCCAGAACGGCCGGGGCGGCTGGCGCAACCTTGGCCTTCGGCCTGGCCGCATCGGCGATTGTCTGTTCGGCCGCCGCGGGCACTGGCCAGTATCCGAGAGCGACCAGGCCGTGCTCGGCCAATTCCAGTATCCGGTCGCGTTGCGGACGATGGTCGCGCAATGCTTCCAGGTAATACTCCAGGCTGGCAAGCGCGTCTGCGAGCCGATCCATCTGGAATGCATCGGGTACCCGCTGCAACTGCACGAGCTCGATCTGGGTGAACACGCTGAACGCATGCAACTGACGCGCGGCGCGCAGTTGCTCGAGCAAGTGCATCGCGCCGGAGACTTCATCGAGCAGACGCGGTACGTCGTGCAGTTGCGCATGATCCCAACCGGCCTCGATGAACGCGACGAAACATTGGCGTGCCTGCACGAAATTCGCCACCGACTCCTTGATCAGCGCATCCAGTGCCTGCTGCGACTCGCGTAGCGGCATCGCCGCGCCGTCCTGGCTTTGCTCATCGGGAGCTTGGCCCAGGCGGGCCACCTGGTCGTCGAGGGACGCTTCGACATAGAGCAATGCGCCTGCAATATCCAGCAGTGCGCTTTCGTCGGCCACGCGCTGGCCACTGGATAGCGACTGGATTGCTGTGCGCTGGTCTTGCACGACGCGACGCGGAATACCCAATCCCAGCATCCCGAGGGTATCGGCGATTGCGCCCAGGGCTTCTGCCTGGGGAGCAAGTTCGGCAACCGGCGCGCCACTCGTGCGCAGGTGCATGTCCAGTGCTTCCTTGACCCTCAGCAAATCTTCCTTGATGCCCGCGGAAACCGTGTCGAGCAATTCGCGGTTGTGTCCGGTCAGGCTGCCGCGCGCATGCGCGAGCTCGCTCTCGTCGTGCTGTTGCTTGTCGAGGCCGAAAACTTCGCGAACCGCGACGATGCGTGCGTCGTCAGTCGGTGCGCTTGCGACGTAGTACAGCAGCTGCTTGGTCAGTTCGGTAGGCGGCGCGGCCACGAACGCCGATTCGCCGTCGTGGGAGAGCCGCTTGATCTCGTGCTCAAGTCTTGCCAGCGCCTGCTTGAGCGGCTTGCTGGCGACAAATGCGCCGGAACGCAGGGCTTCAAGGATTTGCGATGAAACCCAGAAAAGCTTGCGCGCCGGCTCGACACTGAGCAATCCCAGCACGCGGGAGCACACATCGGCGAGCACCGTCATGTGCTCTGGCCGTTCCACGTCCCTCAGCCAGGGCAGCAAAGCGTTCTGGAAGATCGTGTGCAGCGGATCGAGGTTTGCACGGAGCAACTCGTTGTCCAGCGCCGCGTGCGGCGCGCCTGTCGACGCTGGAAGTGGCCGCGTCAGATCGACTGAAAACAGCACGCTCTCCGGAACCACTTTCTCGCCGCGCGCACCGCGCAGGTCGTTGAGCAACGGCAGCAGCACCATCGGGATGTCTTTGTGGCCGCTCTGCAGGCGCTCGAGATAGTCGGGCAACTGCATGATGCTGCGCATCAGCGCACCGTAGGCTTCCTCGCGATTGGCCACCCCATCGCCAAGCAACGCGTTGGCGAGTTGCTCCATCTCCTCTGCCACCATGGCCGCGCCGTACAACTCGACCATGCGCAACGTGCCCTGCACCTGGTGCAACTGGGCCACGCACACCTGCATCTGTCCGCGCTCGGCACCATGCTCGACGTGCGCTTCAAGCGCCTGTCGCGCCTGTCGAAGCGTCTCGTCGAGTTCGGGCTTTACCCAACTCAGGGTGGTGAAATTGGAATCTTGTTGCAGCCTCATCCCGAAATCCCGTCAGCGCGCACGTCCTTCACAACAACGGACTTGCGCCGTACTGTCACGTGGAGGCCTCTCAGCCCGGCAGCTTGAAGTCGGCGACCGACCGCCGCAAATTCGCAGCCAGCTGAGCAAGATTTCCGATCGACTCGGCCGTCTGGCTTGCACCGTGCGAAGTCTGCGAGGTGATCTCCTGAATCGAGTTCATGGTTGCGGTGATATCGGTTGCCGCCGTGGACTGCTGCTTGGCGGCGGTCGAGATGTTCGAAATCAGGTTGGCCAGATCGGTCGACACCGTTTCGATCTCGCCAAGTGCCAAGCCGGCGTCCTCGGCCAGTCGCGCACCCGACACCACTTCGGCGGTGGTCTGTTCCATCGAGTTCACCGCTTCGTTGGTATCGGACTGAATCGTCTGGACCAGCGTCTCGATGCGCTTCGTGGCGTTGGACGCACGTTCTGCAAGTCGCTGCACTTCGTCGGCCACGACCGCGAACCCGCGGCCCGCCTCACCGGCTGATGCGGCCTGGATCGCGGCGTTCAGCGCCAGGATATTGGTCTGCTCCGAGATGTCGTTGATCAGTTCAACGATCGAGCCGATTTCCTGCGAGCTCTCGCCGAGGCGCTTGATGCGCTTCGAGGTTTCCTGGATCTGGTCGCGGATGCTGTCCATGCCCTGGATGGTCTGGCGTACCACATCGGCGCCCTTCGCGGCGATCTGCACGGAGCGCTGCGCCACGTCGGCAGACTCGGCGGAGTTTTTCGAGACTTCGTCGATCGAGGCCGCCATTTCCGAGATCTTGTCCGAGGCTGTATTGATCTGCTGCGCCTGGTGCTCTGCTGCTTCGGCCAGGTGCATTGCCGTGGCCTGGGTTTCCTGCGATGCCGCGGCGACCTGCACTGCGGTCTCGTTGATGGTCGTTACCAGGCTGCGCAGCTCTTCGACCGCGAGGTTGATCGAGTCGGCGATGGCGCCGGTGATGTCCTCGGTGACGGTTGCGCGCACGGTCAGGTCGCCTTCGGCGAGCGAACCGGTTTCATTCAGCAGGCGCATGATCGCCTCCTGATTGCGCTGGCTGTCTTCCTGCGACTTGCGATAGCGCGCGGCCTGGTCGCGATACAGTTTGAAGGCCAGTCCGAACAGGCCGATCAGGGCGAGGACGCCCGAAATGAACGCGACATACGTGCTCGGGAAGATGCGCCGCAGGGACAACGAATTGAACGAGGTGTACAGATCCTGCGCGCTGGCCAGCAACTGTGTCGATCCATCGGTAATCTGCTTCTCGGCGTCCTGCACTTCGGCAAACTGTTTGGCCGACTTGAGGATCGTGCCGAGCGACTGCTGTGCATCGACATTGAGCTTGCTGACCTGGTTCAACGCAGCCACTGCAGCCGAACCGTTGAGCTTGGTGATGCCAAGGCCGGCATCGCCGTTCTGGAAGCCATTGAGTACCTGGCTGAACAGGTTCGACTCGCGGTTGAGAGCCTCGCCTGCCTGCACGGATCCTGGTCCACCGCCGCGCAGGATCGCGACGTCGCGCGAGATCGTATCGGCGAGGTTGATCTGACGCATGGCGAGCAGCAACTGCGCGGCGGGCGCGCCACCATCCGACATCGCGCGTGCTACTTCATCCATGCGCGATTTCAGCGGAGTCACCTTGGCCGCGAACTGGTCGGCGCTCTGGGCGATGGCCAGCACCTGGTCCTGGTTGCGGATGATCAGGTCGGCATTGGATGCGATCGGCGCCCAGGTGGCAGCGACCTTGTCCAGCGGCGCGCTGATTCCCATGGCTCCGCGAAACCCGGAATACGGACTCTTGCCTTCCTGCAAGTCCTTGACGTCGGTATCAATTGCAGCCCGGGTGTCCTTGAACTTTGCGAAGGCGTCCTGGTCGCCGGCGACGGCATCCTTGGCCTGGACCGCGAGTTGCTGCGACTTCACCTGGATATCGGCCACCAGGCCGCGTCCCCATGTCTCGCGGTCGCTGTAGTAGGTCGACGCGAGGTAATTCGCGACGAACACCAATACCGCGGTACCGGCCAGGATGATCCAGAAATTGGTGCCCCAGTTGCGGGCCCGTCCGACAAGTCCACCGCCTACGTTGCTCATGACTCGACCTCGATCACTTGTAAGAACGAACCGCCGCTCACGCCGCGGCCTGCCTGAATTCCGGCGTGCGGGTCAGCATTGACATGCTGAACACACCCCAGTCGTTATCGCCCACACGGTACACCTGCTTGATGAAATAGCCGTATCGGCTCTCGCTGTCGACTGCAGTGGTAGCCATCTTTTGCGAGTCGTTGAAGCTGCGCTGGCCATACAACTGGTCGATCAGCACGGCGACGTTTCCGCCCGCCTGCCGCACCACGAGGACGCGCTGGCTTTCGTGCATCACGGTGCGTTCGCCTTCGAGGAACTGCTTGAGATCGACCACCGGCAGCAAGGTGCCGCGCACGTTGGCCACGCCAAGCATCCAGGGCTGGGTGCCCGGAACGTGGGTGATCTGCGGCAAGCGCATGATCTCGACCACCTCGTCGAATGCGCTTACGAGGCGGCGCCCCCCAAGCCCGAATCCGACTCCGCGCCAGTGTCCAGGCACATCCGTCTCTTCCGGCAAGCCAGGAACGTGCGCCAGGCTCAGGCTCTGGTATTCGGCCAGTTTGGCAAAAGCGGCGGTGCGCGGTTCGCGCGGTGGCCGCGGGACTGCAGGTGGCGCCGATTCCGGAGGCGCTGCTTCGGGTTCGGGTGCCGGGGCGCTACGCGCGTGTTTTTGCAGCTTGTTGAGCTTGAGCTTCCGATCAGACTTCCTACCCTTGTCGCCTGACTGCGCAACGACATCGGGCGCGGCAGCATCGGAATCGGGAATATCGAACGTGACTGCCGTACCGCTCGCCGACGCTCCAACCGAACCCCATGCGGTGCCGGCATGGGCGTCGTCGGCATTCGCTTCCATCTGTTGCTCGCCCATTTCGAGCATCGTGTCCTGCGCTTCGACGATCGGAATCGACTCGACGTAAGCGGCATTGGACGTGATGGTGTCAGGATCGACATCGATTGCGCGTGCAAGCGCACCGGACGCATCCTCGACTTCGTCGACGCGCCCAACCGGAGCCTCGCTTGTTTCAGTATCGGCGTTGGACCACGACAGGTTCATTTCGGCGAGCGGTTCCTGGGCAGTCGCGGACTCCGCAGCTGCCGGTTCCTGCTCGGCTGCGGGCTCCTCGGCTGCGGGGTCCTCCGCTGCGGGCTCGTCGAGCGTGAAATGCATGTCATGCAGGGAATCCATGTCGCGATCAGAAGCGCCGTCAGCCTCGGGCTCTGCGGACGCTTGCATGTCGGGCACCTGGCTCGCCTCTGCCTCGGCCCCCGCATCCATTTCGGGCGCATTCGGGGCGGCCGGTTGCTCCGGCCTGAAGATGGTGACCGGGCCGGCCTTTTTGTTCTTGTTGCGGCGTTTGGACATGTCGGTCAGCTGATCCCGAGCAGACTGTTGATTCGGCCGATGAGGTCGGCCTCGCTGGGCGGCTTGACCATGTAGTCCTTCGCCCCCTGACGCATTCCCCACACGCGATCGGTTTCCATCGCCTTGGTACTGACGATGATCACCGGGATCGAACTGGTCTTCGGATCGCGGCTCAGCGCGCGGGTTGCCTGGAACCCATTCATACCCGGCAGGATCACATCCATCAGCACCAGTTCCGGCAATTCGCGTCGCACCAGCTCAACCCCTTCCTCGGCACTCCCCGCGCTGATCACCTGATGACCGTGCCGACGCAACATGTCGGTGAACACCGCCGTGTCGGTCAACGAGTCTTCGATGATTGCGATGCGCGCCATGCTAATTCCCCTGGACGACCCGATCTGTGATGCCGTGCGCCGATTGCCTGAGTGAGTCAGCCTTTTCGGTACCTGAATTGGAATTCGTGGTGTTAGGTCGGCCCTTCGTTGTTGAGGTTGCGATGCGTTGGTCTGGTCGAGTCAGCCCTTCGGCACGTGGGTACGGATCGCCGAAAGCAACTCTTCGCGGGTGAATGGCTTGGTGAGGTATTGCTCGGAACCGACGATGCGGCCACGCGCCTTGTCGAACAGGCCATCCTTGGACGACAGCATGATCACCGGCGTGGAGCGGAACATCTGGTGGTTCTTGATCAATGCGCAGGTCTGGTAGCCGTCAAGCCTGGGCATCATGATGTCGACAAAAATAATCTGCGGCTGGTGGTCGGCGATCTTGGCCAGCGCTTCGTAGCCATCGGTTGCCGTGACCACGTCATAGCCTTCCCGCTTGAGCAGGCTTTCCGCAGTGCGGCGAATGGTCTTCGAATCGTCGATGACCATGACTTTCAAACCGCCTGCCTTGAGTCCGGTCGTCGGGCCGGCATCTTTCACCTGATCCATCGGTCATCCCCTGTCGCTGCCGGCTTCATACAGCTCACCTTATCCGTGCTGCAGCGCGAACACCTTATATCTCAGTCGGCTGCGATACTGTCAAGCGTCATCAATGGATTGCGTGGCATTCCGCACGTTTTACCGGACCTGCCTGCTACCATCGCGCCTCTCAGGAGGATACACCCATGCCACCCCGCCGGACGCTGGACGTCGCCGTCGTGATGGACCCGATCGGGGCCATCGGCATCTCCAAGGACTCCACGTTTGCGATGCTGATCGAAGCGCAGCGACGGGGCCATCGGCTGCATTACGTTCGGCCGGGCGGCCTTGAATTGCACGCCGCGCGCGCGACGGCCGTGTGTGCGGAACTGACCGTCACCGACGATCCGGCCGGCTGGCATACCCTCGGAGCGTTCGCGCAAACAGCGCTTGGCCGGATGGATGTCGTGCTCATGCGCTCCGACCCGCCGGTGGACGCCGACTATCTCCACGTGACCCAGATCCTGTCCATCGCGCAACGCGAGGGGGCGCTGATCGTCAACGACCCGCAGGGCCTGCGCGACCTGAACGAGAAGCTCGGTGCGTTCCTCTTCCCGGAATGCTGCCCGCCCAGCCTGGTATCGCGTGACCGCGCCGCGTTGCGCGCGTTCGTCGAGGAACATCGCGACTGCGTGCTCAAGCCGCTCGATGGAATGGGCGGGCGCTCGATCTTTCGCGTCCGCGCCGGCGAAGACAATACCAATGTCATCCTCGAAACGCTCACGGCTGGCGGCCTCGCCCTTGCGCAACGTTACCTTCCCGAGATCGCCGACGGGGACAAGCGGATCCTGCTCGTCGATGGCGAGCCTATACCTTATTGTCTTGCTCGGATTCCGCAAGGCGGGGAGTTCCGCGGCAACCTCGCTGCCGGCGGCCGCGGGGAAGGACGACCCTTGACTGATCGCGACCGCTGGATCGCCGCGCAGGTCGGCCCTGAACTCAGGCGCCGCGGCATGCTCTTCGTCGGCCTGGACGTGATCGGCGACTGGCTCACCGAGGTCAACGTCACCAGCCCAACCTGCATCCGCGAACTGGACAAGCAATTCGGCCTGAACATCGCCGGCCAGTTGTTCGACGTCATCGAGGCGCGCTGCACCGACAGGGGCGGCAACCCAGCCGACCACGCGTGACCGTCCTGCCCGGCCCACGCCGCATCGGCCCAGGGGATCGCCTGGTCGCAACGCTGGCACTGGCATTGCTGGTGCACGGCGTCATCCTGCTCGGCGTGGGGTTCACCCGCGAGGATCCCGCGCCGGTGGTGCCGACGCTGGATGTGATCCTGACCCAGACGCGCACCGTCCAGCCGCCCAAGCAGGCCGACTTCCTGGCCCAGGCGAACCAGCAGGGTGGTGGCGACAGGGATTTCGCGCAACGCCCCGGCGAACCGCAACTCGCGGACGTGCCGAAGCCCGATCCGGGCATCGCCCCCCAGCCGATGCAGGCACAGAACCCACCGCCGCAACCCGACCCGATGCAGCGCCTGCTGACCACCACGAACTCAACGCAAAATGTTGCTGCTCCGCAGGAGGCGCAACCCGTGAGCGCGGTACCACTGCCGACGGGCCGGGACCTGACGGAAGAAGACATCAAGATGGCGCGGCAAGCCACCGAGGTGCTGCGAGAACAGCAACTCTATGCCAAGCGCCCGACCAAGAAGTTCATCAGTGCGAGCACCAAGGAATACAAATATGCGGCTTACCTGCGCGCATACGCCGACCAGCTTGAACGCGTCGGCAACCTGAACTACCCCGATGAGGCGCGCAGGCGAAACCTGTCGGGTTCGGTGATGCTGACCGTGGAAATCCGCCGCGATGGCAGCGTGGCGGACATCCAGGTCAGCCAGTCCAGCGGCATTCCCGTGCTGGACCATGCCGCAGAGCAGACCGTCCGCCTGGCGGTACCGTTCCCGGAACTTCCGCATACGCAAGAGAACCCCGACATCCTGAGCGTTCCGCGGACGTTTCAGTATTTTCCGGATACGACGTTGCAGGTGCATCAGTGATTTGCAGTGGTTGTGCCTTCGACAGGTCGAGATGACGCTTCTGACAGCTAAAGCGTTCCGTCCGCGCGGCGGCGGGTTCATATTCGTTGCTTGGCGAAACGCTTCGACATCAAGAGCGTTCCGTCCGCTGTGCGGCCGGGTTCATCTTTCTTCCTCGTCGAAGAAAGACGGAACCAGAAAGAAGACGCCCCGGCGTTGCGCCTTCCGGACATCCTGTCCTGCAGGTCCGTGCATGGCGGCGGGTCGTTTCGACGGCACATCCGTGTGCCGACGAAACGATGGCCGACATCGTGTCGGCCACCCTTCGGGCTGATCCGCCGCCACACACCGCAACGCAGGGGACCCCAGGAGCAGCGGGCATCGTGCCCGCGACAGGCAAGAGCAGTCGATGATCCGATTGCGGAATTGCGGCGCCAGCGAAAGCGGACGCTCTTTGCTTGAAATGACATTGTTGCGCGCAGCGCACGCTACTGCTTTGCTCAAAGGGCACGATGCCCGGCGCTCCTGGGCCCCTGCGGAGCGGCGGGCGGCGGCGGATCAACCCGCAGGGCGGTGCGCACGATGCGCACCGTTTTTCGTCGGTGCACGGATGCACCGTCGAAAAATTCCGTCGCCGCACGCGGACCCGAAGGACAGGATGTCCGCAGGGCGTGAGCAAGGGGTGTCTTCTTTCTGGTTCCGTCTTTCTTGGACAAGCAAGAAAGATGAACCCGGCCGCGCAGCGGACGGAACGCTCTTGATCTAGATAGCCCCAACGGGCTCGCATCAATGCGCCCTTCGCCAACCCTTCCCTGCTCAAACAAACAGGAAAGAGAGAAACTCAACCCCCTATCAACTCCAACATCACCGCCATCCTCACCGCCACCCCATTCGACACCTGCGCCAGGATCAGCGATTGCGATCCATCCGCGACCTCATCACTGATTTCCACCCCGCGATTCATCGGCCCCGGATGCAGCACCACCGCATCGGGTTTCGCGCGCGCCAGGCGCGCCGCATCGAGTCCGAAATCGCGGAAATACGCATCCATCGACGGCACCAGTCCCTCCTCCATGCGCTCGCGTTGCAGGCGCAACATCATGAAGGCGTCCACGCCATCGAGCATTGCGTCGAAGTCGTGGCTGACCAGGCATCCTTCGAGTTCGTCCGGAGACGGCAGCAACGGCTGCGGCGCGCACACGCGGATCTCGCCGCAGCCGAGCGTGCGCAGCGCTGCCAGGTCGGAACGCGCAACGCGCGAATGCCGCACATCGCCGACGATCAGCACGGTGAGCCCAGAAAAATCGCGGCCCTTCGCCTGACGCAGCGTCAGCATGTCCAGCAAGCCCTGGGTGGGGTGCTGGTGGCGGCCATCGCCTGCATTGATCATCGCTGTGCCCGCGGCCGCCCGCGCGGCGAGTGCCGCGACCGCGCCGTTCTCGCCCGCACGCACGACAAAGCAATCGACGCCCATCGCCTCGAGGTTGCGCAGCGTATCCAGGGTGGTCTCGCCCTTGCCTGCCGACGATGCCGACAGATCGAAACTCAGCACATCCGCGCCCAGCCGGGTCGCGGCGAAATGAAACGCGCTGCGGGTGCGCGTGGATGGTTCGAGGAACAGGTTGCAGACGGTGCGTCCGGCAAGCCGTCCGCGCAACGCGGTCCCGGACAGGGCATCGGAGCGCAGATCCTGCGCGGCATCGAGAACGCGCTCGATCGACGCGCGCGGCAATCCTTCCAGCGTCAGCAGATGGCGCAAGGTTCCATCGGCGCGCAGCTGGGGGTCGAACAGGGCGGCATCGGGCAAGGCGGTGTCGGTCATGAAGTTGCGCGCGGTTGGGGAACGGAAGGGTCGGCGGATGGCGATTCGGCGGCAATCACGCGATCGGCATCGTCCGGTGCGCCCAGCCAGCGCTCGAGGATGATCGCTGCGGCGACTGCATCGAGATTCCGCGCTGCACTGCGCTTGCGCGCGCCGGCTGCGCGTCCTTGCGCAAAACGCGCCGCCGCATCGATCGAACTCATGCGCTCATCGACCAGCCACACCGGCAATGGATAGCGCTTCGCGGCATCGCGCGCGAAACGTTGCGCGCGCTGCCGGGAAGGCTGGGTCAGCGTGGATTCGCGGCCATCCTCGCCGGGCGTGCGGGGATCGCCGACGACCAGCGCTTCGGGCCGCCATTCGCGCATCAGCCTGTCGATCGCGGCCCAATCGGCGATCTCCTCGCGCATGTCGACGACGGCCACATCGCGCGCGGTACCCGAGAATCCATTGCCGACCGCGACACCGATGCGCTTGGCGCCGACATCAAACCCGAGCGCGGTCGCAACTGGCGTCATGCGTGGCCGATGTAACCGGGGAACTGGCCCAGGTCCACTCCAAGACGCCTTGCCGCGGCGTGCCAGCGCTGCTCGATCGGCAGGTCGAACACGATTGATTGATCGGCCGCCACGGCCAGCCAGGTGTTTTCCGCGAGCTCCTGTTCGAGTTGCCCCGCGCCCCAGCTCGCGTACCCCAGCGTCACCAGGTGCCTGCGCGGGCCTGCACCACGCGCCATCGCCACCAGGATCTCGCGCGAGGTGGTCACCGCGATGCCCGGCGCGACGCGCATCGTCGACGGCCATTCGTCGCCACCGTCGTGCAGCACGAAGCCTCGGTCGGGCAGTAACGGTCCACCGCACATCACCGGATCATCGGCGATCGCGGGCAGCTCGGTCGCGAGGTCCATTTGTTCCAGCACTTCCCCGAGCCGGTAGTCCGATGGCCGATTCACCAGCAGGCCCATCGCACCGTGTTCGTTGTGTTCGCACAGCAAGGTGACGCCGCGCGCGAAATTGGGGTCGTCCAACGCCGGCACCGCGATCAGGAAGTGATTGACGAGGAAGTCGCGCTGCATGAGCGCATTCTAGCGCGGGGTCGGGTGGGACTGCCGCCGGTTGGCCGCAATCCTTGCCGGGCGGGACTGCGCAAGGATGGCCCCACACGATGCTATGGCGAGTCGGCGCAGGTGTGCCTACTCTAGGCAAACGAGGGACCAGCGGCACACGCAACAGGGGGTCGCACCATGTTCGGCATACGCGAACGCACCGGCCGCGCCCTGGCGCGGTACCTGTCCAAGGCCATCGACCGTGGGCGCAACCCTTCCACGTCGATGCCCTCGCAACTCGCCGCAACCATCCGCAAGGGCGACGTCCTGCTGGTGGATGGCAACAGCCGGTTTTCCGTCGCAATCCGCTACCTGACCCAGTCCACCTGGTCGCACGCGGCGTTGTGCGTCGGCGAGGCATCGGCCGACACCCCGCCGACGCTGCTCGAAGCCGACGTGATCCTGGGCGTGCAGGTCGTCCCGCTGGACAAGTACACTGGCTTCCACACCCGCATCTGCCGGCCCGTCGGGCTGAGCGCGCAGGAGATCGACAGCGTGCTCGGGTTCGCACTCGAGCGGCTTGGCGACCAGTACGACATGAAAAACGTGGTGGACCTGATGCGTTACCTGGTGCGTACCCCGCCGGTGCCCGACCGGCTCAAGCGCCGCGTGCTGGCGCTCGGCAGCGGCGATCCCACCCGCGCGATCTGTTCCAGTCTCATTGCGCAGGCCTACCAGTCCGTGCATTACCCGATCCTGTCGCAGGTCGTGCTCGATGACGAGGACAAGTCGAACCGCAGCAAGCGCCGCGAGCTGCTGCAGATCCGCCATCACAGCCTGTTCGCCCCGCGCGATTTCGACGTGTCGCCGTATTTCCGCATCGTCAAGCCAACCATCGAGACCGGATTCGACCCGCACAAGGTCGCCTGGGCGATGGGCCACGAAGTGCAGCTGTAGTTGTTGCGCAGCGGGAGAGATCAAGGCCACCCCGACGCACCCGGCGTCCGATTGCGAAAGGCGTTACCGGCCGTCCGCCGCCCATGCATGAACCCGAACCCCCAAGACGTTACGATGCCTGCCTGATCGCGGAGAACTGATCGTGGACTCCACCGAACTGTTGCGTTCGATCCCCCTGTTCGAGGGCCTTTCCGAAGACGACCTGGTCGCACTGTCGGCCACGCTGGTGCCGCGGCATTTCCGCGCGGGCACGATGATCTTCGCGCAGGGCGACTCCGGCACCGCGATGTACATCGTCGAGAGCGGCGACGTGAACATCCACCTTCCCGGCGAGCGCTCGAACCGCATTTCGCTCAAGGACATCGCGCGCGGCGAATACTTCGGCGAGCTGTCGCTGTTCGACGATCTTCCTCGCAGCGCAAGCGCGCTCGCGACCAGCAATGCGGTGCTGTTCGAGTTGCAGCGCGAAACCCTCGAGAACTACCTCGACCGCCGCCCGCGCGCGGCGATGGCGATCCTGCGCACGATGGGCGAGCGCCTGCGCGAAACCAACACGATGCTGTCGGCACGCGCGGCGAAAAACGTCGACGCGGAATTCGAGCAGAACCTGTCCTGGAGCGATCGCCTCGCCGACACAGTGGCCGAGCTCAACGGAAGCTGGAAATTCATCATCTTCCTGCTGGTCATGACCCTGGGCTGGTGCGTCGTCAACACCGCCATGATCATGCGGCAGCCGCTGGATCCGTATCCATACGCGTTCTTCAACCTTGCGCTTGCGGTGCTGGTCGGCCTGCAGGGACCGCTGATCGTGATGAGCCAGAACCGCCAGTCGTTCAAGGACCGCGCGCGCGCCGAAACCGATTTCAAGGTCAACCTGAAGAACGAGGTGAACATCGAAACCCTGATCCGCGAACTCAGCGAATTCCGCGCGGAGTTCGGCGAACGGCGCAAGACCGAACGCAACTGACTCGCGACGGCGCAACCGGCGACGGCGCAACCGGCGACAGTGCAATCGCCGCCATTCGCGACCAAGATGCGGGTTTCGACCCCGGAGATTCCAATGGCATACGCATCCGAAGACACCCTGCGCCAGCTCAACCTGCTGCTGGAGATCGAGCTTTCCGGAGTCGCCCGCTACCTGCACTACAGCTTCATGATCATGGGCCCGACCCGCATCCCGATCACCAAGTGGTTCCGCGACCAGGCCACCGAAGCGATGGACCATGGCGTGATGATGGGCGAAAAGATCACCGCCTACGGCGGGCATCCCAGCGTGCGCGTGCGCCAGGTGCCCGAGAACGACCAGCACGACATGAAAACCATCCTCCTCGAAAGCCTCGACTTCGAGCGCGAGGCGCTGAAGGAATACCACGTGCTGCTCAAGCTCGCGCACGACGACGTCGCGCTGGAAGAACTCGCCCGACAACAGATCGTCAGCGAAACCGCGCACATCGAGGAAGTGGAAAAAATGCTGCGCGGGATGAAGTAGGAAAACCCCTTCATCCTTCTACCTGCGGCCGTTAAGCCCCTCTCCCTCGGGAGAGGGGTTAGGGTGAAGGTAAAACAGGTACGAATAGCAACTCTCGCGGCGCAACGATGATGCTGTTGGATCACTGAAAATCTTGCAGAGCCATCAGCCCATTCAAGCCCCTCTCCCCACGGGAGAGGGGTTGGGGTGAGGGTAAAACGAGGTACGGGTAGCAACTCTTGCGGCGCAACGACGTTGCAGTGGGACAACTGAAAATCTTGCAGAGCGCATCGCGCCGGCGTCGGACACACTGCCGCACATTCGCCCCTCACCCCCATCCCTCTCGCGGAGGGAGAGGGGCTTCAAAGGCTTCTGTTTGAGGGCTCCAGCGCGGCCTACTCGCTCAACCGCACTGGCCACGAAATCGAGCCCTTGGGGTCCGGAGCTTCTGGTGCGGTCTGCCATGGGTCGAGCAGGCACTCGATCCACGCTAGCGTGTCGGCGTCACCATTTCTGGGGGTCGTTGCATCGGCCTCGCATTGGGTCCACGGCTGCCCCTGCGCGAGCGTCGCAGTGCTGCCAGCATTGAACTGCAGGCCAGCAAGAAACGTGTTCGCGCCGCCCTGGTCGCTGTCCTGCCCACCGAACGGCAATGCTGCCGATGCATCCGGCGCGGCGGACTGTCCCTGCTGCGCGTTCGCATCTTCGATCTGCTTCATCGCCTGTTGCTGGAGTTGGTAACGACGCTCGGCCTCCGCGCGCTCCCTGCGCATCTGCGCATACGGATCATCCGGGTCCGGATCCAGCGACACGTTGGCTGGTGCCGCATCCTGCACCGGCTGTGAGGCTGCATGACTTGGTTTCGTGTCACTTGCCTGCGCGGAAGACGCCACCTTCTGCGGCTTCGGCACGGCCTTGGCGGGTTGCTGTTCTGCAGCGCTGCGCGGCGTGGGCACAGCGGGCGCGGTTACGGGATGCGATTGCGACACCTGTGCGCCGACCGCACCGAACGACGCCGCCGGCCACGCGACCAGCGATGCATGGATCAGCCTGCCACGCCCCGCATGCGCCGACGCCGCCGGCCGCTGCGAAAAGTCCGCGACCAGCAGTAACAGCACGGCGGCGTGCATCCCGAAGGACAGCACGAAGGGCCGGATCTTGTCCCACCAAGGTTGCATTGAGCCTGGCGACCGAACGTACGGATTGGGACTCGATTATCGCGCAAGTGCCTCGTTAACCCGCCGGAGAACGTGGTCATGGAAAACCCGGGCCAAGCGGCCCGGCTTCCACGGAACAGCTCGCGACCATTGAACTACGCGGCGCCCGCGCAAGCGGTCGGCGTCGCCGAAAACATCGCGGTTTGCGCGGCAGACTACAGCGCACCGGGGGAAAAGACCGTGGTTTCCAGAAAAAAGACCATGTCACGCAGGTTCGGTTTCATGGTTTCCGCCGCCGGAACCATAGACATCGCGGTCAGCATGATGGTCGACAGAAAAAAGACCATGGTTTCCGCAACCAACACCGTGGTGTGCGCGATCATCATCATGGTTTTCGCCGCAGCGAACGTGGACTTCGCAGCCAACACCATGGTCGGCGCACAAAACACCGTGGTCGCCGGCGCCGGAACCATGGTCTCCGGAGAAAACATCATGGTTGAGGAACCCGAAACCACGGTATTTTTCCTGGCGACCGTGGTCGAGGAAACCAAAACCATGGTCTTTTTTCTGCCGACCATGATACCGGCGCCTTCGACCACGACGTTTTCCCTCGCGAACATCATGCGCGACGCGGAGAGTGCGGTACGGACCGCGGAAACCAGCGTACGCAGGAAAATTCAGGGGCAATGCGCCGCAAGTCACGCGACACCGGCCGCCTTGCATCAGCGCGGCGCAGCAAACCCTCCGGTCGGCTTCCATGCGACACCCACACGCAACCGTCGCATGACCGCCTCCGCACCTGCGTGTCAGTACGCATCAGCGCATCGGACGATCGAGGAGGTCCCGCGCGCGCAACGCCGACACCTACGCAAGCCCCTCGGCTACTTCGCTGCGGAGGATGTCCCTGCAAAGACGGCAATGAGCACTCGCGCAAGCGGATCGTAAGGGAGCGGGCAATCATGTCCTGGCACGGCGGTCGCTTAGCCATGGGCGTTGGGTCCGTGGCCGGATCTGACGGCACAATCAGACAAGACGCATCCGGAGGCCGTTATGCAACTCACCAGGACAAAGGGGTCAGGTTCATTTGAAGAATCGGTCTGCGTCGGTTGCCCGATCGACTTCGATTGGCGCTCGCCTTTGGTGACCTCGTGGACGAATCATCGCACAGCGTCCGGCCAGTTCTTCGACCTGGGCCTGAAAGTGCAGGTCCCCCAACACGCGTTGTTGTTGAAGATAGTTGCGGATGCGCGCCGGTTCATCGGATGAAATTGCCTCCGCAAGAATCGCCCGATATGCCGACTGGCGCGCTGGCTGCGAGTCTCCCAATGCCAGACAGCGCTCGTGCGGCACCACCAGCGCATCGAACTCACCGCTCGCATTGCAGCGATGGCTCGACCAGCGATACGCAGTCGGTTCCGCCACCATGGCAACCCTGACCGGATTGAGTTCGATATAGCGATGGCACGTCAGCAAGTAGCGATCCGAGTCCACGACGCAGGCTTTGTAGCGCCCTT
>JBBQTD010000015.1:0-64610 GCA_038234715.1 Lysobacterales bacterium | reverse complement strand
GTCGTGATGTTGCAGGTTTCGGCATTGCCGTTGACGTACGGACGGCAGTCGTAGCTCGACAGCGTCGGCGCCGATCCGAACTTGACGTACATGTCCGAGTCGCCGGTGCCGCCGGACTGCACGAAGCTCAGGCCCGTCGCGTTGGCCGGAACTGCCAGCGTGAAGTTCTGCTGGGATCCGGTCGCTCCGGACAGGCCGATGACGGCCACCCCGTTGCACAGCGCCGGTCCGGTGCAGCTACCGCCGGAGACCAGCACCGAGGACGTCTTGCTGGCGGTCTTGCTGCCGCTGTCCGTTACCGTCTCTGTCACGCTGTAGGTGTTGCCCGACGCATACGTGTGGCTCGGGCTGGTCGCCGTCGAGGTCGCGCCGTCGCCGAACGTCCAGGAATGGCCGGTGATCGTGCCGCCCACGTCGGAGGAGCTGTCGGTGAAGTTGGCCGTCAGACCGCTGGTGACGAAGCTGAAGTTCGCCGTCGGAGTCGTGCAGTTGCTGGTGCAGCCACCGATATTGTTGATCGCAGTGCTCACGATCATTGCGCCGCGGCCGCTGGCGAGGTCATAGCCGACGCCGGCCGAGATCCCGTTGCTGCCCGAGGTGATGTCGTGGAACGCCGAGGTCGGCAGCTGGTAGACGATCGGGCCGGCGAAGCCGACGCCGGTGCCCTTGGAGGCGATCACACGTGCCCACGCACCGGCGAAGAGCGGAGCCGACAGGCTGGTACCGCCGACCTGCTGGATGCCGGTGCTGGTGGTGATCTTCGAACCGGAGTTCGGATCGCCGTCATATGCGATGTCGGCGACGCCGCGATGCGCGCCGGACCACAACGTCTGCCAGCTTGGCTTCGGTTCGTACTTGCTCTCGCTGCCGCCCGACCCGGACCATACCGTTTCGCTGCTCCAGGTCGTCGTCGACGCGTTCAGGGTGGTGCCCGATGCCGCGATCACGTACTGCGAGTTGGCCGGCCAGCTCGGCGTTGTGCCGCCGTTGGCGCACTCGTCCGCGCCGGAATCGCCGGTCGAGATCGAGAAGGTTTGGCCCTGCGCCACGCCCTGTGCAAAGATTTGATCCGAGGCAGTAAAATTCGCACCGGTCTCGCAACCGCCGATCGACACGTCGATGATCTTGGCAGCATTCGCCGATACGATCGTGTTGAAGTTGGCGTCCATGTCCGCTTCGGACAACGTCGGTGTGTTGTACCAGATGATCTTGCCGACCTGGCCGCCGCCCATGCCGACGATGTCCTGGCTGTCCAGGTCCCATTCGACCACGCCACTGGCGTCGGAGCTCGCAGCGCCGGTCTGCACAGTCTGCGTCGTGACCGTGGCCAAGCCGTGCGATGACGTGAAGCTGTTCAGGTCGGTGATGGACTGGGTGATCTTGCCCTGCGTGAAGATGCCGACGGTGACGCCCGCGGCAGTCGGCGTACCCGAGGCGCCGTAGATCGACGCAAACTCGGTCGGATCGTGACCGGTCACCGCCAGCGTATGCGCGCCGCCCTTTGGAAGGACCTTCGCGAACGTATGGCCAATATTGACCGTCTGCAGGCCGATGATGGCGGCCACGTGTGGCTGCAACGAGGCCGGGACCTTCGCTTCGGTCGTGTTCCCGAACGCGATGCGTCCGTCGCGAGTCTTGACCTGCGCCATCGTGGTCGAGAACGCCCTGCTAACGGAAGCGGCCGTGCCTTCAGCGGAAACCAACTGGTGGTTCGGAGCAACCGTGATGTTCTTGAAACCCTGGCTCGTCAGGTAGCTGACGACTGCGTTCACCTGTGCCTGCGACGGCGCGTGCTTGGCCATGAACTCGGCCGTGCTCATCACCTGACCCGGATGATTCTTCATGCCTGCGATGAAGGCGTCCAGACCGGCGCGGTCGCGCAGCTTCAGCGAAACGTGAAATTGGATCGGCTGCGACGCTGCGAGTGGACCCATGACGGCGTCACGCGAGCTCATGTAGGCCGGGTGCGCCACGGTGACCTGCGCGCTGGAGGCGGCGCTGGCCATGCCGGTTGCGCAGATAGCCGTCACAACGGCCAGCGCGAGAGACGTTTTACGCAAGCTTGTAGTCGATTTCATTCGTAACCCCAGATTGTGTGGAGTGCGTCGCTGGCGGGATTGCCTAACGGCGCTGTATTTTGGGCATCCCCTCGCCCCGAACTTTGCTTGTATTACCCCTTATGTATTACCCAAACGTCGCGGTCTTTGTGAACCACGACGTCTTTTCAAGTCATCTGCACGAACGTGTCAACACTGCGGAATTCCATCTCGTTCGCAGACCCTGCCTCCTGCGCGAACTGTCCGACGGTACCTACGGTTTTTCGCATCAATCATTAATTTTTTTTAATCATATGGTGCGCTGCACAAGAAACACGCTTCCGTGGCCTTGATGCACGGCTGTTAGACGCTTGCCTGACTTGGGTGACTGAAGCCAACGGCTTTTTCAGCCGCCATGCAGGCTGAGTGTGAAAGGCGCTCGCGTCGTAATGTGCCGCATTGCGCTACTTTTGGAGACGTCAACCAGCATGCGGCTTCGCAACATTGACGCCCGCGCGTACGATCAAAAAATGACCGCTGGAACCGTCTCGGGGGCAAAAACGCGCGAACAGCGCACACTTTCGGAGTCGATCAGCCGCCGATCAGAACATTCCGGTCTCGAGGCGCGCTGAGTCGGACATCATGGTCTGGTTCCACGGCGGGTCGAACACCAGGTCCACGTCGGCTTCGGCGACGGTGGGAATCAGTTCGAGCTTGTCGGTCACATCGCTGACCAGGATATCGCCCATGCCGCAGCCCGGCGCGGTCAGCGTCATGCGCACATTGACCTTGCGGCGACCATCGTCCAGCCGCTCAATGTCGCAGTCGTAGACCAGGCCGAGATCCACGACGTTGATCGGGATCTCCGGGTCGAAGCAGGTGCGCAGTTGTCGCCACACCAGCTTCTCGACATCGTCGTCGCTGGCATTGGCCGGCAGTTCCGGCGGCAGGGTCGGTTCCTTGCCGAGCGCATCGGCGTCTTGGCCTGCGATGCGGAACAGGTTGCCTTCCACATACACCGTGTAGCTGCCGCCGAGCGCCTGCGAGATGTAGCCGATGCTGCCCGCAGGCAATGTGATCTGGTCGCCCTGCGGCACCAGGACGGCGGCGCAGTCGCGTTCGAGCTTGAACGGTTCGCTGTTGCGGCTGTACATCCCGTCATTGTAGTCGCGACGGAGCGCGCAGCGGTTACGATCCCCAGATGCCGATGCCGTTGCACCGTCCAGCACGGACCGCCTTGCAGACACTGCGCGGCGATCCGGCCATACGTTTTAGTGGCCGCCGTCGAGCGCCTTGAGTTCCGACACCAGCCGGCCCGCTGCTTCCGCGCCATCCCCGTAGAGCATCCGCGTGTTGTCCGCGTAGAACAACGCATTCTCGATGCCCGCGAATCCCGTGCCTTTGCCGCGCTTGATCACGATCGTGTTCTTCGAGTTCGACACGTCAAGGATCGGCATGCCGTAGATCGGCGATGCCTTGTCTGTTCGCGCGGACGGATTGACCACGTCGTTCGCTCCAATCACCAGCGACACGTCGGTATTCGGGAACTCGGGGTTGATGTCGTCCATGTCGGCGATCAGGTCGTAGGGCACGCCCGCCTCGGCGAGCAACACGTTCATGTGGCCGGGCATACGACCAGCGACCGGATGGATTGCGAACTTCACCTTGACACCGCGCTTGATCAATTGCTGGGTCAATTCCCAGATCTTGTGTTGCGCCTGCGCAACCGCCATGCCGTAGCCCGGCACGATCACTACGCGCTCGGCATACGCCATCATGGCGGCGACGTCGCTCGCTTCAATGGGCTTCTGCGAGCCAGTGATCACCTGCGCTTCGCCCCCGCCCGCCCCAAAGTTGCCGAACAGCACGTTCCCGAGCGAGCGGTTCATCGCTTTCGCCATCAGCTGCGTCAGCAAGGTGCCGGCGGCGCCGACGACCATGCCCGCGACAATCAGGGTCTCATTGCCGAGCACATAACCTTCGAATGCGACGGCAAGGCCAGTCAGGGCGTTGTACAGCGAGATCACGACGGGCATGTCGGCGCCGCCGATCGGCAGCGTCATCAGCAGGCCGACCGCGAGCGCGGCGACAAAGAATCCGACGATGACCGGCTGCTGCAGCCAGACCACAGCGGCCACGCCCAGCGCGATCGCAGCAACGAACACGAGCGCATTGAATATCTGCTGTCCCGGGAACAGGAAGCGCTTGTCCATCCAGCCCTGCAGCTTGGCGAAAGCGACCAGCGAACCGGAGAACGAGATCGCACCGATCAGGGCGCCGATGACGCCCAGCACCAGAGTCATCGTCGACGGCATTGCGGAGCCCGCGTTGTTGGCCATCGATGAGAACTTGATCAACTCCACCGCGCCAATGCCAGCCGCCGACCCGCCGCCCATGCCGTTGTACAGCGCGACCATCTGCGGCATATCGGTAATCGCGACCTTCTTGCCCGACACCCAGGCGACCGCCGTGCCGATGCCGGCCGCAATCACCATCAGGGGAATGTGCTGCAACCCGACGCCATTCGGGCCGTGATAGAACAACGTCGCAATCGTCGCCAGGATCATGCCAACGCCGGCCCAGCGGATACCGCTGCGCGCAGTCACCGGGGACGACATGCGCTGCAGCCCGAGGATGAACAGCAGCGCGGCGAGCAGGTAGCTCACGCGAACTGCCACTTGCAGCCATTCCGCGAAAGTCATGGCTTGACTTCCCTGCCAGGAGCCGGCCGGCTGGACTTGAACATGTCCAACATGCGCTCGGTCACGACGTAGCCGCCGGCGGCATTACCCGCGCCCAACAGGACCGCGATGAAGCCGATCACCGTCTCAAGGGTGGTTTCGGCATGTCCCAGCGCCACCATCGCACCGACCAGCACGATCCCGTGTACGAAGTTCGATCCCGACATGAGCGGGGTGTGCAGGATCACTGGCACCCGCGAGATGATCACGTGGCCGCAGATGGCCGCGAGCATGAAAATGTACAGTGCCACGAACCCGTCGCTCATGTTTCCTCCGACCGCCTGCGAATGGCTGCATCATAACCGCGTGATCGCATGCCGCGACGGCCACGTGTCAACTAGGCCGCAGGTCGGACGTTGGTGATCTCAAACCAGAGGAATCCCGCGCACCCGCCCCAGGCCGGATTCTTCACCCGACGCGACGCGGTCAAGGAGAACGGCATGCACGGCATAATCCAAGTTCCTGACCCTCCAATCGCCAGCCGCTTCGGTTGACGGCGCTGATTGGGCAGGCAAATGGACGCATGATGGACGGCAGCATTCAGGCGGCGCCTGCGTACGCGCAAAGCCTCTCGGCTTTCCTGTCTGGAATCGAGCGGCGCGCATTTCGGCACGCCGAGATCGCTCTGAAGCACCGCGAGGATGCGCTCGACGCGGTCCAGGATGCGATGCTCAAGTTGGTCCAGCGCTATTCCGACAAGCCCTCGATCGAGTGGACCCCACTGTTCTGGAGCGTACTCCGCAGCCGGATCACCGATATCCGCCGGCGTCGACGCGTGCGTTCGGTGCTGGTTGATTGGATGGGATCGGCCAGTGACGGGGATGATGGTCCGGTTTGGGAGCCAGCCGACCCTACCCCTGGACCGGCCCATTTGCATAGCGACCGCGAAGGTTACCGCGCGCTTGCGAACGCACTGCAGGCGTTGCCACGAAGGCAACGCGAGGCCTACCAGTTGCGTGTACTCGAAGGCCTGGATGTAGCCGATACGGCACGCGCGATGGGGTGCTCGGAAGGCAGCGTGAAAACCCACACTTCGCGAGCGATGGAAGCGCTGCGCAAACAACTGGAGGATTGGCGATGAACGCCAACGACATCGAAATTGCACTGCGCGCTCGCGCAGCCTTCAACGACAGCGTCGATTCTGTCGATGCCGATACGCGGCGTCGCCTGCGTGACTTGCGGTTGTACGCGCTGCACCCGAATCGACGCCCGGCGCGCGCACTGTGGGTATGGCCGACGGGTGTCGCGCTGACCGCGGCGCTGGCGCTGGCCGTGTTTCTTCCGCGCATTCCTCACGCCCCGCCGGCCGCAGCTGCCGCAATTCCCATGGCTACCGCCACTGGCGTGCAGCCAGCAGCGATCCCGGCTTCGGCCACTCAGGCCTTTGCAACGACGGCCACGCAGATCGCCTCCTCGGATCCCGTTGAGGCCGCCGCCGACCCGGATATGCTCAGCGACCTTGATTTTTACGGCTGGCTTGCGAAGCAGCCCGGTAGCAGTGGCAAAGGAGGCTGATAGATGCGTTTCCGCAAGAGCGATCGCTTCCACCTGCATTTTCCATGCGCCGCGATGTCGCTGGCCCTGATGCTGGCGACCTCTGCTGTCGCTTCGCCACCAATGGATGCGACGCGGCAGTACGGCGACAGCCAGGCAGGCGAGTCTCGTGGCAACGGGTTCGATGAAGGCGGTTACGTCCAGGGGACGCCATTACCCTGGAGCGAGCTCAACCCGACCCAGCGCTCGATGTTTGCTCCATTGCGGGAGCAATGGAACCAGCTTCCGCCGCGCCGCCAGCAACGCATGGCTGCTCATGCCGAACAGTGGATGCAATTGCCGCCGGAACGTCGCGAGCAAATCCAGAGACGCCTCGTACGCTGGGCGAAAATGACTCCCGAACAGCGGCGAAATGCTGCACAAGGCGAACGTACGTTTCAGGCGATGCCGAACGCCGATCGCCAGCGCGTTCTCGAAGCTTACCAGCGTTTCCAGGCACTCAGCCCGGAGCAACGCCGGATGTTGATGCAACGGTTTCGTCAACAACGCGAGGCGCATCATGGAGTGGACGGGCCTGGGCGATCCCGTTCTCAGCGTTGATCGGTTGCATTTTCGAGACTCTCGACTCGCCCTCCCAATCGCATGCATGGATGAAACACATCGATGCTTGACTGGCGAACCAGCATCCTTGCGACCCCCGCGCCACCCTCGAACTCTCAAGCCGCGCGAAGCGATCCATCGTGGATGTGACAGGTCTTCGCAATCAGCTCGTCGTCCCAGTCCAGCGCCAGCGCGCCTTCCTTGATCAGCAACTGCGTGAAATTGAACAGGTTGCGCGCGTACATCTCACTGGCATGCATCGCGCCCTGGCTTGGCAGGTTGGTCGGGCCGACGACGCTGACGCCGCCGCTTTCGACTGTCTCCCCAGCGCGCGTGATTTCGCAGTTGCCGCCGGATTCCGCCGCCAGGTCGACAATCACGCTGCCTGGCTTCATGCCTGCAACCATCGCCGCGCTGACAATTTTCGGGGCCGGCCGGCCTGGAACAGCGGCGGTGGTGACGATCACATCCACGCCCTTGAGGTGCTCGGCCAGTTTGTGCTGCTGCAACACGCGTTCTTCGGCGGTTAGTTCGCGTGCATAGCCGCCCTCGCCTTTTGCACTCACGCCAAGATCGAGGAACTTCGCGCCGAGGGATTCAATCTGTTCGCGTGTTTCCGGGCGGACGTCGAAGCCTTCCACCTGCGCGCCGAGCCTGCGAGCGGTCGCGATCGCCTGGAGGCCGGCAACGCCAGCGCCGATCACCAGCACCTTTGATGGACGGATCGTACCCGCAGCAGTGGTGAGCATCGGAAAGAATTTCGGCGCGGCCTGGGCCGCGAGCAGCATCGCCTTGTAGCCAGCCATCCCCGCCTGCGATGACAACACGTCCATCGCCTGGGCGCGCGTGGTGCGCGGCAACCGTTCGAGCGGGAAGGTGGTGGCCCTGCGCGCCATCAATAGCGCTTCGCGCGCGGGATCCGCGCCTGCGGCAAGCAGGCCGATCACGATGGCGCCCTGCTTCAATGCAGGAAGCCGCTCAACACTGGGCGGCTGCACGCACATCAGGGCGTCAGCGCGCTGCAGGATTGCATCTGCATCGGCCTCGAATTCCGCTCCCTCGTAAAGGGCATCAGGGAAATGCGCGCGATCGCCGACGCCGGCTTGCAGCAGCACCGTCGCGCCAACGGCACACAACTTGCGGCAAGATTCGGGCGTAATCGCGACGCGGCGCTCTCCGGGCGCGCTTTCGCGGATTGCGGCTACGATAAACGCCATGCACGACTCCCGATCCCGTCAGACCAGAGCATCGTAATCGAATCGCTGGCGTCGGGGCAGCGTTTGGCGAACGAAACCCGACGTTTACCCAGGTTGACGAAGCCATCGGATCGACGATTGCGCGAAAAGCTGGAGAAATCCGGCGTCGGAGTGGTCCCTCAAGACGGCAGGCTGACTCAGTGTTTTGCGCCGGCAACTGCCACGCCATCACGCAACCGACCCAGAACCTGATGCATCGCCTGATCGAAAGCGGTGTCGGCCGAGCGCAAACGCAGCTTGCCCTCCTTCATCATCGCCGCAAGCTCCTCGGCCGATGCCACGTGCATGCGGGCGCCACGTTTGTTGACGAACAGCATACGCGCGGAAATCGGGCTGATCCACGACAGCTTGCCTGGCTGCACGCGTTCGTCCTCACCGATGAATTCGACCCAGTTGCCCACCGCCAGCTGGCGTATGCGAGTGACGTCCATCGGGTCGACATCCAGTGGTGCAACTGGCTGCTGCTCCAGGATGGGCAACGGACGCGCAGTTGCGGGCTGGGGGTGGGGTGCAGGTGTCGCTTCCACCGGCTGCGCAGCTGCACGCGTCGGGACCTTGGGGGGCGATTGCATCAAGTGCTGGGCAATCGTACGTGCGCAATCGACTGCAACTTCTGCCGCCAGCCCTGAACTGGCAAGCATTGCCAGCAGTCCGGGTTGCAGCGACTCGGTCTCGGCGTGGGCCGTCAGCCCGCCGACATGGAACGCCGTATCCGCAAGCGAAAGCATCTGGTCAAGCGTTCGCAAGGCCTGCGAACAGGCTTCGCCGTCTTCGCCCTCGCGCAGGAACGAAACGGCGAAGTGATGGACCCAGTAGCGGCGCAGATCCTCCAGAACCAATGCGGATACGCTGCGAGTTCCGAGCCGCTTGTTGAGCAAGCCCTCCGCGCGCGTGCGCGCCTCTTCGAGGCGTTCCTTTCCGCGCTGCGCTTCAGCTACACGGCGTTCGGCGAGATCGGCGCGACGCCGGTATTGTTCGATGAAGGCACGCAGGTCCTGTTCAAGCAGCTCGAAAATCGCGATGTCTTCGTTGAACTCGGCCACAAGGCGATCCACCGATTGCCCCACCTGCTGGAGCAGCTCGCGTTCGTGCGGGCCTTCCCCATGATTACCCTCGCAAGCTTCGGCGATCGCGTTCAGCAATCGCCTCGCCGGGTGCGCCTTGTGCAGAAACAACCGGCGGTCCATCAGCGCGACCTTGATATAGGGAACCAGCAGGCGCGCGATCTGGTCACGAATGTCGTGCTTGATGTCACGCTCGGCGAGGAACACTTCAAACATCATGCCGACCACATCGATCGCGTCTTCTTCGGCATCTCCAAGCCGCGCGTCGCCTTGGCTGATACCGAGTGCAGCCGCACCAGTAATCAGCTCCCGTTTGAGCTGTTGCGCGAGCGAATGATCGTTGGACTTCAGCGCGTTCTTGAGCCCGTCCGGCAAGTCGGCCTGGAACAGAGAAAGCACTGAAAGCATCTCGCTCGAACTGAGCTCGGGCCGGACGGTTTCCGGCATGTTTGACGGGGGCGGCTGGACCGCATCCTTCTGCTGCACCTTGCGCCATGCCTGCAGCATTTCGTGCAGGCTGTTGAGCATGCCGTCGTCGGTCTCGCCACCCTGATAACTTCCGTGTCCGGCATATCCACCCTGCCCTGAATAGCCGGACTGGCTGTGGTAGCCGGAGCCAGGCTGGCCCTGGTTTTCCTGGTAAGGCGACTGCTCGCCCGGCTGGCGTGGGCGATGCGGAATCTGCTCAGCCAAGTTGAAATCGGGTGGAAGGCTCCGTGGCAAGGGTGTTGGCGCATGCTGCGGTACACGCGGAACGTGCCCGGAGATGTATCCAGTTTCAACCAGGATCCGCAGCACTTCCGGATACAGGATTTCCAGCGCCAGCAGCAACTCGCGTTCGTAGAGTTTGAAGAGCACCAACTTGACTTCGGTCGGCGCCGCGAACGCGCCGAGCGCTCCTCGAAACGCCATCGCAAGGCGTTCGGGGCTGACCGGGCTACGACCCGGATCGAAATTCGGCGAAATGGTGATCGCCATCCGCGCCAATCCGCGGGTAATGGGCTCGAGCGTGGTCTTGAAGTGGCGGTGCATGGTGCTTGCACTCTGCTCGGCAGCCAGTTGTTCCTCGAGTTCCTCTTGGGCGAGCAGGCTCAACGGCCCCCCGTTATTGCCAGGCACCATGTTCGGCCCGCCGGCATCAGGCTGTTGGAACTCCACGAATCCCGCAGAAAGGTGGCTGCGGAACAACTGCTCCATCTGCTTGCGCTCGCGCCGGATCTCGCGCATCGCATCGAAATAGCTCTGCTGGCTGGAATTACTCTGCGCGTGCTGCGCCAAGTCGAACATCGCATCGTCGGCCTTGCTCAGCGCTTCGCCGCAGGCGAGTTCCAGCCTCGGCAAGGCCGCTTGGCGCAGCCGTTCGAGCACCGCCTGCGGAGTCCGCGACGCTGGTTGCGCCGTGGATGCCTGCAGGTTGCGGCCGACTGCTGAAAGATGGGACGGCGGTTTCGACATGGAAGCACCGGAGGATGGCTTCGGTATGATGCTGGTTCGACCAGACCCCGACATATGCCGCGCGAATATGCAGCATGTGCCCAAATCGAACCGTGATGCTCGGCACGCTTCGTCGCCATCATCGTCAGCTCTTCCCCCAAGTGCAAGCAATGAATCCTTTCGCAACGCTACTGGTCCGCCATTCGACCCCTTCCCGGCAGCTTGGCCTGCCAGGCCCCGACCGCGCGCAATTGCTGCGCATGCTTGAAGTAGCGGTGCATGTACCCGACCATGGACGTCTCGGACCTTGGCGATTTCTCCAGATTGCCGGTGAGGCGCGAGCCGCACTGGGCAACAGCCTCGCTGCTCGGCTGATCGAACGCGATCCGGATGCGCCCGAGGCCAAGATCACCAAGGAGCGCGAGCGATTCAACCACGCTCCGTGCGTGATCGCGGTTGTCGCAATCTTGACGCCCGGCCACAAGGTTCCGGAATCCGAACAACTCCAGTCCGGCAGCTGTGCTTGTTTTGCGTTGCTGCAAGCTGCCGACGCGCTCGGTTTCGGCGCGCAGTGGCTGACCGGCTGGGCAGCGTACGATCCGGTGATCCTGCAATTGCTCGGCGTCGGCGGGAATGAGCGCGTGCTTGGCTTCGTCCACATCGGCAAGGTCGTGTCTTCCCAACCGGATCGTGAGCGCCCCGATCCAGCCTCCCTGCTCACCGACTGGCAGCCCGCGTGAGCCGAAGTCCGGCCTACTTGGTCGACGCCAGCATGTACATTTTTCGGGCATGGCATTCGATTCCGCCCGACCTGCTCGATGTGGACGGTTGGCCGACCAACGCGGTGCACGGCTTTACGCGCTTCATGCTCGAACTGCTCGAACGCCAACGTCCGCAACACATCGTGGTTGCATTCGATGCGTCACTCGAAGGTTCATTCCGCAACATCCTCTACCCCGCCTACAAGGCCAATCGCGATCCCGCTCCGGAGGAACTTCGGCGGCAATTCGCACATTGCGCGGCGCTTTGCCATGCGCTGGGCCTGACCGTGCTGGTCGATTCGCACTACGAAGCCGACGACCTGATCGGCACGGCTTTGCAACGGCTGCGCGCCCAGGGTCGACGCGGCATCATCGTCTCGGCAGACAAGGATCTATCGCAGCTGTTGCGCGATGACGACGAACAATGGGATTACGCACGCGACCAGCGCTGGACCGCAAGTGGCGTCAAGGCGCGTTACGGCGTGCACGCGCACCAGATAGCGGACTATCTTGGCCTGACCGGCGACGCAGTCGACAACATTCCCGGCGTGCCCGGCATCGGAGCGAAGACAGCCGCCATCCTGCTAGCGCATTTCGACAGCCTCGACGCGCTGCTGCTGCGTCATGCCGAGGTCGCCTACCTACGCCTGCGTGGAGCCGCGCTGCATTCCGACCGCCTGCGCAGCCATCGCGAACTGGCCCTGCTTTGTCGCCAGCTCGCAACGATCGCGCTCGACGCCCCACTCCCCGACCATTTCACCGACGGTGCGCGGCGTCCGCGTGATGACGCCACCCTGGTGCAGTTGCTGGACCGGTTGCGGATCGGTCCGATGACGCGCCGTCGGATTGCCGAACTCGCCGACTGATGCATTGGGCCGTCCAAGCCGGTTAGCATCCGCGCATGGACGACAAAGCCCCCGACAACGATGCCCGCACGGTGTACGAAGGAAAATACCTGCGGATGAAAATCCGCGGCAGCTGGGAATATGCCGAACGCACGCATGCCGGAGGCCTTGCCGCGATCATCATCGCCGTGACGCCCGAGGACAGGATCGTCTTCGTGGAGCAATTCCGCGTGCCGCTGCAAGCCCGCACGATCGAAATGCCGGCCGGGTTGGTCGGCGACATCCACGCCGGAGAATCGCTCGAACTCTCGGCCGCGCGCGAACTCGAAGAGGAAACCGGCTGGCGTCCAGCACATTGCGAAGTGCTGATGATCGGCCCGACCTCGGCTGGAATGAGCACGGAACGCATCGCGTTCGTGCGCGCGACCGGCCTGACCAGGATCCACGCCGGCGGCGGTGATGCAACGGAGGACATCACCGTCCATGAAGTGCCGCGCAGCGAAGCCCCGTTCTGGCTTGCGCAGAAAATGGCGGAGGGATACGAGATGGACGCGAAGATGTGGGCCGGCCTGTGGCTGATCGACCGCAACGCTGATGGGACCGTTGCCAACGCGTCCGCGTAGCTGCTTCTCGCCGGATCCGGGCGGTCGGTGCGGCATTCACAGGCGTGCATGCTCCCCGATCGGTTCATTTCCTGCGCAAGGAGACTGCCCGATTGAGCCAGACGGCCAGGGCAGCCGTCCATTCGGCCTTGGCCGACGCGATGTCGGTGCAGAAATCCTTCAAGTCGGTCCGGAAATCCTTCAAACCGGTGAAGACCGTTGTGATGTCGGTCGAGAATTGCTTCACGACGGTGAAGACCGTTGTGATGTCGGTTGAGAAATCCTGCACGTCGGTGAAGACCGTTGTGATGTCGGTCGAGAAATCCTTCGCGTCGGTGAAGACCGTTGTGACGACGGTGAAGGCCGTTGTAATGACGGTCTCGAAATCCTTCACGTCGGTGAAGACCATTGTGATGTCGGTCGAGGCATCCATCACGTCGGTGAAGACCGTTGTGATGTCGGTCGAGGCATCCATCACGACGGTGAAGACCGTTGTGATGTCGGTCCGGAAATCCTTCACGTCGGTGAAGACCGTTGTGATGTCGGTCGAGAATCCCTTCACGTCGGTACAGACCGATGTGATGGCAGATAAGACCGTTGTGATGTCGGTCGAGGTCGTTAGGCGGGCCGTTCACCTCATCAATACACCGCGAGGTCGTGTGCAGAGACAACTTTGCCTGCATAGCCCGCCGCCGCGATTTCGCGAACCAGGTCGGCGTCGGTGCTGCCCCAGTACAACTGGTGGTACAGAACGAGCAGCTTCGGCTTCGCCTGGCTCGCGATTGCTGCCAGTTGCACCGTCGATGTGTGCGCATGCGCGTGGTAGTCCTGCCAGTCCTTCGGACGGCGCCTGAAGCCTTCCACCGAATACACCTCATGCACGAGCACGTCGCAGCCATTGCATTGCGCGACAATCTGCGTACTCGGCACGGTGTCTCCGGAAATCACCACGCGTCTACCTGCGGACTGGAACGTGTATCCGTAGGCATGTTCCCAGTCCGCATGCTGGACGGCAAACGCAGTGATGGTCATGCCGTCTGCGCGATAAACCACGCCTGGTGCTATCTCAACCGCCCGTGTGCGCCAACCGGTCTTGTTGATCGGTTCAAGACCGTGCAGTCGGTTGTCGATGTCCTGGCTGTATGCGGCGGTCAGATGCGCGACCATCGCTGCGATTCCAGGCGGCCCATAGACGGTCAGTGATTCGCTGCGGTCCAGTACCCAAGGGCTGAGCATCAGGTCGGGCAACCCAATGGTGTGGTCCGAATGCAGATGAGTGATGAAGACCCTGTCCAGAGCCGGCATGGTGAGCTCGGCGACGCCTGCATCGTGGGCAGCCGAGGCGCGTCGCACCACACCCGGACCGGCATCCACGAGATAGACCTTGCCGCGCGAAATGACCGCCACCGCCGGTCCGGAGCGAAGCGGGTCGGCGTTCGGATTGCCGGTTCCCAGGACCACCACTATCGCGTCTGGCTTGGCGTCAGTGGTCGCCAGGGATGGCGGGCTGCGTGAACAAGCCGGAAGAATCACCAGCAGAAAGCTGCCAAGCGCCATCGCGTTCTGCCAGGGTCGCATGCTTGGTTCTCGTCCGGCGCCGAAGTGGCGCGCGGACATGGTACCGCCTCGAATCCGTGATGAAAGTCACGAAAATCGATTGTCAGCCGCCCGCGCAAAGGCCAAACTGTGGACAGAAAATCGGCTGTTGGGGGCCAAAACCATGGGCATGCTGGACGTTCTGAAACGATGGTTCGGCGGCGGCAGCAAAGCCGCATCGGCCAGACCCACACCGCAAGTCCGTACATCTTCGCCCGTGGCACCTGCGACCGCCGCCCCTTCCGCAGTAGCCCAATCGGCTCCCCTGAGCATCAATGATGCGCTCGACGCGATAGCAAAGGCTGGCCCGAAGCCCGCTCCAGCCAAGGTTGACCGCCGGGAAAAGCCGCGCGTGAATGCGCGTGAAGGGACGCGCGTCCTGGTCATCGACGACTCTCCAACCATCGTCGCGTTGCTCAAGCGCATGCTCGAACAAAGCGGTTACATAGCGCTGGAGGCTTCCGATGCCGAAACCGGCGTGTCGATGGCACTGTCGGAAGTCCCGGACCTGATCTTCCTCGACATTGTGTTGCCTGGCATGAACGGCTTCGAGGCCCTGCGCCGGCTGCGCAGGGATCCGATTTCCAAGATCATTCCCATCGTGATGATCAGCGGCAATGAATTGGCGACAGAACAGTTCTACGCCCAACGCATTGGCGCCGACGACTTCATGAAGAAGCCGTTCTCGCGCAGCGAAGTGTTTGCACGCATCGAGAAGCTGCTCGACGCGGACAAGGTGCCTCGCCGGCATCTCGCAGTCGTTGCGGCCGCTCCGGTTGCTCCTGCAGCTGTTATTGAAGCACCTGCCGTTGCACTTCCTCTCGCTGCCGCGGCTTCCATTGCTGAGGTTCCAGTCGCCGTTAATTCGGCTCACGTTGTAGCCGTTGCCCAAGCTGACGCCCCAGCCAGCCTTGTTTCCGCCTCTGTTGTCATCGCTGCTGCTGGTGCCGCTCAAGGTGCTGATGTCGCTGCGCCACCTGATGCGGCGCCGGCTGCTGTTGTATCGGTAGAGCTTCCAGGTGTGGTTGAAGCTTTGCTGGTAGCGGTACCCGTCGTTGCTACGACTACTATTGCGCCCGCCGAGGCACTCGCTCAGGCTGAGGCAACGATTGTTGCCGACGAGGCAACGACCCACACTGCGTCAACTGCTGAGGTTCCTGACGTTTCCGTTCCTCCCGACCCGCATGCACGCGCTGCTGCCGTGGTTGCGAGTTCTCCCGTTGCCGAGATTCCGGTTGCAGAGGTTCTCGTTGCCGCGGTTCCGGTCGGCGGCAGTCCGATCGTCATGCCATTTACCGATCCTGCGGCCGCCGCGACTCCAAGCGCTTCATATGTAAAAGCAGAGGCAGCAACCGCGCCTCCCTCGACGTCGGCCACAGCGCCGATTGCGGCAAAGGCCGACGTCGCATCCAACGATGTGCCATCCGCTGCGGCTGGCCAGCAAGATGTGCAAGCCGATATCCTCGCCACCGGGGAACCGATCCCGCAGTCAAACGATGCTCCGGCGACAAAAACGACGACCGATCCGGAATCATCACCTGACCGCGCCGCGATCCCCGATTCGACAGTTGCACCCATGGCTGCGGAGACGACCCTCTCGCCTGCAGTGGAGCCTTCGGTCGTCGCAACGGTACAAGCGGTGATCGCTTCGTCGCCGGCAACCACGTCCATCCAGGCAACGACTCCGACCGCTGCCGTCGCCAGCGCCGTGACAAGTCCGGCTTCCGAATCCGTCCAGCAAGCTGCATCGACCTGACCCGCGCGAATGCCTATTGAACGCGTTGGTGCGGACGGACCATGCGAGGAATGCCATGTCAAAGGCGAAGATATCCCCGCATGAGGTGAAGGCCACGCGCAAGGCCGCCGGCGAAATCCGGGTTGGCATTGGTGGCTGGGTCTTCAAGCCATGGCGCGACAATTTCTATCCCCATGGACTCGTGCAAAAGCGCGAACTCGAATACGCGAGCCGACACGTCACTGCGATCGAAGTCAACGGCACGTTCTACGGCGCGCAGAAGCCGCCTACGTACGCACGTTGGCGAGACGAGACGCCGGATGGATTCGTCTTCTCGGCTAAGGCGCCCCAGCGGATCACCATGTCGAAAATCCTTTCGAAGGCTGGCGGCGCCATCGCGGACTTCCTCGGCGGCATCGCGACACTCGGCGAGAAGCTCGGTCCGATCGTCTGGCAGTTCGAGAAGCCGCAAATCGACCGCGAGGATTTCACTGCGTTCCTGACGCTGCTGCCAAAGCACGTCGCAGGAATGCAGTTGCGCCACGTACTCGACGTGCGCAATGCGGATTTCGTAGACGCGGGCTACCTCGAGCTTGCGCGAAAGCACGCCGTGGCCACGGTCTTCACCGATTCGACGGAACATCCATCGGTCGCCGACATCACCGCTGATTTCGTCTACGCCCGCCTGATGCGTTCACGTGCCGCAATTGCGACCGGTTATTCCGACGACGAAATCGACCAGTGGCACGACCGCGCCTGCGCATGGGCCCGGGGCGATGATCCAGCAGACCTGCCACACATCGCGGCGCTGCGGCCGAGTAGCGGCAAGCGCGATGTCTTCGTGTTTTTCATCAGTAGCGCCAAGGAACGCAACCCCGCCGCGGCGATGGCATTGTTGGCAAGACTCGGTGCGAATTGATCATCGCCGGCGCGAAGCTTGTCGGCGCGATGCTTGTCGGATCGGTGCTCGAAGGATCGGTGCTCGAAGGATCAAGGGTCAGATCAAAGGACGCAGCACCATGATCAGTCCGATCATCGAAGCGGTCCAGATCAGCGTACGCAGGTAAGGAATGCCAGCCGCGTAGACAGGAAGGTACGCAACGCGCGCCCACAGGTACACCTGCGCGCCGAGTGCGGTCTGCGCGTTGCCGCGTTGCGTGGCAACCACGACCAGGACCGCAACTGCGAAGAATGCAAAAGTTTCGAGGAAGTTGTGCAAAGCGCGGTCGACGCGACCGGCGACTCCGGTCAACGGCACGGGAACATCATCGCGTGCACCAGCGTTCCAGGCCAGTCCGCGCTGTTGCGTACCCAGTGTTGCAGCGGCCACGAGTTGCACCAAACCCAGGACGACAGCCCATACCAGCATCTGCAATTCGACGCCCATGACGATCTCCCGGTCAGGTAGTTGCAAATTTGGCGCGATCAACGCCGTGGATGCAGCATTCAGCCCATGTAGAAGACGTTGAGCTTGTTACCGTCCGGATCGCGAAAATAGCCGGCATAGAAGTTGTCGCCACGCGGGCCAACTGCACCTTCGTCTGTTGCGCCAAGCTCAAGGGCTTTCGCGTGGACACGATCAACCTTGGCTGTGCTGTCGACAGCCAACGCCACCATCACGCCATTGCCGACGGTTGCCTTGTTGCCGTCGAACGGCTTGGTCAGGCCAAGTCCAGCCTGCGTCGGCGACGCGGACCAGGCGATGAACTGTTCGTTTTCCATGAACCGCGTCGCGCCGATTTCGGCTAGCAGCGCGTCGTAGAACTTCGCCGCGCGGGACAGGTCGTTGGTACCAAGAGTGACGTAGCCAATCATCGCAATGCTCCTGTGATGGAATTCGTGGTGGTCAACCAGGACGCCAGGTGGTGCCAGTGATAAACCTGCGATCAACCCGCTAAATCGAGAGAGTCAGACGCGGCTGCGACGCGGGAACCCGACCATGCGCTGCAAGTCCTCGTCCCACAGCTTGAGTCGCGCGGAATGCAGGCTGGACCAGATCGTCAATGTCGGCGCGGTCTGCAGGTGCGGGCTGGATTCAAACGCCTCACGCAGGCGATAACTCGGGATCCTGCTCGCCAGATGATGGATATGGTGGTAACCGATGTTGGCGGTGAACCAATGCAGCACGCGCGGCAGCGCGTAGTAGGAACTGCCCGCAATCGCTGCCTGGTTGGAATCCCAATCGTCCTTGCGCGTCCAGTACGTTTGCTCGAACGTGTGCTGCACATAGAACAGCCACACGCCCAGAGCCCCGGCAATCAGCACGATCGGCAAATGTACCAGCAGGACCACGTGCCAACCGATCATGTAGCCGAGCGTACCGCCGACCAGAATCAGCATCAGGTTGTTGAGCAGGACGCTGGCCCACTCTTTCTTCCAGCTGAAAGGCATGTCGAACGGAAAACGGTGTTTGATCACGAACTGGTAGATTGGCCCGATACCAAGCAGCACCGGCGTGCTGCGATACATGCGGTACATCATCCGTCCGAACCATGAGCGCGCCCGGTATTCCGCAACAGTGAGCGTGTCGATGTCGCCAAGCTCACGACGATCAAGGTTGCCCGACGTACCGTGGTGGATCGCATGGGTCTTTTTCCAGTAACCGAACGGGAACAGGGTGATCAATCCGAGACAGGCGCCAACCCATTGATTGGCGCGAGCACTCGCGAAATAGGATCCGTGGCCGCAATCGTGCTGCGCCATGAAAAGTCGGACGTACAATCCGGCAGCCGGGAGCGCGAGCAGCAAGGTCCAGCCATAGCTCCAGCCCGAATGCAGGGTCCATGCCATCAGCGTCCACAACGCCGCGAAAGGCACCAGCGTATTGAGCAGCTGCCACAATGCCCGTCCAAGATGCGGCTTTGCGAATTGCGCGCAAAGCTGGCGCAGGTTGACGCTTTCGGATACGGGCAGATTTTGCTTGCCTGCATTTGGCGGCATGGTTGAGGTCAAGGGAGAACTCTCCGTGTGGAATAGGCATTGTCAGCCCGTGTGGCGGGCTTGGCAACAAGATGCCCGACGCGACGTCTGCAATGCTGCAGACGCAGCTTAGCGCGGCGAACGTATAACTTGTGTGACGCCCGTCCGCGCGCCTCGGCCTTGGCCGGCCTGCAGCATGAACACTGGCGCTCCAGCCACCAGGTACCACCAGAACGTCGCAAAACGCCATGCCAGCACCCCGGCGGCGGCGGTCGCTGCGCCGAGGTACGGTGTCAGCAGCGCGGTGGCGCTGAGCTCGGCTCCACCCGTCCCGCCGGGGAGGAATGTGAATTGTCCAACCGTAAGTGAAAGCATCTGCACCAGGAAACTGTAGGCCCAGGCAATGTGCGCGCCGAGTCCGCTGACCACGACGTACAACACGCTGTAGCGCAGCAACCAGTGCACGACGCACAAGGCGTAAACGGCAATCAGGCGTGGCCGCGAGAAACCGCCAATCAGGATGAGGCCACCGCGAAACTCCGCGACCCAATGCGCGAAACGCCGGCGGCGCCTGCGCGCGACATGCAACTTGCGCAACACGAACAACATCGCGAGCAACGCGCCGCGATGGAAGCGGGTCAGCAAGACCACCACGACCAAGCCCGCCCCCAGCAACGCGGCAAGCGGCGCCAGCTGCCACGCTGCGTAGACCTGCGCCGGGACCATCAACCAGTAGACACCGAGTGCCGCTAGCGCCGTGCTGAAGAAAAGCATGTCCATCAGTTGGTCGACTGCGTACAGCGCAATGCCCTGGGGGGCGCTTAGGCCATGCCGTTTGAGCAGGACGACCAGGGTAACCGGCCCGCCCGTCCCGGCCGGCGTCGCACAAATCGCAAACTCGGTTGCCATGACGGTTCCGAGAGCCTGCACTTGTCCCATCGGACGCGAAATGCCGCCGAGCAACAACCGCAGGCGCCCCGCGTTCACGTTCCACGCCGCCACGATCATCGACAGCGCAACGCACCAGAGCGCGGCCGGAAGTGCAGCCAACTTTCTCAATGCTTCGTTACCGCCGATCATGAGCGGAATGCCCAGACCGAGTCCAAGACCCAGCATTCCGAGCATCAGATAGCGCCGCTTCAAGTCGTCCCTCCGTCGCCAAACGGATGGCGATCCAGATGATCCAGGGCCTGCGACTTTGTCACTGGTGTGCGCGTGGCGCCGAGCGCCACGACGGCTTCGAGCCACCAGCGCACCACCGACGCGTGGCGCATGTCCACGGGGTGCAGTCCGAGTCGCAACAACGGTGCATCGGCATGGCGGCGGCGTTGCCGATCGTTCCACGCGCGCGATAGCAAGCGGCGCCAGCCGCTGCGCGCGCTCCATACCAGACTTGGGGCCGGTACCGCCTGCCCGCGCGGCAGCCGGATCAGCTGGCGCGGGTTGCTTGTATAGCCAAGACCAGCCGCCGTCACTTCGGCTTTCGCTTCGGCGTTGAGCAACCACGCAGGGGCGACGAAACCGCGCGTCGTCCATCCGCAGGCTGCGAATGCAGCGAGGCCACCTGCGATGCGCTGCTTCGCTGTCGCTCCGTCGATCGCGTAAAACTCGCCTTCGTGGGTATAGATGCGACGCATGAAGACCTCGCGCGGCCCACGTGGCGATGGCGAATCGTCGGCGTGGTGGAACCCGTGCAGGACCAGTTCGTCGCCAAGTGCGACCCGCGCATCGATTGCGGCGCGAAATCCCGCGTCGTCGACGATCGAACCCTGGTGGTGGAACTCTGGCACGACAAGCAATGTCAGCGGAATGCCGCCAATGCGGTCGATCGCATCGACGAAGTCCTGATATTCCGGCCATGTCGCCGGAGCGACGTCGTGCAGCACGACGCTGAAAAGTTTCCGGCGCGCGACATCATCCGGCGGCTGCACGCGCGGACTCCTCGGCCGGAAGGTCTTGCGCAAAATCTGCGCCGACCGCGGCATCTGTCAGCGTCGCGTAGTGCCGCAGCAAACCGGCCATCACTCCCTTCCACCCGAAGCTCGCTTCTACGCGGCGCCGGCCGTTGCGTCCCATCTGCACTGGATCGCCGTCGAACACCTCGCGTACTGCGGCAGCGAACGAAACCGCGTCACCGGGTTTCGCAAGGCGTCCGCATTCAGGCGTAACCAGTTCTGCAACAGCACCGCAATCCATGCCGATCACGGGCAATCCGGCGGCCATTGCTTCAAGCACGACCAAACCGAAGGTCTCTCGATCGCCCGCGTGCACGAGTGCGTCGCAGGCGGCGAGAATGCCCGCGAGTTCGTCCTTGGGAACGAAATGGTCGATGACGTGCACGTTGTCGGGATAGCTGGTCGGCATATGGGTGCCGACGAGAAGCAGGCGATAGTGGTCGCCGAGCAGCCGCATCGCCTTGATCAATAGCGGAACATTCTTCTCGTGGGCACCACGCCCTGCGAAGACCAGCAGCCGGGCGTTCGGATCGATGCCCAGGCGCTGGCGCAATTGCATGTCCTTGCGCGAATGCCGAAACCTGTGCAGATCGACGCCGAGCGGCTGGACGAAGACATTCGGGACGCGCAGTCGCTCGAGTTTTTCGGCCATCACCTGGCTCGGAACCAGCACCCGGTCGAACCGCCGGTACAACTTGGTCACGTAGGTATCGAGGATGATGTCGGTCCAGTGCCCGACCCGGCTTCCCACGAGCCGCGGCAGGTCGGAATGGTAGTAGCCAATGACCGGAACACCGAGCTTCGCGCCAGCCTCGACCGCCGCCCATCCAGTCACATACGGATCCTGGACTTCGATCAGGTCCGGTTGCAGCGCGACGAGCGCATCCACCCATGCCTTGCGCAACGCCGGGAAGCGATAACCCTTGCCGAACGGTATGAGCGGCGCCGGCACGGTGTGGATCCCGTTCTCGCAACCGAACTGGTCGCCAGGGACCAGCATGCTGTGGCGCATGTCGGCGCGTGTGCGCAGCCAGTCGTCCTTTGCTTCCAGGTACGTGCGCACGCCGCCGCTGGCGGGGGCGTAGAGCATCGTGATGTCCGCAATATGCAGCGCCATGCAAGTTTCCGTGACTGGCCGATTCAGGTTCCGCCCGGCTGGCGGATGCTTCTGGTGTCCCACGAGATGCCGCTACAGTGTCGCGAATCCCGCATTCGGTAAACCTTACAGCGTCTTCGCGATACCGCTGACCGGCGCGCCAAGCGATCCTCAAGGTGGCCGAGCGCGGGCTCATTGTAGGTGAATCGCGGTTGGCTTCCAGATGAACGCCGATCGAAGCCGTCGGCACCCGGTCCGCCTATCGGTGGCGAACGGCCCCACGTGCAACCGCCGCCGGCAATGCCGCGCGGTACAAGGCGTACAGCGCCTCCACTTTTTCAACGTACGCCTGGGTTTCGGCATAGGGAGGGATCCCATCGTAGCGCTCTACCGCGCCGACGCCCGCGTTATACGCTGCAGCCGCCAATCGGCGATCGCCGTGATAGCGGCGCAACAACTCGCCCAGGTACTTCGCGCCGCCCTGGATCGACTGAGTGGGCGAGAACGGGTCCTGCACGCGATAGTACAGGGTGGTTTCCGGCAGCAGTTGCATGATCCCCTGCGCGCCCTTGGGCGAGACCGCATCGGCCTGCATCCCGCTTTCTGCATGCGCGACCGCACGCAGCCAGGCGTCCTCGATCCCGTTTGCACGCGCTGCCGCTCGAAAGACCTCCGAATGCACGCCGGGTTGGGCCGGACCCATCGACCCCAGTCCGGGGTGCGCGACAGCATCCGGCGGAGGGGTCACTGCAAATGCCATCAAACGCGTTGACCCCGGCAGATTGCGGGTGCTGTACACGATCTGCCCGTCCTGCGTGCGCGCATACAACACGCCGCTCTGGCGACCATTGATCCCCCACAGGTTCGGCACAACGGCGGCTGCATCATCGACTTGTTTTGCTTCACAGCGTGAGCCGGGCTCGGGCGCCGTTGCCAGACTGACCGTGCCGTCGCGCATGCAGCGGTAAACCGTGCGGGCACTCGCAGGCGGTGGGCACAGGGCAGTGAACAGCGCGATGGTCGACGCAAGGAGCGATGCTCTCATGTGTCTATCTTAAGGGACAAAGTCCGTGCAATCCGCGATCTCCTGCACTGCACACGCCGCAACGGCATGACAACCGTCAATGGCATGCCACGCGTGCTTGCGCTAACGTCCGCAGACGCAATCGCCTGGCAGCGCCATGCACGACCTCACCCAAGGCTCGATCCCGAAACATGTCGTTCGCATGGCCATGCCGATCGCGATGGGCATGTTCTTCCAGACCATGTATGTGCTTGTCGATCTCTATTTCGTGTCGCGGCTGGGAAAGGCCTCGATCGCCGGCGTCAGCGCTGCGGGCAACATCGCCTTCATCGTGATGGCGCTGACCCAGGTGCTTGGCGTGGGTACGGTCACCCTGATTGCGCAGGCCGTCGGTCGCAAGGACCAGCCCGATGCGAATCTCGTGTTCAACCAGAGCCTGCTGCTCGCGGCGATCTGCGCGGCGATCACGCTGATAGGCGGATACGGGCTTTCGGGACTGTACATGCAACAGCTCGGCGCGGACCCGGCAACAATGGCGGCGGGCAACACTTACCTGCATTGGTACCTGCCGGGCCTGGCCCTGCAGTTTGCGGTCATCACGATGGGCTCTGCGCTACGCGGCACCGGCCTCGCCATGCCTGGCATGATCGTACAGATGGCGACTGTCGTGCTCAATGCGATGCTGGCGCCGATGCTGATCGCGGGCTGGGGCACCGGTCATCCACTCGGCGTCGCGGGCGCGGGGCTCGCCACGTCGATTGCGATCGCGATCGGCGTGGTCATGCTGAGCATGTATTTCGTGCGGATGGAGAAATACGTTGCATTCGACACCACGCAGATGCATGCCCGCATCGCGGAGTGGAAACGCATCCTCTCGATCGGCCTGCCGGCCGGCGGAGAATTCGCGCTGATGTTCGTCTACATGGGCGTGATCTATTTCATCATCCGCAACTTCGGAGCGACCGCGCAGGCCGGATTTGGCATCGGTTCCCGCGTGATGCAGGCGATCTTCCTGCCGGCGATGGCAGTCGCGTTCGCCACCGCGCCGATTGCCGGGCAGAACGTCGGCGCAGGACACCATGACCGCGTGCGCGACACGTTCCGATCGGCGGTATTGATCGGCAGCCTGCTCATGCTGGCGTTGACCCTGATGTGCCAATGGCGTCCGGAATGGTTCATCCACGGATTCACCCGTGATCCGGCGGTCATCACGGTCGGCGCGCAATTCCTGCACATCATTTCCTGGAACTTCGTGGCCTCCGGGATCATCTTCACTTGCTCGGGAATGTTCCAGGCGCTTGGCAACACGGTGCCGGCGATGCTCAGCAGTGCGACCCGACTGGTTACCTTCGTCGGGCCCGGGCTATGGCTCGCGAGCCGTCCCGACTTTGAACTCAAGCACTTGTGGTTCCTTTCGGTCGCCACCGTCGCAGTCCAGGCCTGCACGAGCCTGTGGCTGCTGCGCGGGCAGTTCAAACGCCGACTGGTGGCGTTACCAGCAACCGGCGTATGTTAAGCAAAGCCGCCTCGCATGCTTCGCGTGCACACGGCCCACGGCCAAGCGTACTGGCCGCAAAACGGTTGTCGTCGCGAACGATGCCCTTCCCCGACCGCCAGCATCGGAAGTGGTAACCCGACAGCTGGCCTGAACGACGTGCCAGCTCCCGACCGAGCGGCGCTGGTCGTTGTCAGGCGCCAGAGGATTCGCCTGTTCTATCCAGCGCATCCGCACGCCTGAAGACAATCAACCTGGCAGTGAGCTGCTGGACGATTTCGTCGCGTTGGTTTCGCGTCTCGTTGCGCATCACCACGGTCCCGCGATCGTTGCGCGAAGCCGATGGAATGATCTCGAGCACTTCGCCGGTGACATGCAGGGTGTCACCGGGTCGCGTGGGCCGTGGCCAGGCGATCTCGCCGCTCGCCCCGATCACGCCGGCAGCCAGGAAACCGCGGTCGACGATCAGTCGCATGGTGATTGCTGCGGTATGCCAGCCACTTGCGGCCAAGCCACCGAACAGGCTCGACCGCGCGCGTGCTTCATCAATGTGGAAGGGTTGCGGATCGAATGCGGTCGCGAAGGTCTTGATTTCCGCTTCGGTCAAGGTGTGCGTGTCGGTCTCGAAACGCTGGCCAACGCGCAAGTCTTCGAGATAGTAGTTCGCATCGTTCGTCACCGCCGCATCCTCATGGCCTTCACCCGTTGCAGGTTCCGGCGCAGGTTACCGTGAATGTCCATGCGCTGTTCCGCTGCCGCAAAGTACGACTTGCAAGCGCAAGTGGGCTTCGGGTGCGCAAACATGCGAGGATTTCGCGTCCCTGTCCCCCAATCGAGGTTGCCATGAACTGCAGGATACTTGCGTCATTGTGCGTGTCGGCCTTGCTGGCAGGAACCGCGCACGCGGCGGACGCGGCCGCGGCGAAGCCGCAGTACGGCAACTGGGGCTTTGACCTGACAGGCGTCGATGCCGCCGCCCATCCTGGCGACGATTTCTTTCGCTACGCGAACGGCGCCTGGGTAGCCAGGACGGATATTCCTGCGGACAAGCCGGCCTATTCGCTGCGGCTTGCGATGACCGACGCCGTCGAGCAACGGCTGCACGAGATGATGGGCGCAGCCGCGACCACCGCAGGACACGAGCCAGCGACGCTCGAAGGCAAGGTGGGTGCGTTCTACCGTTCCTACATGGACGAGGACGTCGTCGACGCGCTGGGAGTACGCGCGATCGCGACGGAGCTCGATGCCGTGCGCAATTCAGACACGCGCGACGAGCTCGCTGCACTGATGGGCCGCGCGAATTCCGATTTCGAGGATTCGCTTTTCTACCTTGCCATCGATGTCGACCTGAAAGACCCGAAGCACTACGCGGTGTATTTGACCCAGGGTGGCCTGGGCCTCCCCGACCGCGACTATTACCTCAAGCCGGAATTTGCCGCCCAGAAAGCGGCGTACGAGGCCTACGTCGCCAAGCTGTTGACGCTCAGTGGTTGGCCCGATCCGGACGCGTCCGCGAAAAACGTGGTCGCGTTCGAGACCAAGATCGCCGCCGCCAGCTGGAGCAAGACCGAGCAACGTGATCCGATCGCGACGTACAACCCGATGTCGATCGAAGAACTGCAGCGGCTGGGTTCCGGATTCGACTGGTCGGGGTTCCTGAAAGCGGCGAACCTGGGCAGCCTGCCGCGCATTGTCGTCGGTGAAAAAACCGCATTCCCGAAGCTCACCGCGATCTTCATTGCCGAACCCATAGACACGCTCAAGGCGTGGGAGGCCGCGCGCATTGCGGACAATGGCGCGTTCTACCTGTCGAAGCCATTCCAGGATGCGTACTTCGAGATGCACAACAAGACCCTGTCCGGCCAGCAAGAGCAGTCGGCGCGCTGGAAACGCGCAGTCGACGCGGTCGCGGGGCAGGACTGCACAGGCGAGCGCATCGACTGCTTCGGAAATCTCAGCTGGGCCGTCGGACAACTCTACAGCGCCAGGTATTTTCCGCCAGAATCGAAAGCCAAGATCGAAGAACTCGTCTCGAACCTCAAGGATGCGTTCCACGCGCGCATCGAGAAGCTCGACTGGATGGGCCCGGAGACGAAGAAGGAAGCACTGAAAAAACTTGATACCTACACGATCAAGGTCGGCTACCCCGACCACCCGCGCGACTATTCGAACCTTGTCGTGCGTGACAGCGACCTGATCGGCAACGTGGTGCGTGCGGGCGCGGCCGACTGGCAATTCTACGTGGGGCGCCTCAAGGGGCCGGTCGACCGGCTCGACTGGAGCATGACGCCGCAGACCAACGACGCGTACAACGGATCGCTACGCGACATCGTGTTCCCGGCTGCGATCCTGCAACCACCGATCTTCGATCCGAACGCCGATCCCGCAATGAACTACGGTGCCGTGGGAGGCATCATTGGCCACGAACTCACCCATGGCTTCGACGACGAGGGTCGAAAGATCGATGCCGAAGGTTCCCTGCGCGATTGGTGGACGGCGGCCGACGCGACGGCATTCGAAGCGCGTGCGAAGAAACTTGGCGCTCAATACTCCGCATTCGAACCATTGCCCGGCGTCCACATCAATGGCGATCTCACCATGGGCGAGAACATCGCAGACCTGGGCGGCCTTACCCTCGCCCTGGACGCATACCATCGCTCGTTGAACGGCAAGCCGGCGCCGGTCCTCAACGGCTACACCGGCGACCAGCGCGTGTTCCTCGGCTGGGCCCAGGCATGGCGCGGCAAGCTGCGTGAAGCGGCGATCCGCAAGCAGGTCGTCAGCGATCCGCATTCGCCGCGCGTGTTCCGGGTCAACGGCGTCGTGCACAACGTGGATGGGTGGTACGACGCATTCGGGGTCAAGCCCGGCGACAAGCTCTACGTCGCGCCTGCCGATCGCGTAAACATCTGGTGAATCGGAGCGGGCGCGGACGGCACCACGCCATTCGCGCTCGATGGCCGCGTGGCAGGGTCTCAACTCTGCCCGCGCTTGGACCCGTCGCCACGTTCTGTTGCGATAGGATGGCCGTGGATCGCGTCGGTCAGGCGCTGGGTTGGCGCTGTTTCAGGTTGCGCAGGATCGATACCGTGTGCACCATGCGATCCGGAATGTCCCGCGTCGCCGGTTGGATAGTTCGGTGGCTGCCGAGACTTTTCGTTCTTCGCCTTCAGCAAGGCAAGGGTATTCGCCAGCGCCTGTTTTGCGGTGATCTTGCGCGGCGCGCGCGGCGCGGCGGTTTTTTTCTTCGCCATCGACTTGCCCGACGCCTTCGCAGGAGCAGGCGCCGTCGCAGCCGGCTTGGCCACTTTCTTCAGCGGGGCCTTGGTGACCACCGCCTTCTTGACGGCGACCTTCTTGGCCGGTGCTTTCTTTGCGGGTGCATTCTTTGCGGGTGCTTTCTTCGCGACAGATTTCTTTGCGACTTTCCCGGCGGGCGCGGACTTGGCCGCCTTCTTCACTGTCTTGGCGCTCTTGCTGGCGGTGGACGACGTGCGGGTGGCCATGACTACTCCTTCCGATGGATGTGGGCGTGACGCTGCGAGCGTAACCCCTGGCGTGTGTCAAATCCAACCCGACGCCTGCAAGCGTTCAGCCGCAGCCGCACCGCACCGCACGATCATGCTGCAGGGCCAGCGAACGTCACCGCATGCACCGGCGGCAATCGCGCGGGCAGTTCATTCCAGAGATCGCCTTGGTCATCGGTGGTCCACAGCCCTCCGGTTGTCGAACCGAATGCAAGCCCGTCGCCCGTGGAGTCGATCGCCAGCGCATGCCGGTACACCAGGTCATACGCTTCATGCTGCGGCAATCCCTTGCGCAGCACATCGAAGCTCCTGCCCCCATCGCGGGTGCGCGCAACCACGACCTTTCCGTCCACCGGTATGCGGCGCTCGTCCTTGGTCGCCGGCACGAACCACGCGCATTCCGGATCGCGTGGATGCACCGCGACACCGAATCCGAACACCGAAGGCGACACATTGGCGACCTCGCTCCAGTGATTGCCGCCATCGGTGCTGCGAAACACGCCGTTGTGGTGCTGCGCCCAGAACATGTCGGGCGCTCCGCGGCATTGCGTCATGCGGTGGACGTCCTGCACGTTTGGATCGTGCCTGCGATCCTCCGGCATGTACTGCGCAAACATTCCATTCGCACTCTGCGCCCAGGTTTCGCCGCCGTCGTCGCTGCGCCAGATGCCGCCGGTGGAGACCGCGACGCGCACGCAATCAGGATCGCGTGGATCCACGCAAATCGAATGGATGCCAGGTGCATCGTAGCCGCCGCCGAACCACTCGCCGCGCGCTGGCCTCTCCCACAGCGAGCGCACGATTTGCCAGCTCGCGCCGAAGTCGTCGGAGCAAAACAGACCGCCTGGAATCGTGCCGGCCCACAAGCGTCCGGGCTGCGACGGTGCGCCAGCTTCCAGGGCCCAGATCAATTTCAACGCTGCGGGTTGCGCGGGCTTGCCATCGCCGGTGATCACGGTGTCGCCGGCGTCGAATGCTGGCACTGCGCATTCTGTCCAGTTGCGTCCCTGGTCGGTGGATCGTTGCAGCTTCGCGCCGAAGTGACCCAGGTCCAGCGCCGCATACCAGTTGCCGTCGCGCGGATCGTGCAGCGAAAGGGCGACGTTATGGCCGAGAAACGACGTGCGCGCGATGCCCCACGCTCCATCATTTCGCTCGAGCACAAACAATCCTTTGCGGGTGGACACCAGTATTTGCTCGGACATGGTCACAGCCCTCCTCGGTCAACCGCCAGATAGCGCCTGCATCACATACACCTCTGCACGCTCGCCCAGCGGTTGCGTCAGCGTGCGCTTGTCGCGGATCGCATTGCCATCGACGAATACCGCGACATGGTGCCGCACCGCACCGTGTTCATCGACCACATAACCGCGCAGGTTAGGGTAGCGCGCGAATACGCCATCAAGCGCTTCACCGACGCTGGTTCCGGCAACGTCGAGCGCGACCTCGCCGGTCGGCTTGTCCGACGACTCGGGCAACCAGCGCGAGAGAGCCGACGCGAGCACCACCTTGGGCATGCGTTTCCCGTCAATCGATCCGGGATCGAGAATACGCTGGTGCGTTGCAACTTCAAAACACCCCGGATGCATCGCGATGAATCAGGCCACTCATCACGGTTCTCCGGCGAGGCGAGAGTACATCCAGAAGTTGCGCAGTTGGCCACGCACAAATCGAAAGCTGCGCAATTTGCCCTCGCGCGCGAAACCGCACTTCTCGAGCACGCGCACCGAAGCCAGGTTGGTGTCCAGCGCCGTGCCCTGGATGCGCACGTAGCCGCGCTCGGAGAAGCCCCACGCGACGACTGCGCAACAGCAACGCGTCGCAACCCCATGCCCCCACCAGTCAGGATGCAGGGTGTACGCGATTTCAGCGTTGCGATTGACCGCCGAAACCGCGTTGAAGCCGATCGAGCCGACGAGCGCCGCATCGGCCACCGATTCGATCGCGAAGCAAATCGCAGAAGCTGGGGTATCGCTCTCGTACGCATCGACCGACGGGCGCAGGTCGTCTGCGGATGCAAGGTTCCAGCTGGTGTGCTCGACCACGTGCGGCAGGCGCAGGAACGCGTACCACGCAGGAATATCCGAATGCTCCATGGGTCGAAGGCGAAACGCATCGCCTTCGATCCGCGGCATCGTCAGCGCACGCAAGCTCGTGCCGATTGCATGCAGAGCGTGCCCTTGGTACTACCAGATCTGCACGCGGTCGCCCACCGCGCGCCACATTGGCTGGCCCGGCTTGATGCCGAAGGCCTCATAGAACTCGGAGATATTGGACAGCGGCCCAAGCACGCGCCACTTCGCTGGTGCATGCACGTCCGACAGCAAGCTCGTGCGCAGGCGCTCTTCGCGTTGGTGCGTCATCCAGCCCAGCGCATAGCCGAGGAAATAACGTTGCAAGGGGGTGAGCCCGCCGATCTTCTCGCCCTTCCTGTATTGCTCGGTCTTCTTGAAGGCATCCAGCCCGAGCAACAGGCCGCCGTAGTCGGCGATATTCTCGCCCAGGCTGGCCTTGCCGTTGATGTGCAGGCCCGGCAGGGGTTCGTAAGCGCTGAATTCCTTGACCATGACATCGGCGTGTTGCTGGAATTTCTTCGCATCCTCGGCAGTCCACCACTCTGAGAGGTTGCCGGCGGCATCGAACTGGCGTCCCTGGTCGTCGAAGCCATGGGTGATTTCGTGGCCGATCGTCCCCGCAGCCGCATAACCGTAGACCACTGCGTCATCGACCTGCGCATCGGGCATGCCCGGGACCGTGAAGATCGCCGCCGGCAACACGATCTCGTTGTTGGACGGGTTGTAATAGGCATTGTAGGTCTGCGGCGTCATGCCCCATTCGGCACGATCGACCGGCTTGCCGAACTTCGACACCGCATCGTTGAACCCCCAGCGCGCGGCGTTCATCATGTTCTGCGCGTACGAATCGCGCCCGATCACCAGCGCCGAATAGTCCTTCCACTTGTCCGGATAACCGACCTTGGGCGTCACGGCCGCGAGCTTCTTGTGCGCTTTGGCCTTGGTCTCGTCGCTCATCCAGTCGAGGTGGTCGATACGTTCGCCGTAGGCGGTACGGATCGCCTCGACCAGTGCGACGTAGCGCCGCTTGGCCGCGTCCGGGAAATACTCCTGCACAAAGATCTTGCCGAGCACCATGCCCATCGCATTGCCTTCGTTGTCGAGCACGCGCTTCCAGCGATCACGCTGTTCCTTCTGGCCAACAAGCACCTGGTGATAGAAGCGGAAGCCTTCCTGGTCGAACGCCTGCGACAGGTACTCCGAATAAACGTCGACCAGGTGCAGGCGCAGATAGTCGCGCAGCACCGAGACCGGAGTCTGCTTCAGGAGTGTGTCGAGCGCCCCGAGGAATTCGGGTTGGCCGACCACGACAGCGTCCGGATGCAGGTTGTATGCAGCCAGGCGATCGACCCAGACGATCGATGGTGTGTACTTCGCGGTCAGTTCGGACGGCGTCATCTTGTTGTAGTTCTTCTGCGGGTCGCGCAGGTCTTCGATCTTGCGCGAGGCTTTCGCCAGCTCGGTCTCGAACGCCATCACCTTGGCAGCAGCGGCCTGCGCCTCGACCGGATCGCGGCCGAGCAGCACCAGCGTGCGGCCCATGTGCGCGACGTACTCCTCACGGATGTGCGCCACGCCTTTCTCGGGATTGAAATAGAAATCGCGCTCCGGCAAACCCAGTCCGCCCTGGCCGATGTGGATCGCCATCACGTCGCTGTGCTTTTCGTCCTGGCTCACGTCCGCGCCGAACAGCACGTCCACGCGCAACGGCAGCAGATGGAAGGCGGTATCGAGCACGTCGTGCACGTCGGTGACCTTGTCGATGCGCGCAAGTTCGGCATCAAGCGGATGCACGCCGAGGCGATCGGCCTTGGCGGTATCCATCGCGGTCGTCCAGAAATCGCTGATCTTTTGCTGGTCGCTGCCGGGAAGATTGACGGTCTTCGCGGCCTTTTCGTTGATCGCGCGAAGGCTCACCCTCAGTTGCTCCTCCACGAGATTGCCAATGCCCCACGACGATTCCGAGGCCGGTATGGGGTTGTGCGCCAGCCACTTGCCGTTCGCGTAGTCGAAGAAGTCCACGCCCGGGTCGACCGACGCATCGATGTCGGCCTGCAGGAAATCGACCGGCCCCATGGCGTGCGGCGCGTCCGCCGTGCGTCCGATTGCCGGCAACCCCGCGAACACGCACAGCGCCGCAACCTGCAGGCCCAGACGATAGCTTCGAATCATTTCATTTCCCCGAATCCTGGTGGGCATCGAAGCCTGGCCGACCGACAGCCGCAATGCATCGACACGAAAGCCGCTACGGTGCCTGCATCGCCCGGGTCAGGCAACCCCCGGACGTCATGCCCGGCGAACGCCAGACGATAGGCCCTGAAACGACGGATCAAGGAGCATCAGACCATCTGCACTCGCATGTCACCGCGAATACTTCTGTGTCCATCCTTCCCGGAATCTTTGTTCGAGCAACAAGCTGAAGACGCGTGCGGAGGTTTCCCCCGTTGCATGGCGGCGGCAAAGCCCAGGCACAGGGCGCGAACCCACGCGCAGCGTTCGATGGATGAAACAATCCCGCCGGCTCACGCAGCGATTGCTCTGGAGCGTCCCGCATGTGCGATCAATCACCGCGGTGATCGGGTCGGCTGCGCCGCAATTGCGACCGCAGGCGCCAAATGAGGGTTCACATGCCATGTATGCGGGGTTCCTTGCGTCGCAAGAGGACCCTTACGCATCGCACGTGGACCCACGTACCGCGCATGTGGGGTGGGATGAGCGCAAGTCACGGTACATGCGCGGCATGTAACCCCGCATGCGTCGCATCCAGGTCGTCATGCGCGGCATGCAGGTGTACAGACGCGGCATGAGGTACACAGACGCGGCAAGAGCACCTACTTGCGCAAGGTGTGGACCTGCATGCGCGCAGAGTCATGACACGTGCGCGCATCCAGGTGCAACCGGGTCGCAGGTACCCCTACATGCGCGGCATGCAGGTTCTCATGCAAGCACGTAACCCCACATGCGTCGCGAGAGGGTTCACATGCCGCGCATGAAGACCTACCAACCCGGCGGCTAAATGCGATGTTGCCGCGACCGCATCCTGTACTCCGGCTTGCATGACCGCATGGGTGGCAAGCGATGCCACAGGCTCGGGGACAATCAGAGCACACCGCGCAGTCCAAACGCCGTGCACTGCAACACATGCACTCCGCCATCGGTGGGTGGTACCACGCGCTGCGCGATCGGAACAACGCGAGCGTTATCGTGTCATCCGCGCCCCTGCGCATCGGCTCGCTGCAGAATCGACACAGCATCGCCGGTCATTCAAGACAAGCACCCACCTCCAGGCCGATTCGGAAACTCGCGGTTCGCCCCGGCGGCCGCTACCGCCCTGCCTTCTTGGCTTCCGCGTCCGGCTTGGGCGGCGTTGCGTCGACCACGTTGATCATGAGCGTGCCGTTGGTCGTGGTGCCGTTCGGGCCGATCAAGGTGTGAATTATCTTGCCGTTCGAACTCTGGTCGGTGAGTTCGAGTATTTCCTTGCCGTCCACCACTTCGGGACGCAGGGTGATGATGTGGGTGGATCCGTCGGACATGGTGACGGTGCGGCTGTAGCTTCCGGAGAATGTTTCGGCATGTGCAAAGTTTTGCCGGATCTCGTCGATCGAGACGCTATACGGGCGGTTCGACGGGATCGGCTGCGCGGGTGCGGTGGCTGCGTTGGTGAAACCGACGAACGAGCAGGCTGCGCCGACGATGAAACCGATCGCGACGAGAAGCGACGAGCGAGGAGGGACACGCATCGGAAACTCCGGGTTTGACCAAGGGCGCCGCATGAAAACCCTTCGCACGCCTGCTGTTCGAGCGCAGGCGGGCGCAATGCTTCGATACCGATGCAAGCTTAGCAGGTCGTTTCCAACCTGCCACTCGGACGACGCGGCGGCCACGATGGCGCGGGGATATGCAATGTTTGCGCTGGCCCGGTGGTCATCGATTCCACCGGGATGAACCGTGCATGCACGGCTACCGTACGCCCGATGAACTGCATTCGCGGTTCGCTTGCAACGACAGCAACGCCGCGACATTCTTGGTGCACTGACTTGCGCACCGATCAGTGCGTCTGCTTCCACCACATGCATCGTGGTGGCCACGGTTGATTCAACAATAGAGCCAAGCCAATGAAGCGACTCGTCCTGTTTACCGCTACAGCCCTCGCCCTTGCGATACCGCTCGCCGCGAGTGCGACAGGTGGTTTCATCCGGTCATCGATCAATCTTCGAGCTGGCCCGGGCTGGGATTATCCGCGTGTCGCAAGTACGCAGAGCGGCGAGCGCATCGATATCCTCGGTTGCACCGGCGGCTGGCGTTGGTGCGACGTCAGCACTGGACCGCAGCGCGGCTGGGTTGCCGGCAGTTACGTGCAGTTCGACTACCAGGGCCGACTTGTCCCGGTGTTCGAATATGGTGAACGCATCGGCGTGCCGGTGGTCACGTTCCAACTCGGCAACTACTGGGATACGTATTACCGTGGACGCGACTTCTACGGCGACCGCGACCGCTGGGACAGATCGCATGGTCACGATCACGAACACCGTCCGGGCGGCTGGGATCGCAATCACTACCGCAACGACGGTGATGGCCAAGGTCACGACCGCGACCATGGCCACGACGGCGATCACAGCCACGATGGAGACCGCAGTCGGACGACACCACCGCCCCGGGTCGTGCCGATGCCGCACCCGATCCCCGATCCGCCGAGGCGTCGGACGCCGGAATATCCGTCCAGCGACCGCAACGACAGGACTTCAGTGCAGCAGGATAACGGCAACCACTGAGTTCGCATGCATGGCGAGGCCGCAGCTTCGGCGCGCCCCCGCCCTTTGCATTTCGCAATGCGCTGGTGAGCGCAATCGAGCAAGGAGAAACGTATGAGCTATGTCGATGGTTTCGTGGTGCCGGTTCCGAAAAAGAACCTCACCGAGTACAAGCGCATGTCGCGCAAGATGGGCAAGATCTGGCGCGAACTCGGTGCGCTGGAGTTTCGCGAATGCGTTGCCGACGATGTGAAAGTCGGAAAGCGCACGTCGTTCCCGCAGTCGGTGAAGCTCAAGCCCGATGAAGTCGTGGTGTTCTCATGGATTGTCTACACGTCGCGCGCGCAGCGCAATCGCATCAATGCGATGGGAATGAAAGACCCGCGCCTGGCCGACATGATGGACCCGAAGGCGATGCCGTTCGACGGCAAGCGCATGTTCATGGGCGGCTTCAAGATGATCGTGGACGTGTAGGCGAGCGAAAAAAAGCCCTTCGGCCAGCGCACGCTGTGCGCACGTGAGTCATCGCGTCCGCAGCAGGCTCGCGTGTCTCGCCGCGAGTTTCCAGCGGCCGTCGACATGCACCCAGGTGTCGGTATACGCATAGTCGCCGGCTGAGGTAGCACCTGCGGTGTGGCTCTGCATGCTGGTCACCCCGGTGACGATCGCAGCGTCGCCGTATACGCGCACGCACTGGTCGTGGTTGTGGAACACCAGGTATGCCGGATCCTGCCGCGCCCCATTGGCGACGGTCTGGTCGCGATTGGTGACCACGCCCTTCGAATCGGTCAGCGTGAAGTGATCGTCCAGGGCGTTGCGTAACACGTCTGCATCGCCCGACTGGAACGCATCGCAGACGGATGCTTCGGTGGTACGGATGAAGCGCTCGTCCTGCGTTGCATCGCGCACACCTGCATGCGTCGCAAGCGTCGATCCAAGCGCGAGGACGCTGGTCACCGCGACGATCATCCAATGCGTCTTCATGGTTGTTTGCCTTGGGTTGCCTGCGCGGTGACGTTGACGTGGTTGTTCAACAGGTTCGCGAGCCTGTCGAGTTGCGCGCGGTAGCCATCGAGCACCCTGGCGGTGATCGCGGCATAGCGACTGGCTTCATCCCAGCGACGCGCCTCGATTGCCTCGCGCACGCCGGGTACGGTCTTGACGTCGTAGCCGGTCAGCAGGCCCGGCGCGTAGATCATGTGCTTGAACCATGGGCGCGTTGGCAAACCATCGGGATCGGTCAGCGCGCGTTCCATCCGCGCGATCGCCACGTCGATTGCGGCCCACCCCGCCCACTTGGGAAGTCCAGCGGCCGCGCGCGCCGAGTACGCGACCTGGAATGCCCTTGCACTCGCGTCGAGTTGCTTCGCGGCCTGATCGAGCGGTGCGAGATCGATGTCGGGCACATCGGATTCGCGCTCCGGTGCGGCCAGCGGCCTGGTGGGATCGGAAACGAGCGCAAACGCTTGCGCGTCGAGCAACCTGTGTTGTTGCGCGGTGGCCTTGCGCGTGGCATCGACGAGCCCATGCAATTCGCCCACATAGCGGTCGAGCGTGTCGCTGAAGTCGGCGAAACGCATCGGCAGCATGTCCGCGTCGGCCATGCGCAGCGCGATGTGTCCAGCGACCTTCGACAGCGTGACGCCATAGCTGAAGTCCGGATCGCCGAAACGGACGTAATGGTCGAACGAGTCATAGCGCGAGTGGTACACGCCGCCCTGGTCGTTCTCGCCGTCGAATCCCAGGTTCAGCGACGCGATGCCCAGGTGTTCGAGGAACGGGCTGTAGTCGGAACCCGATCCCAGCGCCTGGATCGGCAGGTCACCACCTTTTGCCGCGATGTTCGCGAATGCGCGCGCTTGCGGTTTCGCGTTCTCGGTGCCGCCATCCACGAGCATCTTCGCGCGCAGGCGTTCGCGCACGCTGACGCGGGTTTCCGGATCGCTCACGCCATCGGCAACCTGGTTCACCATGTGTTGCAGCGAGTGGCTGCCGCCGATGTCGAGGAAGCCGCGCCCGTTGGTGTCGGAGTTGATGTACAGCACGGCCTTCTCCTGCAATTCCTTCGCGTGGGTTTCGACGAATTCGGTCGAGCCGAGCAGCCCGGGTTCTTCGCCGTCCCAGCTCGCGTACACGATCGTGCGGCGTGGTTGCCAACCATGTTTCACGAGCGCACCGATCGCCTTCATCTCGGCCATCATCGCGACGTTGCCGGACAACGGATCCCACGCGCCGAACACCCAGCCGTCGTGGTGGTTGCCGCGGATGATCCATTGGTCGGGTTCGGCGGACCCCTTCATCATCGCGATGACATCGTAGATCGGCTTTTGCTGCCAGTCCGACCTCACGACCAGATGGACCTTCGCCACGCCAGCGCCGATGTGATACGCAATCGGCAATCCGCCGCGCCATTCGGACGGTGCCATCGGACCATCGAGTGCGGCGAGCAACGGCGTTGCATCGGCATAGGAGATCGGCAGCACCGGGATTTTCAGGATGGTTTTCGCATCCTTGATGGCAAGTCGCTTCGCATCCGCGGTCGCGCCCACGCCCGGTGTGAGCGGGTCGCCCGGATACGACTGCACATCGGCCACCGAGCCGCGTTGCACGCCATCGGCCGGCCGCCAGCCGCCCTTCGGGTAGACATCGCCGGCACCGTAGCCATCGTCGGCCGGGTCGGAATAGATCAGGCATCCCACCGCACCGTGTTCCTGCGCGAGCTTTGGTTTCAGTCCGCGCCAGCCACCGCCGTAACGGGTGATGACGACTTTGCCGCGAACATCGATGCCGCGCCGGGCGAGCGCCCTGTAGTCATCGGGCATCCCGTAGTTCGCGTAGACGAGTGCGGCTGTGACATCGCCGTCGCCGCCATAGACGTTGTACGGCGGCAGGGCGCCGGCGAGAGCGGAGGTCGCATCGCCAGGTACCGGCGGTTCGAACAGCTTGGCCGTATACGCTGTCGGCGCGACGAGTTGCAGCGATTCCTGTTTCGGCGTGGGATACAACACGCTGAAGGTTTCGATGCGCGCATCCCAGCCCCATGCGCGGAATTTCGCGAGCATGAACTCGGCATTCGCCTTGTCGTGCGGCGATCCGACCTGGTTGGGCTGCGATGCCATTTGCTTGAGCCATTCGCGCTGGTCCGCCGGGTCGAGCAGCGCATCGAAGCGTTGTTCAAGGCTCGCCTGTTGCGTGGCGGTATCGGCGCTGAAGCCGAGCATGCCAGGATCGGGATTATCTGCGCTGCCAGGCGCGGCCGCAGCCATGGATGCCAGGATGGAACACGCAAGCCCCAGTGGCAGCCGCGTCGTCGATCGTTTCATGCCGATCCTCCTCGGGAAGCCACGTACCTTCGATGGAGCGGGCGAACAGGTCAAGTGCTGCGGCGGCACTGCGCTCCACACGTCACATTTGGCGTCGACGCTGGCGCCACGCGTTGCGCCTGGGCAGGTGCATTGCGCCTATCGGGTCTGCAATACGCTGGCGTGGCTCGCGGCAAGCTTCCAGCTTCCATCGACGTGCACCCATGTGTCGGTGTAGGCGTAGTCGCCAGCGAAAGCGGCGCCGCCCGCGGCATGTCCCCTCGCGGTGGTGATTCCGGTCACAATCGCGGCATCGCCGTACAGGCGGACTTTCTGGTCGTGGTTGCGGAACACGGTATAGACCGGTTCGCGGGCCGTGACTTCCTCGATGTTTCCAGCGCGATTCGACAACACGCCCTTGGAATCGGTGAGGGTGAAGAACCGGTCGAGGTCATTGCGCAACGTGTCGGCGTCGCCGGATTCGAACGCGGCGCACAGGGCCGCCTCGGTGCGCAGGATGCTGCGCGTATCGAGCGCGGAATCACGTGCATTGGCGCCGCTGCAGATGCTGGCGCCGACAACCAGCGCAACCAGCATTGTCCGGCTGCGTTGCATTTTCATGCTTGCTCCATGGCTGGCCTGTCGTGGTGTTGCGTCAGTAACAAAGTCCCGTTGGCCGGACTGCAGGTGCGCACGTCACCTGTAGCCATCCGTCACCCGCACCAGCGCATCGATGTTCTCGGCTTCGAACGCGGAATGTCCCGAGGCTGGGCTGATTTCGAGCCTCGCCTTTGGCCATGCCTTGTGCAGGTCGTAGGCGTTCTGCAACGGACAGACCACGTCGTAGCGGCCGTGCACGATCGCGCCGGGGATGTTCCTGATCCGATGTGCGTCGCGCAACAGCTGGTCTTCTACTTCGAAGAATCCGCCGTTGACGAAGTAGTGGCATTCGATGCGCGCGAACGCGAGGGCAAAGCGGGCATCCTCGTGCGAGTCGATGAAATCCGGATCCAGTCGCAGGAAACTCGTCGAGCCTTCCCATACCGACCACGCGCGCGCTGCAGCCAGGCGCGTGGGTTCGTCGTCGCTGGTGAGCCGGCGGTGGTAGGCCGAGATCAGGTCGTGGTGTTCGACCTCGGGAATCGCGGCAAGGTAGCTTTCCCACGCATCGGGGAAGAGGCGCGAGGTGCCCTGCTGGTAGAACCACTCGAGCTCCCAGCGCCGCAACATGAAGATGCCGCGCAGGACCAGTTCGGTCACGACTTCTGGATGTTTTTCCGCGTAGGCAAGCGCAAGCGTCGAACCCCAGCTGCCGCCGAACACCTGCCAGCGGGCGATGCGCAGGTGCGTGCGCAATTTTTCAAGATCGGCAACCAGGTGCGGCGTGGTGTTGTCCACCAGGTCCGCATGCGGCGTCGAGCGTCCGCTGCCACGCTGGTCGAACAGGATGATGCGGTAGGCATCCGGATCGTGGAACTGGCGCATGCGCACGCCGCAACCCGCGCCCGGGCCTCCATGCAGCAACACCACCGGCTTGCCGATCGGATTGCCGCACTGCTCGTAGTACAGCGTGTGGCGGCCATCGACTTTCAGCATTCCTGCGTCGAACGGCTCGATTCCGGGATAAAGCGTGCGCATGGGAACTCGTCGGAGGGCAGGTGATTTGCAGTCTAGCGAATCGCGAGCCGTCGAGGCTTGACGCGCGGTCGCATGATTGGGAAGGTGATGCATGGCAACGCGGCGACAGCACGATGGGTAACAGCGACAGCACGATTCAGGGCGGCGCAGTCGCGGATGGTCGGGTTGCGGATGCCCGGATCGATGACGACCCGGCGGCGAGCCGACACGCATTCCGCCACCTCGCGCGGGTCGTGCTGCTGGTATTTCTGCTCACCTTCATCGTGAGCCGGGTTCTGGTGTTCCTGATCATGGCGCACCTGGTACCCGACCTATACATGCACATGGGCCAGACCCACGTGCATCACCTCAACTACGGCATCTTCCTTCTGGTCGGCGTGGCTGCGTGGCTGTTGTTCTTTCCACCGCTGGGGCGCCAGCGCACCTGGTGCGCCGCTGCGTATGCCGTCGGACTTGCGTTGACGTTCGACGAGTTCGGCATGTGGCTGCACCTGGGTGGCAGTTACTGGCAACGCGCGAGCTTCGATGCCGTGACGGTGATCGCCGCGTTGCTCGCCCTGATCGCGTATGCGCCGGCACGCGGCAGCTGGACGCGCAAGCACTTCGTCGCGGCGACGTTGGTGGTTGGGGCGGTTGCGGTGTTCGGGACACTGCTGGCGCGCTCTCTTGGGGTGATCGAGCTCGGGTCATGGCTTCAGCAACTCGAGCAGGCTGGGCCGCAGTAGGTTTGGGCTTTGCGAGCGACGGCTGCAGCGGACCTTGGCTGAAAGTCAGGGCAACGGGTGAGCCTGCGCTGCTGCGCTGCGCTCCGTTTGGGAGTCGGAGCGATCGGGTGAGCCAAGGCTGCGGCGCTGCGCTTCGTTTGGAAGGCAGAGCGATCGGGTAAGCCTGGGCTGCGGCGCTGCGCTTCGTTTGGAAGTCACAGCGATCGGGTAAGCCCAGGCTGCGGCGCTGCGCTTCGTTTTAAAGTCAGAGCGAGCGGGTGAGCCTTGGCTGCGGCGCTGCGCTCCGTTTGGGATTCGGAGTGATCGGGTGAGCCCCGACTGCGGCGCTGAAATTGCTGCTGGGTCTACTCTTGGTCGACGGCGTCTACCACAAAGTCAGCGTAAGCCTTTGACAAAAAGGTAGTCATCTAAAGGTATTCTGACTTTTTACTCACAATCGTACTCACAATTCGCAGCTTGCTCACCCCAGCGCCGGTACTCCTCGTCGAAACGGCGGGCGCCGATCCACCAGAGTCCGGAACCGATTGCCACCGGACGATCTAAGGCGGCACGCTCAGCGACAGCGAGCCTTTTCGCCTTCGCGTTCAACGTGGGATCAATGCCGCCGGCAAGCACCGCGCGTGCTTCGTCGCGCTTCCTGCGCGCCTCCAACAAGGAAACGGCCGGGTATTCGCCCAGGGACAGCATGCGGGCCTTGTGCGTGTAGCGGTAGCGATAGCGCCACAGCTTCGCGCCCGTGGGACGCACCTCAATGCACAGGCCACCGGCATCGGCAATGCGATACACGGATTCGCGAGCCTTCAGGGAGCGAAGCTTCGTATCGGTCAGCATGGCGTGAGTATCGGGTTGTGAGTACCGCTTCGGTGAATATCACAATGCTCACACAATCGTACTCACAATGCACTCGGATGCAAGCGAACGCCAGCGGTCAACACCGGACGAAGAAAGCAAGTACTGATGCGGGTCTCGTGGCTCTGGCGGACGAATCCGAACGGTTCCGGATGTCTAAATGGTCGGGACGGCGGGATTTGAACCCACGACCCCCTGCCCCCCAGGCAGGTGCGCTACCAGACTGCGCTACGCCCCGACATGACGTACTTGCCGCCCCTTGCGGGCGGACGCGAAGTATAGCTGGTGCTGCTTGCTTCTCCTACCGGAGGTGGACAAGCCTCAGCGCCGCAGCAGTTGCAGGACTTCTTCGAGTTCCTGGCGCACCTGCCGGATGATCTGCGTCGACATGGTGTTTTCGACGCGGGCGACCTCACCCTCCAGGCGCTGGCGGGCCCCGCCGATGGTGTAGCCGTTTTCGTAGAGCAGGCCGCGGATCTGGCGGATCATCAGCACGTCGTGGCGCTGGTAGTAGCGGCGGTTGCCGCGACGCTTGACCGGCTTGAGGGTCGGAAATTCGGTTTCCCAGTAGCGCAGCACGTGGGGCTTGACGTCGCAGAGCTCGCTGACCTCACCAATGGTGAAGTAGCGTTTCGCCGGGATCGGCGGCAGCTCGCGATTGCTCCCCGGGTCAAGCATGCTCGATCCCGGCATGTTCCTCGACGCGCTCTTTCAGCTTTTGCCCAGGGCGGAAGGTGACCACGGTCCGCGCGGAAATCGGAATCTCTTCACCCGTCTTGGGATTGCGGCCGGGGCGCTGGTTCTTCTGGCGCAATTCGAAGTTGCCGAAGCCGGACAATTTGACCTGCACGCCGCGCTCGAGCGACTCGCGGAGCACGTCGAAGTACGCATCGACGAATTCCTTCGCCTCGCGCTTGTTCAGTCCCACTTCCTCGAAGAGGCGCTCGGCCATCTCCGCTTTCGTCAACGCCATCTCGATCCCCTGTCGAACCGCATCTCGCGGCTCTTCCATCCTGCAATTGGGCCAAACGACCCTGTCTGGACCGGCTCAGCTCCCCCGCAGAACCGCGCCGCACTCTCGCGCAAGCGCCAAGACTGCGGCAGCCACGGCGCCATCGGCATCGTGGTCGGTTAGCGTGCGCGAGACATCCTGTAAAATCAAGCCCATAGCGACACTCCTTGTACCTGTGTCTAAGCCCGCGCCGCGGTAAACATCGAATAGCCGGACCTCGCGCAGCAACGGGCCGAGAGCCGATTTCAGAGTCGCTTCGACCGCTGCCCAAGGGGTTGCATCCGGGACGACAAGCGCGAGATCCCGGCGGACGAGCGGATAGCGCGAAAGCGCTGCCGCTTCCGGAATTGCGCGCTGGGCCAGCGGTTCGAGGTCCAATTCGAATGCCAGAACCTCGGTTTCCAGGTCGAGCGCCTTGAGCAGGCGTGGGTGCAGATGGCCGATCCAGCCAAGCCGCAGCTCACCGCGCCAGACTTCGGCCGAACGCCCCGGGTGCAGCCAAGCCTGGCTGGTGGGCAGATACCGCAACGGCGCGCCCGGCCCTGCCAGCGCCAACACGCTTTCCAGATCAGCCTTGAGATCGTAGAAATCCAGCGGTCGCGCGGCGGCGCCCCACTGTTCAGCATCTGCATTGCCACTGCAGGCCGCGGCGATGCGGGGTGTTTCGTCCGGCGACGCGCCACCCTCGGGCAATCCAAAGACCCGGCCGAGTTCGAACAAGCGCACGCGTATCTGCTGCCTGGCGAGGTTGTGCCTGAGGGCCTGTACCAGTCCGGGCAACAACGCCGTGCGCATCACTCCGAGGTCGGCGCTGAGAGGATTGGCGAGCGCGACCGCAGCAGCGTCCAGCGACCACGTTGCGAGCAGGCTCGCATCGACGAACGCGTAGTTGAGCGCTTCGCGATAGTCACGCGCGGCGAGCTGGCGGCGTATGTCTGCGTCGCTGACGCGCGCCTCATTCACCGCCGCAACGCGGATCTCGCCGCTTGGCATCGCGGTCGGGATCGCATCGTATCCGTGGATGCGCGCGATCTCCTCGATCAAATCTTCCTCGATCGCGATATCGAATCGTCGGCTCGGTGGAATGACGCTCCAGCCGTCCGCGTGCGATTCCACCTGCATGCCGAGCGCACGCAGGATGCGCTCGACCTCGGCATCCGCAACCGTTACGCCAAGCACGCGGGACAATCGCGCCCTGCGCAGGCGGACGGCGACTGGCACCGATAGGTCGGCCGCGCGCACCACATCGATCAGGGGGCCGGGGACACCGCCGGCGCTATCGAGGATCAGGCGGGTCGCGTACTCGACTGCGATCGGAGGCAATTGCGGATCGACGCCGCGCTCGAAGCGATGACCTGCGTCGGTGTGCATGCCGAGCTTGCGGCTGCGGCCGACGATGGCTGAGGGTACCCAATGCGCGGCTTCGAGGAAAACGTCGCGCGTCGCTTCGGTGACGCGGGTGTCGTGGCCACCCATGATGCCGCCCAGCGCGACGGCGCGGGATGCGTGGCCTTCGGGACTGTCGGACACGACCAGATAGTGTTCGTCGAGCTGCAGCGTCCGGCCGTCCAGCAACTTCAGCATTTCGCCGCCTGCGTGCTTGTTTCGCGCGCGGCGCACGACAATTGGCCCTTGCAACGTGTCCCTGTCGAAGGCATGCATCGGCTGGCCAAGCTCAAGCATCACGTATTGGGTGACATCGACGAGCAGGCTGATCGGCCGCACGCCACTGCGCCGCAAACGTTCGGCCATCCAGCGCGGAGTCGTGGCGTTCGCGTCGACGCCTTCGATCACGCGTCCAGCGAAGCGCGGCACGTCCGCGCCCGCGTCAAGTTCGACCACCATCGTCGCATCGCTGCGCGGGGGCACTGGATCGACTTTCCACGGAGTGACCTCTCCAACGAACGCGGCTGCGACGTCGTAGGCGATGCCGCGAACGCTGAAACAGTCGGCGCGGTTGGGTGTGAGCTTGAGTTCGATGGTAGCGTCGGGCAGGCCGAGGTAGTCGGCGAGCGAGACGCCCAGCGGCGCGTCAGCAGGCAGCTCGAGCAGGCCGGACGCATCCGGATCGATCCCCAGCTCTTTCGCCGAACAGAGCATTCCGAAGCTGTCGACGCCGCGAAGCTTCGCGGATCTGATCTGCATTCCATCAGGCAGCATCGCGCCGATCATCGCCAGCGGTGCCTTCAGCCCTGGACGCGCGTTCGGTGCGCCGCAGACGATCTGCAACGTCTCGCCCTGTCCAGCGTCGACGCCGCAGACCTGCAGGCGATCGGCTTCCGGATGCTTCGTGCAGGAAACGATCTGCGCGACGACGACGCCTTCGAGTCTGCCGCCGATCGTCTCGACGCCCTCGACCTCAAGGCCAATCGCACTAAGCCTTTCGGTCAATGCTTCGTGGGTCGCATCGATCGCGACATTTTCGCGGAGCCAGTTTTCGCTGAATTTCATGCTGAAGTTTCGGGAATGGGGGATAGGGAATTGGGAATGGTGAAAGAAAACGCAGAGCCGTCAGCGCACTTGCCTTGACGATTGCCTAATTCCCAATCCCCATTTCCGGCTCTCAAGCGAACTGCGCCAGAAACCGAAGGTCGTTCTCGAAGAAGCTGCGCAAGTCGTCTACTCCGTAACGCAGCATCGCGAAGCGCTCGACGCCCAGGCCAAACGCGAAGCCGGTGTAACGCTCCGGATCGATACCGCAGTTGCGCAGCACGTTCGGATGGACCATGCCGGATCCAAGCACTTCGAGCCACGACGTACTGCCATCCGCGCGCGCCCATCCGATATCGACTTCGGCCGAAGGCTCGGTAAACGGGAAATAGCTCGGGCGAAAACGCATCGGCAAATCGCGCTCGAAGAACGCGTTCACGAATTCCGACAGTGTGCCCTTGAGGTCGGCAAAGCTCGATGTCTCGTCGACGAGCAGACCTTCGACCTGATGAAACATCGGCGAATGGGTTTGGTCCGAATCGCTGCGATACACCTTGCCCGGTGCGATCAAGCGGATCGGCGGCGTACGCCCGGTCATGCTGCGTATCTGCACCGGCGACGTATGCGTGCGCAGAAGACGCCCGTCGGGGAAATAAAACGTGTCGTGCATCGCGCGCGCAGGATGGTGAGGCGGGAAATTCAGCGCCTCGAAGTTATGCCAGTCGTCCTCGATCTCGGGGCCTTCGGCGACTGCGTAACCCAGTCGCGCGAAGATGTCGACGATCCGATCGAGCGCGCGCGTGACTGGATGCAGGTTGCCGCGCTCGCCGCGACGTCCGGGCAAGGTGACGTCGATGCGCTCGGATGCCAGTCGCGAATGCATACCGGTTTTGTCGAGTTGCGCGCGACGCGCGGCTATCGCTTCGGCGATGGATTCCTTCGCGCGATTGATCGCCTCGCCAGCGACCTTGCGCTGATCGGCCGGCATCGCACCGAGGGACTTCAGCAGCGCAGTGACGCTCCCCTGTTTGCCGAGCAGCTTCACCCGCAAGTGTTCGAGGGCGTCTGGCGTTCCCGCCGTCGCAACGTCCGCCACGGCTTGCCTGCCAAGTTGTTCGATCTCGCTCATGTCGTTGCCGCTCTGGTCGATCCGGTCACTTCATCCCTCGCAATGCGGGGAACCAGTTGGAACCCTGCGCTTCGGGCAATGCCAACCCGCTGAAATGCAAACGGGGAAGGACTTGCGCCCTTCCCCGTCGGTTTCTTCTCACATTTCAAACCTTACGCGGCAAGGGCCTGCTTCGCTTTTTCGGCGAGCTTTCCAAACGCCGCAATGTCGTGCACCGCGATGTCGGAGAGCACCTTGCGATCCAGGGTGATCTCGGCCTTCTTCAGCCCGTTCATGAAGCGGCTGTAGCTCAGGCCGAACTGCCGCGCGCCGGCGTTGATGCGCACGATCCACAGTGCACGGAACTGGCGCTTGCGCTGCTTGCGACCGATGTAGGCGTACTGCGCGGCCTTGGTGACGGCCTGCTTGGCGACGCGGAACACCTTGTGACGCGCGTTGAAGTAGCCCTTGGCCAGCTTCAGGATTTTCTTGTGACGGCGGCGTGCCGTCACACCACGTTTGACTCGTGCCATTGTTCAGCCCTCCTCAGAGATAGGGAAGCATGCGATCCAGACGTCCCGCATCCTCGGCGCGCACATGGTTCTTGGCGCGGAGGTTGCGTTTACGCTTGGTCGATTTCTTCGTGAGGATGTGGCTGCGGTTGGCATGGCCGCACTTGTACTTGCCGGAAGCGGTCTTGCGAAAACGCTTCGCAGCCCCCCGGTTGGTCTTGATCTTTGGCATCGGAAATCCTGTCGTTGTTATGTCACTGGCTGAGGCGCCGCCTCACGCGCACTTGCACGACCGATTCGATCATGAAGTCCACGCGGCTTGGTCTTTCCGTCCTGCCTATGCCGGCTTGTTGCCCCGGTCCGTGATGAGTCCACGCACCAGCAGCGGGTCCTGACGAAACGATGAAACACACGCAACCCGACGCAAGCCGGGCCGCGAAGTATGCCAGCTGGGCGATCCCCTTGCAAATCAGCGCGATGCGCAGGACATGCAGTGCACGTGCCGGCCCGGCACCGCCGGCCAAGCGCCCGGAACGTGCTCTGCCTAAGTTTTCTTCTTCGGCGACATCATCATGATCATCTGCCTGCCTTCGAGCCTGGCACGCTGCTCGATGACCACTTCGTCGGCAAGATCGGCCTCGATCCGCGCCGCCATCTGCAGGCCAAGCTCCTGGTGGGCCATCTCGCGGCCCTTGAAACGGATGTTGACCTTGACCTTGTCGCCTTCCTCGAGGAACCGGCGCAGGTTGCGCAGCTTGATATGGTAGTCGCCGTCGTCGGTGGTCGGGCGGAACTTGAGTTCCTTGATCTCGACCATCTTCTGCTTCTTCTTCGCCGCAGCCGCCTTTTTCTGCAGTTCGAACTTGAACTTGCCGAAATCCATGATGCGGCAGACCGGCGGATCGCCGTTCGGCTGGATCTCGACCAGATCGAGCCCGGCCTCCTCGGCCATCTGCAAAGCCTCGTCGCGGCCGACCACCCCGACGTTTTCGCCCTCGGCGCCAATCAGGCGCACGCGCGGTACGCGGATCTCCTGGTTCTTGCGGTTCTGCTTTTCGGTATTGATTCGCGGTTCCTCTCGATATAGGTAGTTGCGGATGCTCAGTGTGCGCCTGGCCGGGCCTCGTTGCGCAATCGCGTGATGAAGTCCCCGAGCGCCATGGAACCCAGGTCTTCCCCGGACCGCGTACGCACTGCGACCGAGCCTGTTTCCTTCTCGCGGTCCCCGACCACCAGAAGGTACGGCACACGTTGCATGGCGTGCTCGCGAATCTTATAGCCGATTTTTTCGTTGCGCAAATCGGCTTCGACCCGAAATCCTTGATTTTCAAGGGTTGACCGCGCCGATTCGACCGCATCAGCCTGGGCGTCGGTGATATTCATCAGCACGGCCTGGACCGGCGCCAGCCAGGCCGGCAGATTCCCCGCGTGGCTTTCAATGAGGATGCCGATGAAGCGTTCCATCGAGCCGACGATGGCCCGGTGCAGCATCACCGGGTGGCGCTTGCTGGAATGCTCGTCGACGTATTCCGCCCCGAGGCGCTCGGGCATCATGAAATCCACCTGCATGGTGCCAACCTGCCAGGCACGGCCGATCGAATCCTTCATGTGGTACTCGATCTTGGGTCCGTAAAACGCCCCCTCGCCGGGCAGCTCTTCCCAGCTCACGCCCGCGGCCGCCAACGCCGCGCGCAGCGCACCCTCGGCCTTGTCCCACGTTTCATCGGTGCCCAGGCGCTTGTCAGGGCGCAGCGCGATCTTCAATGCGATCTCGCTGAAGCCGAAGTCGGTGTAGACCTTCATCGCCTGCGCATGGAACGCGGTGACCTCGGGTTCGATCTGGTCCTCGGTGCAGAAGATATGACCGTCGTCCTGGGTGAAGGCGCGCACCCGCATGATGCCGTGCAGGGCACCGGATGGTTCGTTGCGATGACAGGCGCCGAACTCGCCATAGCGGATCGGAAGGTCGCGATACGAATGCAGGCCCTGCTTGAACACCTGGACGTGGCCCGGGCAATTCATCGGCTTGAGCGCGTATTCGCGCTTCTCCGACTCGGTGAAGAACATGTTGTCCTGATAGTTGTCCCAGTGGCCCGAAGCCTTCCACAGCGACACGTCCAGGATCTGCGGACAGCGCACCTCGCGGTAGCCCGATGCGCGATACACCCCGCGCATGTGCTGCTCGACCACCTGCCAGATCGCCCAGCCCTTGGGATGCCAGAACACCATGCCTGGTGCCTGCTCTTGCTGGTGGAACAGGTTCTGCGCCTTGCCGATCTTGCGATGGTCGCGTTTCTCGGCCTCCTCGATCTGGTGCAGGTGGGCCTTGAGGTCCTTGTCGTTCAGCCACGCCGTGCCGTAGATGCGCGACAACATCTGGTTGTTCGAGTCACCACGCCAGTACGCTCCGGCCACCTTCATGAGCTTGAACGCGCGCAGTTTGTCGGTGCCCGGCACGTGCGGCCCGCGGCACAGGTCGATGAAATCGCCTTGCCGGTACAGCGAGATGTCCTGGTCGGACGGGATCGAGGCGATGATCTCCGCCTTGTACGCCTCACCCATCCCCTTGAAGAATCCCACCGCTTCGTCGCGCGGCATCACCGAGCGTTCGACGGTGAGCGCTTCCTTCACGATCTTCTGCATCTCCAGTTCGATCTTCGGCAGGTCGTCCGGCGTGAACGCCCGGTCGTATGCGAAGTCGTAGTAAAACCCGTTTTCGATGACCGGGCCGATCGTGACCTGCGCGCCGGGATACAGCCGCTGCACGGCCTGCGCAAGCAGGTGCGCGGTGGAATGGCGCAGCACGTCGAGCGCATCGGGATGCTTGTCGGTGACGATCTCGAGCGACGCGTCGTGGTCGATGCGAAAGCTGGTATCGACCAGCTTGCCGTCGACCTTGCCGGCGAGCGCAGCCTTGGCGAGCCCCAGCCCGATCGACGCGGCGACTTCTCCCACGCTGACAGGATGCTGGAACGGACGGCTGCTGCCATCGGGAAGGGTGATGTTAATCATGATTGCGAGTGCCTAAGAAGGATTGCAGCAGGGCGTTGTTTGAGAGTTCGGCCACGGACGTCCGCTTTTTATTTATCCATCCGGACGATGGGCAAAGAAAAAGGCGCTCGCGCGCCTGGATGGGCATGCGGCGAAAGCCGTTCAGGGAAAGCTTGTAGTGCTCATGTCGCACGCCCAGCAAGCGGGTTTCCCGCCAGCTGCCTTCATCAACGTCACAGCCCGATGCTGCGGCACAATCACTAAACTAGGGTCTGCCCGGGCCGCTGTCAACGCCGACGCGGCGCTGCAGCACATCCTCCTGTTGCTTTGGCGTGCCGGCTGTCTCGGCAATGGTTGCGGGTGCCGCCGAGAGCGCGTGCACCAAGGCATGCGTAAACGCGGAACGCTGCCTGAAGTCCAGATGGGAGCCATCGGGGCAGACGAATTGTTTCAGATTCGCATCGTCCTCAAAGTGCATCGTCTGCGCCGTCGTCGAAGCAACAAACCGGTTCCAGTAGAGCTCGCGCGGATAACGCTTGCGCTCCATCTCGCGGATGAACCCGCTGGACGGCATTTTGATGAAGATCACCCTGCCGCCATGCGCGCGAATCGCCGCGACCAGCGATTCGACATACGGCAATTGTCGCAGGAATCGGGAGCTGTCAACGGGCGGAATCGTCGAAATTGCCTGGTGAAGCGCGGCATCGAGATCGGCATACGTCGCATTTGCCGGCATCGGCAAATCGCGACCGAGTTTCCGCAGTGCGCTTCCATAGTAGAATTTGGGCATGGGCACCCGCGTGAAGTCTGCAAGTTGAGAACGATCAGCCAGCGTCATCACGAACTGCGGCAGGCGGCCCGGCTGAAAGACACGGAGACGGAGTGCGTCTGCAGGCCTGGTCCCGTCGGCATAGCTGCGCAAGCTCGAAAAAACAAAATCGTCGAGCGCAGCTTCCACGCTGCGAAATGTCGGGATCTCTTGAGACCGCAACCTCTCGTACTCCGATTCATAATTCGCCGAGCGATCCCTGATATTCGCCTCGAGATCGGCGCCATCCAGGAAAGACACCAGAATGGTTCCCTGGACGGTTGGATCGTTTGCGAGACCTTCGAGTACCGGCACAAACGTGGGCTCCCCGTTGAGCGCTAGTTGCACTGGCTGAAGCCCTGTTGCTCGGCGCAAGACCCCAAGATCGACGTCCAGTTGCATCCGCGAGTCGCCTACAAGAATCAGCGCGTGCATTCCAAACTGGCTGGCCCGCGCCCGCTCCTGGCCCCAGAAGCGCGGGGAGTCGTGTTGCTGCGTCCGGTAACCCTTGCTCGCCAGACTGAGCTCCGTCGCCGCGACAAGAAGTAGCGCGATGAGTACCGAGCCAACCAAGACCGGCCCCCAGATGCGGTCCGGTAGACGCGAGTCAGAATTGGAAGTAGATGAATGCACGCCCCCCTCCTCTCCCCGACATCAAGAACATTGCAACCAGGCATAGCGCTAGGACTGCGGTTTGAATCCCCGCATGCATTTTGCCAAAGCGTTCTTCAAGTGAACTGTTGCGTTGGAACACGTGCCAGCCAAATGTTGCCGCAATCGTCGCAAAGCCAAGCGACAATTTGGTCGCGCCCAGCAGCAATGGCTGGTTGAAGCGCAACAATCCCGCCAACACCTCGCCCGCAATCTGCGTGCTGGACGCACGGAATGGAATCCAGGCCAAGGTGATCACCAAGAAAGTGAATGTCGCGAGCGCCCAAGCCGAAACGACTCCACGCGATTCGACTTGCTGTTGCTGACTGCGGAACAATCGCTCGATCACCAACAACACGCCGTGAAGCCCGCCCCACAAGACGAACATCCACGACGCTCCATGCCATAGGCCGCCGATCAGCATGGTCAACATGACGTTCAGGCGGGCGCGACCCTCGCCATGCCGATTGCCGCCAAGCGGCACGTACAGATAGTCGCGCAACCAACTCGACAGTGTGATGTGCCACCGTCGCCAGAAATCCGAGAAGCCCCTTGCCGCAAACGGATAGCGGAAGTTATCCGGGAACGCAAAACCGAAACACGACGCGAGACCGATGGCGCATAGCGAATAGCCACAGAAGTCGTAATAGATCTGGCCTGAAAAACCCAGTACGGCGGCCCAGGAATCCAGTGCACCTGCATGGAGTGGGTTTGCGTACACCGTGTCCACCACCGGAGCGAACACATCGTCAGCCAGGACAACTTTCGAGAAAAGCCCGAAGACAACAAGCACCAATCCCCAGCCGATCTGGCGCTGACTCGCTTGCCGTGGCTCTTTGAACTGCGGCAGAAACTGCCGCGCACGCACGATCGGGCCTGCGACAAGGTGCGGGAAGAAACCCACGAACAATGCATAGTCGAGCAGCGAGGAATCCGCAGGTATCTCACGCCGGTACACATCGATCGTGTACGAGAGCGAGGCAAAGGTATAGAAGGAAATGCCGATCGGCAGAATGATATCGAACGCCATCGGTTGATAGATCACACCGAAGACCGCGACAGTCGCACGAAACTCTTCGACCAGGAAATGACCGTACTTGAAGAAACACAGAAGCCCCAGATTCGAGATCAGGCTTACCATCAGCAGCAGCCGTCGTTTCCTGGCTTCTTCACTCCTCGCAATCCAGCGCGCCAATTGCCAGTCCAGTGCTGTCGAAAACACAAGGATCACCACATACGGCGGGTTCCAGGCGAAATAGAACACGTAGCTTGCCAACAGCAATATCAGTTTTTTTGAGGTCCACCCCGGTACATTCCGATGCAGGAAAAAGACAATCAGGAAAAACAGCAGGAAGGTCCACGAATTGAACAGCACGATTGTCTATCCATGTGCGCCGAAGCAAGCCGATCAGGTTTTTATGGAATTACGCGCAGCCCCGGACCAAATCCAACATCGTTGATGCTGTCGACGGCGATCGTACCGATCCCGATCCCGAGCCTCGACTCGTCCGGAGAATATGCCATCAAACGCAATCGCAGAAAACCTGCGTCAGTACTTTCCTGTTCTCCGTCGCCAATGCGCCATTCGCGCATCGCGACGCAAAGATGCTATCGACAATGGAGGGGCTGCGCATACGGCTATCGACGCTGACGCACTATTGGGATCAAGCTACTGTCAAATTCCCCGCAGAGATATGTCATGACCCACCAAACCCACGATTTCGCCGATGACCCGCGCAATCGCGACATCCTGATCTACGTCAACGGGGCGCTCAAGCCGCGCGCGGAAGCCATGGTTTCGGTATTCGACTCCGGTTTCGTGCTCGGCGACGGCGTCTGGGAAGGATTGCGCGTGATTGGCGGGCAACCGCTGTTCCTCGATGCGCATCTCGACCGCCTGTACGAAGGGGCCAAGGCGATCATGATCGACATCGGCATGGACCGCGCCGCACTGACGCGGGCCATCGCCGACACGCTCGCCGCAAACAACATGACCGACCACGTGCACATCCGGCTGATGGTCACGCGTGGCACCAAGAGCACGCCGTACCAGGATCCGCGCGTCACGCTTGGCGTAGCGACCGTCGTGATCATCCCGGAATACAAGTCGCCCAAACCCGAGGTCCTCGAGCGCGGAATGAAGCTGTTCACAGTGCATGTGCTTCGCGGCTATCCCGACGTGCAGGATCCGAAGCTCAACTCGCACAGCAAGCTCAACTGCATCACCGCGTGCATCCAGGCGTATACCGCGGGCGCGGACGAAGCGCTGATGCTGGACCCGCATGGATTTGTCGCGACCTGCAACTCGACCCATTTCTTCATCGTGCGCAAAGGCGAAGTGTGGACATCGACAGGCGACTACTGCCTGGGCGGCATCACCCGCGCAAACGTGCTGCGCCTTTGCCGCAAGAACGCCATTGCCGCACGCGAGCGCAACTTCAGCCTGACCGACGTGTACGGCGCCGAGGAAGCGTTCGTGACCGGCACCTTTGCCGGTGTGGTGCCGGTGCGCGAGATCGACGGGCGTGTCATTGGCGATGGCAGGCGCGGGCCAATGGTCGATTGGCTGCAAAAACTCTACATTGAACTTAGCCACCTGGACGCGGCGGCGCGCGGCGGGGTTCGCCTCGCATGAAGAGCCGTCTTGCATGAGATCCGTCCCGCATGAAGGTCAGCCGCGCATGAAGACGCCACTGCGCATCGCGATGTGGAGCGGCCCGCGCAATATCTCCACCGCGATGATGCGTGCGTGGGAAAACCGCGGCGATTGCGCCGTCAGCGATGAACCCCTTTATGCAGCCTATCTCGCCGCAACCGGCTCAGACCATCCGCTGCGCGCGCAGGTGATAGCGGCTGGCGATACCGACTGGCGCAACGTCGTGTCGGGCCTGATGGGGCCTGTGCCACGCGGCATGCCGATCTGGTACCAGAAACATATGAGCCATCACCTCCTTCCCGGAATGCTGTCGCAGGAGTCGATCCGTCACTGGATTTCCGGACTGGCCAACGTGTTGCTGATTCGCGATCCACGCGAAGTCGTCGCCTCCTACCTGAAGGCGCGTGCGACAGTGACGCCAGACGAGATCGGCCTGCCACAACAGGTCGAGATCCACGACGTGCTGGGCGCCGACGGCAAACCACCGCCGATCATCGATGCCGGCGATTTCCTGCGTGCCCCGGAAGCGCACCTGCGTGCTCTGTGCGATCTGTTCCACATTGAGTTCACCGATCGCATGCTCAAATGGCCGCCGGGCGCGCGAGCCAGCGATGGCGTCTGGGCGCCGCACTGGTATGGGCACGTATGGGAGTCGACGGGTTTCGAGCTACGATCCGATGCGCCAGCCATGGTGTTGACATCCGCAGGCGCGCGTGTCTCGGAGGCATGCATGCCGCATTACCAGCGACTGCATGCGCAGCGGTTGCAGCTGGCCGATTGAATGGAAACCGCCTGATCCCTCGGACAGCACCTGTCTGCGCGCGAGAGATGCTCCGATGGCGCACTGCCTTGCGCAGGCCCGAAGGATCGCCTCAGGCTGTCCAACCGGACACGACGCAGATGTCGCGTAAAAAAAGGCCAGCGAGCGGAACTCACTGGCCTTCCATGTACATCAGTGGCGCGCCCGGTTCGAACTCCCGACCACCAAGTTCGTAGCCTGTGCTGGAGAACCGATTTCAACCCGCGTTGAACGGGACAAGACGGCGTCAACGCCAAGCGCGTTGCTACGTCTAGCTTTCCGGCCAACACATTTAGCATCGGGTTGTGCCGTAAAAGGTCGAAAAATGCGGCCCCGGGAATCGGCAGGGCACGAGGGGTGTCACAGGGATGACCGTCAAGTGCAAACCCACGAACTATTTGGGGACTCCGCTTGACACTCAATCACGGTGGTACAGAAGCGCGCTTTCGACACGGCCCATTTTAGTTGGGCTGGTACGGCATGCGCACGCTACCGTAGCCAAGGATGGCAACTCTCAGACCCACCCTTGTAATGTACGGATTTGATCCGTACATTACACGTAAAGAGGAGCACATCATGGCTACAACCGATTCCCTTCGCGACCAACGTGTAGATCTTCGCATGCCCGCTGCAGACAAGGCGCTGCTGGAGAAGGCTGCGTCGCATCGCCACATGAATATCACCAGTTTCGTCCTCGCGGTTGCGCTCCCCGAGGCACGAAAAATCTTGTCCGAGGTGGAGTCCATGACCCTGTCGGGCAAGGACTCCGAACGGGTCATGGCTTATCTTGATCAACCGCCTGCACCGACGCCGACCCTGCTCGCCGCCGCTGCTCGCTTGGCGCGTCGAGGCGCTCTGTGACCGATTGGCGAGAAACGCCTCTCGCCAGGACGCACAACAGAAAGGCATTCGACAGCGGATCGCCGGAACTCAACGAATTCCTGCAAAAGTTTTCGCTGCAAAACCACGAGAGTGGCAGCACGAAGACGTATGTCGCCGAAGCGACCGAAATCCCCACCCGGATCCTGGCGTATTACAGCCTTTGCCCTGGGCAGATCGACTTCGCAAATGTTCCCAAAGTTGCTAGCCGGGGCCTTGGCAAGTATCCGGTTTCGGTTTACCGGCTCGCCCGCTTGGCCGTCGATCTCAGTTCGCAGCGGCAGGGTATTGGTAGCGAGCTGTTCCTCTTGGCTGCGCGCCGCGCCATGTCGGCTGCAGCGAGTGCAGGCGGTATCGCTCTGGCGATCGACGCCAAGGACGAGGCCGCCGCCGCGTGGTATCGCGACAAGTTTGCAGCGCTGCCGCTGGTCGACAATCCGTTGCGACTCATCCTGCCGTTCAACACGATTGCTGCAACACTCGCAACTGTTTGACGGCATCCAAGGCTCGTCATCTGCGGTCTTACCAAGTCGCGTTTCGTCCGCATGGATGACAGGACATCGCAGGCTCTCATCAGCCGCACCTGATCGAGAACCCGGCAGATGAAGCTTCAGACTGAACGTACAGCGCCGTGTACACGGTACGATTTGCCACGGCGGTCTACGTGCGGCACTGCTTCCAGAAGAAATCCACTCACGGTATCGCCACACCCAAGCCGGATATGGATCTGATCGAGGCACGATTGAAGGCGGTGGCCGCCCAGGAAACGGAGTAAACGCATGAACACGAAATCCGGGATGCACGACATCACCATCGAAGCAGGCAGCGGCAATCCGTATGCCGACCTGGGTCTTCCCGACGCCGAGAACATGCGGGTGAAGGCCGATCTGGCGCGCGAAATCGCGCAGATCATCAAGGGGCGACACCTGACCCAGCAGGGAGCGGCCGAACTGCTGGGCATGACCCAGCCCAAGCTCTCGGAGATGCTGCGTGGCCGGTTCCGTGGCATCAGCCAGACCAAGATGATCGCGTGTCTGAACCGTCTGGGTCGGGACGTGAACATCGTGGTACGCAAGGCGGGCCGGCGTGCCGTGGGCCATACTCAGGTCATGGTGGCCTGACGCGCAAAAGAGTGCGTCAGGGGCTGGCGGTTACGATCGGAAATGTGTCTGGGGTGCTACCTCAACAATGTCAGTGCTGCTTCAAGCAGTGGCTTGGCCCATTCGGGTGTGCTTTGGAGGGATTCGGGGTCGGCGGGCCATACCAGCTTGCCCACGTGCATTTCGGCAATCAGGATCGGATCCGGAATCGGTTCGCCAAGAGCCGCTTCAACGCTGTTGTCGTACACCTGCAGATGCGTCAGCGACGGCATAAGCACGATCAGGTTTTCCAGCGTCGTTTGATAGCGCTCGCGGATCTTGGCTTCAGGGATGTCATGCCCGCCTGCTGCGACCCGGGCCTTCACACGTGCGATATGCAACTCCGGTGACACCAGGCCGCAAAACCACACCAAGACGTCGTGCGATTTAGCCGCCTCCTTGATCTTGGCAGGAATCGTGCTGCCACCCAATGTAGTCTCGAACGCATGGTCGCGGCGTTTTGCGATGGCTTCGTCGAGCCGACGCACACCCTCCTCCCACGCGACTGCGTTGGCTTGGCTCTGTTCGTATCCTGTGGCGGCCACCAGTTCACGCGCAAATGTGTCCGGGTTGAACCACGCCAAGCCGGCTTGTTCCAGCACATGTCCACCAATGGAACTCTTGCCGGCGCCGTTGACACCTGCCAGAACAAACAGAACAGGGCGAGCCATCAATGGCCCTTCCCAACCTTCACCTTGCCACCAAGCACGGTTGGCATGCGCATCACAGCACGCAGTCGATCGCCTGCGTCAGCATGTTGCAACGAGGCCAAACGCTCATCGAAACGCTGGCGAAGCATTTCAAGGGCCGGGTTCGCTTGCGTTGCAGCCTCCTGCAGGGCGTGCAGGATGGCAGCGTATTCCTCGATCGAGAGGATGACCGCCTCGGGTTCGTTGTGGTTGGTGACGACCACCTTGCCCGTCCGAAGAGTTTTCATGATGCCGCGCCAACCGAGTGTTTTGATCGTGGTGGCAGGTGTGTGGCGCAGATCTTCGATGGCAACGAGTTTGAGGATGGTATCCATGCGATCCGCTCCACCTAGAAGAATAATGAAGTATACCTATTTTACCCAATTTGGTCAATTTGTCCCTATTTGTCAGGCTGTTTTCGACGCTGTTGAGGCTCTGGGATGATAGAGCTGCTCCTCAGTGCGAGACGTATCATCGTCTCAGTGAGCAGAGAATCCACCTATCGCGCTGTGCAGATTTCCGGGGCCAGCTCTGATGGAAATCAACGCCAGTAATTAGACTATCCAGAATCCAGCACGGCTCGCCGAGAGGAGCAACTGCCGCATGTCAGCCACGAAGAGCAACCCCGGATGGAACAGTGTCAAGACCCGGTTGAAGGACTTCGACCGCGCCGGATTGCTTGCCCTCGTGCAGGACATGTACGCGGCCAACAAGGACAACCGGACCTTCCTGCATACACGACTCAGCTTGGGCGACGATGCGCTCAAACCCTTCAAGGCGACCATCTGCCGCTGGCTTTGGCCGGATCTGTCTGGCCGACAAGCCACCTCGGTAGCGCAGGCGAAGAAAGCCATCGCGGACTACAAGAAAGCGCTCGGCGAGCCGGAGGGGTTGGCTGAACTGATGGTGTTCTATTGCGAGCAGGCAGCCGGCTTCAGCAACGACGTCGGCCTGCAGGATGAGGGCTACTTCGACGCGCTCGAGCGGATGTTCGAGCAGGCACTGAAAGCCATCGCCGTGCTGGCGCCGGCGCAACGACAGGAGGCATGGGCACGTCTTGATGCAGTGCGTCGCATCAGTAAAAACTTTGGCTATGGCGTGGTCGATACGATGGGCGACCTGCTCGCCGAGTACAGAGGCGATGGCTGAACACGACGCTCTGGCAGCATTGAAGGCGGAAAACGCTCGCCTGATCGCGCTGCTGGATCAGCACGGCGTCGAATGGCGCTTGCATCCAGAACCTGTGGCGGCCGACCCGAAGCCCAAGCCTTGCCGGCTGTCCTCCGACGAAAAGGTAACGCTGTTTCGTCGATTGTTCAGAGGTCGCTCCGATGTCTACCCCGTCCGCTGGGAGAGCACGACCACCGGCAAGACCGGTTACGCACCAGCCTGTGCGAACGAATGGCGACCGGGCGTTTGCGAGAAACCGCGCATCAAGTGCGTCGATTGCGGCCATCGCCGGCTGATTCCGCTTTCGGATGCGGCCATTGTCGGCCACCTGACGGGCAAGCACACGCTCGGGGTTTACCCACTGCTGGAAGATGACACGTGCTGGTTTCTCGTGGTCGATTTCGATGAAGCCGATTGGCGTGAAGACGCGCAAGCCTTTGTGACATCGTGCGGCGAGATGAGCGTTCCGGTCGCCGTGGAAATTTCGCGGTCGGGACAAGGTGCACACGCCTGGGTGTTTTTTGCAGACCGGGTTCCTGCGCGGGATGCGCGTCGCCTCGGCACGGCCCTCATCAGCCGCACGTGCTCGCGAACCCGGCAACTGAAACTTCAATCCTATGACCGTCTATTTCCCAATCAAGACACGATGCCCAAGGGCGGTTTCGGCAACCTGATCGCCCTGCCGCTGCAAAAGAAGTTGAGGGAGAACCATTGCAGTGTGTTCGTTGATTCCACATGGCGGCCCTATCCGGATCAATGGGCGTTCCTGGTGTCGATCGAGCCGATGCCGCAGGCCGCTATCGAACCCGCGATCTTGCTCGCGACAGACGGTGTTCATCCACTCGATGTGACGTTCATTGAAGAAGAGGACCTGGCCACACCGTGGAAGCGCACGGCACGAACTTCGGGGAAATTGACCGGGCCGATGCCAACGTTGCTGACCCTGACCCTAGGCAACCTGATCTATTTTGACAAGTTTCCAGGGGTGGAATATCCGCACAACGAGCTGGCCACAGCGGCAAGCCCCATGGATTACGCGAGTGAGAAGGCGCAGTTGCCGCAGTCGCTGGCCAACCGCCTGATCCGCCTTGCTGCCTTCCAGAACCCGGAGTTCTACAAGGCGCAGGCAATGCGCCGGTCCGTCTGGAACACACCGCGGGTGATCGGCCATGCCGAAAACTATCCGCAGCACATTGCCCTGCCACGCGGCTGTCTCGATGCCGCACTCGACCTTCTGCGCGAGAACGATATCCATTGCAATCTGCATGACGAGCGTTGCGCCGGCGAACCCATCGATGTCAGTTTCGTCGGCACGCTGCGTCTTGATCAAACGGTAACCGTCGCTGCGATGTTGCGCCACGATACGGGTGTCCTGTGCGCGCCGACCGCCTTTGGCAAAACAGTAGTCGCCGCGGCGATGATTGCCCGGCGGGGAGTGAACACGCTGGTGCTGGTGCACCGCACGGAACTGCTAAAGCAATGGCAACAGCGCCTGCAAACTTTTCTCGGTGCCAGCAAGGCTGAGGTCGGTACCATCGGTGGTGGCAAGTCTCGGCCCACGGGCAAGATTGACATTGCGGTGATGCAGTCGCTTTCGCGTCAGGGCGAAATCAATGCGCTGGTCGAGAATTATGGTCACGTCGTCGTCGATGAGTGCCACCACATCGGTGCGGTGTCCTTCGACGCGATCCTGAAACGGATCAGAGCGAAATTCGTGCTTGGCCTCACCGCAACGCCGATCCGTCGCGATGGCCTGCAACCCATCATCTTCATGCAGTGCGGGCCCATTCGATACACCGCCGCGAAACCGCCCGGTGCGCCGCATGATCTGCTGGTAATACCGCGTTCGTTTGACACGCGTATTGATCTGCCGCCCGAGACGGCGATTCAAGACGTGTTCCGGCATTTGGCCAACGATCAGAGCCGAACCGACGCAATCGCAGCGGATGTCGCCAGCGCCTACGACCAAGGCCGCAAGGTGCTCGTGCTGACCGAGCGCACCGCGCATCTCGAAGCGATCCGGATTGCTCTGGCTGGGAATGTGCCCTCGCCATTCGTGCTGCATGGCAGGCTGTCGAAAAAGCAGCGTGGATGCCTGATCGCGGAACTCGACGCGCTGCCGCCGAATGCTCCGCGGATCTTGCTGGCCACCGGCAAACTGGTCGGCGAAGGATTCGACCATCCACCGCTCGACACCTTGGTGCTCGCGATGCCTGTGTCATGGAAAGGAACCCTGCAGCAATACGCCGGCCGTTTGCACCGCGAGCACGCCACCAAGACCGATGTCCGCATCATCGATTTCGTGGACACCGGCCATCCGACGATGTTGCGGATGTGGGACAAACGCCAGCGCGGTTACCGGGCCATGGGTTATCGGATAGAGGCTGGCCGGAAACTGGAGGGCCTGCCTCTCGACGCCTCCCGACCCCGCGCCCACTCAGTGGATTCAGGTAGATCCCATCAGAGCGAGTGAACCGCCCCGTCTCTCCCGGCGCAGTGAACCTCAACACACACCTCCATCGTGGATTGATGCACTGCAACCACCTTGGCAACGGGCGACTGATATCCACCGGCGAGGTTCCAGGCGACAGGTGATCCGGAATGTGCCGCGCAACGAAACACGGTGTGATCGCGGACGCGCAACTGTTCCGATGTCAACCAGCCTCCCAGGGGATCATCGATGTGCGGGTCTGCACCTGCTTGGTAGAGCAGCACATCGCAATCGTCGAAGAGTCGAATCAGGTCGGGGATGCGCGACAGGAATTCCGTGGCCTGTGACGGTCTGTGGTACTTAGCGCCAGCCGTAAAGTGGGTGATGCGGCTCGCTAGTCCATGGTGCCCGATCAACTCATCCGTGCCATTTCCATAGTGCATGTCGAAATCGAGGATCCCTACCCTGCGAGCGGCCTCCTCTTCGAGCAGGGTTTGCGCGGTGACCATGAGCCCGTTGAAGGTGCAGAAGCCTTGGGGGTGGTCGTAGCCAGCGTGATGAAAGCCGGACACCGGAGCCACGGCGACCTGTCGATTTGAAATCGCAGCTCGCGCAGCGGCCAGCATCGCACCCGAAGTAAAGGGCAGAGAGCGGGCAACGTCCGCCCTGCGGTTTCCAAAGCCGTTGGCTGCCTCGCCGTCGAGTACGGCGTCGACGAATGCGCGATCGTGCGTTCGGTAAAGGGCGGTGCGTGGGACCGGATCGGGGGACCGCACCTCGACACGGGTGCCAAGTTTCCGCCAAGCCGCGACCACTAGGGGTGGCTTCGCGGCGCTCGGAGAGTATCCACCGGAGTAGGCGGTCATGTCGTCGCGGTAGTAAACGGGGATGGATTCGATTGGCACGATGATTACTCCCCGGGTGTTTGCGAACATCGCGAGCCGCTGTCGGCGCGCGCGATGGCGGCTTAGCTCGCACCCTTCCAAAAAAACGAGCCTCGATATCCCAGTCGCTTGGGGTCGTCTGCACCGCGTAGGAAGGGAATCTCAATCGTGAGAGTCGTGGTTAACCGGCGCGGGCACGTCCTGCGAACGAACTCCCACGATTACTGTTTTGGCATATCGCCGCCACCGAGCGCCTTACGGTCATCGTCGTCGTAGTCGATTTCTTTTGACACTCCGCTGCGGTAGTTGGCGATCTTCTGCGACGTGCGTGCGAACGCCTCCTGGTTTCCCTGAGCGTCCTTCGAAAAGTGCACGCGCTTGGAGTCGGAGAAGCCAATGTCACCGGCTTCAGCGAAGGCCGCGAGATCAGCAGAAAGAAACAGAAACTGCCAACCCAGCGCTTCCTTGGCCTTGATCAAATTACGCACGCGAATGAGCTGGAATTCGGAGCTGGCGTTTTCCTGGCCATCGGTAATGACAACGACGACGACGCTGTCCGGACGCTCAGCACCGGATTGCCGGGCAACCCATAACTCGGTGGCAAGGATGGTCTTGCCAACCGCATCGAGCAGTGGCGTGCTGCCGCGTGGCTCGAAGTCATCACGCACGAGCGGGCGAATTGTCTGCAAATTGGCATGGTCGAAAACGACCTCGAACGGATCCTGCCCGTCGAACCTGACCAAGGTGAGCGTCGCCTCGCCTGCCACTGCCTGCTGGCTCGCCAGAAACGCGTTGAATCCGCCCACGATATCGTCGCGGATCGAATCCATGGAACCGGATCGGTCCAGGACGATGGCAATGTGTGTGCGGTTGGCGGCAGGGCCGTCGGCTGCGTGCGGAAATTTCATGTCTCCCTCCTTCCATCAAGTGAGGCTCATTGTCGGAAGGTGGTGTCTCACGGATTGAGACTTCAGAGACTTGCAGAACAACCACACTGGATCTTCGTGCATGTGCAGTTGATCCGCGACAAAGCAGTCGATCGCCCATGACGGCTTGGTTCGCATCGCGACGATCAGACCAGCACGTCCAGTCAACCTCGGCCGGAACAGATCGCAACGCGCCCAGCGCCCGCACCTTGCTCCACACACGCGAAGAACCATTCGTTGGCTGCCGCATGCTGGAAACGATCCGTTCCGACATGACTGGACTGCAGAATTTCGGCCGATTGCCGCGCCCGCACAGGCACACACGCGTCCGGTTTCGCTGCGCCACCCGCCGCAGGTGCAATCCACCGGCCAGCTAAACGCGATCCCTTCACCTGAGCACGGCATTCATTTCGTACGTCCTCCGGTGATCGGACGCGCTAAGAACCCGGAAAATAAAAAAGACGGCACGCGAAAATTCACTTGGGGCGGATCTACCGCGTTTCGGCATAAGGCGCGCAGCGTCAACGATTGCACAAAAAATAGGGCACATACAGTGGACGAAAAAACTGTTGCAACTAAATCTGGAGTAACTGATCCAGCGAACGATCAGTCAGATAGTCCGCCTTGCTCCAATTGCGACACTCAACCACTCCAAGCATGACTTACCAATGAAGTGGCTCCACCGTCTGCGGAAATGAGCGTCGAGGTCTAGCGACACTTGGACACTTTTTGCGCAACTCATCCTTTGGACACATCTCGGGGCCCGACGGCACCGTTGCAAGACCGACGAAATACGTGGCCTCTGGCGCAGCTCCTTAGCCTGCCCGTCCCCGGAGCAAGGCATCCAAACGATAGGACTTCCCGGGAAACCGGCTCAAGGCGACGCCTAGACTGCAGAAAGTGGCGAGCAAGCACACACGCTCCGTTAGATACCAGACGCATTGGTAACAAACCCAAATCCGGAACAGCACCCCACCATGGAAGAGAACTCGCTGGAGGAGAAATCAAGCACAACCGGAGCACATGCCGATAGTGCGGGATCGAACATTTCCAACACGTCAGAAATTGACACTGGTCCGCTGCGTGCGTGGTTGACACAGGAAATAGTCCCTCCCGCTGCAGAGATGGCCTTTGAGGTCTATCACGCGCTGAGTCGGGTGGCAGGCGTAATCAAGTGGTGGAGGCCACAGGAAAGTGAGTGGGCTTCCGTCCAGTCAGTGGCCAGAACGCAAGTTGAGATCGGCGTGAATAACCGCGGAGCCCATAGCTCTGCACTTGCACCACTGCACCTGCACGCGATGTATGGAGACTTTGACTGGGTTGTATACAGCGCACTCGCCGCAGGATGGCGGTGCCCGGACGACACTACATGGTCCACTGTCGCAGCCCTGATCGCTTGGCCACACCTAGGTCCAACCATCCCCGGTGTGACTGTTGCTAAACCGTCCAAGTCCTACCAAGAGGTTCTAGCCGTCTGGATGCGTGAGTCGGCGAAGAATGCCGACGCATTGAAGGTGATGGAAAGACTGATCGGTTCAGCGGCTTCGCCGAAGGAAATTCGTAACGCCCGACCTGAAATGACCAAGACCTACGAGCGCTCACTTTGGCGCGCGCTTCAAGCCTTCGCCGATGCCTTTTGCACCACCAAGGACGCAGTGACGATCTCCGATCCCGACGCGGTAGCCAACGGCAAGGCACGCGACAACGGAGCGATTTATAAAATTATCAACAAATCTATCGCACAAGCACCCGAACACGAGGGTTTGGCTCCAGACGATGTCGACGCTGTCAGGTACTTAAGCACTGACAACAAGGACAACAAGGACAACAAGGACAACAAGGACAACAAGGATTCTACGGATCTGGTTGTGTCGCGGCGGTGGTGGAAATTGCCTTTGGCGTGTCTCCAGCGATTCGATCATCCTGAAAGTTAGGCAGCGCGGTCAAGTTCGATTGCTTTCGGTTGCTCGTGCAGCGTTTGCCAGCCGTCGACTTTTCGCAA